>NZ_AP027142.1:3062500-3733946 GCF_027925385.1 Methylocystis iwaonis
CGGCAAGAACTCTAGCTCCACGCGCGCCGCGCCGGCCGCCTCCTCGACCACGGCGGCGATGCGCGCGCGCAGCGTCTCGAGCGTCCAGGCGTCGTTGAAGCGCACGTTGAATTGCGCCCGGGCCTCCCCGGGAATGACATTGACCGCCGGATTGCCCACGTCGATCGACGAGACTTCGAGATTGGTCGGGTCGAAATGCGCCGTGCCGCGATCGAATTCGTAAGACGAGAGCGCCGAGACAATGCGCGCAATGGCTGGCACGGGATTATCCGCGCGATGCGGATAGGCGACATGGCCTTGTTTGCCGATCACCCGAATCTTGCCGTTGAGCGAGCCGCGTCGGCCGATCTTGATCGTATCGCCGAGCGCAGAAACATTGGTCGGCTCGCCGACGATGGCGTGGTCGAATTTCTCGCCCCGCGCCCGCGCCCAGTCGAGCATTTTCACCGTGCCGTTGATCGACGGGCCTTCCTCGTCGCCGGTAATGAGGAAGGAGATCGTCCCCTTGGGGGCGCCATGGCGGGCGACATAGGAGAGCGCCGCCGCCATGAAGGCGCCGATCGCCCCTTTCATGTCGCTCGCGCCGCGGCCGACGAGCCGGCCGTCGACGATCTCTCCGGCGAAAGGGGCCGAGCTCCAGCGCGCGACGTCGCCGGCGGGGACGACGTCGGTGTGGCCGGCGAAGACGAGATGCGGGGCGCCTGCGCCTATTTTGGCGAAGAGATTATCGACATCCGGCGTGCCGGGCTCGGTGAAAATCAGCCGATGTGTCTCGAAACCAGCGGCTTTCAATTCGCGCTCCACCACATCGAGCGCGCCGGCGTCGGCGGGCGTGACCGACGGGCAGCGGATGAGATCGCGGGAGAGGGAAACGGCGCGAGAGAGGGACATATCAGAAAGCTTTCGGCGGATGTTTCAGGGCCTCGCGCGCGGAGCGGCGGGACTTGGTCGAACGCGGCAAGATAGCATTTCTGCTCGAACGACGTCCTTCCCGGCTAGCCGGGAATCCAGAGCCACAAAAGCGCTATTTTTGCTCTGGATTCCCGATCACTCGCTGCGCGAGCGTCGGGAATGACAGCGTCGTTCGGCGCGCCATCAGCCGCCGGCGAGTGCGAGGCGCGTCTCGGCCCGAAATGTCAGCGTAAGGCCGCCAGCAAAGCCCTCGTTCAGCCCGAGCAGCGCCGGCAATACCGCCCGCACGTCGTCGATCATGGCCTGCCAGGTTTCCGCCTCCACCACGAGGCCCGGCGCGTCGTCGCTTGTCGCGATCCAGACGCGCGCCTCGTCGTCCCATTCGGCGTCGATTTGCACAGGTTTCGGCATGGACAAAAAGGTCGGCCTCTCCCTGCCGGTTGTCAAGAAAGCTCAGGCGAACGCGCTTCCCTGAACCCCAGCTCATACACGGACCAGGCGATCACCCCGACCAGCACGGCGTCCACACCCCAGACCCAATAGATCGGCATCACCTCGGCCACACGTGGCTGCAGCCAGCGGGTCGCGCCGTCGATCAGCGCGACGAGCGGCGCAAGCCCCGCGAGCGCGACCGGCGCAGGCTGGCCGAGGTCGCGGAAGCGCTTGGCGGAGAGATTCACATAGCAGACCGCGACGAGCAGGATCGCAAAGGCGTAGACGAGGACAAAGCTGTAAGCCACGGCCGTCATCGGCACGAAGAAGGGGTCCTTGGCGAGATCATGCTCGGTATAGGGCGAGAGCGCCAGCCAGATGAGGAAGAAAGGCGCAATCACCGCCGCCAGCGCGCCCGCGCCCTTGAGCCAGGTCGCGCAGTCGATGCGCCCCTGCTCGGTGCGGTAGAGGAAGCGGATGCGCTCGGCGTCGATGGCCATCAGTCCCTCAACAGCTCATTGATGCCGGTCTTGGAGCGGGTCTGCGCGTCGACGGTCTTGACGATGACCGCGCAATAAAGCGACGGGCCGGGCTCGCCATTGGGGAGCGGCTTGCCGGGCAGGCTTCCCGAGACGACGACCGAATAAGGCGGCACATAACCCGTGTAGACCTTGCCCGTGGCGCGATCGATGATCTTGGTCGAAGCGCCGATGAAGACGCCCATCGACAGAACCGAGCCCTTCCCGACGACGACGCCCTCCACGACCTCCGAGCGCGCGCCGATGAAGCAATCGTCCTCGATGATCGTCGGATTGGCCTGCAGCGGCTCCAGCACGCCGCCGATGCCGACGCCGCCCGAAAGATGCACATTCTTGCCGATCTGCGCGCAGGAGCCGACCGTCACCCAGGTGTCGACCATGGTGCCGGCGTCGACATAGGCGCCAAGATTCACGAAAGACGGCATGAGGATCGCCCCCGGCGCCACATAGGCCGAATGGCGCACGATCGCGCCCGGCACGGAGCGGAAACCGGCCGCGCTATGCTCGCCCGCGCCCCAGCCGACGAACTTCGAAGGGACTTTGTCCCACCAGGTGGCGCCGCCGGGCCCGCCCGCGATCACCGCCATGTCGTTGAGACGGAAGGAGAGCAGCACGGCCTTCTTGAGCCATTGATTGACCTGCCAGGACTCCGGCCCCTCCTTGCCCTCGATCTTCTCCGCGACGCGCAGCTTGCCGGCGTCGAGCAGGCGCAGCGCGCTGTCGACGGCGCGGCGAATATCGCCCTGGGTCTCGGCGTTGATATTGGCGCGATCCTCGAAGGCGGCGGTGATGAGGGTTTCTAATCCGGTGTGCGGCATGAAGGTCCCATGGGTGGAGAAAGCTGGGCCGGTTTGTAGGCGCATGGCGGGGGGAGTCAACTCTGAGCGCCAGCCGCACAGCCGCGCCTTGCTCTTGACCCGCGGCGGCGGCGGGCCTTGGAAAGAGGCGGCGGCGAAAACGCGATTTTGAATCACAAAAGGCAAGCCGATGATCGACCCATCCTTTGCGCGAACCATGGCGCGCTACAATCAATGGCAGAACCAAAACCTCTATGCCGCCGCTGACGGCTTATCTGACGAAGAGCGGCGCAAGGACCGGGGCGCGTTCTTCAAATCGATCCATGCGACGCTCAATCATTTGCTGTGGGCGGACTATATGTGGCTCAGCCGCATCGCCGGGGGCGAGCCGCCGGAGTGCAGCCTGGACGACTCGAGCGCGTTTCGCGCCGAATGGGAGGTCATGAAGGCCGACCGCGTGCAAACCGACTTACGGCTGATCGACTGGGCGAATCGCCTCGACGCGTCGGCGCTCGAAGGAGAGTTCACCTGGTATTCGGGCCTGCTTCAAAGCACGATCGCGAAGCCCAAGCATCTCATCGTGGTCCATATCTTCAATCACCAGACCCACCATCGCGGGCAGGTTCACGCTATGCTCACCGCCGCGGGGGCGCGGCCGCACGGGACGGATCTGGCGATTATGCAGCTTGCCTAAATAATCCGGGATCCGCTGGATTGGAGAGAGCCACAAGAGCGCTGGTTTTGCTCAGAGCCGTCATTGCGAGCGAAGCGAAGCAATCCAGGGCAGCGATGCGGCTCTGGATTGCTTCGTCGGCTCCGCCTCCTCGCAATGACGGCGGTAATTCCGCTCGCTCGTTTTACGAGCGTCGCGATCAACACCGAACCAATCAAGCGGATCTCGTATTACTGGCAGCTCGTCAGCGGGTCTTTGCAGAAGGGCACATTCTGCCATCTGAAGAGATTGGCCGAGCGCGGATCGATGGTCAGCTTCAGCCACTCGGCCGGCGCGACCGTCGAGCCCTGCACGGTGATGCGGGTCAGATTCGGCACGGGAATGGTCTTGTGAATCTGGCCCGTGGCGCTCGACGGATCGGCGAGCGGCTTGTCGACCGTGAAGATATGCGAGTCGCCGTTGAGCAGCAGCACCGGCTTGCCGAAGGCGACGCTGAGACGCGCCAGCTCATTCACAAAACCCGTGTAGCCGTCGAGGCCGTCGCCGCCGGGCGCCGCCGCGAAGCGATCCCACATATCAGCCTGAATGCCGATCACGACGCCCTTCATCCGATAGCGCATGGCGAATTGGAAGGCTGTATTGAGCCAGCGAATCGCCGCGGCCGTGCGGTCGGCGATTTCCTGCTGATGCGCGGGGCCTTCGAAACCATTCGTCCAGGCGTTCTTGTCGTTGTTCGAACCCGGCATGTTCAGGGTGACGAACATCACCCGCGCGTCCGACCACAGCACGTTCTCGACATATTGTGCGTCCTTGGGGAAGTTCGTGTCGAATTTCTCAGCCTGGGTGTAGACGGTCTTGTCGGTGAGCCCGAGCGTGTGGCCGGGACGCGCGAAAAACAGGGTGCGAATCGAGGCGATTTCATTGAGCGGCGCACTCGTGGCCTCCTTGGTGCGATGGCAGTCGGTCCACTCATTGTCGCCCGGCGTATAGACAACCGGCGATTTGAACTGCTGGAAGAACGAGAAAATCTTCTGATTATAGCCCGGGTCGGACGTCGGAACCGGCGGCAGGATGCCGGCGCTGGTGCAGGGCATGCTGCCTGAATGAATGTCGCCGAGATGCATGACGAGGCTGACGTCTCCGTCCTTATTGACCGAGTCGATCAGCAGCTTCGCATTGTCGATCAGCAGCTTGTTGTACGGCCAGTCGCCGAAGACGGCGATCGTCTTGCGGGCAGAATCTTCATGCTCGTCGCGCTCTTCGGCAAGCGCGGGCGCCTGCGCGGCGCATAGAGCCGCAAGCAAGGCGGCGGAAAAGAATTTTTTCATTGCGGGCTCTCCATCCATCGGCCCGTACGATCGACGCAGCCGGCGGGTGGAGGCCTAAGTAATGGCCAAGACAGAGCAATGTCGCCTGAATGACGGTTAAGTGTCAGCGACCGAGCGTTTCGAGAAAACCCACGAGGTCGTCGGTGACGAAATCGACATGAGGCTCGTCGCCGCGCGCGACCTCCCATGCCTCGCGCTCGACCGCCTCTCCTGCGGCCGGCAGAACGAGCACCGTCGTCATCCCGCGCCTGTGCGGCACGAGGAGATTGCGCGGAATGTCTTCAAAGAGCACAGAGCGTGCGGGGTCGACCTTCAGCCGCTCGAAGAAGCGTTCATAGGCGGCCTCCTCCGGCTTGGCGATGAAATCCGCGGCGATAATGTCGAAAATATCTTCGAAGAGATGATCGATCCCGAGCTGTTTGGCGGTCGCGGTCGCATGATGGCGCGAGCCGTTCGTGAGAATCAGCTTGCGGCCCGGCAAAGCCGCGATCGCTTCGGCCAGCGAATGATTATGCTCGAGCGACGAGCGGTCGATGTCGTGGACGAATTCGAGATAGGCTTCGGCCTCGACTTCGTGCTCGATCATCAA
Source organism: Methylocystis iwaonis (assembly GCF_027925385.1). Taxonomy (NCBI): domain Bacteria; kingdom Pseudomonadati; phylum Pseudomonadota; class Alphaproteobacteria; order Hyphomicrobiales; family Methylocystaceae; genus Methylocystis; species Methylocystis iwaonis. The sequence goes on from NZ_AP027142.1 coordinate 3,067,771, forward strand.
GCCGCGCAGCGTCGTCCCGTAGCGCAGATAGTAATGTTTCTGTAGGGCGCGCAGCGAAATGGCGTCGAGGCCGAACAGGCGCATCATGAACAGGGTGATGCGCGCGTCGATCTTGGGCCAGAGGTCGGCCGTCTGCGGATAGAGGGTGTTGTCGAGATCGAACACCCAAGTGTCGATGTGGGAGAAGCGATCGTTCAGGCCAGCGCCTAGAGGGTTGCTCATCGTCCTTCAGCCACGACAACCGTCATGGCCGGGCTTGTCCCGGCCATCCACGCGGCAAATGCGTTGGCCCTCGCTCATCGCCGTCCGGCGTGGATGCCCGGCACAAGGCCGGGCATGACGGGAATCCTCTTGCAAAGCGTCCTGCGTTCCACGTTTCCTCACCGCGTGATCAGCGTGCCGGCGCCGTGGTCGGTCAGCAATTCAATCAACACCGCATGCGGCAGCTTGCCATCGAGAATAACCACGCCCTCGACGCCGCGCTCGATCGCATACATGCAGGTCTCGACCTTCGGGATCATGCCCCCGGTGATGGTGCCCTCGGCGATGAGGCCCGGAATATCGGCGACCTTCAGCTCTCGGATGAGCTCCTTGTTCTTATCCAGCACGCCGGGAACGTCGGTCAGGAACAGCAGGCGCTTGGCGCCGAGCGCGCCGGCGATGGCTCCCGCAAAGGTATCGGCGTTGACGTTGAAGCTCGCGCCGCCCGGCCCCTGCGCGACCGGCGCCAGCACGGGGATCAGCTCGCGGCCGAGCACCTGGTCGAGAACGGTCGTGTCGACCTTGTCGGGCTCGCCGACATAGCCGAGATCGACGCCGTCCGAGCGTTCGAGCTTCTTGGCCGTCAGCATGCGGCCGTCCTTGCCGGTCAGGCCGATGGCGCGGCCGCCTTCCGAATTGATGTAGCCGACGATCTGCTTGTTGATGGAGCCCGCGAGCACCATCTCGACAATGCCCATGGTCTCGCCGTCGGTGATGCGCAGGCCGTCGGCGAATCGCGATTCGACGCCGAGCCGCTTGAGCATGGAGCCGATTTGCGGCCCGCCGCCATGCACGACGACCGGATTCACGCCGGACTGCTCGAGCAGCACCATGTCGCGCGAGAAATTACGCGCGACCTCGTCGTCGCCCATGGCGTGGCCGCCGTATTTCACGACGACGATGGCCTCGTCGTAGCGCAGCATATGCGGCAGCGCCTGCATGAGGATGCGGGCCTGTTCGAGCGCGCTTTCAGTGGTCGAGACGGTCATGGGAGAACTTCCTGGATCATTGGCGCTGGACCCATCCCTCCCCGGCGATCGAGAATGCCGGATGAAGCCCCGTATCTGCTTCCTCTCCCGCAACGCTGGGGAGGGGTCGCTGCCGAACTAGCCCGTTCGATCCTTCATATTCAAGCCCCCCGCTCAGCCAGAAGCTGAGCCACGGCGCCGCGCAGCGCCGGAATCCCCTCCCCCGTCTGCGAGGAGGTGAAGATGATCTCCGGATAGGCGGCCGGGCGCTTCGATAGCGCTTCGGCAGTCGCGGCGACGACGGCGCCGCGCTCCGAGATTTTCAGCTCGTCGTGCTTGGTGAGAACGACCTGATAGGAGACGGCCGATTGATCGAGGAGATCGAACATCTCCGCGTCCACAGGCTTGACTCCGCGCCGCCCGTCGACGAGCACGAAGACCCGCGCGAGCGAGGCGCGGCCTCGCAGATAATTGCGCATCAGCGCGCCCCAGCTCGCGACTTTTTCCTTGCTGACTGCTGCATAGCCGTAGCCCGGCATGTCGACGAGGCGCAGCCGCTCGGCGCCGGGCTCCCCGCCGAGCGCAAAGAAATTGAGCTGCTGCGTGCGGCCGGGCGTATGCGAGACGCGGGCAAGCGTCTTGCGATTCGTCAGCGCATTGAGGAGCGAGGATTTACCGACATTGGAGCGGCCGGCGAAGGCGATCTCGGGGGGGCCAAGCGGAGGCAGGTCGCCCGCCTTGGCGCTGGCGAAGATGAAATCGCAAGGGCCGGCGAAGAGAAGGCGGCCGTCTTCGAGGAAATCAGTCATGGCGGTCGCCCAGCGTTCGCTGTCATCTGACTGGCGTGGATGGCCGGGACAAGCCCGGCCATGACGGGCTCCCAGTGGACCGCGAGCCTTCAGGCTCGCTTCGATGCGCGCCTGAAGGCGCGCGGTCCACCCGGACGCCGCTTAAGCCAGCCCGAAGGTCTTGCGCAGATTGTCCCACAGCTCGAACTTCACGCCGGCGCGCTTCATGATCACGCCCTGTTGAGTGATCGAGAGCAGATTGTTCCACGACCAATAGATGACCAGGCCCGAGGCGAAGCCGCCCATGGTGAAGGTGAACATCACCGGCATCCAGGCGAACATGGTCTTCTGGATTTCGTCGGTCGGCTCCGGGTTCATCTTCATCTGCAGCCACATGGTCACGCCCATGACCAGCGGCCAGACGCCGAGCGCCAAATAGGGCCCGAAGAAGGCGACATGGGTCGGATCGAAGGGCAGCAGGCCGAAGAGATTGAAGATATTGGTCGGGTCCGGCGCCGAAAGGTCCTTGATCCAGCCGAAGAAGGGCGCGTGACGCATCTCGATCGTCACGACGAGCACCTTATAGAGCGAGAAGAACACCGGGATCTGCAGCAGCACGGGCAGGCAACCGCTCGCCGGATTGACCTTCTCGCGCTTGTAAAGCTCCATCTGCGCCATGTTGAAGGCTTGCTTGTCGTCGCCGAACTTCTCTTTCAGCTCTTTGATCTTGGGCTGAATTTCCTTCATCTTGGCGATCGACTGATAGCTCTTGTTGGCGAGCGGCAGGAAGGCGAGCTTGACGATAACCGTCACCGCCAGGATCGCGACGCCGAAATTGCCGAAGAGCTTGTAGAGGAAGTCGATCAGGCGGAACATCGGCCGCGTGATGAAATAGAACCAGCCCCAGTCGATCAGCAGATCGAAGCGCTTCAGGCCCGGATTGGCCTTATAGGCGTCGAGCGTATCGATTTCCTTGGCGCCGGCGAAGACATAGGTCGTCGTCTCGGCGCTGGCGCCGGGCTCGATCGTCTTGGGCTCGCTGACCGTATCGGCCTGATAGGTCTTGGTGGCGCCGCCCATGGCCATATAGCGAGCCTCGAAGGCGATGTCCTGGGCAGGGGCGACGACCGCGCCCCAATATTTGTCGGTGAAGCCGACCCAGCCGCCAACGCCCTTGAAGGTCTTGGTGTAATTGGGCTCTTTCTCGATCTTGTCGTAGGTGAGCTCCTCCGCCTGTTCGCCAATGACGCCGACATAGCCTTCATGCAAAGCGGCGTAGCCGGCGGACGGCGGGCGGCCGACGCGGATCACGCGCGAGAAGGTGTAGAGCGGCGCCGGCTTGGCGGATTTGTTCTCGACGCTGTCCTTGATCGTGAACAGATATTCGTCGTCGACCGAAATGACGCGCTTGAAGACGAGGCCCTGGCCATTGTCCCAGGAGAGCGTCACCGGCTTGCCGGAGGTGAGCTTGTCCGAATCCGCCGTCCAGAGCGTCTCGGTCGTCGGCAGCGCCGGCGCGTTTTCGGTTTCGCCGGTCAGATAGCCGAGCTCGGCGTAATAGGCACCCGGGGCGTTTTCCGGCGAGAGCAGCGTGATGATCGGGCTCGTCGGATCGACGGTCTGACGATAATTCTTGAGAGACACGTCGTCGACGCGGCCGCCCTTGAGGGCGATCGAGCCGGAGATCGTGCGCGTGTCGACGGCGATGCGCGGGCTCTCGGCGAGCGCCTCTTCGCGGGTGCGGGCGATCTTGACCGGCGCGGCGGCGCTCTTGTCGGGCGCGCCGAGCTTCGGAATTTTGGCCATGCGCTGCTGTTCGACCTGCGCCTGACGCTGCCGCTCCATCTCTGGAAAGGCGTAGAAATAGTCCCACAGGCCGATGAAGATCATCGAGAGCGCCGCGGCCATGAGCATGTTTTTGGTGTTTTCCGTCATGACGCGGCAGGCCTGTCTTTCTGTTTAGGCCGGGCCTTCGCGGCGCTGCGCTCATCGAGCCGCGCGAAGCCTTTGGCCATCTCACTGACGATTTCGACGAATGGCGCGTCTAGCGCCCCTCGCCGGGCGACGAACACGTAATCGCGGCCGGGCCGCGCGCCAAGGTCTCCGCTTATCCGGAGAGCCTCCTTGAGACGGCGGCGGATTCGATTGCGCCCGACGGCTCCCGCCACCTTCTTGGTGACAGTGAAGCCGAAACGCGCCTCCGCTGGCGAGACCGTCTCTTCCGGCCCACCCTGCCCCGCCATTTGAAGCGTGAACAAGCGCGCCGAAAAGCGCGCGCCGGTCTTCGACGCACGCACAAAATCCTGGCGCCGGCGCAGACGCGCCCGCTTTTTCTCGGGCTTTTGCGATTCGACGGGGGCGTCGGTCGTCATTTCAGCCGTCCGCCTGTTCCGTCGATCGCGAAAAGCCCTATCAGGCCGAGAGGCGCTTGCGGCCGCGGGCGCGGCGGGCAGCGATGACGGCGCGGCCGCCGACGGTGGCCATGCGGGCGCGGAAGCCGTGACGGCGCTTGCGCACGATTTTGCTGGGTTGATAGGTTCTTTTCACCGAATGTCTCCGTCGCGAACCGCGGCCCCTCCGGCCTTGGCCCGCCTTCCAATGCGCCCTGCCCGCTTTTCCTTCCCGCCGCGCTCGAAAAGCGCATGGGACCGCCGATCGCGGGACGGCAAAACAGATTAGACGCCGCCCCTCTCGGAGCGGCGCCGCGCGTGGCATATAGGAGAAAGGCTCAGCGCAAGTCAATGACGCCGCCGTCCGTTTTCGGACAAATCCAGAGGCCTCGCCCGGACCGCGAGCCTTCAGGCTCGCCTTTTTCTGCGCGCCTGAAGGCGCGCGGTCCAGTATTATTTGACTTTATAGACGACTGGTCTAATAATCACCCCATGTCAGATCGCAAGAATACCGACGAAACCCGCAAGCGCCTGCTCGACCACGGCGTCGCGCTGATGCTGATGAACGGCTATCGCGGCGCCGGCCTCGCCGACATCCTCAAGGCCGCGCAAGTGCCGAAGGGCTCCTTCTATTATTATTTCGAGAGCAAGGAAGCGTTCGGCGCCGAAGCGATCGGACATTATCTCGCGCCCTTCCTGCGCCGCCTCACCGAGCGCCTGCGCGAGCCGGGGAAGAGCGGGCTCGACGCGCTTGCCGGCTATTTCCGGGAGCTCGCCGGCGAGCTCGAGGCGAATGGCTTCAAGGGCGGCTGCCTGCTCGGCAATCTCATGGGCGAAATCGCCGATGCGAGCCCCGCGTCGCGCGAGGCTCTGAAGAAGGGCGTCGATCGCTATCGCGACCTTCTCGCCGAGGGGCTGGCGCGGGCGCAGACGGAAGGGCTCGCGCGCAAGGACCGATCGGCCAGCGCCATGGCCGATCTGCTGATCGACGGCTGGCAGGGGGCCATGCTGCGCATGAAGATCGAGCAATCCGCCGCGCCGCTCCACGCCTTCATCGAGGAAACGCTCCTCGGCTATTGCGCGGCCTGACCTAGTTTCACAAGGAGGCAGCCACCCACCTTCGTCAGCCTAGACTAGACGACCGGTCTAATATCACCGGTCCAATATCAAAGGGAGAGAGAGAAAAATGAAAAGAACAGTCGCCTTTTTCTGCGCGCTGACCGCCTTCGCCGCCGCGCCCGCGCAATCGGAGATCCTGGCTGCGCTCAATTATGAGACGAAACCCGGCGTCTCGCCCCGTCGCGAAGGGGTCGCGATCATCGACATCGACCCCGCCTCGCCGAATTTCAACAAGATCGTCAAGGACGCGCCGCTGCCGTCCGACTTCGTCGCCCATCATATCTATTTCAACAAGGACCGCAGCAAGGTCTATGCGACCTCGCTCGGGCGCTCGGCGATTGCGGTTTACGACATCAATAAATTTCCGGCTGACCCGGAAATGTTTCCCGTGCCCGACTGCAAGGTCGGCGAGGACATGGTCTTCACCGCCGATCGCAAGCGCTGGTTCTTGAGCTGCATGGGCTCCAGCAATGTCATCATGGGCGACGCGCAAACCAACCGGACGCTCGCCGTCATCGGCGCGCCGAAGCCCGCCGCTGGCGAGCCGCCGCGCCCCTTCATCGAGCACCCGCATGGGCTGACGCTGAACGAGAGCCTCGACCTGCTCGTCGTGACGAGCACGGTCGATCCGGTGGATTTCTCGAAACCGGGCGAAACAATCACGCTCGTGCAGGCGTCGAGCGGGAAGCTTCTCGCCACTCAGAAAGTCTCGCAAAAACCCTCGCCCGCCGCCGAGGCGCCGGTCGAGACCGCCTTCGCGCCTAAGGGGGCGCCGCAGACGGCCTTTGTCACCAATATGCTCGGCGGGACGCTGTGGAGCGCCGTCTGGCGAGAGGCCGACAAGTCTTTCGACCTCGCCAAGGCCTACGACTTTTCGGCGATCGGCCAGGGCGTGCCGCTCGAAATGGAGTTCAACGAGGCGGGCGACCGGCTCTATGTGACGACCGCCAAGCCCGGCGCGCTCAACATCTTCGACATTGCCGAGCCCACGCAGCCGAAGCTCCTCGCCTCGATCCCGGCGGCGGCGGGCGCGCATCATTTCGTTTTCTCGCCGGACCGCCGCTACGCCTTCGTCCAGAACAGCCTGCTCAACCTGCCCGACATGAACGACGGTTCGGTGACCGTGATCGATCTTCAGGCCAATAAAGTGGCGGGCAAGATCGACGTCCTGCAGAAGGCGGGCTTCAACCCCAACTGCATCATCCTCATGCCGCAATGGAACACGGATAACGATTGAGGCGGCGACACACTTATACGCGCATGGGGACTTGTCATTCCCGGCGGGCTGAAAGCCCGACCGGGAATCCAGAGCCACAAAAGCGCTGGTTTGGCTCTGGATTCCAGATCGCTCGCTGAAGCGAGCGTCGGGAATGACACCGGCTGAATCAAGCGGACCTCGTAGCAATTAGCCGCCCCTTCGTCATTGCGAGGAGGCGAAGCCGACGAAGCAATCCAGGGCAGCCGCCGCGGCCCTGGATTGCTTCGCTTCGCTCGCAATGACGGCGCTGGCGTCGCCCTGACGTCGCCGCGGCGCAAAAAAGCGAGCCTCTCCCCAACAACGCCGCTCTTCCCCCGGCGCGCCTGGGCAAAGACACGAGGCGCCGTCGAAGCTGGAGCCGGGCGCGACGTTTCGTCGCCGCTCGGGCGCCGCGCAAATCCCATCCAACGCAAACTTTTACCTTTGCGCGCCCGACTCACGCCGGCGTATAGATTGGGAGAAGCGAGTGATTCGCTTTGTCTCGAAGCCTTCTCTCCAGTTGCGTGGCGCGTTCCCCGTTCAGAGCCCGAATTAAGACTTCGGGCCGCATTGCGGGCGCAAGTGAAGGTTTATTAACCAATTCCGCTTACCGTCAGAACCTAGACGGGAAGAGTCGCAGGACCAGGGGGCTGGTCCGTGACCGACGTGCGCCCATGGGCGGACGGCGATCAAATTCGATGGAGCTCGGTGGGGAACCAACATGCGCGTTTTATTGATCGAAGATGACAGCGCGACGGCTCAAAGCATCGAGCTCATGCTCAAGTCCGAGAACTTCAACGTCTATACGACGGATCTCGGCGAGGAAGGCATCGACCTCGGCAAGCTCTATGATTACGACATCATCCTACTCGATTTGAACCTCCCCGACATGTCGGGTTACGAGGTTCTGCGCCATCTGCGCGTCGCGAAGGTGAAGACGCCGATCCTCATTCTCTCGGGCCTCGCCGGCATCGAAGACAAGGTGAAGGGCCTCGGTTTCGGCGCCGACGACTATCTGACCAAGCCCTTCCACAAGGACGAGCTGGTCGCCCGCATCCACGCCATCGTCCGCCGCTCCAAAGGGCATGCCCAGTCGGTCATCACCACGGGCGATCTCATCGTCAATCTCGACCAGAAGACGGTCGAAGTGGGCGGCGCCCGCGTGCATCTGACCGGCAAGGAATATCAGATGCTGGAGCTGCTTTCGCTGCGCAAAGGCACGACGCTGACGAAAGAGATGTTCCTCAATCATCTCTATGGCGGGATGGACGAGCCGGAGCTCAAGATCATCGACGTCTTCATCTGCAAGCTGCGTAAGAAGCTCGCCAACGCCAGCGACGGCCGCAATTACATCGAGACCGTCTGGGGCCGCGGCTATGTGCTGCGCGAGCCGAGCGAAGCCGACGAACGCATCACCGCCTGACGATTATCGAAGCGGATATTGAAAAAGGCCATGTCCAGACGGACGTGGCCTTTTCGTTTACCGCCCGTCATTGCGAGCGAAGCGAAGCAATCCAGAGCCCCGCCTCGGCTCTGGATTGCTTCGTCGCTGCGCTCCTCGCAATGACGACGGGGGCGATCGCGATCGTCTTCAAGCCAGGCGCAACTGCGGCTGCGCCCGGCGCGTCTGCCAAACGCCATTCGCCGTCGTCTGCGAGAAAAAGGCGCCGGCCTCCGCCGCCGTCTCCGTGGCGCCGAGGACGAGATAACCGCCGTCGCTCAACGCGTCGGCAAGACGCGCGAGCACGGCGCGCTTCGTTTCCGGCTCGAAATACATCAGCACATTGCGGCAGAAGATGACGTCGAAGGCGCCGAGCGCCGCATAATCCGACAGCAGATTGAACGCGCGGAAGTCGATGCGCGCGCGCAGATGTTCGTTCACGCGCCAGCTTGCGCCGTCGCGATGGAAATGCCGCAACAGAAGGCCCGTAGAAAGCCCGCGCTGCACTTCGAATTGGCTATAGCGTCCGTTGCGCGCCGTCTCAACGGCGCGCGTCGAGAGATCGGTGGCGAGGATGTCGAGGCTCCAGCCGCGCAGCGACGCGGACTCGTTTTCCAGCAGCATCGCAAGCGAATAGGCTTCCTGGCCGGTCGAGCAGGCCGCACACCAAAAGCGCAGCCGGCGCTCCTGCGCACGCGCGGCTATCAGGCTTGGCAGAATCGTCGTCCTGAATGTCTCGAAAGGGGTCCGATCCCGAAAAAAGAACGTCTCATTTGTCGTCAGCGCATCAATGACGTCCTGCGCCAGCGAGCCATTGTCGCGGCGCTCGAAAGCCTCCGTGAGATCCGCGAAGCCGGAGAGGTTATGCGTCCGCATGACGGGCGCGAGGCGGCTTTCGACGAGATATTGCTTGTCGGCGCCGAAAGCGATGCCGGTGACAAGGGCGATTTGACGGCGAAACCGCGCAAAGGCGAGAGTCATGCGCGCGCCCTCGCAGAAGAAGGCTGGGCGCCAAGGCCGTCATTGCGAGGAGCGAAGCGACGAAGCAATCCAGAGCCACACGAGGGCTCTGGATTGCTTCGCTGCGCTCGCAATGACGGCGCTACTTTTGCTCTGAACGCCCGAGCGTTCGATACAATTTCTGAAGACATAAAAAAACGACGCATATACCAACGCCTTTGCACGAGAAACGCGACACAAGCGCCTTGCGGCGCTAGAAAACCGGCCTCAAACGAGGCCGATTTCCTCGAACTTCGACCGCACGATGTTCTGGTCGAAGGGCTTCATGATATATTCGTCGGCGCCCGCATGCATGGCGCGCGCAATATGGCCCACTTCGTTTTCCGTCGTGCAGAAGACGACCTTCGGCGTTGCGCCGCCGGGCATTTTGCGCAACGCGCACAGGAATTCGAAGCCGTCCATCTCCGGCATGTTCCAGTCGAGCAGAATGGCGTCCGGCATCGCCTTTTCGCATTCGGCGAGCGCCGCCTTGCCGTCCGCCGCCTCGCTGGTGCGGAAATGCAATCCTTCGAGAATCCGGCGCGCGACCTTGCGGATCACGGGGGAGTCGTCCACCACGAGAACCTGTTTCATCTCAGCTTGCTCCTGTATTCGAATAATTTGAATTGCCTTGTCGCCCGCCGCGCCGACGCGGCGCCTCGCTCAATTTCGCGACGCGCCGCAGCAATGCCTCGACGTCGAGGACAGACAAAAAGCCGTCGTCCAAGCGATAGCAGCCTGCCACCATCTCCGCGAGACGCGGATCAATATGCGCCGGGCAGGCGATAAGATCGGTTTCACTCGTCGCCACGACGTCTTCCGTCGCTTCGACGAGCAGCGCATATTCCTCGCCGTCATGCTCGATCCCGACCGCAAGGCCGTTGGAGCCGTCGATTGCTTCATCGAGCCACAGACAGCGGTCGAGATAGAGGGCCGTCACGATGCGGCCGCGCAAATTGGTGAGCCCTGCTACCTCGCGCGGCGCGAGCGGCACCGGCGTGAGATTGTCAAGATAGAAAACCGTCTTCACATGCTCGACCGGCAGGCCCACGATCTGGCCGCGCACCCTGATCACGAAATGGCGGCTTTGCGTGACGGCAGGCGCCGCGCGGCTGCGGCTGTAGCTGAAGTCGGCGACGTCAAAACTCATGCGGCGGCCTCCGCCATGATGCGACGCTCGATCTGCTCGCCCGACGCCGCGACGCCATCGAGCAGCGCGCCGAGCGTTTCGACCAATGCCCGCCTGTCGAATTTGCCGACGAGCGCGCGCACGCCGCAGAGCGTCGCAACCTCGAGGGCTTTCGCCGTCTTTTGCGGCGCGAGTGCGATAATGGGCAAATCCGCGCGCCCCGGCGTCTGCAGCAAGGCGCGCGCCAGCGCATAGCCGTCCATGTCCGGCATGTCGATGTCGGTCACGGCCGCGTCGATGCGCAGCCCGCGTGCGGCAAGTTCGAGCGCCTCGCGGCCTGAGGCCGCCGTCGTGACTTCATAGCCGGCCGCGAGCAGAACAGGCGCCAGCATGTCACGGAAGAATTGCTTGTCGTCCACGAGCAACACGCGCGGCCGTTGATTGACGCCGCGCGTCAGCACGCCTGGATCGGCCATTTCGATGAAATAGGCGACGTCGAGCACATCGACGATGCAGCCGTTCATGCTGACCGTGCCGATGATCCTGGGATCGGCGCCTTTCTTCTGGAAGGACAATTCCTCCTCGACCACGTCGATGACCTCGTCGACGACGATCGCGGTCGCCTGTCCGGCGCCGGCGAGCACGAGAATAGGATAATCACGCGACGCGTCGAGGCGCATATCCGTCGCCGCCGGAAAGACCGGCAACAGCCGCTTTTCGTAAAGCATCGCATAGCCGTCGCCGGAGGGAACGAAGCGGTCGGCCGTCACTTCCTCGATGCGCATGACGAGCGACAATGGCAAGGCCTTCAACGATCCGCCGCCCGCGCGCAGCAGGATGATCCGCGTCTTCTCACGCTCGGGCGCAAGAAGCGCGGCGGGCGCCGGGCGCGCCGGCGCGGCGAGATTATCGAGGCCCATGCTTTCGATAATCGCCGCCGGATCGAGGATCAGCGCGACGCCGCCGTCGCCGAGGATGGTCTGGCCGGAGAACACGCCGATGCGCGCGAGCGGTCCGGAAAGCGGCTCGATGACGATCTCCTGAACATCCGCGATGGTCTCGACCAGAAGGCCAAAGCGCACGCCGCCCACCCGCAGGATGACGGCGAATCCATCGCGCCGCGGCGCATCATCCGGCGCATCGAGATCGAGGACATCCGCGAGATCGACCAGCGGCAGCGCGTCGCCACGCAGCCGCAAGACCGGCGCATCGTGAATGAGTTGTATATGATGGTCGAAACCTTCGCCGACCCCGACCACCTCGATCACCGCCATTTGCAGCACGGCGAAGCGGGAGCGGCCGCAGGAGAGAATGAGCGCTGGCGCAATGGCGAGCGTCAGCGGGATGCGCAAGATAACGGTCGAGCCCTTGCCCGCCGCCGAATTGATGAAAACCGCGCCGCCGATCGACTGGATATTGTCGCGCACGACGTCCATGCCGACGCCGCGGCCGGAGATTTTCGTAATGCTCTGCGCCGTCGAAAAGCCGGGCAGCATCACGAATTCGAAAATGTCGGCGTCGCTCATGCGGGCGAGCGACTCTTTCGTGCCGAGCCCCAAGGCAATCGCCTTCGCCTTGATGGCCTCGCGATCGAGCCCGCGGCCATCGTCCTTGATCTCGATGGTGATCTGGCCCGCGTCGTAATTGGCGCTGACGCGGATGCGGCCGGCCTCCGGCTTGCCGAGCGCCAGACGCTCCGCGCCGGTCTCGATCCCATGATCCGCCGCATTGCGAATAATATGCGTCAGCGGCGCGCGGATGAGTTCGATGACCTGGCGATCAAGCTCCGTGTCGCCGCCGAGCGTGACAAGTTCGATCTTCTTGCCGAGCTCGAGTGACAAATCGCGCACGAGGCGCGGCAGCGTCGCGAAAAGCCGCTCGACCGGCTGCATGCGCACCTGCATCACCGCGTCCTGCAGATCGCCGGTGACGCTCGACAGATTCTGCACGGCGGCCTTGATGACTTCGTCGTCGCCAGCGCTGGAGAGTTCGAGAAGCTGGTTGCGGGTCAGAACCAGCTCAGAGACGATCCCCACCAAACGATCGAGCACGCCGACCGACACGCGCACCGTATCGCTCAGCCGGGCGCCGAGGCTGGAGAGAGTCTCCGACGAGCTTGCCGCTTGCGGCGCCATGGCGGGCGGATTGGCGTCCTGCGGCGCAAGCGTCGCGTTCGGTCGAAGGCTCGCCGCGCCCTGCTCCAACTGCGTCAGCAACGCTTTGTCGTCGCCTTCGGGCTCGACCTCATTGCGGGCAATTTCGAGAAGCAACATCGACAGGCGGTCGACCGCCGCGAGAATCAACGACACATGAGCGGAGGTCGCCGTCGCGCCGTCGCGCAGCCGCCCGATCAGCGTCTCTGTGGCGTGGGTCAGCCGCGCGACGCGCGGCAGGCTCAGAAAGCCGCTCGACCCCTTGATCGTGTGGATATGGCGGAACAGGCTGGCGACGAGGGCCGGGTCTGTCTGATCCTTCTCGAAACGCAGCAGCTCCACCGACGTCGCGTCGATGTGCTCTGTCGCCTCCTGAAGAAAATCCTTGAGCAGATCGTCCATGCCGCGCCCCTCGCCGGCCGTTGCGGCGAATGGGCGCAGTATCGGCAAGAGGGGTTAAAAGAAGCGAAATCCCATCTCGAAGCTTGCGGCGCGCCGCGTTACGCGACCGCGCTCTGCGGCTCCTGCGAGGCGGCGCCCGCCGCCGCAGGCTTGGCTTCGATTGTCACCAGCTCGGGCTCGCAGGCCACGCTCACATCGAGCCCACAAGCCTTGGCGACGAGGCCGGCGTAATAGGGCTGGATCGCGCGGGCGTCGAGCGCGCCTTCTTCCGTCTCGCCCGCGAGCAAGGCCGGAATCGTGGCGGCCAGACGCGCATTCGTCCCCTTGGCCTCGATCTTGAAGGAAACATTCTCTTCGTCGCCGGTCGAGGAAACCGAGATCACGCCGCCGCGCGGGATGGTCGTGTCCGCCAGCAAGCACAGATTGAGCAGCAGCTTGACCTTGTTCTTCGACATCAGCGCGCGCGGAACGCTCCAGTTGAGCTTGGTGCGTTCGTCGGCGAGAAGCTGGCGGGTGACAAGCTCGGCGTCGCCGGTGTCGATCGAGGCGCCCTTGGAGCCGGCGGCGCCGAAGGCCAGGCGGCAGAACTGCAGCCGCGCAGAGGCCTCGCCGGCGCTGGATTTGATGAGCGCCAGCGCATGGCTGCGCATTTCGGCGTCCATATCCTTGTCTTCCATCACCTCGAGCCCATTGACGATCGCGCCGACGGGAGAGATCACGTCATGACAGACCCGCGAGGACAGCAAGGCCGCGAGATCGAGGGCGTCGAGCGAGAACTGGGTCATTGGGCTATCCCGTTTGGCGCGCGGGCGCGCGATGGTTGCGTGATACGAGCCCGAAATCCTTTGCCGCGAATTAGCAAAGAAAAAGCAAACGAATCACGCCATTCACTTTCCGGGAAAGGTAACCGCGGCGACGCAGATTGCAAATTGCAAGCGTCCGGGTCGTAAACAAAAACTAAAGGATAGTCTTATGACGAGGCGCCGAATCCAGGTGAACAAACCCTTCGCAGCCCGTCATGCCCGCGCTTGTCGCGGGCATCCACGCCAGGACATTACGACACGGGAAGAAGAAGCGAACACATCTGCGCGTTTAACCCGAATTCGGAGCCCTGACTCTTATGACCGATCACTGGACGCCGCCGACTGTCTCGCCGACTGACCGCGAGGCGCTTGCGCGGCTTTTCGGCAATCTCGTCGTCAGCGCCGGCGCGCTGGCGATGGAGGTGCTGGCGCGTCCCAATCTCGACTCCCGCCTCAAGGACGACAAATCGCCGGTCACCGAGGCGGACGAGCGGGTCGAAGATTATCTACTGGCTGCGCTCGCGCGCGATCTTCCCGGCGTGCCGATCATCGCCGAGGAAGCGGCGGCGCGCGGCGAGACCATGACGCATGGCGAGGCCTTCCTGCTCATCGACCCGATCGACGGCACGCGCGAATTCCTCGCACGCAGCCCGGAATTCACCGTCAATCTCGCGCTTATCGTCGACGGCGCCCCCGTGGCCGGCGCCATCTCCGCGCCGGCGGGATCGAAAGTCTGGTTTGGCGGCCTCGAAAGCTATTTGGCCGACGCCGCGCCCGGCGGCGCCTTGCCGGCGCCGCAGGAGTGGCGGCGCCTGCGCACGCGCAAGCCGCCAGTAGAGGGAATGACCGCGCTCGTCTCCAAGTCGCATCTCGATGCGGAAACGCAAGCCTTTATTGCGCGCCTGCCCATCGCCGAGCGCCTGTCTGTCGGCTCATCCTTGAAGTTCTGCGCAGTGGCGGAGGGAAGAGCGGACGTCTATCCCCGCTTCGGACCGACCATGGAATGGGACACGGCCGCGGGCGACGCTATTTTACGCGCCGCCGGGGGCGTCGTGCTCGATCCCTCGGGCGCCCCGCTGCGCTACAACAAGTCGCACGAGAAATACCTCAACGGCCCCTTCATCGCCTGGGGCGATCCCGCGTCGGCAACGCTTTCTTAACGACGTCGCGCGACTTTTACGCAAGTTGGCGACGCCGCCGCTGGGCTGACGTATTGGCGCCGCGCGACTGCCGCACTCGACGTCGAGGCGTCGAGCATCGGTTATTTGCGTTTTGGAGCCCTTGTGATCATGAGCGTCTTGTCTTCATCCCGCCGCGACCTTCTCCGTCTCGCCGCCGCCGCTGCGGCCAGCGCCGCGCTTCCCTCTCTTGCGCGCGCCGCCCAGCGCCCGGAAACCTACACGAGCGGCGAGATCGTCGAGAACGGCCATCACTTTTTCGGCTCCATCTCGCGCGGCCTCGCAGAGGGGCTGGAGCGCGCCAATAAGCAATGGGGCAAGCCCAACGCCTATATCCTCGGCCAGGAAGCCGGAGGCGCCTTCATCGGCGGGGTGCGTTACGGCGAAGGCACGATGTTCACGCGCAATGCGGGGCAGAAACGCGTCTATTGGCAGGGCCCGTCGATCGGCTTCGACGCCGGCGCCGACGGCGACCGCACCATGATGCTGGTTTATAATCTGCCCGACGTCGAGGCGATCTATCGCCGCTATGCGGGCGTCAATGGCTCGGCCTATCTCGTCGGCGGATTGGGCTTCACCGCGCTAAATAACGAGGACGTCATCGTGATGCCGGTGCGCTCGGGCGTCGGCGCGCGCCTCGGCGTCGCGCTCGGCTATCTGAAATTCACGCCGGACTCGACCTGGAATCCGTTCTGAGGGCCTGGGGCAGCTTCGGCTGCGGCGGCGATGTCGACACCCTGAGGAAGCGACGAAGCGCGGCCCCCTATAAAAACGCCTAAAAACTAGGCTATCATGCAGGTTAACGGCCCTATATAAGAGACGGACAACAGATTTGGATAAGTTTGATGGCCGGCTGGTCGCCAGAAATTGCTAATGAATTTATCCGCCTTGCACAGGCGGCCGGCCATTCTTTTACCCAAATGCAGCTCCAGAAGCTCGTCTATATTGCGCACGGATGGGCGCTTGCGATCACTGGAGCCCCCCTGACGGTTGATGCTCCCGAAGCGTGGGAATATGGACCCGTGTATCGCTCGCTAAGGTCCGCTCTAAGGACCTATGGCGCATCTCCTATTACGCATGAGATCACAAACTCACAGTATTTTCCTGCGGCATTTACGGATGCGCCTGGTGCGCCGGCGCGAGCCACGCTATCGGGTAATGAAAGGCAAATTATCAATAGGGTATTTGCCGATTATGGGCGCTTCCACGCGTTCCAATTGTCCGCATTGACGCACCAACCCGGAACCCCATGGAGTGACGTCTATCGGAACGGGCTCGGTAAGTTTGAACAAATTCCGAACGACCTTATAAGGCAACACTTTGTCGACCTCGCCATTAGAAGGCAGCCAGCCGCAGCTAACCATTGATGCCATCGATAGTGGCATCCCGGTCGTAGCGGCGAAGAACGCTCCCGACAGGAAGGATAAGCTAGAGCGCGAAGACCTTGAGCTGGATGGAATCCGGCTCAAGAACCTTTTGGCGAAGTCGCAGATCAAGAATGTTAAAGCGGACCGTCGTATGAGAAAAACATACGCCGCTCGCATACTCAAATATTTAGAACTATATTCCTTAGGCGTTGGCTTTCTCGTTTTCCTACATGGGACGCATCTGAAAGGCTTCTCTTTAGAAGAGAACATTCTCGCCGCTCTTGTCGGGAGCACGGCCGTCGCAGCTATTGGGCTTGTCGGGTTCATCGCTAAGGGGCTGTTTCGATCGCCACCGGATCAAAATACAAACTGACCCACTACCAAGCCGCCGATGCTTTGATTTCACGCGCCAGACATGGCACTCTCGGGCCCGTCCCGCCCAAAAGTCCCGAGGGGGCGCGAGGTTGACGTCTTGATCGAACAGGCGATGTATTTCGCGCTCGGCTTTCTCGTCGCCGGGCTCATCACCCTTCTCTTCCTGCCGGCCTTCTGGCGGCGCGCCATGCGCCTTTCCATGCGCCGGCTGCAAATGCTCGCCCCCATGTCCATGGAGGAGGTCATCGCCGAGCGCGATCTGCTGCGCGCCGATTTCGCCCTGCGTGAGCGCCGGCTGGAGCAGGAGATGGAAGCGGTGAAGGCCTCGAAGGCCGACGACCTCGCCGCCGTCGGCCGCCACGCCGCGCGCGTCCTCGAGGCGGAAACGGCGCGCAAGAAAGCCGAGGCGGATAACCGCGACATGGAATTGCGGCTGCGCGAGTCGCAGAAAATACTGGCCGAGCGCACCGACCTTTTGCGCTCCACCGAGCTTGCGCTGCATGAGATGACCGAACGCGCCGATCGTTGGGTCGAGCGCCTGCGGCTGCTCGAATCCGACAAGGAAGAGCTCGGCCGCGAGAAGGAAGCGCAATATAGCCGCGTCGTCGCGCATGAAGCCAAGATCGGCGCGCTGCACGAGCAGAACACGCAGCTCCAGCGCGAATTCGACGCGATGAAAGAGGAATTCGCCCGCGTGTCCGAAGAGGCGGGCCATGTCCCCGGCCTCGTCAAAGACCTGTCGGCGGCAAAGGAAGAACTCGAAAAGACGCGCGCCGAGCGGGAGACTCTGCTCCAGGAGCGCGACAAGGCGCGCGCCGAAGGCGCGGCCGAGAAGGAGCGCCGCGAGAACGAGGTCGAGCGCCTCGAAAACGCCCTGCGCGCCGCGCGCGCGGAAGCGCGCGAGGGCGCCGACAGGCTGGAGATCGCGCGCGCCGACAACGCCATGCTGCAGGGCGCCAATGAGGCGCTACGCGCCGAGCGCGCCCAGCAGCGCCTCGCCGGCGCTCAGCCCTCCCAAGCCGACCTCGCCGCGCTGCGAGAGGCGCTCACGAGCTTCGGCAACCGTGTTGTGGACCTCGTCGAGCCCGTCCACGAGCGCGCAGGCTGACCGTCATTGCGAGGAGCGCAGCGACGAAGCAAACCAGAGCAGCTATCCTGGCCCTGGATTGCTTCGCTGTGCTCGCAATGACGGCCGCGGCTTGACCACTGTCGCGCCCTTTGGTTTGAAGGGGCCCGTTCAACAGTCCCACAGAGGCCCGCCCTTGCTCTTCGTCGCCCTTTGCTTCGACAAGCCCGGTCACGTCGACCTGCGCATGTCCACCCGCGCCGCCCATCTCGCCTTTCTCGACGCGCATGCGGCGCAAGTGAAGCTCGCCGGCCCCTTTGTCGAGAACGACAAGCCGGTCGGCTCCATGCTCATCCTCGATTGCCCAGACGAAGCCTCGGCCCGCGCCTTGCTTGCGAAGGATCCATACGCGGCGGCCGGCCTTTTCGAGCGCGTCGAGCTCAAGGCCTGGAAGCGCGTCGTGGGCGCGGAGCTATAGATGGCGCATTGGCTTTTGAAGAGCGAACCCTCGAAATGGTCCTGGGACCAGCAGGTCGAGGCGGGCGCGAAAGGCACGTTCTGGAACGGCGTGCGCAACCATCTCGCCAAGAAACATCTGATGGCGATGAAGAAGGGCGAACGCGGCTTCTTCTACCACTCCAACGAAGAGCGCGCGATCGTCGGCATTGTAGAGATTATCAAGGAATATTACCCCGACCACACCGACGAGACCGGCAAATTCGGCATGGTCGACGTGAAGGCGGTGAAGCCGTTGAAGAAGCCCGTCACGCTCGCGCAGATCAAGGCGGAGCCGCGGCTCGCAGACATGGTGCTCGTGAATAATTCACGCCTGTCCGTGCAGCCGGTGACCGATGCGGAATGGGCCATCGTGCTAGAGTTGGCGGGGGCGAACTGACTCCCGGAGCCGCGTAAGCAAGGATAGAAAATTAGAATTGAAAAAGCATTTTAGAGGAGGGGGATTTTGGAACTCGGCAAACTGGTCTGCGGAAGCAACGATGCGCCGTGCACAGCGAACGCCACTTTGAATCTTTTGAGCAGCTCGATCGATCGCTTTTCCCTTAGATCTGTCAACTATTTAAATAACGAATTCTCAGATGAAGCTGCCTTATTTGGCGCGTTCTGCGCCAGAGCAGCTCTTGAGAATGCGTGCGCAGCGCTCGTCGGCCGCCTGGACCCATTCAGGATGCTTTATTTGACCGAATTCCAGTCTCAAGGTGGCTTTGAATACGGAAAGTCAGCGAAATCAGGGTTTAAGTGGACAGGAGAGCCGGCCTCACGAATTCGGACAGTAGCTTGAGTGGATTTTCTGCCTGACAGCGGCGAGGATTCTCGCTGCGAATCAGGAGCATTCGATGACGAAGCGAAGCCGCCGGACGCATTCTCCGGCCTTCAAGGCGAAAGTGGCTTTGGCCGCGATCAAGGGCGAGAAGACGCTGGCCGAGCTGGCGCAGCAGTTTGACGTCCACCCGAACCAGATCACGACGTGGCGAAGCCAGTTGCTGGAAGGCGCGGCCGGCGTTTTCGGGCAGGATAAGACGGAGCCGAAAGAGGCCGCCGTCGACCTGAAGGGTCTTCACGCGAAGATCGGCGAACTCACGTTGGAGAACGATTTTTTGTCCGGCGCGCTCACAAAAGCGGGATTGCTGAGCGCAAAAAGATGATCGACCGCGATCACGATCTTTCGATCGCCCGGCAGGCGAAGGCGCTGGGCGTCGCCCGCAGCTCCGTCTACTACAGGCCGCGGCCGGTTTCGGCCGAGGACCTCGAGCTGATGCGCCGTCTCGACGCGCTGCATCTCGAACACCCCTTCGCGGGCGCGCGGATGCTGCGCGATCTTCTGCGGCGCGAGGGCGTCGCCGTGGGCCGCCGGCATGTCGCGACATTGATGAAGCGGATGGGGATCGAGGCGCTCTATCGGCGGCCGAACACGAGCAAGCCTGCGCCGGGACACAAGGTGTACCCGTATCTGCTGCGCGGGGTGAAGATCGAACGGCCGAACCAGGTCTGGGCGACGGACATCAGCTACATCCCGATGCGGCGCGGCTTCGTCTATCTCGCAGCGGTCGTCGACGTCTTCACGCGGCGCGTCCTGTCGCATCGCGTGTCGATCACTATGGAGGCGGAGTTCTGCGTCGAAGCCTTGAAGGAGGCCCTGGCGAAATACGGCAAGCCAGAGATTTTCAACACGGACCAAGGCAGCCAGTTCACCAGTCTCGACTTCACCGGCGTGCTGCTCGATGCGAAAATATCGATCAGCATGGACGGCAAGGGCGCGTGGCGGGACAATGTCTTCGTCGAGCGGCTGTGGCGCAGCGTGAAATACGAGGAGGTCTATCTCAAGGCCTATGACAGCATGTCCGAGGCGCGCGCCTCGATCGGCCGCTATCTGGCCTTCTACAACGAGGGGCGCCCGCATACGGCGCTTGACGGGCGCACGCCCGACGAGGCCTACTTCGGCATCAAGGAAACGGCGATGGCCGCATGACCATCGCCGTCGATTTTGTCGCAGCTCTGGTCGGGCCTAGGCCCTCCCGCCGCCGCGACAAAATCGAAACGCCCCGCGTTCGGCAAACCCCGGCAGAGATCCACTCAAAATCCGCGGGGAGCTGTCCAGACAAGCGAGGCCAGCTCTAGGTGACGTCTTAGCCGATGAAAAACCAAATCCTAATTTATGGAACTCTGACCATAATCTTACGGCCATAAGCAGAGCGCTCTTTTCCCCGCACATGGACCACGTTTTTTGGAAACCTGCGTTTGAGTCCGCGCTAGATTTCATTGCCGACAAAGAAGACGGTGACATATTCATGGACTTGAAAAACATTGTACCTGAAACATTCATATCCGCCACGAAAGGAAGATGTGCGACACTTTATTCAAAGCTATCTAAAGGTGTGCATTGGGAGTTTTTCGTCTCATCTGTAGTGATGGACGAAGGGACACTGAAAGACGCAATTAGAGACAGCTGTATTCAGATCGCAAACATGGGCTTGGTGTCCCACTTTGTACCCACAGCCTACCGCTCACTTAACCCAGACGACGCACTAGACACATACAGAGAATTCAGAAAGGCGTTCCAGTGAGCGAGCCAACTCTTGAAGACAATGATGCGGGATTAATTCTCGCGGCCGAAGAGTGCCCGTCGGAAAAATTCGCGGGCTACCATCATTTTTCACCGTTTGACGACGTCATAATCCGCAAGCTTTCTGCCCATGGCCCCGTTCTCCTTCGAGGAGGCCGTGGGAGCGGCAAGAGTGCACTTCTTATCGAGTCGCACCGACGGATGCGGGCCAACAGCTCGGCTTTTTCCGTATACATGAGCCTTCGTTATCTGCCGTTACTTCAATCAGACGGCCCAGAATACATCGGGCATTTTTGCACGCTACTTTCAAAAGAGATTGCGGCTGAGCTGGCTACCCAAAGTCATTCAGTCCAATTCGATTTCGCAGAAGACGAGGTAGAGCTTCAGATTTCCTTGGCTAAATTAGCAAAATCACTAACGAAGCGGATAGTTATCCTCTTCGACGACGCTGCTCACATCGGTCGCGAGAAGCCACTTGAGGTATTTTTTGACCTTTTTCGAACATTGTCTAGTAACACCACGTCCTGCAAGGCGTCAATCTACCCCGGCGTAACAAAATTTGGGGTACGGTTTGATGTATTCAACGACTCAACAGTCATAGACATAAGCAGATCAGATGTTTCTACTGGCGGATCCTATTTTAGTGACGTGATAAGAACCCGATATCCAAAACTAGCCCAGCGGGAGATATTTTCTGACAGATTGACGCCCGACAATTTCGCGAGCCTACTTGGCCGCGCCGTCGTCGGCAATATGCGAGCCTTTATCTTGGCTTGCAATCGATTCGATGACAAGGAGCGCATAAGCATTCCCGACGTAAACGCCTGCCTTCTTAACATGGCTGAAGATTATTATTGGCCTTTGATGGAAGAAGTTGCGCCAAAGCTTGGCGTTTACGAACCTCTCATAGAGCCAGCCTCTTCCGTGTTTGAGGCTCTTGTCGATCATCTCTCAAGGGCCGTGCGGACCAATGCAAAGATGATAGCTCAAGATCGAGTTACTATACACAGGAACATCGTGGGTCAGTTCTCGAAAATATTCGAGATATTGGAATATCTTGGCTTTATTGCCAAGCGAGAGGCATCCCGTGGAATGAAGTCGGGAGGGCGGGGCCCCGTTTTCGCCGTTAATCTTTGCAGCTTGTTGGAACAAGTGCCTTCCAAGCGGCTGACTATCGAGATGATTGACGAATGGATCGGGGCCAAGCCGGATTTGGCAGAAATTCACTCCTCGGCAGCGACTTTCAACAACATTGTTCTGCCTCCGCTAGCTCCAGAAAATACGCTTGGAATTCTTAGTAAGAGCATCGATGTACTAGCAAAGTCACGGGCATACCCATATGGGCTAACCGAGGACAAAATCCTTCGCCTAAAATCAGCCGGCATAACGACCATTCAGGAGCTTGCAAATTCATCGGAAAATAAATTGAAGCAAATCGAAATGGTGGGGCCCGCCACGGTTAAGCGGATACGGGATGTTATGTTGCAAGCAATATGGATGTGATGAACGTCCCGCCGGGCTCCGGATCAAATTTCTCGAAGCCCTCACGCGACCTTCGGCCCGAAAGTTAGACGGCGCACGGCCTGAAGACGAATTCGACCTCAGGACAGAACGCCCGCTTTTGCTTGCGTGGCCGCATCGTTCTCGAACGAGGCCACGCCAGACGCGATGCTACCTACGCCTACCCCCCGGTCTTGCGCGCGTCGCCCGCCACCTCAGGCTGATCCTTCAGCCCATTTTTGATCTTATCCAGGATCTTCGGCAGGTCGTCCGGGTCGGGGTTCAGATCGCGCGCATGGTTCCACTGGAACTGCGCCTCGAGCTTGCGGCCCACGCGCCAATAGGCGTCGCCCAGATGGTCGTTGATCACCGGATCCGAGGGCTTCAGGTCGATCGCCTTTTCCAGCTCGCGCACCGCGTCGTCCCAGCGGCCGAGGCGGTAATAGGCCCATCCCAGGCTGTCGACGATATAGCCGTCGCGCTGACGCAGATCGACGGCGCGGCGCAGCATTCGGAAGGCTTCGTCGAGATTGATCCCCTGATCCACCCAGCTATAGCCGAGGTAATTCAGCACCAGCGGCTGATCGGGATTCAGCTCCAAAGCCTTCTTGAGATCGGACTCGGCGCCCTTCCAGTCCTTGCGGCGCTCATTGGCGATGCCGCGATAATAGTAGAGCAGCCACTGGCCCTTGTCGGGTTTGGGCTGCAAAGCGATCACGCGCGAATAGGTCGCCGCCGCGTCATTGAAGAGCTTGCGCGAGCGCTGGAGATTGCCGAGCGCCGTCAGCGCTTCCTGATTTTTCGGATTGGCGCCGACCACCTGGCCAAGATGCTCGCTCGCCTCCTTCGACTTGCCGAGCGTCTCCAGCAGCAGCGCCGCCTGCACATCGGCGTTGACCCGCAGCGGGCTGTCCTTGGGCACGCTGTCATAGAGGTCGATCGCCGTCTCCTCCTGCTTCATGCGCTCATAGACGTCGCCGAGCGTGATGATGGCGAGGGCGTTCTCCGTCGCGAGATGGAGCGCCAGGCGCAGATAGATGAGCGAAGCCAGCTCGTCGCCCGAGCGGCCGCCGACCGCGCCGAGCCCGTAGAGCGCTTCGCCCGCGCCCTCCTCCGGCGTGCGCACGAAAGGCGGCAGCGGCTTGCCCTCGTCGAGCGCCGTGAGACCGGCCGTGATGATCGGATGGCCCGGCGCCACCTCGTCGAAACCTTGATAGAGCTTCTTGGCTTCGTCGCGCTGGCCGCGGCTCGCGAGGAAGCGGGCGTAGGCGTCGACGAGGCGCAGCGTGTTGCGCTCAGCGGCGTAAGCGGATTTGAAGCGCTTCTCCGCCTCCGCCTTGTTGCCGCCGATGTCGGCGATCAGCGCCGCGTGATAGTCGCGGAAAACGATGAAAGCTTCGTCGTTCAGCGAGTCGAGCGTCGCCAGCGCCTTGCGCGTGTCCTTGGCGCCCGCATAGGTCCAGGCGGTCAGCAGCGTCGAGGTGATGTCGTGGCGCCGGTCGCCGCCGCTCTTGGCCAGCTCGGCCCGCGCCGCAACGTAGCGGCGATTCTTGATGAGATCGACGCCCTTGGTCAGATGCGCGAGACCGTTGGCCTTGTCATGGGCCACGACGCGCGGCGCGAGCGCCACCGCATCGGCCATATTGCCATTGGCGAGCGCCGCGACGAAAGAGCGGTCGACCAGGTCCTGATTATTGGGATCGTCGCGCAACGCCTCGCGGAAGAAGGTCGAGGCGGCAAGCGTGTCGCGCTCGGCGCCGGCGACGATGGCGGCGAGATAATTGCCGGAGATGCTCGACCCGACCTCGAAAGGCCGCGCGACCGAAAGATTTCCCTCGCGGGCCAGCGCGAAGCTCGCCGTCGGGAAAGCGCACCAGGCGGAAAGGGCGACGAGCGCCACGCCGCCGCGCAGCAACAGGCTCCTGGCGCCGCGGGACGCGGCAGCGAGCGGATCAGCGAAACGAGGCACGGGCGCTTTCCTAGGAAAAGGGCGGCGCGTTTCAGACATGGCGCATCCGCCCGGACGAGTGGCCGGAGTAGTCAGGTTCGGCCCCAAAGATGGCGGTTTTGCGCCCGCGAAGCAAGGCTGATGAACCCATCCGCGCCAATCGGATTTAAGCGATCTAGCGCCGTGATCCCCATACCTCCCCTTCACGGGGAGGTCGGCGGCCGCAGGCCGCCGGGTGGGGTCCGCGCCGCAACAACCGTCGTGGGGCTTACCCCACCCGACCCCGCTCACGCGGGGCCACCCTCCCCGTAAAGGGGAGGGATGGGCTCACGCCCAGCGCTTGGAGCAGAAATCAAACGCAAAAAGAAAAAAGCCCCTCGTCCTTGGAAGGACGAGGGGCAAAATCAACAGACGTAAGCCGGGCCTCAGCTCAGCTAATCGCCTTCACGATCTTCTGCGCGGCGTCGTCGAGATCGTCGGCCGGGATCACATTCAGCCCCGACTCGCTGATGATCTTCTTGCCCAGATCGACATTGGTGCCTTCGAGGCGCACGACCAGCGGCACCTTGAGGCCCACTTCCTTCACCGCCGCGATCACGCCTTCCGCGATGGTGTCGCAGCGCATGATGCCGCCGAAGATATTGACCAGTATGCCCTTCACATTCGGGTCAGCGGTGATGATCTTGAAGGCCGCCGTCACCTTCTCGGTCGTGGCGCCGCCGCCGACGTCGAGGAAGTTCGCCGGGAAGGCGCCATAGAGCTTGATGATGTCCATGGTCGCCATTGCGAGGCCGGCGCCATTGACCATGCAGCCGATATTGCCGTCGAGCGAGATATAGGCGAGGTCGTGCTTCGACGCCTCGATCTCCTTCTCATCCTCTTCGGAAAGATCGCGCAGCTCCGCCAGCTCCGGATGGCGATAGAGCGCATTGTTCTCGAAGCTCACCTTGGCGTCGAGGCAGCGCAGCTTGCCGTCCTTGGTGGTGATCAGCGGATTGATCTCCAGCAGCTCCATGTCCTTGGCGACAAAGGCCGCATAGAGCTTGCCGACGAGATCGCCCGCTTGCTTGGCCAGATCGCCCTTGAGGCCGAGCGCGTCGGCGACGCGGCGCCCGTGATGCGGCATCAGGCCGGTGGCCGGATCGACCGAGAAGGTGACGATCTTCTCAGGCGTGTCGTGGGCGACCTTCTCGATGTCCATGCCGCCTTCCGTCGAGACGACGAAGGCGATGCGCGAGGTCGCGCGGTCGATCAGCATGGAGAGGTAGAATTCCTTGTCGATCGCGGCGCCGTCCTCGATATAGAGGCGGTTGACCTGCTTGCCGGGCTCGCCGGTCTGGATCGTGACGAGCGTATTGCCGAGCATCTGCCGGGCGAAGCCTTCCGCCTCCTCGATCGACTTGGCGATGCGCACGCCGCCCTGCGGGCCGGCCGCTTCTTCCTTGAACTTGCCCTTGCCGCGGCCGCCGGCGTGAATCTGCGCTTTCACCACATAGACCGGGCCCGGAAGCTTCTTGGCGGCCTCGGCGGCCTCATCGGCCTTCAGGACCGGAAAGCCAGCGGCGACGGGCGCGCCGAACTCGCGCAAAATGGCTTTGGCCTGGTATTCGTGGATATTCATGCCGGAGTCTCTCCTCGAAGCAAAAACGGCGCGCCGATGGGGCTTGGCGCTTAATGGCCATGGCGGGGCGGAGTCGTCAAGCGGGCTGGAGGTCACGGAAGCGAATGCTGGGCGTGTCCGTTCCCCTGCGGGGAGCATGGCGCCGGGAAGCGGTGTCGGGTGGGATAAAAAGCTCACCCCAAAATCCTGGGCGGCTCGATCCGCCTACCACACAGCGAGGTTTGCGCAGGCTGCGCAAACTGCCGACGTCCCCCGAAAGTTGGCGCGCCTCACGCGAGGCGCCAACCACGCACGGTTGGCCGCGGTATCGGGCTCAGTCGAAAGAGCGAAGCTCCTACTTCGGCCTGGGCTCCGGTCGCGACGTCGTGAGAACGTCTCGTCCATAACGAGAATAGGTTTCACCTTGTCTAAGCTTAAGCGGACCTCTTTCCTCTATATTAACTGTTGATTTGTTGTTTGTCATCAAGCCAAGAAGGCTAATTCCAAAGTAAGGGCTATCCGGGCTCTCGCCAGCTTCATTGCAGCCCGCGGACAAATTCTTTTTTCTCCTATCCACCGCGCGGTATACATCGATCTCGACAACATGATCCATTCGGTCGAAATGGCCCATTTTCTCAGCATCCCGACTGTATTCCGGCGGACGAGGCAAGGAAAAAGGCCTTACCGGCAAGTCATTGTCTATTATCAATTTCATACGAAAAATGAAGTACTTGATCGCGCATTGGGGCACATCGAATTTTCCAGAAAACTCCTTTCCGCGATCATATCGTTCTACTTCTTTGAAGGCGCAATATTTCGTCTTCTCGTCCACGGTTATAAACACAAAATCCTTTGAGTTCGATGCATCCTTGACCGCGATGACGTTGTCTTCCAACGTGAACCGGACGTCGGCATACTTTGTCGAGCGGGGCAACAAAGCGCTGCGAGGTGCGGAAAAGCGGTTCAGGATGTTGAAGTCCGAACTGCACTCGTAAGAGTCGGGATCGTGGCCCCTATAGTTTTCCGCCGCTCTGGCCGGAGCGGCGCTTCCAACTGGCATGGCGGAAAACAGAAGGGCGCCGAGGATGATCCGCCAAGCGGCGAACCGTGAGGTGCGCGCAAGCTTGTTTGCAACGTGTATGGAAAGCCTCAAAACAACGCCTCCGCCGCAATATTCAGGTTGAAATCGCATAAGGCCGATTATGGAAGGGGGCGCCGCTCGGCGGCAGTCCTCATGCTTCTAAACAGCGGCTTCACCGCTTCCGCGGAGGAGCGAGCGAAGCTCGCATCTCGAAGGAGAGGCCGCATCGGAGGATTGTTGGCGAACCAGAAAGCCTCGCCTCAAAAATAGAAAAGCCCCGCCTAAGCGGGGACGTCATCTCGAGTTCACTGAGAGATACGCGATCCCAGCTCCCGCGATCATGATTATGACCGGGAGGACAATGAAAGCGAACGTCTGAATGGCTGTCATTCGCGTAGCGCCCTAGGATATAGTCCGCTGATAGATGTAGGACGACGGCGGTTAAAAGCCACATAACCACCCCTAGGATGATTGTCCAAAGCTCCGGCGTCGAAGCCGCAGAGTAGTATGCCGCCGCTATCGGTGCAAGGACGCCGACGGTAAACGACGAGCCCGCCGCTGTGTTGAGCAAGGCCGCGCGCAATTTCAGCCGTTCGTTATGGACAATATGCATTCCGACAACCTGCTTCAAAAAATGCCCGCCAAAGCTACCACAACCTAAGCATTTTGGGAGCATCTGCCCCTCTCCCCACTTGCGAGGCTGGGTGAGGGGCCGGGGCCGGAACCCGGGCGTGCATTAAAAAACCAAGCGCCCTGCGCCGTTTAACGTTTCCACTCATCCCCCAGGCCCCTCACCCAACCTCTCCCCGCGCAAGCGCGGGGAGAGGGGCGGAGCGCGGCCGTCGTCGAGAAATTTGCTCCCTGATTTATCCCCACCCCCAAAGACCGCGTTATCCTTCGCCCGCCTCGCCAACTTGCAGGGACGCCGTCAGGGTCGGCGGCGCCGGCGGGGTCGGTTAAGCGCGGGACGCGACCCTCGTTCCGTGCGGGACTCCGGCGCCGCCCGCCGGGTCTCTCCTTCGTGGGGAGATTGCGTGGAGAAATCCACGCAAAGGCTGGGCAGAGTTTCCGCGCCCGCGACACGCGGCCCGAGTACCGAAAGGGAAAGCGCCGGCGGGCCGGAGGCGGCGCATGTCGAGACCCTTGCGACGCGCTCGGGAGCGTCAAAACTCCCGGGAAAGAAGCAGGCGCCGTCTGGCGGCTGCGCCCGAAGGGCCAAGGTCACAAGATGACCCCACCCCGGACGGAAAGGTGCGCGCGAATAAAGACCGCAGCCGGGACGCTCTGGTTCCGATGCGTTTATTTCCTTCACGCTACCGGCCGAACGGGCCGGGGCGTCCCGGCTTCCTGTATCGCCTCGCGTCGGAAACGGCAGCGGGAGTCGTGGCGCTGGATTGCCCCCTCCCCGGCCCTCCCCCGCTTCGCGGGAGAGGGGGTAGATTGTGGCCTTCATTGAGAATGCTGATCGCGAGTGTCCCCTCTCCCGTGAAACGGGGGAGGGACAGGGAGGGGGCGCCTCAGCAACCACGCCCCCCGGCATATGCGCCCTACGCCGCGCCCTTCACATCCGGCGGCGTCGCCTCATCGGCGAGCTGCCTCAGCGCCTCGTCGATGCCGAGCTGCGTCTGCTGTTGCGAGCCGAGGCGGCGGATGGAGATCGTCCGCTCGGCCGCCTCCTTCTTGCCGGCGACGAGAAGCACGGGAACCTTGGCGAGCGAATGTTCGCGCACCTTATAGGTGATCTTCTCGTTGCGGGCGTCGACGTCGACATTGAGGCCGAGCTTGCGCGCCGCCGCGGCGACCTCATAGGCGTAGTCGTCGGCCTCCTGCGTGATCGTGCAAATGACGATCTGCAGTGGCGAGAGCCACAGCGGCAGATGGCCGGCGTAATGCTCGATCAATATGCCGGTGAAGCGCTCGAGCGAGCCGAACATCGCGCGGTGGATCATCACCGGAATCTTCTTCTCGCTGTCGGCGCCGATATAGAAAGCGCCAAACCGCACCGGCAGATTGAAGTCGACCTGCGTCGTGCCGCATTGCCATTCGCGGCCGATGGCGTCGCGCAGCGTATATTCGAGCTTGGGCCCATAGAAAGCGCCCTCGCCCGCCTGAACGCCGGTCTTCAGCCCACGCTTGGCGAGCTCATCCAACACGCGCGACAAAGCGGCTTCCGCCTTATCCCAGGCTTCGTCGGAGCCCACGCGCTTCTCGGGCCGGGTGGAGAGCTTCACCACCACATCGTCGAAGCCGAAGTCGCGATAGATGGTGAGGATGAGATCGTTGATCTTCAGCGCCTCGTCCATGATCTGGTCTTCGGAGCAGAAGATATGCGCGTCGTCCTGCGTGAAGGCGCGCACGCGCATCATGCCGTGCAGCGCGCCCGAGGGCTCGTAGCGATGCACGACGCCGAACTCGGCGATCTTCACCGGCAGGTCGCGATAGGACTTCAAACCGTTCTTGAAGATCTGCACATGGCCGGGGCAGTTCATCGGCTTGATCGCGAAGACGCGCTCGTCCTCCGTCTTGGTGACGAACATATTCTCGCGGTACGTCTGCCAATGGCCGGAGGTCTCCCACAGCGCGCGGTCGAGCACCTGCGGGGTGTTGACCTCGGTGTATCCGGCGGCCTTCTGCTTGCGGCGCATGTAGGAGACAAGCGACTGGAAGAGCGTCCAGCCCTTGGGATGCCAGAAGATCGCGCCCGGTCCCTCCTCCTGGAAATGAAAGAGATCCATCTCACGGCCCAAACGCCGATGATCGCGGCGCTCGGCCTCCTCCAGGCGATGCAGGTAAGCGTCGAGCTCCTCCTGCGTCGTCCAGGCGGTGCCGTAGATGCGCGAGAGCATGGGCTTGGTGGAGTCGCCGCGCCAATAGGCGCCCGCGACCTTCATCAGCTTGAAGGCGTTGCCGATCTTGCCGACCGACGGCAGATGCGGGCCGCGGCAGAGATCGAGCCAGTGGCCCTGCTTATAGACGGAGAGCGGCTCGTCCGACTTGATGCTGTCGATCAACTCGCCCTTGAAGGTCTCGCCCTTGGCGATGAACCATGTCTTGGCGTGATCGCGGTCCCATTCCTCGCGCACGATCGGCGCGTCGCGGGCGATGATCTCGCGCATCTTCTTCTCGATGACCGGCAGGTCCTCGAGCGTGAAGGGTTCGGCGCGATGGAAATCGTAATAGAAGCCGTTCTCGATGACCGGGCCGATCGTCACCTGCGTGCCGGGGTAAAGCTCCTGCACGGCCTCGGCCAGCACATGGGCGGCGTCGTGGCGAATAAGCTCCAGCGCGCGGGGATCATCGCGCGAGACGAATTCGAGCTTGGCGTCCTTCTCGACCGGCTTCATCAGATCGACGAGCGCGCCGTCGAGCGTCATGGCGACGCTGCGCTTGGCCAGAGAGGGGGAGATGCTTTTGGCGATGTCGAAGCCCGTGACGCCGGGCTCGAACTGACGGGACGCCCCGTCGGGGAAAGTAACCGCAACCATATGACGCTCCTGTCGCGCTCATTCGCCGACACGGATCGGCGTGAGTCGCTAGCGATGTGTGAAGGAGCGCGTTGTAACGCCGCGGGCGGGGCGGCGCAATCGAGGCCGCAGCCAGTCAGCCTCCGCCGCCGGCCTCTGCGCAAAAAACAACGCTTCGCAATCTCCGGAATATTCCTTTCGAGCAGCCCGCCGGCCCCCCTCTGGTCGACGGTCTTGGTCGATGGTCTTGGAGGGGGGAAGCTACTACTCCTCCTCCCCCTCCTCCCGGTGCGCTTCGGAAACGGCCGAAGCGACGTCGGCGACCGAAAGGAACTCGTCCTTATCCACGTCTCTGAGAATGTCGCCCAGACTTTCGGAGCTGTCCTTCGTCCAGTTGACCTCCTCCTTGCCGTGCTCTCGGATGAGATCCTCCTTGGTGATCGGGAAGCTTGCGCCATGGAGCGCCTGCGTCACCGATGCGACGCCGAAGGCGAAGCCCTTCGCAGGTCCCTTATGGCCGCTGCCGCGACCCTCGCCCGTGTTTTCGGTCGTTCGAGGCATGATGTCCTCCTGGTCGGGCTAGTGCTTCTTGCCGCCCTTTGCAGGGCCGCCCTCGGAGCGCTTGCCTTCCTCGATGAGCTCCTTCACGCGCTGCCCACCCTTGTGGCCAAGCTCGGAATAGCCCTCGGGGCCCAGCTCCTCCTTGCGGATCTCGCCGCCCATCTTGCCGGCTTCCTTGACGGTCATCGGCTTGGCCGGCGACTTCCCGCCGCCCTGCGTTCCACTGTGTTTCTGCGGCATCTTCTGTTCCTTTCGCCGTTGCGGCGAAACCCAAGGATCAGGCTTCGCCGTCCTCCTCTTCATCCTGCGTGTTCTCGATGTCCTCGGCGCCTTCCGCGCGCTCGACGCGCTTGCCTTCCTCGACAAGCTGCTTCACGCGCTGGCCGCCCTTGTGGCCGCCGAGGCGTCCCGCCTCCTCGACCGTCATCTGCCCGTGCCGAACCGGCGGCTTCTCGGGCTCAGTGTGCTTCTGCGGCATGATGGCCTCCTTCTCCTGTGGCCCACCGTCAGTGGCGCTGCTTGGGTTGGGCGCCCTTGCCCGTCGACTGTTCCTGTTCTTTCTCCTTGCCTTCCTCGATCAGCTCCTTGACCCGCTGACCGCCCTTATGGCCGCCCTTCTCGCCGCCGAGGTGGCCGGCTTCCTGGACGGTCATCTTTCCCTTGCCGGCCTTCCCGGGTTCCCGACCAGATTGCCGCTGGGCCATCGCGCTTCTCCTTCAAAAGTCGGCGTCAGTGGCGCGGTTTGCCGCGAGGGCTTTCCTCGCCGCCTTCTTCCTCCTCGCCAGCGCCCTCGCCTTCGGCGCGCTTGCCTTCCTCGATGAGCTGCTTCACGCGCTGCCCGCCTTTGTGGCCGAGTTCGGAGTATCCCTCAGGACCGAGCTGCTCCTTGCGCGCTTCGCCGCCCATCTTGCCGAGTTCGGAATAGCCTTCCGGGCCGAGCTGCTCTTTGCGCGCCTCGCCGCCCTTCTTACCCATTTCCGAATAGCCCTCGTGGCCGAGCTGCTCCTTGCGGACCTCGCCGCCCATCTTGCCGATCTCGGAATAGCCTTCCGGGCCGAGTTCCTCCTTACGGATCTCGCCGCCCATCTTGCCGGCTTCCTGAACCGTCATCGTGCCCTTGGACTTCTCGGTGCCTTTGCCTTGTTCCGTGCCGTGACTGCGTGGCATGTTGACCTCCCGTTTCCACCGCTGCGCTGGAAGTTTGAGGGCTCTTTCAGCCCCTGCCGTAGCCGGTCAGCGCATCCTTCCAGCCGAGCAGCCTCTCATCCGGTTGCCACAGCGCCGGCGCTTCAGAGACTGAAACGCCGGTCGCGATCGCCGGACGATCGAAGCGATCAGCGCTAGATCGTTTGCGCGGTGAGCATGGGAAGTAAGTACGAATACGTAGCAAGACGTTCATATGGGCAGATCGCCGGCCCCGCTTCCGCAAGACAGGTTTTTTCTTGTTTGCCAGTATGTTTGCACAGCGCGCCAGCGCGACCTTTTTGCTTGGCCGCGCGTTGAAGGGCGCATGAACCCGACAGACGAGCGACTGCACGCCGGCGCAAAACGCACGGTCTACGAACGCGCCTTCTCTTACTTTTCGCCCAATTGGCCCTGGATCGCGACGCTGGTCTTCCTCATCGGCGTTTCCGTAGGCGTCGGATTATTGGAAGCCTGGCCGCTTGCAGTGCTCGTGGACTCGGTGCTGACAACGGAGCCAAAAGGCGGCTGGCTGCACGGCTATTTTCTCGCCGTCCTGCCAGAGGACAAGCCGGGGCAGATTGTCGGCCTCGTCATTATCGGCCTCTCTCTGCAGATCATCGGCTATTCGGCCTGGATGGTGCGGATGATGATCAATTTTTACCTGAACTATTGGGGCACCACGCGCGTGCGCGCCGATCTTTTCGGCAAGCTGCAACGGCTCGATCTGGGCTATCACCAATCGCGCCCGCTGGGCGACTCCATCTACCGCCTGACCACCGACGCCTTCGGACCGTGGGGCGTCGTCGACATTATGATCGGCACCTCCGTTGCGGCCGTAACGCTTACCGTCATGACGGCGATACTATTGTCGCGCAGCGCGCCGCTCACTTTCGCAGCCTATGCAGTGGCTCCGCTGATCTTGTGGAGCAACTGGCGTTTCGGCATGCGCATCCACCAGCGCGCGCTCGAGTCGAAGCAGATCGACGCCGATCTCACCGCGCATATCCAGCAGGCGATGTCGCGCGTGCCGCTGTCGCAGGCCTTCCGACGCGAGCCCTTCGAGTTCCGCCGCTTCGAGGACGCCGTCGCGCGCAGCGTAAAGGCGCTATTGCGACTGAACTGGCAGGAGCAGCTCTATCCGCTCGCGCGCGACATTATCCTCTCGATCGGCGGCGCGATCATTCTCGGCTATGGCGGTTGGCTCGTGTATCACGACCAGTTTCTCGCGCCGACGCCGGACGGCATGACGGTCGGGGCGCTGATCATTTTCATGGATTATTTGCGTAAGCTTTGGGACCCTCTGAAATGGCTCGCCGAGTTTTTCTCGAAAATTCGCACATTCGAAGCCGCCGCACGGCGTGTGTTTTTCGTCCTGGACGAGCCTGAAGCGATCAAGGACAGGCCCGACGCGCAACCGCTGCCGCCGCGCCCGCGGCGTCTCTCTTTCGACCATGTTTCCTTCGCCTATCGGCGCGACTGCCCGGTGCTGTCGGACATCACGGCCACAGTCGCGCCGGGCGAGATGGTCGCTTTTGTTGGGCCGAGCGGCGTTGGCAAAAGCTCGCTGCTCAAATTGATGCTGCGTTTTCACGATCCGTCTCGCGGCGCCGTGCGGCTCGACGGCCTCGACATACGCCGAGCGCGTCTCGTCGATCTGCGCGCGCATTTCGCCTTCGTGACGCAAGACAATCTCGTGCTTCCGACAAGCGTCGCCGAGAACATCGCCTATGGAAGGCCGTCGGCGAGCAACGCGGATATCGAAGACGCGGCGGCGCTCGCGGGCGCGACGGAGTTCATCGACGCGCTCCCGGAGGGTTACGACACAGTGCTCAGCGAAGGGGGCGCCAATCTCTCCGGCGGCCAACGACAGCGCCTCGCGATTGCAAGAGCGCTCGTGAGCCAAGCGCCCTTCCTCGTCCTCGACGAGCCGACGAGCGCGCTCGATCCCGAAAACGAGCTGCGGCTGATCGACACCCTGCACCGCCTCAAGAGACGTCGCACCGTCCTGCTCGTCACCCATCGGCTCGATTCAGTCGTGGACTGCGATCAGGTCTTTGCGATGCACGCCGGGCGGATCGTCGAAACTGGCACGCATGCGCAGCTTCTGGCGCAGGGCGGCGCCTATGCGCGGCTCTGGCGCCGGCAGACAGACGACAAGGCCGCTCGCCGCGCTAAACGCGGCGCCGGCGCTGGGCGCAAAGGCCGGGACGCCAAAGTTGCGACGGCCGAACAAGAAGTTGCTGCCAAAGTCTATAGAACTAGTTGACTATAGTCCGAATTGGCGCTAGCACTGCGTCAACATGGCTTTTTCAGAACGCGATCTGCGCGCTGACCAGCAAGGGGCCACGCATATGACGCTTCAGGATCTCACGCTTTTGCCGAAACCCCAGAGGACAGCCAGAAGCTCGACGTCGAAACCGCAAGCCGACGTCATCCAGGCCCTTATCCCCAAGGCCGAGGAGGCCGAGCATTTTCTGAAGGCGATCGCCAATGCGCATCGGCTCATGGTTTTGTGTGAGCTTCATAAGGGCGAGATTTGCGTCACAGATTTGCAGGAGGCCGTTGGGCTGAGCCAATCCGCGCTCTCGCAGCACCTCGCGAGATTGCGGCAAGACGGCCTTGTGACGACGCGGCGCGACTCTCGCACAATCTATTATTCGCTCGCGGACGAGCGCGTGCAACGCGTGATCGCGCTGCTGCACGACGTCTTTTGCGGGAGATAATTATGCAGGCGCGCGGCGACGCGACGCCGGACACTTAATCGCTTCTGCATCTCGCAGGCTTTTGTCATTCCCGGCTGGCTGAAAGCCAGACCGGGAATCCAGAGCCACAAGAACGCAGGTTTTGCTCTGGATTCCCGATCGCTCGCTTTGCGAGCGTCGGGAATGACAGCGAGCCGACCAGCGGATTTCGTATCAGTGATGGATGGGCGCCTTCAGCCCCTCGAGTTGCTCGAGCGACAAGCGGAAGAGTCCGCGTGCGCCGCAGCGCGTCTGGAACTTGTCTCCGGCGTGGGCGCAAAGCCGCTTGAACCATTCGTCCTTATCCATGAAGTCGGGGCATTCGGCGATTTCCCAAACCTTGCCGTCGGGCCGGAAGCGCACATGGATCAAAACAGTCGCGTCTTGAAGAGCGACGCCACTCGAAAAAGCGTTGGGTTGCTCTTCGGCCGGGGCGGCGCCGGGAAGCGTTTGCGTGGACTTCAAGGCGCGTTGTTCAACCAGATCGGTCATGGATCGTTCCGTCATGTAGGTTGCGCGCCGATGGTTTAAGAGAGCAGCGTCCGATCTTCTCTCCCGGCCCAGCTTTGGAGGCCGCCCGCCAGCGCTATATAGACACGCAACATAGTGGCGCATGTCCGAGATTTAGCCAAGCGGGCGGAGCGCTCAAATATTGAGCTTTTTATAATAGTTCCAAGAAGAAGCCGCGCCGGTCAATCGTGTAATCCCGGCGCTTCATAGCCCGCGCGCGCAACATATTCCGTATAGCCGCCATCATATTTGTGAACGCCCTCGGGCGTCAGCTCGAGAACGCGATTTGAAAGCGCCCCCAGGAAGCGGCGATCATGCGAGACGAACAGCATCGCGCCCTCATATTCGGCGAGCGCGGCGATGAGCATCTCTTTTGTCGCGAGATCGAGATGGTTCGTGGGCTCGTCGAGCACGAGGAAATTCGGCGGATCGTACAGCATCTTGGCCATGACGAGCCGCGCCTTCTCCCCGCCAGAGAGAAAATTGCACTTCTTCTCCGCGTCGTCGCCGGAAAAGCCGAAACAGCCGGCGAGCGTGCGCAGCGACCCCTGCCCCGCCTGCGGAAAAGTGTATTCCAGCTCCTCGAAAACCGTGCGGTCGCCGTCGAGAAGCTCCATGGCGTGCTGGGCGAAGTAACCCATTTTCACGCTGGCGCCGATCGTCACCGCGCCGTCGTCCGGCTGCGCCGCGCCTGCGATGAGTTTCAGAAGCGTCGACTTCCCCGCCCCGTTGACGCCCATCACGGCCCAGCGCTCCTTACGGCGCACCGCGAAATCGAGCCCTTCATAGATGCGCCGGCTGCCGTAGCTCTTGTGCACGCTCTTCAACGTCGCAACATCCTCTCCCGAGCGCGGCGCCGGCCGGAATTCGAAGAGAATGGTCTGGCGGCGCTTCGGCGGCTCGATCTTCTCGATCTTGTCGAGCTTCTTCACGCGGCTCTGCACCTGCGCCGCATGCGAGGCGCGCGCTTTAAAGCGCTCGATGAATTTGATCTCCTTGGCGAGCATCGCCTGCTGACGCTCGAATTGCGCCTGCTGCTGCTTTTCGTTGAGCGCACGCTGCTGCTCGTAGAACTCATAGTCGCCGGAATAGGTGTTCAGCGCGCCGCCGTCGATCTCAATGACCTTATCGACGATGCGATTCATGAATTCGCGATCATGCGAGGTCATGAGCAACGCGCCCTCGTAGCCTTTCAGAAACGCCTCGAGCCAGATGAGGCTTTCGATGTCGAGATGGTTGCTCGGCTCGTCGAGCAGCATGGCGTCCGGACGCATGAGCAGGATGCGGGCGAGCGCGACGCGCATCTTCCATCCGCCGGACAGCGCGCCGACGTCGCCGTCCATCATCTCCTGGCTGAAATTGAGGCCGGCGAGGACCTCGCGCGCGCGCCCGTCCAACGCATAGCCGTCGAGCTCCTCGAAGCGGCCCTGCACTTCCCCATAGCGTTCGATGATCGCGTCCATATCGTCGGCGCGGTCGGGATCGGCCATGGCGGCCTCGAGCTCCCGCAGCTCAGCGGCGACGATGCTGACGGGCCCCGCCCCGTCCATCACCTCGGCCACCGCGCTGCGGCCCGACATTTCGCCGACCTCCTGATTAAAATAGCCGATCGTCACGCCGCGATCGGTCGAGACCTGGCCTTCGTCCGGCAGCTCGCGGCCCGAGATCATCCGAAAGAGCGTCGTCTTGCCCGCGCCGTTCGGGCCGACGAGACCGGCTTTTTCCCCTTTCAGGAGCGCCGCGGACGCCTCGACGAAGAGAATCTGGGAGCCGTTCTGCTTACTGATGTTTTCCAGGCGAATCATAGGGGCCCTTGTCACGGAGGGAGCTGTGGCGACTTACGACGCCGCAGCCTTTCCGAATGAAAGCGGGCCCGTCAGAAGCTGGGAGCGCGGTTTTACGCCTAAAACCGCCGCCCCGGCGGCGCGGGATGGCAGGTCAGAACGGCGATCTCGTCGCCGTTATCGTATTTCATTTCGCCGCGCGCGACGTCAAGTGTGTTGCGCACATGCTGCTCGCGGCATTTTTTGGCGCCGTCCTCCATGCAGAGCCGATCCGTGCCGAAGGTGACGAGGCTCTTATCGAGGCCCATCACATAGACGACCTTCTCCTTGCGCCCGTATTTGTCCGGCCCCGAAATATAGGAGTCGCCCTGCTTATATTCCTCGGCGACGCCTTCGCCCCACATGATCTGCAAAAACTGCCGGTCGGTGTCGATATCGACCATCGCTGTCTGGTTCGACCGCGCGCAATCGAGATGAATTTCGGTGGCGCCAGCCGCCGCCGGGACGAGCGCACAGCAAATGGCGTAAGCGAAAGTCTTGCCCATCGCGATTTCCCCTCGCCGACCTATTTGCCTTCCAGATTTTGCTTCTGCTCCAGGCAGCCGTCGAGCTGCGCGCGGCTCAGCTCCCAATAGGAGGCGCCGCAGAGGGCCTGATAGCGGCTGCTGTTGAAGAAGGACCAGAGATTATAGGCGCCGAGAAGCAGCGCGAGAACGAATGCAACTTTCCAAATCGTGTTGAAGCGCGTGATCGGGTCGGCTTCTGGCTTCGTCATGACTGCCTCCATGGTCTCAATGTTAGGCGTCCGCGGCCGTCCGTCAATCCAGCGTCTGGCGGAAGCGCATGACGGCAATGCTCATTGCGACAAGCGCGAACAGCGCCAAAGCGCCGGCATCCGTCGCAAGATCGACGAAGCCCGAGCCTTTCAACATCACGGCGCGCACGATTCGCAGAAAATGAGTGAGCGGCAGCGCCTCGCCGATATATTGCGCCCAGACCGGCATGCCATAGAAGGGAAAGAGGAAGCCCGAGAGCAACATGCTCGGCAGGAAGAAAAAGAAGGTCATCTGAATCGCCTGGAGCTGATTCTCGGCGATGGTCGAAAGCGTGTAGCCCATCGACAGATTGGCGACGATGAAAAGCAGCGTCAGCGGCACGAGCACGAAGAGCGAGCCGACGATGGGCACTTGAAAGAGAAAGCGCGCAACGATCAGAATCGTCGCCATTTGGACGGCGCCAACCAAAACATAGGGCGTGATCTTGCCGAGCATGATTTCGACGGGCTTGACCGGCATGGCGAGCAGCGCTTCCATCGTCCCGCGCTCCGTCTCACGCGTGACGGACAGCGCCGTATAGATCAGCATCGTCATGGTGAGGATGGTGCCGATGAGCCCAGGCACAATATTGCGGCGCGCCTCGCCTGCCGGATTGTAGCGGCGCTGCACTTGCAAATCGAAGGGCGGCGCATTTTGAGCGAGTGACGCGAGCGGTCCGGTAAGCTCGCGATCGAGCGCTTGATTGGCGGCGCCGGCGGCCGCCGCAACGGCGCCGATGGTCGCCGTGGGGTCTGTGGCGTCGGCAATGACAAGGAGTGAAGGGCGTTCGCCGCGCACCAGCCGGCGCGAGAAATCCGGCGGGATCTGGATGACGAAGAGCGCGCGGTTGGAAAGGATCAACGCATCGGCGTCCTCCTCTCCCTTCGCGACATATTTGACGTCGAAATAGTCTGTCGCCCGCAAAGCGCCGAGGAGCGCGCGCGCAATCGGGCTGTCGTCGCTCATCAGCACTGCAGTAGGCAAATGCTTTGGGTCCGTGTTGATCGCAAAGCCGAAGAGCAGCAATTGCATGAGCGGAATGCCCACGATCATGCCGAGCGTCGGCCGATCGCGGCGGAGCTGGATGAACTCTTTCACGAACATGGCGACGAGCCGCTGCCAGGATTGCGCGAGGCGCCCCCGCCGCGCGGGCCGCGCATCCATGTGTCTCGGCGCTTGCGTCATTGGCCGTTCCGGTGGTTGCGCGTCATCAGATCGATGAAGACATCCTCCAGCGTCGGCTTGTCATGCGTCCAGCGATGGCTCGCGTTGGCGTAGCGCGCGGCGACCGCCTCCATCGCGCCGGCATCGCGACCGCCGACATGCAGGGCCGCGCCAAAACGCGCCACCATGTCGACGCCCGGCGCATGTTTCAATTCAGCGGCCAAAGCGTCGAGCCCTTCGCCGGTGACGACATAGGTCGTGAGCCCTGCGTTGCGGATAATGTCCTCGATCGTGCCCGAGACCAGCAGTTTCCCATCGAGAATATAAGCGATCTCGTGACAGCGCTCGGCCTCGTCCATGTAATGCGTCGAGACGAGCACGGTCAGGCCTTCATTGGCGAGATGGTGGATCTCGTCCCAGAAATCGCGGCGCGCTTTCGGATCGACGCCAGCCGTCGGCTCGTCCAGCAGAAGCAGCGACGGCCCCGGCAGAATGCAGGCGCCAAGCGCCAGCCGCTGCTTCCAGCCGCCGGAGAGCTCGCCCGCGAGCTGCCCCGCCCGCGCCGTGAGCCCAAGCCGCTCCAGCGCCGCCTGCGCCATGTCTTCCGGCGCTTCGAGACCATAGATGCGCGCGACGAATTCAAGGTTCTCACGGATGGTGAGGTCGCGATACAGCGAGAAGCCCTGGGTCATGTAGCCGACTTGGCGCTTGATCTCGTCCTGCTGCGTGCGGATGTCGAGGCCGAGGCAACGCCCCTCGCCGCCATCGGGCGTCAACAGGCCGCACAGCATGCGGATCGTCGTCGTCTTGCCGCTGCCATTGGGTCCGAGAAAGCCCTGTATGTGGCCACGCCGCACGCGCAGGGTGAAATTATCGACGACTTTCTTCTCCCCAAAGATTTTGGTGAGGCCCGAGACGTCGATCGCAATGTCGGGCGAGGCTGGTTCTGTCATCGGCCGCCTGCCTGTCAGTCGTCATGGCCGGGCTTGTCCCGGCCATCCACGCCCCGAAGCTGCAAAAACCTTGATGACATGGCGACCGCGCTGCGGCTGCCTCGCGTGGATGCCCGGCACAAGGCCGGGCATGACGCCGAGAGATTTCCGGCGATAACCAAAGACCGTTGCGGCTTTCTCACTTCCCCGCCTCCACCGCTTCCGCCAACGGCGTCACTGAAACCGGCATCCCCAATGGCAGCTCCCGCGCCTTCCCTTCGAGCCGCGCCTCCACTTTGAAAACGAGTTTCGCCCGCTCGACGTCGCTGAAAATCACCGGCGGCGTGTATTCCTGCCGGCTCGCGACGAAAGAAATGCGTCCGTAGAGATCGTCCGGACAGCCGTCGCATTGCACCCGCGCGCGCCCCCCAAGCCGGACGCCGGCGAGGCGCGGCTCCGGCACGTAGAACCGCACCTTGCGATTTTCCGGCGGCAGCAGCGCCACCACGGGTTGGCCGGCGTTCACCACTTCGCCGGGGCGAAAAAACACATCCTGCACCACCCCGCCGGCCGGCGCGACGACATTCTGGCGGCCGATGCGAATGTCGATCGCCTGCAATTGCGCATGCGCCTGATTGAGCGACGCCTGCGCCGCCTCGATTTCCTGCGTGCGGCCCGGAATGCGCGCCGCCTCCACCTGCCGCCGCGCCTCCTTCACGCTGGCCTCGTCGCGCCTCAGCGCCATTTCGGCGCGGTCGAGTGTGGACTTCGGAATGTCGCCGGTGGCGAAAAGCTTGCGCTGGCGATCGTAATCATTGCGCGACAAGGTGAGCGACGCCTCGGCGCGCTCCAGCGCGGCTTGCAGCACCGCGATCTGCTGCGGGCGGTTGATGGCCGCCTGGAGGTTCTGCACCTGCGCCTCGAGCTGGCCGATGCGCGCGACGGCCTCGGCGCGGCTGCGATCGAGAAGCGTCGTCGACATGTTGAAAAGCCGATCGCCGGGCTTCACCACGGAGCCTGCCGCAACGAAGAGCTGCGCCAGCCGCTCGCCTTCGTTGGGGCCGATGTAGAGGGTCTCGCCTTCGACATACCCAAGGAAGGCGGTCTGCCGCGACGCATTGTTGCGCGTGAGGCCCCACCAAAGACCGGCGGCAAGGATAAGAATGACGAGGAGAAGGCCGAGCCGCTTCATGCGCCCGCGCTTTCGTGCGGACCCGGCAACCAGATCGCCTCTTCCAGATTGTGCAATGCAGTCGCCGCGATAAACAACCAGACTGCGGCAGGCCAGGAGAGGCAAGAAAACATCGGTTGATCGCCTCCAAGCCGCCCAATCCGCCGACTCCAGGGCCTAGTTTTGGCGCGCCGCGAAGAAAAAGGCTAGAGTGCCGCCGACGCTGCGCGAAAAGGACGCGAAAAGGGATCGGAAATGTCTGAAGAGATTACGGAATTGCCCGAGCGCGAGGGCATGGACTACGATGTCGCGATCGTCGGCGCGGGACCGGCCGGCCTCGCCGCCGCGATTCGACTCAAGCAGGTCGCGCCCGATCTTTCCGTCGTCGTCATCGAAAAAGGCTCCGAGCCGGGCGCGCATATTCTCTCCGGCGCCGTCATCGATCCCATCGGCCTCGATCGCCTCCTCCCCTCCTGGCGGTCGCACGACGAAGCGCCGTTGAAGACGCAGGTGCACGACGACCAGTTCCTGCTGCTTTCCGAAAAGGGCGGCTTCCGCATCCCCAATATCTTGATGCCGAAGCTGATGAATAACCATGGCAATTTCATCGGCTCGCTCGGCAATGTCGTGCGCTTCCTGGCCTCGGAGGCCGAGGCGCTGGGCGTAGAAATTTACCCGGGCTTCGCCGGCGCCGAGATTCTCTACGGCGACAAGGGCGAGGTGCTCGGCGTCGCCACGGGCGACATGGGCGTCGACCGCGACGGCACGCCAAAGGACAGTTTTACCCGCGGCATGGAGCTGCGCGCCAAATATACGCTCTTCGCGGAAGGCGCGCGCGGCTCTCTGTCGAAACAAGTGCTCGCCAAATATGATCTCTGCAAGAACAGCGACGTGCAGAAATTTGGCATCGGCTTCAAGGAGCTGTGGCGCATCCCCAAGGAGAAGCACCACCCCGGCCGCGTGCAGCATTCCTTCGGCTGGCCTCTGCAGTCCGACACGGGCGGCGGCTCCTTCCTCTATCATTTCGAGGATGGGCTGGTGTCGGTCGGCTTCGTCGTGCACTTGAACTATTCGAACCCGACGCTCTCGCCCTTCGACGAATTCCAGCGCTTCAAATGCCATCCGATGGTCGCGCCGACGCTGGAAGGCGGCGAGCGTCTCGCCTATGGCGCGCGCGCACTCACCGAAGGCGGCTGGCAGAGCGTGCCCAAGCTGGTTTTCCCCGGCGGCGCGCTGATCGGCTGCGCGGCAGGCTTCATGAATGTGCCGCGCATCAAGGGCTCTCACAACGCCATTCTCTCTGGCATGCTCGCGGCCGAGCATGTGGCGGCGGCGATCGCGGAAGGCCGCGCGCATGACGAGGTGAGCGCTTACGACGCCGCCTGGCGCGCGTCGGACATCGGCCGTGACCTGAAGCCGGTACGCAATGTGAAGCCTATCTGGTCCAAGCTCGGCACCTATCTCGGCGCGCCGCTCTTTGGCCTCGACATGTGGACGAATGAGCTCTTCGGCTTCTCGTTCTTCGGCACGGTTAAGCACGGCAAGCCGGACCATGC
The DNA here is from genome assembly GCF_027925385.1 of Methylocystis iwaonis. Lineage (NCBI taxonomy): Bacteria > Pseudomonadati > Pseudomonadota > Alphaproteobacteria > Hyphomicrobiales > Methylocystaceae > Methylocystis > Methylocystis iwaonis. The sequence goes on from NZ_AP027142.1 coordinate 3,110,538, forward strand.
CTGTCTGAAGCCGCTCTCGGAAGTCACGCCGCTCGTCTATCAAAAGCTCACGCAGAAGCCGGCTTTCGACAAGCTCTCCTCGGTCTTCGTCTCGAACACGAACCACGAGGAAGACCAGCCGGTGCATCTGAAGCTGGCCGATCCGTCGATTCCGATCGAGCAAAATCTGCCGATCTATGGCGAGCCGGCGCGGCTCTACTGCCCGGCGGGCGTCTATGAAGTCGTCTATGGCGACGAGGAGGCGAAGGCCGATCCGCGCTTCGTGATCAACGCGCAAAACTGCGTGCACTGCAAAACCTGCGACATCAAGGACCCTGCGCAGAACATCACCTGGGTTCCGCCGGAAGGCGGCGGCGGGCCAAACTATCCGAATATGTGAGGCCGCTCGGACGGCTTGTCATTCCCGGCGGGCTGAAAAGCCCGACCGGGAATCCAGAGCCTCAATAGCGCTGATGTCGTTCTGGATTCCCGATCGCTCGCTTCGCGAGCGTCGGGAATGACAGAGAACCGATCTGTGCTCGACTTCCTCTCCCTTCTCGGCGCCAACCCTGCGCCAATGGCGTGAGGCGCGCATTTTCTCACTGAGCTCCCATGTTCTTCATCTTTTCCAAGATTTTCGAGTTTCTCGCGACGCCGACGCATTTCGCGCTGTTTATCGGCGCTCTCGGCGTCGCGCTTTCGTTCACCCGCCTCAAAAGGACAGGTTGCGCGCTCCCCGGCGGCGCGATCGCCCTTCTGCTCGTCATGGGCTTTTCGCCGCTCGCCGGTCTCGTCGCGATCCCGCTCGAAGCGCGTTTTCCGCCGCCGCCCGATGACATGCCGGCGCCGGATGGGATTATCGTGCTCGGCGGCTCTGTCGACGAAAATCTGAGCGGCATGCGCAACCGTGTCACCCTCGCCGAGGCGGCGGAGCGCCTCACCGCGCCAATCGCCTTGAAGCGGCAGTATCCGACGGCGCGCCTCGTCTTCACAGGCGGCACCTCGGCCTTGCGCGGGTCGGCCTATACGGAAGCGGGGACGGTGCAGCGCTTCTGGCGGGAGGTCGGCCTCGACCAGGGCGACGTGCTTTACGAAGACAAATCCCGGAACACATTCGAGAACGCCGCCTTCACGCGCGACCTCGTGCAGCCCAAGCCCGGCGAACGCTGGCTGCTTGTCACTTCGGCGATGCATATGCCGCGCTCGGTCGGCATATTCCGCAAGGCCGGCTTTCCCGTAATCGCCTATCCCGTCGATTACCGCACGGCCGGCGACATGAGCGGCTGGAGCGTGCCGCGCCACGCGTCGCGAAGCTTCGGGCTCCTCGAATTCGCGGCGCATGAATGGGTGGGCCTCGCCGCCTATTGGCTGACGGGAAAGACCGACGCGCTCTTTCCGGCGCCCTAAAAAATTGCAGAGCGCTTATTCGGCGCGCCGCCGCCCGCGCGTGGTTGTCGTCGGCTCCATGCTGCGCCCGCCGGAGCCGCCCGGCCAGCTACCGTGCTTCATTTCGAGAAACAAAGCGATCGCTTGGGCGCGGTTACGCACGTCGAGCTTCTCGAAAAGATTGCGCAGATGGAATTTGATCGTGTTGATCGAAACGCCGAAATCCTTGGCGAGCTGGCTGTTGGTGTGGCCCGACCCCAGCGCCGACAAGAGGCTTCTCTCGCGCAGCGTGAGATTCTCCAAAGGATCGCTGCGCATCTTGCGGATGTCGACGAAGGGGAAGACCATATCGCCCGCCGCCACCGCCGCCAGCACGTCGAGAAGCCGTTCCGGCGGGGCGCGCTTGGAGACGAAGCCCGCGCCCCCGAGCTGCAATGTCTCGGCAGGCGCCGCGGGATCGTTGGTGCCGCTATAGACCACGATCTTGGGCGCCGAGACCTGGCGCGAGAGGGCGCGTAAAACATCGCGCGCATGCAGCGTGGGCAATTGCCAGCCGATGACGGCGATCGCGAATTTCTGCTGTCGGGCGGCCTCGAGAAACTCTTCGCCATCCGTCACTTTGAGGACGAGGTTGAAACGCTTGTCGTCGGACAGGAGCTTGTCGAGGCCGGCAAGAATCAGCGGGCTCTTGTCGGCGATGGCGACATCGATGCTGGCGGCCTGCTGCGAGGGCGCGCCGTCGTCACCTTCTGGGCGCGGAGCGGTCTTCGCGAGATCCGCACTTTCCCCGCTCGCCCGGATATTGTCCATCCGCCCCTCCCAGCCCTGATCGAAAAGGTAGGCGCTCCCATTTCTTCCACTTTCGCATGGCGGGCCACGAGAACGGAAAAAACGCCTCATATGCATCGCGACAGCCATTGATCTGGTTGACCGTCCTCGAAGCGACGCCGATTTGATACCTGCCCATTCGAGTTGGGAAGCGGGCCCAGAATACTCATGGCGCGGCAAGACGCAAGCGGTTCTCACGCGGGCGACGAACGCCGAATGGACAACCGCAAAAAATTAAGGCGCGCCGCATCGGCAAGTGCCGACGCGTCGCGCCTGAACGTAAGCTGCTAGAAGCGCTGAATTAGTCGGTGAAGACCCAACGCGCAGCGAAGTAAGCAGCCGCGCCGATCACGATGATCGCGATCATGCCGACGGGGGTCGCCGCATAGCTGGTGAGTTCGAGAATAGCGCCCATTATCTCCTCCTTCTGTCACACTTAACTGTCGGTTCTAACCATTAGCCGACATGCTGCCATCTGATCCATCGTCGCCGGCGGAATCGTGAGATACCAAGTTTTAGGATCGCATCGCCGACATGTTCCCATCGCGCGTTTAACGCGATCCTCGAAAGGGCGGGCGCATATCTGTTCTGCCCTGTCCGCGCTCGGTGAGCGTTTGCTTCCACAGCTCATCGACCGTGGTTCCGAAATGCGGTGATGCAACGAACTATTGTAGTCGCTGATCCTTGTCAAGCGACCTCGTTGTCGGCGCGCAAATGCGCAGGCGCGGGACTGTCATCGCGCGAGACGGCCGTGGAGATTGCGCTTGCCCGCCCGTATTGCAGACGACTAATGTCCGAATGATTAACAAAGCGAGCGCTCATGGCTAACACGCCTTTGAAATTGGTCGTCATCCTCGTTGCGCTGGCCGCCGCCGGCTTTTCGTTTTTCTATGCGCGGCGCACGGCCCCAGCCTGCACGGAAGACGGGAAATACATGTCCTCGGTGAGCGAATGTCAGGCCTGGGGGTTCGATTCCGGGCTCTGCAAGCAGGCGGTCGACAAAGCCCACGCCGTCGCTGCGCAGGCGGCTCCGAAAACCGAGACCATGTTCCAGTGCGAGCTGCGTTTCTCCGATTGCTTCGAAAATCCGGCCGGCGGCTTTACGCCTCGCCCGGCGTTCTGCCTGCGCGCCGACGGGGAGCCGAAGGAAATCCGCTACCTCGAATATGAGTCCGATCGCCGCAACCGGAAAAAGACCAAGGAAGTGCGTATCGACTAAGGAGGCTAAAGCTCCGCTTGGCTCATCTGCCCGCGTCGGCCCGCCGCGGCGCGATTTGGAAATCCGAGGCGTCGATGACGAGCTGGCCCGCGCCGGTGCGCATGTCGATATGGATCGGCACGACGACATGCACGTCCGGCAAGGGCGCGAGCCACACGTTTATATCCCGGTTCTCAGCCAAATAGCGGGTCGACTTACTATCGGGGCGGTGTCCGGCGATCGGCGTGTAACGCGCCGAGCAAACGGCGACTGGCCCCGAATAGCCGTGCGTCTGAGCCGTGTGAGCGCCCGCAAAAGAGAGCTGGACGTCGAAACGGGTCACGCCGTCGAACACGGAGATCGTGCGGTTGCAGGCGGCCGGCCCGATAAGCTCCTGGCTCTGGGGAACGCTCATGATCAGCGCGCTGACGGGATCAACGATGCGTTTCTTGGCGCCGTCGTTGAGCGGAACGCGCATCTCCGCGTCCCAAGGCTCCGGCTTCACCTCGACCGCGCGCACGGCGTTGCTGGCAAGCGACATCCGCACCGTGCGCGTCTCGTCGTTGTTCGAGGTCGTATTGGCGTAGGCCGAAGGCGACGGGCCGGCGGCGGTCAAGCCGCCGCTCGCGGTCGCCGCCCCCTTGGTGTTGTTCACGAGATTGGCGAGTCCCGAGGTCCGCATGGAAATATCGACGCGGTAGCTTTCCGGCTCGACCACGCCCGAGGCGGAGGCGCTGCCGATCGAGAGCCCCATCAGGCTCAAGGCGTAGTGCGCCTTGATCGTTTCGGCCGCGACCGGCCCGGCGCCGGCGCAAAGCAGCGCCGCAATCGGCAAAGCCGCGGAGGGCGGGAAAAGCTTCAAGATCCGGCTCATGTTGCTCAAGACTGCAGTAGGTGACGCGCCGCGGAACGAAGCCTCACGCCGACTCCTGCCAATGCCCGTCCGAATAGATGCGCCAGGCGCGCAGCCCCGCCTTGGCGACAACCATCCTACCGGCTTTCGCTTCCGAGACGAGATGTCTGAATATGAGAGGATTGCGCCAGGAAAAGGGCTTCTCCGGATCGCAAACGGCGTGGTACTCGTCGCTGTCCGGATCGTCCATGAGGAGCGTCCCGACCTTGTCGGGCCGCATCGTCGCCGGCAGCCCGCGATCTTCTTTCCATTGGCAGTAATAATCCCGGCAAACCTCGGGGCGCGTTGCGTAAACGCCGCAACCTCCCGCGCCGGCGCAATGTTCGCAGAGCTTGCCCGCGGTCTTCTTCATCTCCTCGATTTCGAGGACCTTGCAGCAGAAATGGCAGGGGCCGCAGGCCTTGCCGGGGATGTCGAGCATGATAACCGCGCCAGGGAGACAGTGAGAATCGAATCGGCTTATTGTCCCCCGGACGGCGCTGGATGCAAGCAGCGCCGGCGCCGAAGGGGCGCCGTCACGAGCGCGCTGGCCCTCGCCGCGCGCCAAAGCCACTTGAAGAGGGAAGAACAAAGCATGGCGCCTGACATCAACCCCTCGACGCTTTTCGTTCCGCCGCAGTGGCTTGCCGAGAATCTCGCGTCGCCTGACATCGTCGTTTTCGACGCGTCCTGGCATATGCCGGCGGCGAACCGCGATCCGCGGGCCGAATATTTGGCGGGGCATATCCCGGGCGCCGTCTTCTTCGACATAGACGCGATCGCCGATCACTCGACCGGCCTGCCGCATATGCTCCCCTCGCCCGAGGTCTTCGCCGCCGAGATGCGCCGGCTGGGCTTTGGAGACGGCATGCGCGCGGTCATCTACGACAGCGTCGGCCTCTTCTCGGCCCCGCGCCTCTGGTGGACGATGAAGGTCTTCGGCGTGAAAAAGGTCTCGATCCTTTCCGGGGGCCTTCCGGCGTGGAAGGCGGAGGGCCGGCCGCTCGAGACGGGCGATGTCACCCGCGAACCGCGCGACTTTACGCCCGCATTCAATCCGGAACTCGTCGCAGATTGGAAACAGCTAGATACGTCGCTTTCGAGCGGCGACGCTCAGGTCGTCGACGCACGCGCCGCTGAGCGCTTCATGGGCCGCGCCCCCGAGCCGCGTGCGGGGCTGCGCGCCGGCCATATGCCCGGCGCTCACAATCTGCCCTTTGGCGAGGTGATCGAGGGCGGAAAGATGAAAGACAAAGCGGGATTGGAAGCCGCTTTCGCAGCGGCGGGCCTCGATCCTGCAAAGCGGACGATAGCAAGCTGCGGATCGGGGATGACCGCCTGCATCCTCAGCCTTGCCCTCGCCGCCGCTGGCCGGCCGATGGCGACAGTCTATGACGGCTCATGGTCGGAGTGGGGCGCCCGCGCCGATCTGCCGGTTGTTTCCTATTCAGACTAGCGCTGATGAATCGAGCAAATTTAGCTCATAACTTAATCATATAGCCTAAATATCAGGCATCATCACGGGTTTCGGCGCCGACCGATTGGCCATGGCGCGGAAATCGCTCAGGTGGTAGAAGCTCGGCGGCGTCGGCAAAGGCGAAGCGCGGGTGCGGGCGGGAGCTTCAGGCGCAGCGGGGACAAGCGATGAAAAAAGTCGAGGCGATCATTAAACCTTTCAAGCTCGATGAAGTGAAAGAGGCGCTGCAGGCGGCTGGCCTGCAAGGCATCACTGTCACCGAGGCGAAGGGTTTCGGCCGCCAGAAGGGTCACACCGAGCTTTACCGGGGGGCCGAATATGTCGTTGACTTCCTGCCGAAAGTAAAAATCGAGATCGTCCTTGCGGACGAGGCCGTCGATCGCGCCGTCGAGGCCATTCGCACGGCCGCCCAGACGGGTCGCATCGGCGATGGCAAGATTTTTGTTTCGAACATCGAGGGCGCAATCAGAATCCGCACGGGGGAAACCGGCGTGGACGCGATTTAACCTTCGGGGCTATCGTGAGCTTCCTAGAAAGACTGTTTCGCCGTTCCGCTGCGCCGCAAACGCATGCAACTAAACCCAAGGAAGAGGCAAGGATCGACATGACAACTGCCAAGGACGTAATCAAGCAGATCAAGGACAACGACGTAAAATACGTCGACTTCCGCTTTACCGATCCGCGCGGCAAGTGGCAGCACGTGACCTTCGACGTGTCGATCGTCGACGAAGAGGCGCTGAACGAAGGCATCATGTTCGACGGCTCCTCGATCGCCGGCTGGAAGGCGATCAACGAGTCGGACATGACGCTCCTGCCCGACCTCTCGACCGTCACCATGGACCCCTTCTTCGCGGCCTCGACCATGTCGATCGTCTGCGACGTCGTGGAGCCGGCGACCGGCCAGCCCTACAACCGCGACCCGCGCTCGATCGCCAAGAAGGCCATGGCGCATGTGAAGTCGATTGGCGTCGGCGACACCGCCTTCTTCGGCCCCGAGGCCGAATTCTTCGTCTTCGACGACGTCCGTTTTTCGTCCGACCCCTACAACACGGGCTTCCAGCTCGACTCGGTCGAGCTGCCGACGAACTCCGACACCGCCTATGAGGGCGGCAACCTCGGCCATCGCGTCCGCACCAAGGGCGGCTACTTCCCGGTTCCGCCGGTCGACTCGGCCCAGGACATGCGCTCCGAGATGCTCGCCGCCATGGCGGCCATGGGCGTCAAGGTCGAGAAGCACCACCACGAAGTGGCTTCCGCCCAGCATGAGCTCGGTCTGAAGTTCGAGACGCTCGTCACCGTCGCCGACCACCTGCAGATCTATAAGTATGCGATCCATCAGGTGGCGCATTCCTACGGCAAGTCGGCGACCTTCATGCCGAAGCCGGTCTATGGCGACAATGGCTCGGGCATGCACGTCCACCAGTCGATCTGGAAGGAAGGCAAGCCGGTGTTCGCTGGCGACAAATACGCCGGCCTCTCCCAGGAGTGCCTGTGGTACATCGGCGGCATCATCAAGCACGCCAAGTCGCTGAACGCCTTCACCAACCCGTCGACCAACTCCTATAAGCGTCTGGTCCCGGGCTTCGAGGCGCCGGTGCTGCTCGCCTATTCCTCGCGCAACCGTTCGGCCTCCTGCCGCATTCCCTTCGGCTCCAACCCGAAGGCCAAGCGCATCGAGGTTCGCTTCCCCGATCCGACGGCGAACCCCTATCTCGCCTTCGCGGCCATGCTGATGGCCGGCCTCGACGGCATCGCCAACAAGATTGATCCGGGCGCGCCGGCCGACAAGGACCTCTACGATCTGCCGCCGGAAGAGTTGAAGGCGATCCCGACGGTTTGCGGCTCGCTGCGTGAAGCGCTCGACAGCCTCAAGGCCGACTACGCCTATCTGACGGCCGGCGGCGTGTTCAACGAAGACTTCATCAACGCTTACATCGATCTCAAGATGCAGGACGTCTATCGCTTCGAAATGACGCCCCATCCGGTCGAGTTCGATATGTATTACAGCTACTGATCCATAAGGAGCCAGCTTCTGGTGAAGCTGGAGACTTACGGATGAGAATCGGTGGGCCGCCCTCTGGCGGCCCATTTTTTTAGCGGCGAGGCTTACTGCGACAGTTCAGATAGGGAGGGCGACGCTTTCCTTTAGGCGCGCGGGCGCCTACATCAGCGTCGGGCAGAGAGAAGCGCTCATGGCGAACACCATAACGATCACCGTGCCGCATGATCTTGGAGTGGAGACCGCGAAAAAGCGTCTCGCCGAGCGCATCGAGATGCTGCAGCGTGAATATATGGATAAGGTCGCGCAGTCAGAAGTAAGCTGGGCGGGCGACGTCGCCACGGTCCGCGTCGCCGCGCTGGGCCAAAGCGCGACGGCGCGAATGACGGTGCTGCCCGAGCTGGTTCGGATAGAGGTGCAACTGCCCTGGTTGCTCGCCAAGCTCTCCGGCGGGCTTCAGGATTTCATCTCTCGCAACGCGAATGACGTCCTGCGCATCGGCCCCGGAAAAAAGACCTCCTGATCAGCGAAGGGCGTCGCCCCCCTCGCTTTCCGCCGCCTCGAGATGCATGTTTTCGGACGACACCAGTCGCAGGTTCGGCTGCTGTAGAGCATTCGCATTCTTGCCAACTGCATAATGCGCCCGCGTGGCGCCACGCCCGCGTTGGAGGGCAATGGCGTCGTGATGGCGCCTTTTCGCGAGCGACAGACGCCGCTCATTGCGCGCCGATTCTCTCATGAAAAGCGCCAGGACGATCAGTATGTCCGTGGCGCGGTCGAGCGCGCCGAGATCGAGAAAGCTGCGAAGATCGCTCAGAATCAGCTCGCGCGCCGACGTCTCGCCGCGATGCGCATTCATCCGATAACTTGCGAGAAGCGTCCGATGCATGGGGGTAACGGATGCTGAAAGAGTGATTTCGTTCAACGCCAAAGCAACGCCAAATTTGCCGAGTTCGGTCATTTGCACTCCCCGCACGAAACGCTGGAACAAGCCGCAGCGGACACCGAAACTGTGGCCCGGAACCTAGCCGCGACAGGCGCGCCGCTCAATTTGGGGAATATACCTAATTCTCTGTGAAACGAGGTTTTCGCAAGTATTTACATGACTCCCGAGTGCCTCTTTGGCGCTTAATTCAGCACATATCGCCGTCTGCGAGGTCGAACCAGATGCGCACCAGCTCGGGCAAGGTTCGCGCCCCGAGTTTGGCCATTGCATTCGAGCGGTGAATCTCGACGGTGCGTGGTCGAATGCCGAGCTGCAAAGCGACTTCCCGGTTCGGGCGCCCATCGAGGATGGCGCCGACCACATCCTTCTCGCGCGCGCTGAGCGTTTGGTATCGCGCGAGCAACTCGTTCTTGCGCCGCGTCTGCTCCATTCGCGCCCAACTGATGTCGAGTCCCCGCTGGACGGCGGAAACGAGCCTCTCTTTTTCGAGCGGCTTGGCGAGGAAATCCGCGGCGCCCTGTTTCATCGCCTGCACCGCTCGCGCAACGACTGCGCTGGGCGAGACAACGATGATCGGCAGCGGCTCGAGGAACTCTCGCAACCGTCGAATCGACGCGGAGGCTGGCTCTTTGAGCTCCAGAATGACGCATCCGGGCTCGCTCGGGTCCTTATGGGCGAGAAAGGCCGACACGTCTTTGAAAACCTCGACGGAGCGACACTCCTGGCAAACAAGCGCGGCAATAGCCGCCCGTTCGTCCTGCTCTTGCGCAACGACATAGATAGTCGGCATGTCGACGTCCTTGAACGTCTTAGAACGCCACCCGCAAAAGCTCATAAGTCTTCTACGACAGGCGCGCTTCATTCTTGAAAAATTCGCGATTTCTGGCGTCTACATTTTTCGATGCGGACGGAAAACGCGCTGCTAGAATAAAAGCACTCTAGCACAGTCAATGCTCGAGGCGAAGCTAAATTCGTCTAAGTTGTGTTTTGGTTTTGATTATCTCCTGCCGAAATCCGGCGCGGACGTGTCTTGTCCCTGCTCGACGATCGAGCGGCGAATAGCGCGAGTGCGGGTGAAGAAGTCGAAGAGCCCCTCGCCGTCGCCGCGGCGAATCATGCGTTGAAGCGCACTCAAGTCCTCGTTGAAGCGTCCGAGCATTTCGAGGACCGCCTCGCGATTATTGAGGAAAATATCACGCCACATAGTCGGATCGGAGGCGGCGATGCGGGTAAAATCACGAAAGCCCGAGGCCGAAAATTTAATGACCTCCGAGCGCGTCTGCTCACCGAAATCATCCGCCGTGCCGACGATGTTGTAGGCGATGAGATGCGGCAGATGGCTCGTGAGCGCCAGCACCTTGTCGTGATGCTCGGGGCTCATCGTTTCGACTTTCGCGCCGATTCGCGTCCAGAAATTCGCGAGCCGCGCCACCGCAGAGGCGTCTGCGCCTTCGAGCGGCGTGAGGATGGACCAGCGATTCTGGAACAGCGTCGCAAAGCCCGCGTCGGGGCCCGAGAATTCGGTGCCGGCGAGCGGATGCGCGGGGATGAAATGAACCCCCGCCGGCACATGGGGCGCAATCTGCGCCACAACCGCGCCTTTCACCGACCCGACGTCGGAGAGAATGGCGCCTTTTTCGAGATGGGGCGCGATTGCTTGCGCGACCACGCCGCAGACGCCGACCGGCGTGCAGATAATGATGAGATCGGCGCCCTTCAGAGCCTGCGCCATATCGCCGCCTGCGTCATCCGCAATGCCCAGTTCGCGCACGCGGGCCATGACTTGCTGCGAGGCGTCGACAATTGCGATCTCGCCTGCCGCCCCATAGTCACGGGCCGCCCGGGCGATGGACGAGCCGATGAGGCCCGCGCCGATGATCGCAAGCCTGTCGAAGATCGGCTCAGCCATTAGCCGCCGCTTTCCTGTCCGACATGAAATCGCCGAGCGCGGCGACCACCGCTTCATTGGCCTCCTGAGAGCCGATGGTCAGGCGCAGAAATTCGCCCATGCCATAGGCGCCGATGGCGCGCAGCACGAGGCCCCGCGCTGTCAGGAACCGATCGGCGTCGGCGGCCGTGCGGCCCGGCGTTTGCGGGAAACGGATGGCGATGAAATTGCCGACGCTCGGCAAAACCTCGAGCCCTAGCCCCGAGATTTCGCGCGTCAGCCAGGGCAGCCATTTTTCGTTGTGGGCCACGGCCGCCGCGACATGCGCCGTATCCTGAACGGCGGCGACGCCCGCGATCGAGGCCGCGCTCGACACGTTGAACGGCGAACGGATGCGATTGAGCGAATCGATCACATGCGCCGGCCCATAGCCCCAGCCGAGCCGCACGCCCGCCAGACCATAGATCTTCGAGAAAGTGCGCGTCATGACGACATTCTCATGAGCGTCGACCAGCGCGATCCCCGCTTCGTAATCGGCGCGCATGACATATTCGGCGTAGGCGGCGTCGAGGACGAGAAGCGTGCGCGCCGGCAGGCCCTTGGCGAGCCGCTCGACCTCTGCGGCCGGAAGATAGCTGCCGGTGGGATTGTTCGGATTCGCGAGGAAGACGATCTTCGTCTTCTCGGTCACGCGCTCCAATATGGCGTCGACATTCGCCGTGTAATCGGTCTCGGGCGCAACGACGGGGACGCCGCCGGCGGCGAGCGTGACGATTTTATATTCCAGGAAGCCATATTGGCTGTAGAGGCCCTCGTCGCCCGGCCCGATATAGGCGAGCGCCAGCAGCTCCAAAATATTATCGGAGCCCGCCCCCATGATGATGCGCGCGGGATCGAGCCCATAGCGGGCGCCGACCGCCTCGCGCAGCGCCGCCGAGGAGCCTTCCGGATAGATGGCGATCTGATGCGCCATGTCGCGCAGCGCCTGCACCGCGGCGGGCGATGGGCCGAGCGGCGTTTCATTGGCCGAGAGCTTGAAAACGCGGCCTGCGCCGGGCGTGCCGGCCTTGCCGGGCACATAGGCGTCGATATCGAGGACGCCGGGGCGAGGAATAGGACGCGTCATGGCTTAGCTCCTGGGCGCAAAGACGCCGCTGCGCGCTTCGCTGAGTTCATATCTTTCGGCGTGGCTGCCGATGGGCTCCACGATGGCGTCGGCCACGCCGGCCGCCGCCAACTCCTGCGCAAAGCGCGCGGCCTCGACGCGGCCCGGGGCGGCCACCATGAGCGACAGGCCGCCGGCATGGGGCGCGCTGGCGAGGATCTCGCCCTCCAGCGCCGAGACGACGGCGGGGATGGCGTGCGTCCAATGCGGCAAATTGATTGCGTGCAAGAGAATGTCGCGCGACGCGGCGTCCGCGGCGAGCCGCGCCACGATGAAGACGGGCAGACCCGCCGGATGATCGGGGCGTTCGACGAAAGGCAGCCGCGCGATGATCTTGGGCGCGCTCTCGCCGATGAGCCGCATCCACCAGGCGCCCTCCTCCAGGGCGCCGGCTGCGCGCAACATGCCGAGATCGCCGCGCGAGGCCGCAACCGCGTCGATCACCGCGCGAGCGCCGTGATGGGCCACATAAGGCACGGTGAAGCCGAAGTGAAAGCGAGCGCTGTCGCGCATCTGCGCGTCGCCGCCCGAGTCGTCGGCATGCACGGAATAATTCGCCTGCACATAAGTGAAGGTCGAGACGATGACGCGCCAGATGCCCTCGACCGCGTCGAGCGGCAGCAGGCCATGATGACGCTCGACCAGCGCGCGCATCATCTGCGCCTCGCGATCCGGCCGGAAGGCGCAGCCGCCGCCCTGAGCGCGCTTGGCCGCGATCAGTCGGTCGATGATCTCGCCGCGGGCCATCAGCAGCCGATGCATATCGAGATCGATGCGGTCGATCTCGCCGCGCAAATCGGCAAGCATGTCGGCGGCGGAGGTGAGCTCGGGCGTGTCGCGCATGGCGCTTCTCTTAGGCCAGCAGGCCGCGAGAGTGAAGGGGGGCGGCGCGGGCCTCCCCTGGCGCCGGCGCAAAGCGACAAGGTCGCTTGCTGGCCCCTCGGGCTCCGATAGACTGGCGGGCCAGAAATAAAGGAAGCGCCATGTCGAATAAGCTTGCAGCCTGCCTCGCCCTCTTCTGCCTCTCCTTCGCCGGCGCCGCTCGCGCCGATGGCGTCGATCTCAAGGGCTTCCACGCCAAGGCTCTGGCGGAGCTCGCCGACCTCGGCCATCTCTCCGAGCTCACCGGCAAATACAAAATCCGCGTGACGCAGGTCACCATGGACGAGGCCGGCTATATGCACGCTCACCACCATGTCGGGCCGGGCATCCGCTGCATGGTCTCTGGCGAAATGGCCTACGCCATCGGCGGCAAGACCACCGTCTACAAAGCAGGCGACTGCTTCACCGAGACCGGCGCCCAGACCCATGAATCGTCGAATGTCGGCAAGACGCCTGTCGTGCTGCTGAATTTCGAGCTGCTGCCCGCCGCCCTGCCGGACGGCAAAGGCTCGTTGATCCCCGAGCCCAAGGAGGGCGAAGGCCACTCGCATCCGGCGCCCTGAGGCGGTTCTGCTGACAAAGCGGCGTTGCGACGCCCCTCGTGCTTCGAGACGCCTGCTGCGCAGGCTCCTCAGCATGAGGGGCTTCTGCATCTGCGCCAAACACTTAGGCGTCTTCCTGAGGAGCAAGCGAGACCGCCTCGGACGCTGTGTCGGCGAGCCGGATTTCATCTCGATCCCTCCGCCGTGATCGTCGCCGGGTCGATCCCGTTCCAGGCGCAGAGCTGGCCGGCGCGGCGCGCTTGCAGGATCGAGGCGAGCAGCGCCACGCCGCTCGCCGTCTCGACCGCTTCCTTAGCGGGCGCGACGACATCGGCAGTGGTGAAGCGAATGGCGCGCCCGGTATCGGCGGCCGCCTGATTGCAGGCTTCAATCAGTTCGATTTTGGCGCGGCCCTCGATGCGCCGGCCCGCCTCCTCCTCCGGCCTCGGCGCAAACAGCCAAAGCAGGAGCAGAGCGATCGCCAGCGCGATGATGAGGAGAGCCGTCCGTCTCATCTACAGCGTCTTCCCCAACCGCCCGGCAAGGTCGGTCACGAATTGCCACGCCACGCGGCCCGAGCGCGCGCCGCGAGTCATCGCCCATTCCAGCGCCTGCGCGCGTATATCGGCCTCCGGCGCCTCCAGCCCATAATGGCGGGCGTAGCCGAAGACCATCGCGAGGTAATCATCCTGACTGCAGTTGTGGAAACCGATCCAAAGACCGAAACGGTCGGAGAGCGAGACCTTCTCCTCCACCGCCTCCTTGCCGTGAATGGCGTTGGCGCTCTCATTTTCCATCATGTCGCGCGGCATGAGATGGCGCCGGTTCGAGGTGGCGTAGAAGAGGACATTGCCAGGGCGCCCTTCGACGCCGCCCTCCAGCGCGCTTTTGAGCGCCTTGTAGCTCGTCTCCGGCCCGTCGAAGGAAAGATCGTCGCAAAAGACGACGAACTGGTAGGGCGCGCCGGCGAGGGCGCCGAGCAGATCGGGCAGAGCCTCGATGTCCTCGCGATGGATTTCGACGAGCTTGAGCCGCCCCTCCCCGGCCAGCGCGCCATGCACGGCCTTGACCAGCGAGGATTTGCCCATGCCGCGCGCGCCCCAGAGCAGCGCGTTATTGGCGGGCAGGCCCTGGGCGAAACGCGCGGTGTTGGAAAAGAGAATATCGCGCTGAAGGTTGATCCCCTCGAGCAGGCCGAGGCTCACGCGGTTGACCCGCTCGACCGGATGGAAGACCGAGCCCGCCGCCCGCCAGACAAAGGCTTCGGCGGCCGAGAAATCCGGCGCCGGCGGCGCGGGCGGCGCGAGGCGCTCGAGCGCGTCGGCGATGCGGGAAAGATGGGCGGCGATATTCTTTTTCGACATGGGGCGTCCTAAACAAAAATCTCGAGCGCAACCTTATCGCAAATTGCGTGAGGTGCGCTGGCGCGTGTGACCACGTGCATCCGTCACATCACTGAAACGCCCCCTCCCTGTCCCTCCCCCGCTCGCGGCTATCGAATGCACACATCGTGATTGCCTCGGTCGGGTCTGTTTGATTCCGTTGGTCGCGTTTTGATTCGCGGGGTGGGGCATGGCGATTTCGTATGGACTGGGGCGGTTCGGCGACCGCCGCCTGGAAAAAGGGGGGTCTCGTTGCATCGGGGCCTCGTCGCGCGGCCGTGCGCGCGCATCCGTCGGATCGCCGGCGGGCAGCGGGCGCAGGAGGTGCGGCTCGCGCGCTTCCTGCGCAATCCTGCGGTGACCGCCGAGGAGATGGCGCGGCACGCCGCCGGGCTCACAGCGGCGCGGGCGGCGGGTCGCGACATAGTGGTGGCGCAGGACACCAGCGAGCTGGCGCTCGGCGGCAAGCGCGCGCAGGCGAACGGCTATGGGCCGGTCGGCAAGGGCGGCGGGACGCGCGGCCTTTTGCTGCACGCGGCCCTGGCGCTCGACGCCGGCACGGGCGCGCTGCTCGGCCTCGCTCATGCCGAGGTCTGGAACCGCGACACGGGGGCCAAGGTCGCGGCGCGGCGCTCGCGCGCGCTCGCGGACAAGGAATCGCAGCGCTGGCTCGATGTGGCGACGCATGCGCGCGAGGATTTCGCGGCGGCGAAGCGGATCACTGTCGTCTCGGATCGGGAGAGCGACATCTACGCGCATCTCGCGCAGCGTCCGGGCGGCGTGGAGCTGATTGTGCGCGCCTGCCAGAACCGGACGATCGCCGCAGACGGCGAGGATGCGATCGAGCTTTTGTTCCCCTTCGCCGACGGATTGGCCGAGGCGGGCCGCTTCGTCGCCGAGATCCCGGCGGCTCCGGGACGCAAGGCGCGCAAGGCGGCGCTCGCGGTCCGCGTCTCGCCGGTCACTTTGCGCAAGCCGCGCCACGGCGCGCGCGACTTGCCGGACGCGGTCGGCGTGACTTTGGTCGACGTGCGCGAGGTCGGGGCCGCCGAGGGCGTCGCGCCCATTCATTGGCGGCTTCTCACGACCCATGCGGCGACGAGCCTGGCCGAGGCGCGCCGGGTGATCGACCTCTATCGAATGCGCTGGACCATCGAGGAATTCTTCCGCACGCTGAAGACGGCGGGCTTCGAGATCGAGCAGGCCGACATCTGCGATCCGAAAGTGATGATCAAGCTGGTGGCGGCGACGGCGGTCGCCGCTGTGACGGTCATGCAACTGGTCAAGGCGCGCGACGGCGCGACCGACCAGTTGCTGACGGACGCTTTCGAGCCCGAGGACGAAGCGCTGCTCGAGGCCGTCTCGGCGAAGCTCGAGGGCGCGACGGCCCGCCAGAAGAACCC
Organism: Methylocystis iwaonis; assembly: GCF_027925385.1. NCBI lineage: Bacteria > Pseudomonadati > Pseudomonadota > Alphaproteobacteria > Hyphomicrobiales > Methylocystaceae > Methylocystis > Methylocystis iwaonis. Next base: position 3,126,505 of record NZ_AP027142.1, read on the forward strand.
CCACCGCAAAGGCAGCCTCGCCTTCGCCGCCTGGGTCGTCGCCAGGCTCGGCGGCTGGACCGCCTATTACGGAAAGCCCGGCCCCAAAGTAATGCGCCAGGGCCTCGACGACTTTCGACGAATAAAGTTCGGAGCCGCGCTGACCTTCTACGATGTGTGAATCCGATAGCCCGCTTCGCGGGAGAGGGGACACTCATGATCCACATTGTCTATGAAGGCCACAATCTGCTCCCTCTCCCGCGAAGCGCAGGGCTGTCCGGGGAAATCATAGGGCCGCGAGCTGGAGCTGCAGACTAGAGAAGTCTCGGCCGGGCTTGGGCCTGATTGGCGGCTTGTCGATAAGCGCGATCGGCCGGCGGTCGAAGAGGAAGCGGCCGACGAGCTCGGCGAAACGCAGTGCCGCCATGTCGATCTTGTGGACGCAGGCGGCGATGCGCAGCAGGGTGAAGGCGATCATCGCGGCGAAGAGCTGCAGGCGCACGGCGTTTTCGGCCTCGCCGATGAAGCTCTTGATGTTGAGATGCTGCTTGATCCAACGGAACAGCAGCTCGATTGCCCAGCGGCCCTTGTAGAGCGCGGCGATTTCCGCGGCCGGGCGGCGCATGTCGTTGACGATGAGGACGATGCGGCCTTTGGCCTCGTCTCTTTCCACGGTGATGCGCCGCAGCGGCATGGGCAGCTTGGAATCGCCTTTGCTGGCCAGCGCCACCTCCTCGTCGGCGATCACGGCGAAGCCGTCGCCCCGCGCGCTTTCGGGGTCGAGCGGGCGGGCGGCGATCGCCCGGAAGCGGGCGTTCGCCTTCGGCCGGGTGACGAAGAAAGCGCCTTGCGCGGCGATCTCGGTCCACCAGCGATAGTCGCAATAGCCTTTGTCGAAGACATAAGCGGCGCCCGGCTCGATATCGGTTTTCTTGCCGATCTCTATGTCGTTCACATTGGCGGGCGTGACTTCCGCGCGAAGGGGCCGATTGGCGCGCGGGTCATGGACCACGTGCATTTTGAGGCCGTGAGTGCGGCCGTTGGAGCGGGCGTAATCGAGGAATTTGCTCAAAGGGATGGGCGTCGAATCGATGAGGCGGATCATGTCCGCGCCCTCCCGGCGCGTATGACGGTCGAGCGCGCCGGAGAGCATGGCGAAGAGATCGGCGAAGACGGCGACGGGCCGGCGGGCGTTGGCGTCGGAAAGGGTCGTGCGCGCGAGCCGCCGCGTCCCGAGGTGATAATGCGCGCGCGCGTCGGCGTTGAAGGCGGGAACGAGGGCGCGCAGGCTGGAGACCCCGGCAAGCTGGGCGTAGATGAGCGCGACGAGGTGATCCCAGCTCTTGAAGGATTTGTCGTAGGCGTCGCCGCCATGCCGCTCGACGATCTGCTTGAAGGCGCGCCGATCGACCGGCTTGAGCAGTTGGGCGAATACAGTAGAGTGCACGGGCATGTCCGGTCCTTTTTTCCAGTCTCGACAACCGGAAAATACCCGACAACCGTCGGGAAAACCGGGCATGCGCCCGCGACCTTTCGACTCATTCCCCGGACAGCCCTGCGCGAAGCGGGGGAGGGTTGGGGAGGGGGCAATGCAGCGCCACAAATCCCGCCGCCGATTTCCGACGCGAGCGATCCAGGAAGCCGGGACGCCCCGGCCCCGTTCGGCCGGTAGCGTGAAAAATAAGCGCATCGGGGCCAGAGCGTCCCGGCTGCGGTCTTTATTCGCGCGCACCGTTCCGAGCCGAAGTAGCGCCATCCAAGCAGCGGTTCCTCCGTCCGGCACGACCGCCAGACGGCGGCCGCTTCTTTGCCAAAGGCTTTGCAGCCTTTGGGCGCGTCGCAAGGGCCTCGACATGCGCCGCCTCCGGCCCGCCGGCGCTTTCCCTTTCGGTACTCGGGCCGCGTGTCGCGGGCGCGAAAACTATGCCCAGCCTTTGCGCGGATTTCTCCACGCAATCTCCCCACGAAGGAGAGACCCGGCGGGCGGCGCCGGAGTCCCGCACGGAACGAGGGTCGCGTCCCGCGCTTAACCGACCCCGCCGGCGCCGCCGACCCTGACGGCGCCCCTGCAAGTTGGCGAGGCGGGGGAAGGATAATGCGGTTTTTGGGGGTGGGGATAAATTAGGGAGCGAATTTTCTCTATGACGGCCACGCTCTGCCCCTCCCCCGCTGCGCGACGCGAAGCGGGGGAGGGTTGGGGAGGGGGTAACCCCGCCTGCGTCCCTGTTTACCGTTGACTTCGCCTTCCGAAACATCGGAGGTAGGCGCGGTTGCCAAGCAGGGAGACGCCATGACGCTCGTTCAGAGCCGACGCAGGGAGGCGGTCAGGACCGAGGCTCCCGGTCCCGTCCTTGTCGTCACCGGCATGAAGCGCGAAGCCGCCTGCGCGATGGGGGAGGGCGTCGTCGTCCTGTGCAGCGGCGCCAGCGTCACGCGCCTGCGTGTGGAGCTCGACCGGCTGCATGGGCGGCGTTTTTCGGCCATTGTGAGCTTCGGCCTCGCCGGCGGCCTCGATTACGCGCTGCGCCCGGGCGATATCGTCGTCGCGGACGCCGTCATTTCCAATGGCGCGCGCCACGAGACGCATGAGCATCTCTCCGGCGCATTGGCGGAAGCCATCGCCGCCAAGGGCCGCAAGGCCGTTCCGGGCGCGATCGTGGGCGTCGACGAACCCGCCATGGATACGATGAGCAAGGCGTGGCTGCGCGAATCGTCGCGCGCCCATGCGGTCGACATGGAATCCCATCTCGCCGCCGAATACGCCCGTGACTGGAAAATCCCCTTCGTCGCGCTGCGCGCCATCAGCGATCCGGCCTCGCGCGCCCTGCCCCCGCTCGCCGCCAAGGCGCTGACGCCCGAGGGCGACGTGGACGGAAAAATTGTGGCGCGCGAACTGCTCCGCGCGCCACGTCAAATCGGCGAATTGATTCTCGCAGGCCTCGATTCCCGCGCGGCCTTCGGCTCCTTAGGCCGCTGTGGACCGCTTCTCGGACCGCTCGCGCGCCTCATGCTCGCGGATCTCTGAGAGCCGGGCGATGTTCTCGTCATAGACATATTCGGCCGGGCGCTGGTTCTCGAGCGAGATGTCCGCCGCCATCGGGCCCTCGGTGCGCACGCCGAAGAGCGCCACGGCCGCCGCCTTCCACGGGCGCTTCACCGTATCGGCCACGGCGCTCGGCTCGAAGCCGCAATGGACCATGCAGTCGGCGCATTTCTCATAGTTGCCGACGCCATAGGCGTCCCAATTGGTCTCTTCCATCAACTGCTTGAAGGTCGGCACATAGCCTTCGCCGAGAAGATAGCAGGGGCGCTGCCAGCCGAAGACGGTGCGCAGCGGATTGCCCCAGGGCGTGCAGGCGTAGCTCTCGTTGCCCGCAAGGAAGTTCATGAACAGGCCGGATTGCTGAAACGCCCAGGCGCGCCCGCCGCGACCGCGGCGCAGGATGTCGCGGAACAGCTCCTTGGTCTTCTGGCGGTTCAGGAAGTGGGTCTGGTCCGGCGCGCGCTCATAGGCGTAGCCGGGCGACACCGTCATCCCGTCGATGCCAAGCGCCGTGGCGTCGTCGAGGAATTTGGCGACCTTCGCCGGGTCGGCGTCGGCGAAGAAGGTGCTGTTCGTCGTGACGCGGAAGCCCTTGGATTTGGCGAGTTTGATCGCCTCGACGGCGCGCTCGTAGACGCCCTCCTGGCTCACGGCGCGGTCGTGCATCTCCTTGTCGCCGTCAAGATGAATCGACCAGGTGAAATAGGGCGAGGGCTTGTACTGGTCGATTTTCTTGGCGAGCAGCAGCGCATTGGTGCAGACGATCGCGAATTTGCCGCGCTTCGCAATACCCTCGACGATCTGCGGCAAATCCTTGTGCAGCAGCGGCTCGCCGCCCGCGATGACGACGACCGGCGCGCCGCATTCGTCGACCGAGGCGAGGCATTCGTCGACCGAGAGCCGCTTGTTCAGGATGTGGTCGGGATAGTCGATCTTGCCGCAGCCGGAACAGGCCAGGTTGCAACGAAACAGCGGCTCCAGCATCAAAACGAGCGGATAGCGTTTCCTGCCCATAAGATGCTGCTTGACGAGATAAGAGCCGATCTTTGCAACGTAACGGAAAGGTATGGACACGGCTTGTTCCTGCTATGGTGCGCGAACCGTCAAGGGGCCGCGAGACAAGAGGCGCCGGCGCGCGTCCTGCTGCGACCATCGCGCCGGTTCGGCCGTCTAACACGAAACTGCGGGGGAGGAAAACCCGCCCAGCCAAGGGCCTGCAAGCTACTTGGACCGCGAGCCTTCAGGCTCGCTTTTTTGGCGGCGCGCCCGAAGGCGCGCGGTCCAAAGAGCAGACAGCTTGCGAAGCGGCAAAAATAGGTCTCATTTCCATCGCATCAACCGCGACGGTTAGCGAGCTGGCGGCCGCCGACCTCCCCGTAAAGGGGAGGAATGGGGACAGGCTAGCCAGATTGCCGAGGCCCATGATGCGGGGCTGATTGGAGGAGCGCTATTCAATGACTGCCGCGAGCCCGCCCGCCCGTCCCGCCGTGAGTCCGGCCCCGCGCCGCCTTGCCGCGCTTTTCGCGCCGCTCAAGCGCTTCTGGGCGGGGGACATCGACCTCGGCCGCATCGGCATGGCCGTGACCCTGCCCGTCCTCGCCTGGGTTTTCTACACGACCTCCTCCGGCATGATCGACATCATGCAGAAGGAGCAGGGCGACGTGGTCGGGATCGCCGGCACTTTCGTCGCCACCACGGCGGTGCTCGTCATGCTCGCCTCGACCTCCTGGTCGCTCGGCGCCGACCTCGCGGCGCTGATCGCACGCCGCCGCATGGCCCGCGAGCGCATGGTGGTGAAGACGGCCGTGACGGCGGCGGTGTTTCTATTCGTCTTCTCGATCTCGGCCTTTTTCTCTTTCACTTATTATTACAACAACATCTTCAAGCTCTCCTCGCGCAAGATCGTCGCCGAGCTGCAGCCCATGGAGCTGGCCGCCGACGTCGTCCTGCCGGCAACGAAAGAGATCAACGCCGCCTATGAGGCCGCCTCCGCCAAGATCGTCGCCGACCCCGCCTTCAAGGCCTATCTCGACTCGCTCGACGCGCTGATCGACACGGCGCGGACCGCCGGCCCCGCCTTACGCGAGACCATCCGCAAGAGCCAGGAAGCCCAGCAGGCCGTGCTGGCGAAGGCGGCGCAACAGGCGGCTGCGGAGCTCGAAAGCGCCAACGCCGCGCGCCGCCAATATGACGAAGGCCGCGCCGAGATCGCCGCTCTCGAGAAAAGCGTCGAGAACCTCGACGCCACCATCAAGGCCAAGCAGGACGAGATCGCCGCTCTTAGCCTCACCGCGCGGCAGGAGGAGCAGCTTGCGGTCGACGCCGAGCATGGTCTCGACAATCGCGGCGCGGCCTGCGGGATAAACTGCCGGACCCATCGGCTCAAGGCGGAGGAAGTCAATCGCCGCATCGCCGCCATCCGCCAGACCCTCGCCGGGCCGACCGCCGAGCGGGCCGCCGCCCTGAAGAAACGCGACGCGCTGGCCGCCCAGTCCATCTCGCTCAAGCAGAAGGCCGAGCTTGCCGGCGACGCCGCCAAGCGGCCGATGCCCAAGGCCGAAGCCAGCCTCGATCTCGACGCCACGCTGCGCGATCTGACAGCGCTGCGCGACCAGCTTCGCGTCGAGCCGACATGGGCGCGCGTCCATGAAGCCAAGCCGCTCTGCGAGCCGATCCTCGCCGCGGCGCGCCAGTCCAATGCGCTGCCCCAGGCGGTCGGCGGCGACTTCGCCTGCGAGCCGCAGGGCGCGGCGCGCGATCTCCTCTCGGCGCGCGAGGAGGCCCTCGCCGCCCGCGCCGCCTTCGACAAGAAATGCGGACTGGAGACGGGGCTGCGCGACGAGCTGACAGCCGTTGTCGCCAAGATCCGCGCCGCCCCTGCCGCCGACAGGACCGCCGCCGCCAATGGCTTCAACGAGGCGAAGGGCCTTGTCGACGCCTGCGTCATGGCCGGCAAGGCGGTGGGCCTCTCCGAAGACGACGTGCGGGAACTGTTGAAGAAAAGCGACGCCTATCTGCGGGCGCATTCCACCGAGCGCAACAAATTCGAACTCGCCCGCGAGGCCTTTTGGAGCTTCACGCCCGATTCGACCATGGCGATTTGCGTCGCGATGGCGCAGGACGCCTTTCTCTTCATCATGAAGTTCCTGTCGGAAATCTTCAAACGCGGCTTCGAGCCGCGCGAGCGGCGTCAGTTCATGACGCCCATGGATTTGACCGATGACGAGGAGGAACCCGTCGAAATCCGCGCCATGAAGGCAATCTTGCGCGTCGCCCGGCCCAAGCGCGGCGATATGAGCACGATCGACCCCAAGGATCCCGCGCTGCAGCTCCTTGCGCAAAATGTGCAGGACAATCTCGTCGCCATCCTCAACCGGCTGGTGCGCGACGAGATCGCCCATGTCGATCGCAAGGGCGCCTATGTCGTCGACAACATCACGATTTCCCAGGTCGAGTCGCGCCTCTTCGCCGCGAGTAAGCCCAGAACCCGCGGGCGTTACGGTTTTGACGGCTTTGCAGCGAACAGCGGTCCCCGCGCCTATTACAGCGATCCTATCCTCGCGCAGGCCCGCCGACGCCGGCCCGCGGCGCTGGAGCGCTATCTGGCGCGGGAAGACGCGGAGTCGGCCGGTCAGCCGGGCGCCCCGCCGGCCTAATTCGTCCTGTCGTATTGGACGGCAGCGCTCAGCGATGCATATTATATGGGCGGTCGAGCGATTGGCCGCCTTTCGCCCGCCCAGGCGCCCGGAGTTCTCCTATGCGCTACTGGCCCTTGCTCCTTGCGCTGCCCATGGCGCTCGCCATTGGCGGGACGGCGCAGGCCGTCGTGCGCGTGCATATCGATCTGTCGGCCCAGCGGATGTATGTCGTCTCGTCCTCGGGCAGTTACGTCTGGCCGGTGTCGACCGCGCGCCGGGGCTATCGGACGCCGCGCGGAAGTTTTGCTGCGAAATCGCTGCAGCGCCTCCATTACTCCAGCAAATATGACAACGCCCCCATGCCGCATTCGATCTTCTTTTCGGGCGGCTACGCCATCCATGGCACTTATGCGACCCGCTCGCTGGGCCGGCCCGTCTCGCACGGCTGCGTGCGCCTTTCCCCAGGGCACGCGGCGATGCTTTACGACATGGTGCGGCGAGAGGGCGCGCGGATTTCGATCAGCGGGGGACGCTAGCCTCCCAGTCTTCCCGACGCAGCGCCCTTGCTTGCCTTGCTGACAGAACGGCTTTCAAATGCGCCGACAAAAAGAAAGAAGAGGGAGGAGATCATGAACAAATGGCTCTTTGCCGCGGTCGCGGCCATGCTGGCGATCAGCGGCCCCGCATCGGCGGCCGGGACGACATGGCTCGTCACCGAGGAGAATATCGCCGGCGTTCGGGGCGCTCAGGGCTCCTGGACCGTCAAGAAGGACGGAGACAGGCTGAGCGGCGACGCCTCGATGCAGACGGACAATGGCAAGTCGCTGACCTACAAGGTCGACGGCTCGTTCGAGGGCGGCGTCTACACCATCAAGCTGAGCGACCGTAGCGACGGCAAGAAGGACTGCGTCTGGACCGGACACGCCCCGGCCGCCGGCGGCGCACAGAGCACCGGTCTGCTCGGCTACGCGGAATGTGAAGGGACAAAGCTCATCATCCGCGCCAGCATCGTGCAGTAAAGACGAGCAGCTTCAGAGCGAGAGCTTCTTCACCATATAGCAGGCGCTTGGCCCGTAGCTCTGCAGCTTTTCGGCGAGCCTGTCGCTGGAAGCAGCCGCGAACCCCATCGCGCGCCAGAAGCGGCCCGTTCCATAGACAGACGCCAACGCAATAAAACCGACGCCCTCCCGGCTGGCGAGGAGGCAGAGCCGGTCCATCAATTGCGCAGCCGCCCCGCACCCGCGCGCGGCCGGGATCACCGCGACGTCGTGCAGATAGAGACAGTCGGGCGAGGGCGGCAATCTTTCGAGAATAGCGTCGAGCGGCGGAATCTCGAAAAGCGTCCAGGGATGGGAAATGGCGTAGCCGACGAGCGATCCGCCCTGCTCCAGAGCAAAGCAACCGGCGGGGAACAACCGGAATTTTTCTTCGAAAACCTCCTGCCGCTCGGGCAGTCCGGGATGGACGCCAACGGCGATCCGGCAGACCTCTTCGAGATCGCCTGGTCTCATCGCCCGCCACAAGGGCTTCTCGGCGTCTGATTCCATTTCCGTTTGATTGGCTCGCATGGGGAATCTTATTCTTGGCGATCGGGAATCGAAAACCACAAAAGCGCTGGTTTTGCCCAGAGCCCGTCATTGCGAGCGACGCGAAGCAATCCAGGGCCGCATCGCTGCCCTGGATTGCTTCGTCGGCTCCGCCTCCTCGCAATGACGGCGATGAGTCCCTGTGTGTCCAAACTGAGAGAGCGTCTCGTCTGAACTCACACGACCAGCCCCTCCAACACGCGCATCGGCGCCCGCGAGCCCTTCACCCCCGTCACCAAAATCCGCACCGCCGGCGCGCCGGGGCGGGAATAGACCGGCCGTACAGTGACACCGCCGAGCCGCCCCGCAACTGAAGCGAGGCACTCATATAAAGCGTCGGCGCGGTGGACCATGGCGAAGACGCCGCCCGGCGCAAGCAAGGCAAGGCAGCCGCGCACCCATTCGGCCAGCGGCACGGCGGCGACATGGGCGCGGGCCTTGTCCGGGTCGGGCGTCACCCGCACGCGGTCGGCTTCGTAAAAGGGCGGGTTGGTGAGCACGAGCGCCGCCTTTTCCTCCGCAAGCCCCGCCGCGCGGCGGGATTTCGCCGACGTCGCGTCGCAGCAGTAAACCGACACGCGCCCCGAAAGCGCATTCAGCGCGACATTCTCCTGCGCCAGCCCGCAGCTCTCCGGGTCGATCTCCACGAGGCCGACCGTCGCGGCGGGCGCGAGCGTGGCCGCCATCAACCCGACGGCCCCCGCCCCCGCGCCAATGTCGAGAATGAGCCCTGTCTGATTCGCGTCCGTGAGGGAGGCCAGCAGCACGGCGTCATGGCCGGCGCGATGGCCGCGCCCCTGCTTCAGGCGCAGCCTGCCGTCGAGAAAACCATCGGCCGCTTCGATGCTCATTGCCCGGACAGTTCCACGCGCGTCCGCTGTCCACAAGCGTGACGTCGACAATATGAAGTATTTTTAACTTTCCCCCGACCGGGCGGGCATCCCGCTGAAATCCATTGGCTTATGTCTTTGGCGCGGCCGCGCCTTCACGCGCTCGGTAAAATTTTAGCCATTCGATTAAGCTTACGCTCGCGCGCCCCGTGGCAAGACGACGCATGTTCTGCCGCTAATCTCGCCAAAACCGGTCTTTGCCATGACGATCCGCCTCTACGGCAATGTTAAGAATCAGGGTCCCGTCCCGCAAGCGGAGCTCGGCGCCCGGCTGAGCCAATTAGCCATATGCTGCCGTGGCTTGGAATGGGCGATCCAGGATTTATGCGCTGGCGCCGAGACCGACTCGGGCCGTCGCCTCTCCGAACTCGCCTCGCGCCTTGCCGAGCAAAGCGAGCGGCTGGCCCAGACGCTGGCCGCCGAGATCGAGGAGCCGCTCGACTAACCGCTTGCGGCGCCCCAAAAAAGCCGGCAAGCAGGCAGGGGAGCCGTCGACTTGCCGGTAAGGACGCAAGGACGTAAATTCCCAAAGCTAGGTTGTTTTGTCCGCAGGGGGGTCCGTGGGTATCGTTATTCCGCTCGAAGAGAAGAAAAGCGCGGGCCTCGAGAGCCTTCTCGAACTCATCCGCCCGGACCTCGAGCGCACCAATCAGCTCATCATCCAGCGCATGGGTTCCGACGTCACGACGATCCCGGAGGTCGCCAACCATTTGATTTCGGCTGGCGGCAAGCGCCTGCGGCCGATGCTGGTGCTCGCGACGGCCAATATGTGCGGCTACAAGGGCGACGGGCACCTGAAATTCGCCGCCGGCATCGAGTTCATGCACACGGCGACGCTGCTGCACGACGACGTGGTCGACGAATCGGACATGCGCCGTGGCAAGATCGCCGCGCGCATGCTCTGGGGCAACCAGACCTGCGTGCTCGTCGGCGACTTCCTGCTCGGCCACGCCTTCAAGATGATGGTCGAGCCCGGCATGATCCCGCCGCTCAGCATCGTCTCCCAGGCCGCCGCCGTCATCGCCGAGGGCGAAATCCTGCAGCTCAACGCCGCCAAGGACACGACGACGACCGAGGACGCCTATATGGGCGTCATCCGCCGCAAGACGGCGGAGCTCTTCGCCGCCGCGGCCGAGGTGGGCGTGATGCTCTCCGGCAAGCCCAAGGCGGATGAGGCCGCCGCGCGCAGCTACGGCATGAATCTCGGCATCGCCTTCCAGCTCATCGACGACGCGCTGGATTACGGCGGCTCCTCCGCCAAGCTCGGCAAGAATGTCGGCGACGATTTCCGCGAGGGCAAAATCACTTTGCCGGTCGTGCTCGCCTTCCGCCGCGGCAGCGAGAAGGAGCGCGAGTTCTGGCGGCGCACGCTGGAGAAGGGCGAAATCAACGACGGCGACGTCGAGACCGCCTGCGGCCTGATGAAGAAGCACAAGGCGCTCGACGACACGATCGAGCGGGCCGCGCATTACGGCGCGATCGCGCGCGACGCCATGGAGATCTTCCCGGCCTCGCCCTGGAAGGACGCGCTGCTCGAAGTAGTCGATTTCTGTATCGAGCGCGTCTACTGAACGACGCGCCAAGCAAGCATTCGAGACGCCGGCCGCGAGCCCCTCGCGGCCGGCCTATTTTTTAGGCCTTGACGCATTCGGCCTTGAACTGGCGCTTCGCCTTGCCCTTGAGGCCCTTGGCGACAGCCTGATCGGCGCAGCTCTTTTCCTTTTCGGCCTTCGACACGGGCGCAGCGGGCGCAGCCGCCGGAGCGGGCGCGGCAGGGGCGGCGGCGGTCGGAGCGGCGCCAGCGTCGCCAGCCTTCTGGGCGATCTCCGCCGGCGGCTTCCAAACGGTCTCGGCATGGGCCGAAACGACGAGCAGCGCGGCGCAGGCGCTGGCGGCGGAAAGAATCTTGATGCTCTTGTACATGACGTCTCTTTTATTGTTATTGAAGCCCGCGCGGCTTCGTGACTCCCTCGACCACACGCTTACGCGAGCGTGGCCGGACCAAGATTATGACATTTTTGAGAAAATGTCTCGACAACGCCAGCAAGTTGGAAAACAAGGGAAATATGATCGAGATCAAGAAAAGAAGCTCGGCGCAATTCGATCTGACCGCGACGCCGCCGATCGCCGAACGCCGCCCCTTTCAGAAAATCACCCATGATCGCGTTCTGGACGACGCCTATACTTGGCTCGCCGCGCAGAATTGGCGGGATGTGCTGCGCGATCCGAAGACTTTGCCAAAAGACATCGCCGCGCTGGTGAAAGCCGAGAACGCTTATTGCGCCAAAGTCGTTGCGCCGTTGAAAGAGCTGCGCAAGACGCTGGTGAAGGAAATGCGCGGCCGCATCAAGGAGGACGACGCGGACGTCCCCGACAAGGACGGCCCCTACGCCTATTACGGCCGTTTCCGCGACGGCGCGGAGCATCCGCTCTATTGCCGCACGCCGCGCGACGGCGGGCCGGAGACCGTGCTGCTCGACGGCGAGGCGCTGGCGAAGGGCCACGATTTCTTCGACATCGGCGACACCGCCCAATCGCCCGACCATGCGCAGCTCGCCTGGAGCGTCGACGACAAGGGCTCCGAGCTTTACGCCATTCGCACGCGCGCGCTCTGCGACGGCAAGGATCGCGACGACGTCGTTGAAGACACCGACGGCTCCATCGTCTGGAGCGCCGACTCGACGGCGTTTTATTATGTGCGCGTCGACGAGAACCATCGCACGGCGCAGGTCTTCCGCCATATCGTCGGCGCCGATCCGAAGAGCGACCGCCTCATACTCGAAGAGACGGACAGCGCGTGGTTCGTCGGACTGGACGAAAGCCGCTGCCGGCGCTTCGCCATCGTCACGATCCACGGCCATGACGCTTCCGAATGCTGGCTCGTCGATCTGCGCGACGCCGAGGCGCGCCCGCGACTCGTCGCCAAGCGCGAGCCGAAGTTGCGCTACGGCGTCGAGCCGCACGGCGAGCTTCTCTATATCCACAACAACGCCGACGGCGCGGATGACTTCCGCATTTGCGTCGCGCCGCTCGACGCGCCGCAGCGCGCCAATTGGCGCGATGTCGTCCCCCTGCGCGCCGGCGCCATGATCGTGACCTTCACGGTCTTCGAGCGCTATCTGGTGTGGATGTTGCGCGAGAATTCATTGCCGCGCATTGTCGTGCGCGATCTCGAAACCAATGACGAGCACGCCATCGCCTTCGAGGAAGAAGCCTATGCGCTGGAGCTCGACGCCGGGCTCGAGTTCGATACGACGCAATTGCGTTTCGTCTACGCCTCGATGACCACGCCGGAAGAAACCTACGACTACGACATGGGCGCGCGCACGCGCGTTCTCCGCAAGCGGCAGGAAATTCCTTCAGGGCACGACCCGAAGAATTACGTGACGCGCCGCGTGTTCGCGCCGGCGCAGGATGGCGAAAGCATCCCGGTCACGCTCCTACATCGCGCGGATTTCACGCCCGGCGGCGACGGCGCGCCGCTGCTGCTCTACGGCTATGGCGCCTACGGCCATTCACTCGCGGCGGACTTCGACGAGGATGCGCTCTCGCTCGTCGATCGCGGCTTCGTCTATGCCCTCGCGCATACGCGCGGCGGAACCGATAAGGGCTGGGGCTGGTACGAAAACGGCAAGCTCGACAAGAAGACGAACACTTTCTCGGACTTCATCGCCTGCGCCCGTCATCTCATCGCTTGCGGCTATACGCGCGAAGGCGCGATCGTCGCGCAAGGCGCCTCGGCGGGCGGGATGCTGATGGGCGCCATCGTCAATGAGGCGCCGCAGCTTTTCGCGGGCGTTATCGCCGGCGTGCCCTTCGTGGACGTGCTCGCCACAATGCTGCGCGACGACCTTCCACTGACGCCGCCCGAATGGCTCGAATGGGGCAATCCGATCGCCGACCCGCAGGTCTATGACCGGATCGCCTCTTACTCCCCCTACGACAATATTCGCGCGCAGAACTATCCGCCGATCCTCTCCATCGCGGGACTGACCGATCCCCGCGTGACCTATTGGGAGCCCTTGAAGTGGGTCGCGAAGCTGCGCGCGACCATGACAGGCGGCGGGCCCGTGCTGCTCCATACGCATATGGGCGCGGGCCACGCCGGCGCGTCAGGCCGTTTCGAGGCGCTGGAGGATACGGCGCTCGAATACGCCTTCGCCATCGCCTGCGCGGCGCGCCTTACATAGAGGGGCGCTTGCGCTGGATTTCCTCCGGCGGCAGCCATTCCCGTCCGCCCTGCGTGCCGCGCTTGGCTTCGATGCCGGGCGACCCCGCCGCCGTTCCGCTCGGGCCGGCGACGCCGGCAGGCGACGCGTGTTTCTGCGCCTCCGGATTATCCTTCTGCACCACGGTCGGCGGCTGCACATTCGTGCCCGCGGCGGGGCCCGAGGTGTCGCCGGCTCCCTGCGACCCGGCGGCCGTTGCGGGGCCCGAAGCGTCGCCGGTTTCCTGCGAGACGACGGCCGGCCCGGCGCCGCCCGTTTCCTCGTTCATCGCGGGTTTTTTCTGCGGCCCTGGGATGACGGGCGGATTGGGATCTCCCTGATCCTGCGCGAGCGCCGGCGCAAAAGCGCCCGCCGCGAGAAGGGCGGAGATCACGACAAACTTCTTCATGGCGTCCACTCCTGCCGCCGCCCCCCGAGGCGGACCGGGCAAGCCCCAAGAGCCTAGATGGGAGAGCCGCCAAAGCCGGCAAGAAAAGATCGCCTTGCGCCGCGTTTTTCGTTTAATTGAGCTTTGCAGGAGGAAATTGCCATGGCCATCGAATCAAAACATCCTGAAACCCTTGCGCTTCATGCAGGCTGGCGCGCGGATAAGTCTACCGGCGCCGTCGCCGTTCCGATTTATCAAACAACGTCCTATCAATTCCGCGACGCCGAGCACGCCGCCAATCTTTTTGCGTTGAAGGAGCTCGGGCCGATCTACACCCGCATCGGCAATCCCACGACCGACGTTCTGGAAGCGCGCCTCGCCGCGCTCGAAGGCGGCGTCGCCGCGCTGGCGCTTTCCTCCGGCCAGGCGGCCTCGGCCTTCGCGATCCAGAACATCGCGCGCGTCGGCGACAATATCGTCTCCTCCACCGGTCTTTACGGCGGCACCTGGAATCTCTTCGCCAATACGCTGAAGGACCAGGGGATCGACGTGCGCTTCGTCGATCCGGCCGACCCCGAGAATTTCCGCCGCGCGACGGACGAGCGCACCCGCGCCTATTACGCCGAGACGCTGCCCAACCCGAAGCTCGAAGTCTTCCCGATTGCGGAAGTGGCGGCGATCGGCCGCGAATATGGCGTTCCGCTCATCATGGACAATACGGCGGCGCCGCTTCTTGCGCGCCCCTTCGATCACGGCGCGGCGATCGTCGTTTATTCCACGACGAAATATCTCGGCGGCCATGGCACGTCGATCGGCGGCGCCATCATCGACGGCGGCAATTTCGACTGGGAGAAGTTCCCGGCGCGCCAGCCGGCGCTCAACACGCCTGATCCGAGCTATCACGGCGCTGTGTGGGTCGAGGCGGTCAAGGCGCTCGGTCCCGTCGCCTATATCATCAAAGCGCGCACGACGCTGCTGCGCGATCTCGGCTCCGCGCCCTCGCCCTTCAACGCGTTTCTGACCTTGCAGGGAATCGAAACACTCACGCTGCGCATGGAGCGCCATGTGAGCAACGCGCAAAAGGTCGCAGATTTCCTCGGCCAGCGTAGCGAGATCACGAAAGTCATCTACCCCTCGCATCAAAGCGGCGAAACACGCGCGCGCGCCGACAAATATCTCAAGGGTGGCTATGGCGCGCTCATCGGCTTCGAGCTCAAGGGCGGCGCCGACGCCGGCCGGCGTTTCATCGACGCGCTGGAGATGTTCTAT
Organism: Methylocystis iwaonis; assembly: GCF_027925385.1. Classification (NCBI taxonomy): domain Bacteria; kingdom Pseudomonadati; phylum Pseudomonadota; class Alphaproteobacteria; order Hyphomicrobiales; family Methylocystaceae; genus Methylocystis; species Methylocystis iwaonis. The sequence goes on from NZ_AP027142.1 coordinate 3,141,506, forward strand.
CACGTCGCCAATATCGGCGACGCGCGCAGCCTCGCGATCCATCCCGCGACAACGACGCATTCGCAGCTCGGCGAGGAAGCGCAGCTCGCGAGCGGCGTGACGCCCGGCTATGTGCGGCTTTCGATCGGCCTCGAGCATATCGACGATATTCTCGCGGATTTGGAGAAAGGGCTAACAGCGGCAGGCGTTTGACCCCCTCGACTTAGCGCCCCCTCCCCAGCCCTCCCCCACTTCGTGGGAGAGGGAGCAGAGTGTCGCCTTCATCGAGAATGCGGATCGCGAGCGTCCCCTCTCCCGCTTTAGCGGGGGAGGGACAGGGAGGGGGCTCTCACGACTTCACCTTCATCGGATACCCAGCCACAACCAGCGCCACATCCTTAGCGATCCGCGCGACCTCCTGATGCAGCAGGCCGGCCGCGTCGCGGAAGGCGCGGGCGAGCGCGTTTTCGGGCACGATCGACAGTCCCACCTCCGGCGACACCACAACCGTCGGCGCCTCGCGCGCTGATAAAGCGGCGACCAGGGCGGCGCGATCCGCAATAAGATCGGCTTCGACAAACATTCTGTTGGAGAGCCAGATGGCGAGGCAATCGATCAGCAGCGGCAAATCCGCGGGCGCGGCGCTAATCGCCTCGGGCAAATGCTGCGGCGCCTCGACGGTGCGCCACTCGCCGCCACGACGCGCCTGATGCGTCGCGATGCGCGCGCGCATCTCATCGTCGAAGGCTTGCGCCGTCGCGATATAAGTCCACGGCCCGGGATGCGCCATCACGAGGCTTTCGGCATAGGCGCTCTTGCCCGAGCGCGCCCCGCCGAGGACGAAAGTGAGACGCGGATTCTCAATCATCGCGCACTTCCAGTACGAGCGAAGCGAAGCAATCCAGCAGCCGCCGCGCGGAGGCTCTGGATTGCTTCGTCGCCTCCAGCTCCTCGCAATGACGGGCCCTTGCGGTCATGCCACCCGTCATTCCCGGCGGGCTGAAAGCCCGACCGGGAATCCAGAGCCACAAAAGCGCTGGTTCGGCCCTGGATTCCCGATCGCTCGCTTTGCGAGCGTCGGGAATGACACCGAGAGAAATCCGTATTAAACATGCTCGGCTCTTTTGAATCCGGTGCGCGCCAAAAGGCCGCCCTCGCGATCGAAGACGATCACTTCGACCTCTGTTTCGCTGGCGCCCAGCGTCTGCGCCGCGGTCGCATAGGCAAGCCTGGCGATTTCACTCGCGAGATCGACATGCGCGCGCTGCGCGATCTGCAACGCCTCCAACGCGCTGTTCGCTTCTTCGATTCTACGCGCAATCTCATCACTTGCGCCGGCCGCCCGCGCGCTCTGCGCGAGCCGCGCGAAATCCACGCTCGACCTGCCCGAATGCAAATCCAGCCGGCCCTGCGCGAGCTTGGTCATCTTCGCAAATCCACCGCCGATCGTTACGCGCGCCACCGGATGCGTGCGCAGATATTTCAAGAAACCGCCGACGAAATCGCCCATTTCGATCAGCGCCGCCTCGGGAAGATCATAGAGCTTCTTCACAGCGGCTTCCGACGTCGAGCCTGTCGTTCCCGCAATATGCGTGAGCCCGCTCGCCCGCGCGACATCGACGCCGCGATGGATGCTGTCGATCCAGGCCGCGCAGGAGAAAGGCGTGACGATGCCCGTCGTGCCGAGAATGGAGAGGCCGCCGATAATGCCCAGTCGCCCATTGAGCGTATGTTTCGCCATCTCCTCGCCGCCGGGAATGGAAATCTCGATTTCGGCGTCTGCGCCAACGCCGAGCCGCGAAGCAGCCTCCGCGATCGTCTGGCGCATCATCTGGCGCGGCACGGGATTGATGGCGGGTTCGCCCGGCGGCAGCGGCAGGCCGGGACGCGTGATCACGCCCACGCCCTCCCCCGCCTTGAAAGACACTCCCGCGCCCGGCGCCGCGCGGCGGACAGTGGCGCGGATCAACGCGCCGTGGGTGACGTCCGGATCGTCGCCGGCGTCCTTCACCACCCCGGCGCGGGCGAAATCATCGCCGCGCGTAAACTCCGCCAGCGCGAAGGCGACGCGCTTGCCGGAGGGTAGAGCGATTTCCACAGGGTCCGGCGGCGGCGCGCCCGTGACAAGCGCTTGATAAGCCGCGCGCGCCGCCGCCGTGGCGCAGGCGCCGGTGGTCCAGCCCCGGCGCAGCGGGCGATCTTTTGGCGCGTCTGTCATGCGTCTTCTTTAGCAAGTCGCCGCGCAACGCGACACCGGCCGAACGATCCGCTAAAAGGAGCGCCGGTTTCATTCGACAGGGAGCTTGGCCCATGAGACGCAGCCTTTCGTCCTTCTTCGCCTTTGCGGCGCTTGCGGCGGCGGACGCCGGCGGCGCGCAGGCCTTCGAGCTGAAAAGCCCGGACATCGCCGAGGGCAAGACCATCGACATGACGCATGTCTACAACTCCTTCGGCTGCACGGGCGGCAATCTCTCGCCGGCGCTCAGCTGGAGCGATCCGCCGGCCGGCACGAAGAGCTTCGCCGTGCTCGTCCACGATCCCGACGCGCCGACGGGCGGCGCCGGTTTCTGGCACTGGCTCGTTGTCGATATTCCCCCGGATGTGCGCAGCCTCGAGCAGGGCGCCGGCGACGCCTCCGGCAAGAAGCTGCCGCCCGGCGCGCATCAGCTCGAAACCGACTTCGGCGAAAAGGCCTATGGCGGCCCCTGCCCGCCGCCCGGCAAGCCGCATCGCTACATTTTCACGGTCTATGCGCTGAAGATCGACAAGCTCGGCGACGCGGCGCACGGCCGCACGGCGGTCGCCGGCTTCACCATCAACGGCAATGCGCTGGCCAAGGCGTCCATCACTGGGCTGTTCGGGCGGTAAAGGGCGTGGCGCATCCGTCATTGCGCGCGAAGCGAAGCAATCCAGAGCGCCATCTCGGCTCCTGGATTGCTTCGTCGCTTCCGCTCCTCGCAATGACGGGGTTGTCATTCCTGGCGGGCCGAAGGCCTGACCGGGAATCCAGGGCGACCGCGCGCGCCTTCGGCTCTCGATTCCCGATCGCCCGCCTCGCGCGCGTCGGGAATGACAGGGTCGTCGTCATGCGCCGTTGCTGACGACTGCATGACCAACCCCGCCACCGCGCTGCTCGCGCTCGCCATCGAAGCTCTCTGCGGCTATCCGGACCCGCTCTTCCGCCGCGTCGGCCACCCTGTCACATGGGCGGGCGCGCTCATCCTAGCGCTCGACAAGCGCCTCAATCTCGAAAGCGACCCTTTCGCCCTGCGCCGCGCCAAGGGCGCCGTCGCGCTCGTCGCGCTCGCCGCGACCGCGCTCGTCGCCGGTTCGATTATCGAAAACCTCGCCCTCTCGCTCCCTTACGGCTGGATCGCGCTTGCCGTCCTCGCTTCGAGCCTCCTCGCGCAAAGGAGCCTTTACGCCCATGTGGCGGATGTCGCGCGCGGGCTTTCCCGCTCGCTCGACGATGGCCGCCGCGAGGTCGGTAAAATTGTGGGCCGCGACGTTACCCTGCTCGACGAAGCCGGCGTCGCCCGCGCGGCGATCGAAAGTCTCGCCGAAAATTTCTCCGATGGCGTCGTGGCGCCGGCGCTGTTTCTCGCGCTCTTCGGCCTGCCCGGCGCGCTGCTCTACAAGGCCGTCAACACCGCCGACAGCATGATCGGCCACAAATCCGCGCGCTATTTCGCTTTCGGTTGGGCGGCGGCCCGCTGCGACGATCTTTTCAACCTGATGCCCGCCCGCATGGCGGCGGGGCTAATCGTCGCAGCCGCATGGGCGACCGGCGCGCCGGCGCGGGACGCCTATGAGACCGCCTTGCGCGACGCCTCCAAGCACGCCTCGCCCAATGCCGGCTGGCCGGAGGCGGCGATGGCCGGCGCCTTGGGACTTTCGCTCGGCGGTCCGCGCCGCTATCACGACCTCGAAATCGCCGGCGCCACGCTGGGAAGCGGACGGCGCGACGCGACGGCTGGCGATATTTTTCGCGCACTGAGGATTTACAAGGCTGCGCTGGCCATGCTTTGGCTTATTATGGTCGTCGGCGCCCTCGCGGGCGCTAGATAGTCTGTTTTTCAAGGATAAACGCGAGATCCTTTCCCCCGGACAACCGGATGGAGCTCGCCCTTTCATTTTCCCGGAATTCGAATATGTTAAGGGGTATTGTGCAGCGCAACATAACGGAGGCGTAGAAGCGCCGGGAGACGCGTAATTATGGACCGTATGTCGTACCAGGTTTATGAGATGCTGCATCTGGCCTTCGCGCCTGCGCGCGCGGCGACCGACGCCCTGCTCCATACGATCAAGAGCCCTTTAAACCCATTTTCGCATACGTCCTTCGGGCGCAGCATCGCCGCCTCCGCCGAGCTCTTCGAGCGCATGACGCGCCGCTACGGCAAGCCCCTCTTCGGACTCGATACGACGACCATCGACGGCGTCGAGGTCTCGATCGTCGAGGAGCATGTCTGGATGAAGCCCTTCTGCGGCCTGCTGCATTTCAAGCGGGCCTTCGAGGGCGAGGAGCCGAAGCAATCGAAGCTGCTGATCGTCGCGCCCATGTCCGGCCATTACGCCACGCTGCTGCGCGGCACGGTCGAAGCCTTTCTGCCGACCCACGACGTCTACATCACCGACTGGGCCGACGCGCGCACCGTGCCGCTGATCGACGGCGGGTTCGATCTCGACGATTACATCGATTATCTCGAGGACATGCTGCGCCATCTGGCGCAGGACGGCCAGCCGGTGCATACGCTCGGCGTCTGCCAGGCCTCTGTCCCGCTGATCTGCGCCATCGCCGCGTTGGAAGCGGCGAATGACCCCGCCGCGCCGGACTCGATGGTGCTGATGGGCGGCCCGATCGACCCGCGCGTCAATCCGACGGCCGTGAACCAGCTCGCCGAGAAGCGCGGCATCGACTGGTTCCGTCGGCACTGCATCCACACCGTGCCCTTCCCGCATGCCGGCATGGGCCGCGAGGTCTATCCGGGCTTCCTGCAGCTTTCGGGCTTCATGGCGATGAACATCGAGCGCCATGTCTCGGCGCATCTCGAAATGTTCAACCATCTCGTCGAAGGCGACGGCGACTCGGCCGAAAAGCACCGCGATTTCTATGATGAATATCTCGCGGTGATGGACCTCACCGCCGAATTCTATTTGCAGACGGTCGAGCACGTCTTCATCCGGCACGAGGTGCCGCTCGGCCTGTTGCGCCATCGCGGCGAGCTTATCGACCTCGCGGCGATCCGCCGCACGGCGCTGCTGACCGTCGAGGGCGAGAAAGACGATATTTCAGGCGTCGGCCAGACTTTTGCGGCGCAGGCGCTCTGCCCCGGCATCCCCGATGCGCGTAAGGCGCATCATCTGCAACTGGGCGTCGGCCATTACGGCGTCTTCAACGGCTCGCGCTTCCGCCGCGACATCGCGCCGCGCATCTGCGCCTTCACGAGCGAAATCGAGAAAGTCGAAGCCTGAAGGGGACCGCGCGCCTTCAGGCGCGCTAAAGAAAGGGCAGCGAGCCTGAAGGCTCGCCAGCTTTTCGATAAACCTCCGAGGCGGCCTCGTCCTTCGAGACGCGAGCGTCGCTCGCTCCTCACGATGAGGCCTAAGTGTTTGGCGCAGATGCAGAAGCCCCTCATGCTGAGGGGCCTGCGCAGCAGGCGTCTCGAAGCACGAAGGGCGTCAACGGCCCCAGTCTCCGGCGAGCCTGAAGGCTCGTGGTCCCCGCTGCGCCGCTTACAACGTCGGCGTCAGCCCTGCTTTGAGGTTTTCGCGGGCGAGACCAAGGAGCAGATTTTTCGTCTGCTCATCCGCAATCCACGCATCGACGCGCGCATTGGAGAGCCGCTCTGGGCCCGCCTTTTCATAGGTCTTGAACGACGCCGTGAGATATTGCGGCAGGTTGAGAAAATCGCCGACCGAATTGGCGAGATGGTGGTTCTGCAGCTTGAACAGATAGCCGCCCTGCGCGCCGAACACTTTGGCGATTCCCGGATAGACCGGGAAGATTTCAGCGCGCGCGAGGTCGTGGATTTCGTAATAGCTGAAATCCGTCGACGGCGGCTTCAGGCCGACTTTCTCCCACATCCGCCGCGCAATATCGAAGAGCACGAAGCTCTTGGGATGCAAGATGCTGTACATGAAGACGCCGCGGCGCGCCCATTTCATGAGGTCTTCCGAGAGATCGACGCCGAAACGCGCTTTCGACGTCTCGAGCAGCTCTCGCGCAGCGTCGTTCCAGACATCGAAATAGCCCAGGGCCTGAAAGACATTCTCATTGAACAGCGCCCGCGCTTCGTCGACCGAAAGCCCCGCGCGGTAGGCGAAAAGGGCGAGCGCCGAATGATAGGGCCCGACCGGCCCGAAGATGAAGCCGTGCAGCGGCTGCGATTTGTCCTCGATATAGATGAGGTCGGGATGAAACGCCGCGAAACTGATCGCGGGCGTCAGCGTCGTCTTCGGCAGGCGGCTGCGCAGCTCCTCCGAATCTCCACCGCCGCGCAAATGGCCGGCGAGAAAATCATGCGTGAAGATGTAATCATACGTATCCAGCGTCTTGACCAGAAGGTCCATCGAGGCCTTGGCGTGGCCGATCGCCGAGAAGTGATCGACCACGGCGCTCGGATTCATGACCTTCATCGCATAGGCGATCCCGAATGCCTGACAATTGCCGATAACGGCGATTCGCGGCCCCGTGGCGCGGATAACGCGGCCCGTCAGCTTGGCGATGTGCGGCTCGACCGCATATTGGCGCCAGGTGCGGAAAATCTGCTTGTCGATTTGAGATAACATACGGTCATTCACCAGTTTCGCCGGGGCGCGTCCCGTCTTCCGGCCCTGGGCTGGTGACAAGAGGCGGCGCCGCGTCTATGGTCCGCTCACACGCAACGGCGCGCCATATGCGCAACGAAGACGAGCGCTACGAGGTCCGTTTGCGAAGATCGATTCGAATCGACGAGGAGTTTGCCCTTGGCAGACAACCCCTATAGCTCCCTACCCGACCATCGCTTCTGGCGCAAGGCTGTGACCGGACTGCCGCCCTTCGCCATCGACCCGGTGATTTCCATGCCCTTCAAGATCGCCCGCGAAGATCGCGTGGCGACAGCGGGAAGCTGCTTTGCGCAGGAAATCGCCCATCGCCTGCAGACGAGCGGCTACACCTATTATCTCGCCGAAAAACCGCCGCAGGGGATGTCGGCCGAGGAAGCGCTGCGGCGCAACTACTCGATGTATTCCTGCCGCTACGGCAATCTCTACACGACCGCGCAATTGCGGCAGTTGATCGAGCGCGTCTATGGGCGTTTCACGCCGTCGCTCGATTACTGGAATCGCCCGGAGGACGGCCGCTTTGTCGACCCCTTCCGCCCGCGCATCGAGCCGGACGCCTATGAGACGGTCGAGGCGATGCGCGCCGATCGCGAAAGCCATTTCGCCGCCGTGCGTCACATGCTGGAGACGATGGACGTTTTCGTCTTCACCTTCGGCCATACCGAGACCTGGCGCCACAAGGCGGATGGCGCGATCTTGCAGCTCGCGCCCGGCGTCGCCGGCGGGACATGGGACGAAAACGTCTACGAGTTCTACAATATGACGGTGAGCGAAGTCGTGCGCGACTTCCTCGCCGCCGTGGATCGCATTCGCGAGGTCAATCCGAAAGTCCGCATCATCCTGAGCGTGTCGCCGGTCGGGATCATCGCGACCTACGAAGACCGGCACGTCGCCGTCTCCAATGTGGCCGTCAAATCTATTTTGCGGGCGGCGGCGGACGAGGTCGTGCGGGCGCGCCCGAACATCGCCTATTTCCCCTCCTTTGATCTCGTGAACATCTCCCCCAATACGGGACGCTTCTATCGCGACGATACGCGGCGCATCAATGCGCATGGCATCGACCGCACAATGAAGATGTTCTTCGATCACTTCACCGACAAGGCGCGCGAGGAGGAAGCGATTCGTTCGCTGAAATTCGACGTCGCGGCGGAAGCCGAAGCCAGCGCCCGCGTCGTCTGCGACGAGGAGGCGATCGAGTCTGCGTGAGACGGCGATCGGCGGATCGGCGCCAGCGCCGATCCGCTGAATTCTTCATGACCACCGAGCCGACAGCCGATTTCCAAAGGATCGAACATGATCGTAGCTTCGCTTGCGCTCGCCGCTGCGGGGGCTTTTACCGGCGCCTCTCTTTACGTGAATTACGTCGAGCAGCCGGCGCGTCTCGCTTTGAGCGACGATGCGCTCATCAAGGAATGGGAGCCCTCCGATCATCGCGGCTTCATTGTGCTCGCGGGATTGGCGGCGATTGCCGCATTGTTCGGCTTCATCGCCTTTCGCGAGCTCGACGACATTCGCTGGCTGTTCGGCGCCCTGGTTATTCTGGCGTCATGGCCCTACACCTATTGGGCGATCGTGCCGCTCAACAACCGCATCCTCGGCCTCATCGCCGCCGACGCTGCGCATGAGGCGCGCAAAGTGATCGATCTTTGGGGCAAGCTGGAGATCGGCCAGACGGCGATCGGCGTCCTTGCCCTCGCGATCTTCCTTTGGGCGGCCGGCTAACGCGTCTTCCGCCAGCGCACCCCACGCAAGCAGACTGCGCCTCAGGGCCTTCGGCGCCAATCTTGAAGAGCGGCATTCATGATTTATGATCTTGTCGTGATCGGTTCGGGTCCGGGCGGCTATGTCTGCGCGATCCGGGCCGCGCAATTGGGCCTGAAAACCGCCGTCGTCGAGAAAGACCCGACCTATGGCGGAACCTGCCTCAACGTCGGCTGCATTCCCTCGAAAGCGCTGCTGCATGCTTCCCATATGTTCGAGGAGGCCGGCCACGGCCTTGCGCCGCTCGGCGTGATCGTCGATCCGCCGAAGCTCGATCTCGCGGCGATGATGAAGCACAAGAACGAAACAGTTGGCGCGAATGTAAACGGCGTTGCCTTTTTGTTCAAAAAGAACAAGGTCGACGCCTATCGCGGCGTCGGCCGCCTTGCTGGCGCGGGCAAAGTTGAAGTGACCGGCGCCGATGGCGCGTCGCAGACCCTCGAAACCAGGAATATCGTGATCGCCACCGGTTCGGCGGTCGCGCCTTTGCGTGATGCTTCCGGCGCGGAAATCCAGATCGACGAAAAGCTCGTCGTCTCCTCCACCGGCGCATTGTCGCTGGAGAAGGTTCCGCAACGGCTCGTCGTCATCGGCGCGGGGGTCATCGGCCTGGAGCTCGGCTCGGTCTGGCGGCGGCTCGGCGCGCAAGTGACGGCGATCGAATATCTCGACCGCGTGCTGCCCGGCTTCGATCTCGAAGTGGCGACACGCTTTCAGAAGCTCCTCGAGAAGCAGGGCTTCGCCTTCAAGCTTTCCTCCAAGGTCACGGGCGTCAAGCACGAGGGCGAGGGCGTCGTGGTCTCCTATTCCTCCGTCGACGGCGCAACCTCGGATACAGTCGCGGCGGACGTCGTTTTGGTGGCCACCGGCCGCATCCCCTATACGCAGGCCCTCAGGCTCGAAGAGGCGGGCGTCGCGCTGGAGCGCGGGCGCGTCGTCATCGACGACCATTTCGCCACCAATGTCCCGGGCGTCTACGCCATCGGCGACGTGGTGCGCGGGCCGATGCTTGCCCATAAGGCCGAGGATGAGGGCGTCGCCGTCGCCGAAATCCTCACGGGCCAGGCCGGCCATGTGAATTACAACGTCATTCCGAGCGTCGTTTACACGAGCCCTGAAGTCGCCTCGGTGGGCGTCACCGAGGAAGACGCCAAGGCCAAGGGCCTCGACGTCGCCATCGGCAAATTCCCCTTCTCCGCCAATGGCCGCGCTCGCTCGATGCGCGAGACCGACGGCTTCGTGAAATTCATCGCCGACGCCGCCACCGACCGGGTGCTGGGCGTCCATATCCTCGGCGCCGGCGCCGGCGAGCTGATCGCGGAAGCGGCTGTGCTCATGGAATTCTCGGGCTCGTCCGAGGATCTCGCGCGCACCTGCCACGCCCATCCCACCATGTCGGAGGCAATGAAGGAGGCGGCGCTCGCCGTGGCCAAGCGGGCGATCCACATCTGACGCCATTTCCGTTTGAGCAGCTCGCATTCGGCCTTGTCATTCCCGGCGGGCTGAAAGCCCGACCGGGAATCCAGAGCCACAAAAGCGCGGGTTTCCCGATCGCTCGCTGCGCGAGTCTCCGGAATGGGCGCCGACCAAATTGGCGTTCACGATCGGACGCTTACATTCTTGCCGGACTGCTGCTGGAGCGCCCGATGGAACAAGTGAACGCATTTCTCGGCTGGTTGAAGCCGCGGCTGGCGCGGGCCTTCTGGTTCACGCTGGCGCTTCTCTTCCTGATCGAGAGCTGGCTCTGGGACCATCTCAAGGACGGGCTGCACGCGCTCGAGCGCTGGCTCGGCGTGGAAAGGTTAGAGCCCTGGCTGAAAGCGCTTGTCGCGCGGCTCTCGCCGCCCATGGCGCTCGCCCTTTTCGTGGGGCCGATCGCCGGCATATTGCCGCTTAAAATAGCCGCCTTGGCGCTGCTGGCGCATGGCCATATTCTGGCGGGCGTCGGCGTCATTCTGCTGGCGAAAATGCTGGCGCTGGGCGTCGAGGCCTTCCTGTTCGACATCTGCCGCGACAAGCTTTTGCAGATGCAATGGTTCGCACGCTTCTATTCGACCGTCCTCGACATACGCGCCTGGGCGTCGCGGCTCGTGAAGCCTTACAAAGAGCGCTTGGTCGAAGGACTCGGCCGGCTGCGCGCCACTCTCGCGTCCTACCTGGGCGGGGACGGGGAACTATTGAGAAAACAGATCGCCCGCCTGCGCGCCCTGGTAAAATCGCGGGGCGCGGCGTGAGCGCTCATACCATAACCGTTTGAATCGCCCGCCTGGGGACGTCTCATTTCCGGCGGGCCGAAAGCCCGACCGGGAATCCAGAGCCATAAGTGCGCTGGTTTTGCTCGGAGCCCGTCATTGCGAGCGAAGCGAAGCTATCCAGGGCAGCGATGCGGCGTTGGATTGCTTCGTCGGCTCCGCCTCCTCGCAATGACGGCGGTAATCCCGATCGCTCGTTTGCGAACGTCGGGATCAACACCGAACCGATCGAGCGGATCTCGTATCACTCACAGATGGCGTAGCCGAAGCAGAAATCCGCTGCCGCCTCGGACGGGGGTTTGAACAAGGCCCCCGCGCTCGCGAAGCTTGCCGCGACCATCAGGAATAGAAGACCGAAAATAAGTGATTTTCTCATAAGCCCCTCCCCCGAAATGTCTTGCGCCGCAATATCGGGGGCGGCCCCGCCTCTCAACCTGCGCGCCTGCTCCCCCTTGGCCGACTAACGCCGATCCTACGGCTCCGGTTCCGAGAAACCATCCGGGCGCCCTCTAACGTGTTTAACGACAAAGCGCATAGCCGAAGCAAAAATCGCTCGGATCCGCATGAGCGCTCGTTACGACGTAAGCGCCAGCGCCGGCCAGCTCCAGCGCGAGAACCAGAAAGACCACGAGCAAAGCGCCCAATCCCGCTGTCTGTCGCATGGAAGCCTCCTTCTATCTCCGTCGCCCTTCGGCGAATAAGCGTAGATTAGGGAGGCCGGGACGCGAGAGCTGTGCGAAGGCGCACTGGCCAGACGCGGCTCGCAATGAAAAAGCCTCCCCGCGGCGGAGGAGGCTCGGTTTGTCGCCAAACTTTGACGGCGGCCTCGTCCTTCGAGACGCGAGCTTTGCTCGCTCCTCAGGAGGAGGCCTAAGTGTTTGGCGCAGAAGCAGAAGCCCCTCATGCTGAGGAGCCTGCGCAGCAGGCGTCTCGAAGCGCGAGGGGCGGTAAACGAGATTAGATCACGACGACCTTGGTGCCGACCTTGACGCGGTTGTAGAGATCGATCGCGTCGATGTCGCGCATGCGGATGCAGCCCGAGGAAACGCCCTGGCCGATCTTCTCCGGCTCATTGGTGCCGTGGATGCGGTAGAGCGTGTCCTTGCCCTCCTGATAGAGATAGAGGGCGCGCGAGCCGAGCGGATTGTCGGGGCCGCCCGGCAGGCCGCCGGCGTCGGCGGTCGGCTGCAGATGCGGCCAGCGCTGGAGCATGTCCTTTGGCGGAATCCAGCGCGGCCATTCCTGCATCGCGCCGACATAGGCGCGGCCGCTCCAACCCATCGCGTCCTGCCCCGTCGCCACGCCATAACGAACGGCCTTGCCGCCGGGCATGACGTAGTAAAGGAAATGCGACCTCGAATCGACGATGATCGAGCCAACCGGCTCATTCGTCTTGTAATCCACGAGATAGCGATCGAACTCGGAGCTGATTTCGGCTTTCGGCGCAAGCGCCAGAAATTCGGCGTCGCGACCCGACAGCTTCGGCTCGGGCAAACGCGTCCCGCTATAACAGCCGGCGAGCGCGAGCGCGGATAGCGCCGTTGCAACCAAAAGCCTCGAATTCATGCCAACGCTCCTTTCCGCCGCAGGATAGTCACTAAAAAAGCCTTATCACGAACTTGCCCGGGACAATCCGCCTCACCGCCATATCGGAGCCAATATTCCCCCGGTGTTGCGAGGGCGCCACGTTGCAGCGCGAAGAAATTGCCCCTTGCGGCGCAAGATGGGGACTTGACGTCTTTCATTTTTCACAGACATGGGCGAAAAACACAGGAACCGGACGCGAATCGTCCGCCCCCTTAGCGGCGATCTTGTGAAAACGCTTCTCGTCACGCATGCGAGCGGTCTCGATCACGAAATGGGTCCGGGGCATCCCGAGCGCCCAGAACGGCTGCGCGCGATTGAGCAGGAGCTGGAGGCCGAGCGCTTCCAATCCCTTACGCGCGTAAATGCGCCGCGCGCGCCCCTCGAAGCGGTGCTGCGCGTGCATCCGCAAAGCTATCTCGCGGCGCTCGAACAGGCCGAACCGCGCGAAGGTTATGCGGCGCTCGACAGCGACACGCTGATGTGCGCCAAGACGCTCGAGGCGGTATGGCGCTCTGCGGGCGGAGCCGTCGCCGCGGTCGACGCGGTGATGAGCGACTCGGCCGACACCGCTTTCGTCGCCACGCGCCCGCCCGGCCATCACGCGAGCGTGCAGACGCCGATGGGCTTCTGCTTCGTGAACAATATCGCGATCGCCGCGCGCCACGCCCAGGCGGCCTATGGCGTGGAGCGCGTCGCCATCGTCGATTTCGACGTGCATCACGGCAATGGCACGCAGGATATTTTCTGGGCAGACGGCAGCGTTCTTTATTGTTCCCTCCATCAGGCGCCGTTTTACCCCGGCACCGGCGGGCGCAACGAAACCGGCGAGCACGACACCATCGTCAATGCGCCCTTGCTCGCCGGCTCCTCGGGTTACGCCTTCCAGGAGGCGTTCGTCGACCGCGTCCTGCCGCGGCTGCGTGATTTTGGCCCCGACATCCTCCTCATCTCGGCCGGCTTCGACGCCCATGAACGGGACCCGCTCGGCGGGCTTCTCCTCACCGAGCGGGATTTCAGCGAGACGACCAAGCGCCTGATGGACGTCGCCGACAAGAAATGCGGCGGGCGCGTCGTGTCTCTTCTCGAAGGCGGCTACGATCTCGAAGGCTTGAGCCGCAGCGTCGCGGCCCATGTTCAGGCCTTGATGGGCGCCTGAGCGGCGGCCAGGGCCTCCGCCTCGAGATGGGCCCTTTCCGCGCGGGCCAGAATGTCGGCAAGGATCAGATCGTCGCGCGACGGCTCTTCCTCGCGGGATTGCAGCAGCCGCTGCTGCCGCGCCGCCTCCAGGGCGCCCGCCGTCACCTTGCCGGAAGCGCGCTCCCTTTCGAGCTGCTCCACCAGGTCGCGGTTGGCCTGTTCGAGATGCGCCTTCTGATCGGCGAAGCGGCTGCGTTCCGCGTTCAGCCGGTCGCCGGCGAGCGAGGCTTTCTGCTCGGATTTTTCCAGCCGGGCGGAGAGGTCGCGCATCGCCCGGATCAGCGAGCGGGCGCGCCGGCTGAGCCGCGCATGGGCGCGCTCGCGGGCGTCCAGCTTTTCCTTGAGCTGCAGCATGTCGGCGGCTGTGGCTTCGGAATGTTCCGAAAGACGCAGGAGCTTCTGCTCCAGGTCTTGAACCAGGCGCTCGCCGACGCGGCACTGGTCGCTCTTCTCCTGCAGCTCGGACCGCGCCTCGACAAGAAGGCGCTCGGCGGCCTGCGCGCGCGAGATCTGCTCGTCGAGCTTGGCTTCGAGCTCAGCGATCTGACGGCGATGCTCCTCGAGCTCCAGGCGTGAGGCGGCCTGCGCCCTTTGATGCTCCATATGGGTCGAGGCGATCAGCTCCTCGAGCTTGCCGATCTGGCGCCGCTCGGTTTCGAGGGCGATCTCCAATTCGCGGATGCGCTCGACGAGGCCCCCAGCATAGACCTTCCCCTCCGCCAGCTCGTTCTGCAGCGCGCCCGCATGCGTCTGAACTTCGACGAGATTTGCTTGCAGGACATCGGCGTGCTGGCGCGCGAAGGCGGCTTCGTCCCGCGCCGCCGAAAGATCGAGCTGAAGCTGCGTGATGAGCCTGTCATTCTTGGCTACGGCGTCCTGCAATTCGTCGAGGTCGCCCTTGAGATGATAGACTTCGGCGCGCTCGGCTTCATAAGCCTCCTGATATTGCGCGCCGACGCCCTGCGCCTGGCGCAGATCCGCCTCCAGCGTCTCGATCCGCGCTTCATGGACCTGCGTCGCCTCGCGCAGCCGCGCAGTCTCCAAGGTCAGCAGGCTGTTCTCGGTCCGCGCCTCGTCCCGCTCCTCATAGAGCGTGCGGTTTTCTTCCTTCATGTCGGCAAGCGCGCCCTCGGTGAGCGCGATCATCATGCCGCGCTCGACCAGCGCGGCGTTGGTCTCCTCGCGCGCCGCGAGGATATGGCCGATCCAGTTCGAAATCTCGACGAAATGCGCCTTGACCGCGCAAAGCTCCTCGACCTTCTGGACAAGGTCGATGCAGCGGTTCTTGATCTCCTCGTCCTCCGCGCCAATCTGATCCAGCGTCCACTCGGGAAAGGACGACGGGTTTTGGGCGCCCGCATCCACATGGGCGACGCCCGCGTCCGGGACGGCGTATTGCGCAGGGAGATGAAGAAGATCGTTCATATCGAGCCTTCCTGTTGTGCCTTATGCGTCGCCACGAGGGACGCGGTCGGCAGACCTCTAGGATTTGTCTCGAGCTGAAGATATTCAGGAAAGCATAGCCGACGAAATTCGGCCTTTCGGTCACGACCGATACTGGAGAACTACTTAGGCCTTTTGGAATAAGCAAAAGCCGCGAGCCTGTCGGCGTCGCGGCTTTTGAAAAGCTTTATTGCGGGGAGAGCCCCGGACGCTCAGCCCTGGCGGGCCTTGTAGCGCTTCTGAACCTTGTTGATGACGTAAACGCGGCCCTTGCGGCGCACGATCTGGTTGGCGCGATGGCGCGAACGCAGGGACTTCAGAGAGTTGCGGACTTTCATGGTCTATCCTCGGCAATAGAACACTGGCCGGGATAACGCCCAGCGCCTCGTTACGGCCGGATATGCCAAATTTTACGCCGCCGATCAAGTCGAAACTGGCGTCGTTGGCCCCGATACCTCCCCTTTACGGGGAGGTCGGCAGCCAAAGGCCGCCGGGTGGGCCCGTGCAGCAATGACAGCGGTTGGGTTTTACCCCACCCGACCTCGCTGACGCGGGGCCACCCTCCCCGTAAAGGTGGAGGGATGGGCTCACGCCCGGCGTTCGCCCGAATTGTCCTCTCACAGCGTCGCGGCGAATTTCTCCCAGCCCGCTGCGCGCAGCTTGCAGGAGGGGCACTCGCCGCAACCATAGCCCCATTCGAAGCGCTTGCCGCGCTCGCCGAGATAGCAGGTGTGCGATTCCTCCACGATGAGGTCGACGAGCCCCTCGCCGCCGAGGTCGTGCGCCATGCGCCAGGTCGCCGCCTTGTCGATCCACATCAACGGCGTATGAATTTCGACATCGGTCGCCATGCCGAGGGTCAACGCCCGGTTCACGGCGCGAATCGTATCGTAGCGGCAGTCCGGATAGCCGGAGTAATCGGTCTCGCACATGCCGCCGACGAGGTCGGCGATGGAGCGCCGATAGGCGAGCGCGGCCGCGAAAGTGAGGAAGATGATATTGCGGCCGGGAACGAAGGTGTTCGGCAGGCCGCCCTCCCCGAGCGCGATTTCGGCCTCCCGCGTCAGCGCGGTTTCCGAGATGGCGCCGAGCGCCTCGAGCGAGATCGTATGGTCCTCGTCGAGCCGCGAACGCCACAGCGGCGAGAGCGCAGCAAGGCCGTCTCTCAGAGCCGCGCGTTGCGCCAGCTCGATTCGGTGCCGCTGGCCGTAATCGAAGCCCACAGTCTCGACGCGGGAGAAATGCGCCAGCGCCCAGGCGAGGCAGGTGGTCGAGTCCTGTCCGCCGGAGAAAAGCACGAGCGCCGCGGAGTCCCCGGCGGGATTTGCGTCATGGGTCGTCATGAGACGAAGCTAGCGCGCTTTCCGCTCGCATGGAATTGGCGAACCCGCCGAAAGCCCCGATCGGCAACGCCCCCGGTCCGCGAACTCACGCCGCCGTGCGGCGGGCGGCGCTCTGAGCCGTCGGCGTCTCGAACTTCGGCAGCGCGTTCATCACGCGCTGGGGCGGGAAGATGACGATCGCCTCGGTGCCCTCGCGCACTTTGGATTTCAGCATGAATTGGCCGCCATGGAGCTCGACGAGCCCCTTGACGATCGGCAGGCCGAGGCCTGTGCCCTCGTCGGCGTTCTTCTGCGCGAGCGTGCCACGTCCGAAGGACGCCATGACGACGGCGATTTCCTCCTCGGGGATGCCGGGGCCTGTGTCCTTGATGGCGACATATTGGCCGCCGGCGCTGGTCCAGCCGACCTTCAGCGTCACCTGCCCGCCCTGCGGCGTGAATTTGATGGCGTTGGTGAGAAGGTTGAGAATGACCTGGCGCACGGCCCGTTCGTCCACCCAGATGCGCGGCATGTTGGGCTCCAGCGCCTCGACCAAATTGATGTCGCGCTTCTGGGCGCGGATCGTCAAAAGATGACGGCACTCCTGCGCGACATTGACGAGCGAGACGCTCTCCTCCTTCAATTCGTAGCGGCCCGCCTCGACGCGCGAGAGATCGAGGATTTCATTAATCAGCATCAGAAGATGCTGGCCGCTCGAATGAATATCCGAGGAATATTCCTTATAGGCAGGGTTGGAATGCGGGCCGAAAAGCTCGTTTTTCAGCACCTCGGAAAAGCCGAGGATCGCGTTGAGCGGCGTGCGCAGCTCGTGGCTCATGGTCGCGAGGAAGCGCGACTTCGCGAGATTGGCCTCTTCCGACCGGCGGCGCGCCTCGTCGGAATTCGCCTTGGCCTGCTCCAGCTCGGCGATGAGTTCGTTCTTCTCGGCGCGGAAGAACAGGCTTTCGGAGGCGAGCTGGTGGAAACGCCTGGCGAGCACATAGAAAAACACCTGGCTCGCCGCCACCATGGCGACGAGGGGGGCGATGGTTTGGGCGCCGCGCGCGGCGACGGCGATATAGGCGACGCTCGCCACAGAGGCCGGCAGAATGGCGGCGTAGACGGCCGCCGGAATGGTCGCCGTCACCATTGTGTTGAACGCCGAGGACATCAGCATCATGCAGATGACCAGCGTGCGCGCGTTGGGGTCGCCGACGCTCAGGAGGGTCGCCGCGACGCCGGCCCATACGAAGCCATGGATAAGCTCGGTCGCGACGAATTTGGTGCGCCACTCCTTGACCGTGATCTTGGAGTCCTCCCGGCCCAGCAAATTCTTGGCCGTGCCGTAGCAGAGGATGAGGCTCGAAAAGGCGAGAACGAGCCAGACGATGATCCGTTGGCTCGGGACCCAATACAGGGCCAGAAAGGACATCATCAGAATGAGCGCCACCGCCGATACGGCGGAATTGACGCGCGTCTCGGCATAGGCCCGCAGCAGCTCGAGATCGGCGCCGCGATATCCTGTGTCGGAGGTGGTCAGGCGCTCTCGCGCCTCGCGCACGCGCGCGCCGAGTCGACGCTTTTGCGTCGCAGTCTGAGGATCGAGCCCACGACCACGCTCGATCATTTCCGCAGTGACTTCACTCATTTTACACACGCAAGACGTTACTGCGTCGGAAGCCGACGAATGCGATAATTCCCGGTAAATATTAACAGCACCCTCACAACCAGCCACGCTTTCGACTAAATTCTGAATTGCAAGTAAAGAGAAAGGTCCAAAATGCTTCTTTACGATACGGCGCTCGCCCCCAACGCCAAGAGGGTTCGGATTTTCCTCGCGGAGAAGGGGATCTCCATCCCCACGCGCAGCGTCGATCTGCTCGCGCTCGAACAAAAAGGCGAGGATTTCAGGCGTATCAACCCGATGGGCGCCGTCCCGGCCCTGGTTCTCGACGACGGAGAAGTCCTCACCGAATCCGTCGCCATCTGCCGCTATATCGAATGGCTCCATCCTGAACCGCCGCTCTTCGGGCGCGACGCGCGCGAGCAGGCTTTCGTGGAGATGTGGCAAAGGCGCATGGAGTTTTCCCTCTTTCTGGCGGTGGCCATGATTTTCCGTCATACCCATCCGAAGCTCGCGGCGATGCAGCAGCCCCAGCTCCCGGACTACGCCGAGTCGCTGCGCCCACGCGCGATCTGGGCCATGCGCTTCCTCGACGGCGAGCTTTCGAAGCGCCCCTATGTCGCCGGAGACGCGTTCACCATCGCGGACATCACCGCCTTCGTCGCGATGGAGCTGACGACGCCTGCGGGACTCGCGGTCCCCGACGACCTGCCCCACCTCGCCCGCTGGCGGCGGGAAATCTCGGCGCGTCCGAGCGCGGCGGCCTGATGGCCTCAGGCGCGCGACAGCGGCTGGAGGCGCTTGCGACACGGATTCGCGCCTGCCGCCATTGCGCCGAGGCGCCGTCGCCGCTGCCGCACGCGCCGCGCCCGGTCCTGCGGGTTTCGCCCACGGCGCGCCTTCTCGTCGCAAGTCAGGCGCCCGGCAATCTGGTCAATCAGACCGGCATTCCCTTCAACGATCCGTCTGGCGAGCGGCTGCGCGATTGGATGGGGATCGACCGCGACACATTCTACGATGTGTCGCGCGTCGCCATCGTCCCCATGGGCTTCTGCTTTCCCGGCAATGACGCGACGGGCGGCGATCTGCCGCCGCGCCCGGAGTGCCGCAAGCTCTGGCACGATGCGCTGTTCGAGGCCATGCCGCAGATCGAAACCGTGCTCGCCATCGGCCGCTACGCGCAGACGTACCACTTCGCCCGTCTCGGCCATGCGCTGCCCAAATCAGCGGGCGTCTCTGAGACCGTCGCCGGCTGGCGCGCATTTCAGGGTGGAAAGCCGCTGATCTTCCCCTTGCCCCACCCCTCCTGGCGCAACACCGGCTGGCTCAAAAAGAATCCCTGGTTCGAGGCGGAGGTCCTGCCGGCGCTGCGCGCCGAGGTCGCGCGGCTCGTCGGCAAGCCGGGAAAAGCGCCATGAGCACTGTCGCTGTGGGAGAGGGCGCGCGCCGCGTCTCATTCGACAACAACCGGCCCTTGGCGCTGATCGCCGGACCCTGCGCACTGGAGAGCCGGGAGATGGCGCTCGAAGTCGCGAGCGAATTGGCGCTTCTGTCGGACCGGCTCGGGATCGGCGTCGTCTTCAAGGGCTCCTTCGACAAGGCCAATCGCACCAGCGGCGGCGCGCCGCGTGGTCCGGGTCTCGACGCCGCGCTGCCCATCCTCGCGGAAGTAAAGGAAAAATTCGGCCTTCCGGTCACCACCGACGTGCATGAAAGCTGGCAATGCGCCCGCGTCGCCGCGGTCGTCGATCTCCTGCAAATCCCCGCCTTCCTGTGCCGGCAGACCGATCTTATCGCCGCGGCGGCGCGGACCGGGCGACCGGTGAATATCAAGAAGGGCCAGTTTATTGCGCCCTGGGATATGGAATATCCCGCGCAAAAAGCCCGCGCCGCGGGCGCCGCCGGCGTTCTCCTCACCGAGCGCGGGACGAGCTTCGGCTATAATGCGCTCGTCGCCGACATGCGCGGCCTCCCCATCATGCAGGAGACCGGCGCGCCGGTGATTTTCGACGCCACGCATTCGGTCCAGCAGCCGGGCGGGCGCGGCGGCGCCTCGGGGGGAGAGCGGCGCTTCGTGGCCGCGCTGGCGCGGGCGGCGGTCGCCGTGGGCGTCGCGGGGCTATTCTTGGAAACCCATCCTGATCCAGACGCCGCCCTCTCCGACAGCGCCACGCAGCTCCCGCTGCGCGAGCTCGCGGCCTTGGTCGAGACGCTCATGGCGTTCGACCGCCTGGCCAAATCGTTCACGGGAAGTTCATGAGCCAGAGGCGAACATCGCCGCCGGCTCCAAAAATCCGCCTCGGGGAAGAACGTCTCCCCGGCGCGCCCGCCCGAAAGGAAATGCAGCATGGACAAGAAGACAGCCGGCCTTGTCGGCGCCATATCGGCGCTGACCCCCTTGGCGGCGAGCGCCGCCCCGGCGGTCAAGACGCTGGCGGAAGTGATGGCTCCGACCTCATACGCCGAACTTCTGCAGCCGATTCCCAATGCCGCCGAACTGCTGAAGCAAGCCGCAACCGCGGCGCCCGAGCCGGAGGCCAAGGTCGAGCAGGCTCAGTATTACTATCCGAACTACAACTATTACTATCAGCCGCGCCGGCGCTATTATCACCATCACCACCATCATCATAGCAATTATTGGGGCGGCTACGGCGGCTACGGCGGCTACGGCGGCGGCTATGGCGGTTGGGGGCGGCCCTATTACCATCACCATCACCATCACCACCACCATCATCATCACTGGGGCGAAGACTGAAGAACTCGCATCGGGCGCCTGTCACTCCCGGCGGGCTGAAAGCCCGACGGGAATCCAGAGCCACAAGAGCGCTGGTTTTGCTCTGAGCCCGTCATTGCGAGCGACGCGAAGCAATCCAGGGGCGGCGATGCGGCCCTGGATTGCTTCGTCGGCTCCGCCTCCTCGCAATGACGGCGGTGATTTCCTCTGTGTCCAAACTGCGCGAGCGGATGGCGCCGAACCAATCGAGCGGCGCCACGACGAGCGCGCCTTACCCTTCAGACAATTTCCGCGCCGCGCCATGCATGCGGCGATAGGTGCCGTCGAACACGGTGTCGGTCGTCGAAAGCCATTGCGAATCGGCGCCGAGCGTCTCGCGGCTTGCGTAGATGCGCCGCGACTGCAGCTCCCGCTCCGCCGCCTCATCCTCGCTCATCGCAACCAGCTCGACCTCGCACTCGGCCGGGACCATGGTGAATTGCGCCATGGGCGCGCCCGGCCGGAAAATATGCGTCTGCCCCTCCGGCGGCGCTTTGAAGACGATGAAATAGAGCATCGGCCACCATTCGCGGATCAGCGCCGGCACGGCGATCGGCGCCGTTCCGGTGGTGTCCGTATAGAAGCTCGGATGCGTTTCGACCTTGATCGCATGGCCCGGCTCGGGCTTGAGATCGAGCAGGATCTGATAGGTGTAAAAAGACTCGCCGAAGTTCCGGAACGGCGGCCAGCTCCGGCCGAGCGAGGGCGGCGGGCCGAAGTCGCCCGCCATCGCCAGCTTGCCGCCCCGAGTCGTGACGTGAAGCGCGTTGTCATAGGGGTAGAAGACCTCCACCCCATATTTCGCGGCCTCGGTGAAGGGCACGCAGTGCCAGGCGTATTCATGCGAGCCGTCGGTCCGGCGCTCCGGCTCGCCCGCCCAGCCCGGAATTTCGAGCCTGGTGCGGCGCGGGCGCAAATCCTCGCCGCTCATCCGATATTTGATCTTTTGCATCTCGCGCCTCCGAGCGGTCGAACGCGTTCAAGCGCTCTCAAAAAGCGGCAAATTCCGGGAAGTGCGCTAACCCCGCCCGCGATAGGGCGGCACGCCCTGATCCGGCAGCCAGAGCCCCTCCGGCGGCGCGCCGGTCTGCCAGAAGACGTCGATGGGAATGCCCCCGCGCGGATACCAATAGCCGCCGATCCGCAGCCATTTCGGCGTCATCGCCGCAACGAGATCGCGCGCGATGCGCAGCGTGCAATCCTCATGAAAGGCGCCGTGATTGCGGAAGCTTCCCAGATAGAGCTTTAAGGATTTCGACTCGACCAGCCACTCGCCCGGAACATAGTCGATCACGACATGGGCGAAGTCCGGCTGGCCGGTCACCGGGCAGAGCGAGGTGAACTCCGGCGCCGTGAAGCGCACGAGATAGGCCGCATCCTTGTGCGGATTGGGCACGAGGTCGAGCTCGGCCTCGTCCGGCGAAGCGGGCAGCGGCGCTTTCTCGCCGAGGAGAAGCGCGCCTTCATGAGTCTTGGTCATGGGGGTTAAAGATAACGGCCCGGCGCGTCCGTCAAGCGCGCCATCCGTCTTGCAGCGAAGCGACGCACTCCAGAGCCGCGACCACGCCCCTGGGTTGCTTCGTCGCTTCGCGCCTCGCAATGACGGACCCGCGATCAGGGATCGCGATCGTCGGCGCATTCCCCCGTGCGCAGCGTGATCGGATGCGCCGTCATCCAGCCCGAAAGAAAGCGATTGCCGTCGCCCTTGAGCGCCGCCTGCATCTCGGCGCGAATGATCTCCAGCCATTTCTGGCGCCGGTCCGGCGTGTTCATCTCGGCGGGCACGCCGAGATCGATGGCCTTGATGGCGAATTGGAACGGCATGGTGTGCCAGAAGGCGACCGCGCCGCCGCCCTGCATGGCGTCCACAGCCGACTCGGGCGTCTTTGCGAGCTTCTCCTGCTCGGCAAGCGGCACGGGGTCACTTTTGCCATTGGCGGGCGCGGCGATGACGACGCCATTGCGGTAAAACATATTCGTCACGGCGCCCTTGCGCTGGGCGGCGAGATTGCCGCCGACGACGAAAGTGGCGTTCGATTTCTCCACCGCGCATTTCGCCATGCGGTCGAAACAAGCCGCCACGCCGGACATATGGGCGGCGCAGCCGGTCTCGATCCATTTCGCCATTTTCTCGGGGCTGACGTCGAGGATATAGGCGACGTTGCCGCCATAGTCGCAGCGCTGCACCAGCGCCGCCGGCCAGCCCTGGAAATCCTCCGAGACAGGGGCGCAAGTTCCCGCGCGAACGGGAGATTTCTCGAAAATGGCCTTGACGGCGGCGACATGCTCCGCCGTCTGCGCCGCCGCGCCTTGCGCGCTAAAGAGCGCTACAGCCGCCGCGAAGGCGATTTTTCCTTTATCGAAAGCCATTCCCAATTCCTCCCAGCCTATTCTTTGCTTTTCAGGCGTTTCGAGGACGCCCTATATTTGCTAAAACGCACGGTAACGGCGGCCCCGCGCCAGTCAACCGGCTCGGGAGCCCAGCGCAAAAACCCCGAATACGTCACCTGCCGCGTGACAGCGGGGCGCTTAATGTACGCTTGCCGCGTTAATCCGCCCAGCTAGGCTTCCCCGCGCCGCTTAATGGGGCTAAAAGGCGGCGGCTCGCTTCGCGGCGCATCGAAAAGAGGCCCATATATGACCGAAATCATCGACATCCACGCCCGTGAAATTCTCGACTCGCGCGGGAATCCGACCGTAGAGGTCGATGTGACGCTGGAGGATGGGTCTTCGGGCCGCGCCGCCGTGCCGTCCGGCGCCTCCACCGGCGCCCATGAGGCCGTGGAGAAGCGCGACGGCGACAAGTCGCGCTACCTCGGCAAGGGCGTGCTGCAGGCGGTCGATAATGTGAATGACGAGATCGCCGGCGCGCTCCTGGGCCTCGAGGCCGAGGATCAGGTCGCCCTCGACCAGACGATGATCAAGCTCGACGGCACGCCGAACAAGAGCCGCCTCGGCGCCAACGCCATTCTCGGCGTCTCGCTCGCCGTCGCCAAGGCCGCCGCGGAAGCCACCGCTTTGCCGCTCTACCGCTATATCGGCGGCACGCAGGCGCGCGTCCTGCCGACGCCCATGATGAACATCGTCAATGGCGGCGTCCACGCCGACAACCCCATCGACTTCCAAGAATTCATGATCATGCCGACGGGCGCGGACAGCGTGCGCGACGGCATCCGCTGGGGCGCCGAGATTTTCCACACGCTGAAGAGCGCGCTGAAGAAGGCCGGCCTCAGCACTTCGGTCGGCGACGAAGGCGGCTTCGCGCCGAACCTTCCCTCCGCCGAAGCCGCGCTCGACTTCATCATGAAGGCGATCGAGGACGCGGGCTTCAAGCCGGGCGTCGACGTGCATCTCGCCTCCGACTGCGCGGCGACCGAGTTCTTCAAGGACGGCAAATATGTCTATGAAGGCGAGGGCGTGACCCGCACCATCGACGAGCAGGTCGCCTATCTCGCCAAGCTCGCCAGCGCCTATCCGATCGTCTCCATCGAGGACGGCATGGCAGAGGACGATTGGGAAGGCTGGAAGAAGCTGACCGACGCGCTCGGCAAGAAAGTGCAGATCGTCGGCGACGATCTGTTCGTGACCAACGTCACCCGCCTGTCGCAGGGCATCAAGAGCGGCACCGCCAACTCGATCCTGGTGAAGGTCAACCAGATCGGCTCGCTCACCGAGACGATCGCCGCCGTCGATATGGCGCATCGCGCCGGCTACACCAGCGTGATGTCGCATCGCTCCGGCGAGACCGAGGATTCGACGATCGCCGATCTCGCCGTCGCGCTGAACTGCGGCCAGATCAAGACCGGCTCGCTCGCCCGTTCGGACCGGATCGCCAAATACAACCAGCTCATCCGCATCGAGGAGGAGCTGGGCGAGGCGGCGATCTACGCCGGCAAGAGCGCGCTCAAGCAGCTCGCCTGATCGCGAGCCGCGATCTCGGGGCTCCCCTCCCTCCCCTTTACGGGGAGGGTGGCGAGCGCAGCGAGCCGGATGGGGCCCGGCCTTGCTGTCCGCATCGTCATTGCGAGCGAAGCGAAGCAATCCAGAGCCCGCGTGACGCCGCTGGATTGCTTCGGAGCTTCGCTCCTCGCAATGACGGAGGGCCCACGCTTACCCCACCCGACCCGGCTTCGCCGGGCCACCCTCCCCGTAAAGGGGAGGGATTTTTGTAACAAACGCCCGGCTTACCCGATGACCATGGAAAAAACCTTCGATCCCCGCTCCATAGAGAGCCGCATCCGCGCCACCTGGGAAGACGCGCAGGCGTTCCGCGCCGGACGCCCGGAACGCGCGGACGCCGCCCCCTATTCCATCGTCATTCCGCCGCCCAACGTCACCGGCAGCCTGCATATGGGCCATGCGCTCAACAATACGCTGCAGGACATTCTCGTGCGCTATCACCGCATGAAGGGCCTCGACGTCCTGTGGCAGCCGGGCACGGATCACGCGGGCATCGCCACGCAAATGGTGGTCGAGCGCCAGCTCATGGAGCGCCAGGAGCCCGGGCGCCGCGAGATGGGCCGCGATAAATTCCTCGAACGCGTCTGGGAATGGAAGGCGGAATCGGGCGGCAAGATCGTCGAGCAGTTGAAGCGCATCGGCGCCTCCTGCGACTGGTCGCGCGAGCGCTTCACGCTGGATGAGGGCCTCTCGCGCGCCGTCGCGAAGGTCTTCGTGCAGCTCTATCGCGATGGGCTGCTTTACAAGGACAAGCGCCTCGTCAATTGGGACCCGGTCCTGCACACGGCGATCTCTGACCTCGAAGTGCTGCAGCAGGAAGTGAAGGGCCATCTCTGGCGCTTCAAATATCCGGTCGTCGACGACGCCGGCAAAGAGACCGGCGACTATATCGTCGTCGCGACGACGCGTCCTGAGACCATGCTCGGCGACACGGCGGTGGCCGTGCATCCGGAAGACGAACGCTACAAGGCGCTCGTCGGCAAGAGGCTGCGCCTTCCGCTCGTCGGCCGATTCATTCCCGTCGTCGCGGATGAATATTCGGACCCCGAAAAGGGCACGGGCGCGGTGAAGATCACCCCGGCGCATGACTTCAACGACTTCGAGGTCGGCAAGCGGCATGGGCTGCGGCTCATCAATGTGCTCGACGCGCAGGCGCGCATGACGCTCGCCGCCAATGCCGAATTCCACGAAGGCGTCGACTCCTCCGAAGAGCTTGTCGCGACGGTCGCAGCGCTCGACGGCCATGATCGTTTCGACGCGCGCAAGCGTGTCGTCGAGATGATGGAGGAGCGCGGCCTTCTCGACGGCATCGACGACCACAAGCATATGGTCCCGCATGGCGACCGCTCCAACGCCGTGCTGGAGCCGCGCCTCACCGACCAATGGTATGTCGACGCGAAGACGCTCGCGCAGCCGGCGCTCGCCGCCGTGCGCGACGGCCGCACGAGTTTCGTGCCGAAGAACTGGGAAAAGACCTATTTTGATTGGCTCGAAAACATCCAGCCCTGGTGCGTGTCGCGCCAGCTCTGGTGGGGCCATCGCATTCCCGCCTGGTATGACGCCGACGGCAATGTCTATGTCGAGGAGAGCGAGGAAGCCGCCCATGCCGCCGCCCGCGCACGCACCGGCGAGAATGTGACGCTGACGCGCGACGAGGACGTACTCGACACCTGGTTCTCCTCCGCGCTCTGGCCCTTCTCGACGCTCGGCTGGCCAGACGAGACGCCGGAGCTTGCCCGCTTCTATCCGACGAATGTGCTGGTCACGGGCTTCGACATCATCTTCTTCTGGGTCGCCCGCATGATGATGATGGGCCTGCACTTCAAAAAGGAGATTCCCTTCCACGACGTCTACATCCACGCCCTCGTTCGTGACGAGAAGGGCGCGAAGATGTCGAAGTCGAAGGGCAATGTCATCGATCCGCTGCAGCTCATCGACGAATATGGCGCCGACGCTTTGCGCTTCACGCTCGCCGCCATGGCGGCGCAGGGCCGCGACATCAAGCTCTCGACGCAGCGCGTCGAAGGCTATCGCAATTTTGCGACGAAGCTCTGGAACGCCTCGCGCTTCGCCGAGATGAACGGCTGCGCGCGCGTTGCGGCCTATGATCCGCGCGCCAATAAGGTGACGCTCAACCGCTGGATCGTCACTGAAGCGGCGCGCACGGTTCGCGACGTTTCCGCCGCGATTGACGCCTATCGCTTCAACGACGCGGCGGGCGCGGCCTATCGCTTCGTCTGGAACGTCTTCTGCGACTGGTATGTGGAGCTGACGAAGCCGCTCCTCACCGGCCCCGACGGCGCCGAAAAGGACGAAACGCGAGCGACCACCGCCTTCGTGCTCGACCAGATTTACGCGCTGTTGCATCCCTTCATGCCCTTCATCACCGAGGAGCTATGGGCGATCAAGGGCGCGGATGGCCCGGCGCGAGACAGCCTGCTCGTTCTCGCGCATTGGCCGTCGCTCGAAGGCCTGGATGACGCCGAGGCCGAGAGCGAGATTGGCTGGGTGGTCGACCTCATCTCGGAAATCCGCTCGCTGCGCGCCGAGATGAATTTGAACGTCGAAACCGAGCTTCTGCTGATCGGCGCCGACGCCGGCCTTCAGACGCGCGCGACGCGCTGGGAGGAGACAATCCGCAAGCTCGCGCGCCAGTCGAAGATCGGCTTCGCCGAGGCCGCGCCGAAATCGTCGGCGCAGATCATCGTGCGCGGGGGCGTCGTCGCCATCCCGCTCGAAGGCGTGATCGACCTCGGCGCCGAGAAGGCGCGTCTCGCCAAGGAAATCGGCAAGCTCGAAGGCGAGGTGAAGAAGGTCGACGCCAAGCTCGCCAATCCGGGCTTCCTCGCCAAGGCGGACGAAGATGTCATCGAGGAGCACAAGGAGCGCCGCGACGAGGCGCAGGCGCGCATCGAGAAGCTGACGGCGGCGATGGGGCGGCTGGGTTAAGGACCCCCTCCCCAACCCTCCCCCGCTTCGCGCAGGGCTGTCCGGGGAAATCATAGGGCCGCGAGCTGGAGCTGCAGACTAGAGAAGTCTCGGCCGGGCTTGGGCCTGATTGGCGGCTTGTCGATAAGCGCGATCGGCCGGCGGTCGAAGAGGAAGCGGCCGACGAGCTCGGCGAAACGCAGTGCCGCCATGTCGATCTTGTGGACGCAGGCGGCGATGCGCAGCAGGGTGAAGGCGATCATCGCGGCGAAGAGCTGCAGGCGCACGGCGTTTTCGGCCTCGCCGATGAAGCTCTTGATGTTGAGATGCTGCTTGATCCAACGGAACAGCAGCTCGATTGCCCAGCGGCCCTTGTAGAGCGCGGCGATTTCCGCGGCCGGGCGGCGCATGTCGTTGACGATGAGGACGATGCGGCCTTTGGCCTCGTCTCTTTCCACGGTGATGCGCCGCAGCGGCATGGGCAGCTTGGAATCGCCTTTGCTGGCCAGCGCCACCTCCTCGTCGGCGATCACGGCGAAGCCGTCGCCCCGCGCGCTTTCGGGGTCGAGCGGGCGGGCGGCGATCGCCCGGAAGCGGGCGTTCGCCTTCGGCCGGGTGACGAAGAAAGCGCCTTGCGCGGCGATCTCGGTCCACCAGCGATAGTCGCAATAGCCTTTGTCGAAGACATAAGCGGCGCCCGGCTCGATATCGGTTTTCTTGCCGATCTCTATGTCGTTCACATTGGCGGGCGTGACTTCCGCGCGAAGGGGCCGATTGGCGCGCGGGTCATGGACCACGTGCATTTTGAGGCCGTGAGTGCGGCCGTTGGAGCGGGCGTAATCGAGGAATTTGCTCAAAGGGATGGGCGTCGAATCGATGAGGCGGATCATGTCCGCGCCCTCCCGGCGCGTATGACGGTCGAGCGCGCCGGAGAGCATGGCGAAGAGATCGGCGAAGACGGCGACGGGCCGGCGGGCGTTGGCGTCGGAAAGGGTCGTGCGCGCGAGCCGCCGCGTCCCGAGGTGATAATGCGCGCGCGCGTCGGCGTTGAAGGCGGGAACGAGGGCGCGCAGGCTGGAGACCCCGGCAAGCTGGGCGTAGATGAGCGCGACGAGGTGATCCCAGCTCTTGAAGGATTTGTCGTAGGCGTCGCCGCCATGCCGCTCGACGATCTGCTTGAAGGCGCGCCGATCGACCGGCTTGAGCAGTTGGGCGAATACAGTAGAGTGCACGGGCATGTCCGGTCCTTTTTTCCAGTCTCGACAACCGGAAAATACCCGACAACCGTCGGGAAAACCGGGCATGCGCCCGCGACCTTTCGACTCATTCCCCGGACAGCCCTGCGCTTCGCGGGAGAGGGAGTAGATTGTCGCCTTCATCGACCGCGCCGATCGTGAGCCACGTCTCCCTCCCCCTTGCGGGGAGGGGTTAGGGGTGGGGGTCGACAATCTTCGTCGCCATCTCGGCTACCCCCACCCTGCCCTCCCCGCAAGGGGGAGGGATGGATCGTCGCCTTCATCAAACGCCACAACCGTCCTTGCGAGCGCGGCGAAGCAATCGAGGCCCGCAATGACGGAAGACGCCGAGGAAAGTCGGCGCTAAAATGCGCCCATGACACTCACGCACAAGCCCGTCGGCCCCGGCTCTCACGTCTTCCTCGTCGACGGCTCCTCCTTCGTCTTTCGCGCTTATTTCCAGTCGATCCGGCAGGACGCGAAATACAACTATCGCTCCGACCGGCTGCCGACCGGCGCCGTGCGGCTCTTCTGCACCAAGCTCCTGCAATTCGTGCGCGAAGGCGCGGCGGGCGCGACGCCCACCCATCTCGCCATCATTTTCGACAAGAGCGAGAACAGCTTCCGCAAGGAAATCTATCCCGAATACAAGGCGCATCGCAGCGAGCCGCCGGAAGACCTCGTCCCGCAATTTCCCCTGATGCGGGCGGCTGTGCGCGCCTTCGGCCTCACGCCGATCGAGCAGGACATCTACGAGGCCGACGACCTCATCGCCACTTACGCCGCACAGGCCCGTGAGAAGGGCGCGGATGTGCTCATCGTCTCCGCCGACAAAGACCTCATGCAGCTCATCGGGCCGGGCGTGACCATGTACGACCCGGCCTCGGGAACGGCCGGCGCCAAAGGCTCGCGCGAAGAACGGCTCATCAATGAGGCGGAGGTCGTCGACTATTTCGGCGTCACGCCGGACAAAGTTGTCGACGTGCAGGCGCTCGCCGGCGATTCGACGGATAATGTGCCGGGCGCCAAAGGCATCGGCATCAAGACCGCCGCCCAGCTCATAAATGAATATGGCGATCTCGACTCGCTGCTGGAAAAGGCGCCCGGCATCAAGCAGCCCAAGCGCCGCGAGGCGCTGACGGACCCGCAAGCGGTCGCGCTCATTCGCCTCTCCAAAAAGCTCGTCGAGCTCGTGCGCGACGCGCCGGTGGAAACCAAGCTCGACGATCTCGGCCTGCATCAACCCGATCCGAATAAGCTCGTCGCCTTCCTGCAGGCGATGGAGTTCACGACGATCACACGGCGCGTCGGCGATCTCTATGGCGTCGATATTCACGACATCGAACCCGATCCGCATTATGTCGGCGCGGCAGGCTGGCGCGCCCGCAATGGCGAGGTCGATCACGCCGCGGCGCCGGCGGGGCCAAAGCCGAAGGAGCCGCGTGCGCCTGCCGCCGACAAGGCGACGGAAGGCTTCTCGCCCGCGACGCTCGCCGGCGCCCGCAAAGCGGCGGCGCTCGCCGAGAAGATCGACCGCTCGACCTATGAGACCGTCATGTCCGTCGAGCGGCTCGAAGAATGGGTCGCCGACGCTTTCGAGGCGGGGATCGTCGCGCTCGACACGGAGACCACATCGCTCGATCCGCTGAGCTGCGATCTTGTCGGTGTGTCGCTCGCGCTCGGGCCGGGCCGCGCCTGCTATATTCCGCTTCAGCATCGCGAAGGCGGAAATGGCGATCTCTTTGGCGGCGCCGATCTCGTCGCCGGTCAGATACCGCTCGAAACCGCGATCGAAAAACTCAAGCCGCTCTTTGAGGACGACGCCGTCCTCAAGGTCGCGCAGAACATGAAATATGATCTGCTCGTGCTCTCGCGCTACGGCATCGAAGTCGCGCCGATGGACGACACGATGCTGATCTCCTATGCGCTGGATACAGGCCGCAACAATCACGGGCTCGACGAGCTTGCGCAAAAACATCTCGGACACGAGAACATCACTTTCGCGCAAGTGGCGGGCTCGGGCCGTACTTTCATCGGCTTCGCGCGCGTTCCGCTCGATAAAGCGACGGAATATGCAGCCGAGGACGCCGACGTGTCGCTGCGCCTGTGGCGCGCGCTGAAACCGCGCCTCGCCGCCGAAGGAAAGACCGCCGTCTATGAGACGCTGGAGCGCCCCATGGTGACGACGCTGGCGCATATGGAGCGGCGTGGAATCACCATCGACCGACACATGCTCTCGCGCCTCTCGGGCGAGTTTGCGCAGGACATGGCGCGGCTGGAGGCGGATATTTTCGATCTCGCCGGCGCGAGCTTCAATCTCGGCTCGCCCAAGCAGTTGGGCGACATTCTCTTCGGCAAGATGGGCCTGCCCGGCGCCAAAAAGACTGCGACCGGCGCCTGGTCGACCTCCGCCAGCGTGCTCGAGGATCTCGCGGCGGAAGGCAATGAATTCTGCCGCCGCATTCTCGACTGGCGCCAGCTTTCGAAGCTCAAAAGCACTTACGCCGACGCGCTGCCCGGCTTCGTGAACAAGGAAACCGGCCGCGTCCATACCTGCTATTCGCTCGCCGCGACGACGACGGGTCGGCTTTCGTCGTCCGAGCCCAATCTGCAGAACATTCCCGTGCGCAACGAGGCCGGCCGCAAGATCCGCAAGGCCTTCGTCGCTCCGCCGGGGCGTGTGCTGATCTCGGCGGATTACTCGCAGATCGAGCTGAGGCTGCTCGCGCATATCGCCGATATTCCGCAATTGAAGAAGGCTTTCGCCGACGGCGTCGACATTCACGCCATGACGGCCTCGGAAATGTTTGGCGTGCCGGTGAAGGATATGCCGCCGGAAGTGCGCCGGCGCGCCAAGGCGATCAACTTCGGCATCATCTACGGCATTTCCGCCTTTGGCCTCGCCAATCAGCTCTCCATTCCGCGCGAGGAGGCGGGGGCCTATATCAAGCGCTATTTCGAGCGCTTTCCCGGCATCCGGGACTATATGGACGCGACCAAGAAAACCGTGCGCGAGAAGATGTGCGTGACGACGATTTTCGGCCGCGCGCTGCATTTCCCGCGCATCGCCTCGGCCAATGCGTCCGACCGCGCCTTTTACGAGCGCGCCGCGATCAACGCGCCGATACAGGGCGCTGCCGCCGACATCATCCGCCGCGCCATGGTGCGCATGGACGCCGCGTTGGTCGAAGCGGATTTGTCGGCGCAGATGCTCTTGCAAGTGCACGACGAGCTCGTCTTCGAGGCGCCGGAAGCGGAAGCCGAGGCGACAATCGCCCTCGCCCGCCGCGTGATGGAAGACGCGCCCCTCCCCGCCGTGCAGCTCACAGTGCCGCTACAGGTCGACGCCCGCGCGGCCAAGAACTGGGACGAAGCGCATTAGTATATCCCAGGAAAAAAGCAATTTTTTGGCATGCTTTTTGTTATTCTCAACGCTTCCGCCCGACCGGCAAGCGCGCGAGCGCGCCTGCTCTTGATTTAACCGCGCGATCATTTAAGGAGACCTTTGAGTCTAAGCGGGGTTTTCAGGAAAAGCCGCGCCGCGCTTTTCGAAATCCCGCTTAAAGATTGCAGGCAGAGGTGTTTAATGCGCGTGTTTATCACCGGCGGGGCTGGCTTTATCGGTTCGGCGGTCGCGAGACGTTTCATTTCGGAAACTTCCGATCAGATTCTGATTTTCGACAAATTAACCTATGCTGGAAATCTAGATTCCCTCGCGCCAATTGCGGACGATCCGAGATATTCGTTCCGCCACGCGGATATATGCAACCGCGCCGAAGTTGCACAGTCGTTGGCGGAATTTCAGCCGGATGTCGTCATGCATCTCGCCGCCGAGAGCCATGTCGACCGCTCTATCGACGGTCCCGCTGCCTTCATCGAGACCAATGTCGTCGGCACCTTCACAATGCTCGCCGCGGCGCTGGATTATTGGCGCGGTCTCCCCAAGGAGAAATCAGCGGCTTTTCGCTTCATGCATATTTCAACCGATGAGGTGTTCGGCGCGCTGGGCAAGGAAGGCTTTTTTGGGGAGGACACGCCCTACGCGCCAAATTCGCCTTATTCGGCGTCGAAAGCAGGCTCCGATCATCTTGTTCGCGCCTGGCGCGAAACTTATGGCCTGCCGACAATCGTCACCAACTGCTCCAATAATTATGGCCCCTATCATTTCCCTGAAAAACTCATCCCACTGACCATCCTCAACGCAATCGAGGGAAAGCCGCTTCCTGTCTATGGACGCGGCGAAAATATCCGCGACTGGCTCTTCGTCGAGGATCACGCCGCGGCGCTGATGCTGGTTGCGCGCAAAGGCGTCATCGGTGAGTCGTACAACGTCGGCGGACGCAACGAGAGAACCAACATCGAGGTGGTCAACGCCATCTGCGACATTCTCGATGAGCTGCGGCCGAGCGGCAATGGCTCCTACCGCAATCTCATCACATTCGTAACGGATCGTCCCGGACACGACCTTCGCTACGCCATCGACTGCTCCAAGATCGAGCGCGAGCTTGGGTGGAGTCCGACCGAGACTTTTGAGACCGGCCTACGCAAAACCGTGCAGTGGTATCTGGACAATCCAGCCTGGTGGCAGGCGATACGCTCCGGCAAATATCGGGGCGAGCGGCTCGGCCTCACAGCTTAGCGGAACGCCCATTCTCCGGTCATTCAAACTCATCGAGAGCGTCATGCAATTTCAGGCCACCGACATTCCCGCCGTGATAATCGTCACACCGAAGAAGCATGGCGACGCACGCGGCTTTTTCTCAGAGGTTTACAAGGAATCGGAGTGGCAAAAAGCCGGGCTGAACTACAGTTTCGTTCAGGACAATCACTCCTTCTCCGCCCCTGTTGGCACGCTGCGCGGCTTGCATTTCCAGACGCCGCCTTTCGCGCAAGACAAGCTGATCCGCGTCACGCGCGGCCGCATCCTCGATGTCGCGGTGGACATCCGCCGTTCATCCCCGACCTTCGGCAAGCATGTCGCCGTCGAGCTCTCCGCTGAAAATTGGCGACAACTTCTCGTGCCCATCGGATTTGCCCATGGCTTTGTCACATTGGAGCCTGACACCGAGGTGCAATACAAGGTCACGGCGCTCTATTCGGCTGCGAATGATCGCGGTCTTGCCTATGACGATCCGGATGTCGGCATCGACTGGCCATTGCCGCCCGGCGGCGCCATTCTTTCCGAAAAAGATAAGCGCTGGCCGCGCCTGCGCGATCTTGCGGACGCTTTCGACTGAAATGGCAGGCGGGTCGCCCTGGCGATCCCCGCTTCCATAGATTCGATTAACTTTGAGGGGCGTTATGCGCGGCATTGTTCTCGCCGGAGGATCCGGCACCAGGCTCCATCCCATGACGCTGGCGGCGTCGAAGCAATTGCTGCCTGTCTATGACAAGCCGATGGTCTATTATCCGCTATCGGTGCTTATGCTCGCGGGCGCGCGCGACATATTGGTGATCTCGACGCCGGAGGATCTTCCCGCGTTCAAGCGCCTCCTCGGCTCGGGCGCGCAATGGGGCGTCTCTTTGTCTTATGCCGAGCAGCCGCGTCCGGAGGGGCTCGCCCAAGCCTATACGATTGGGGCGCCCTTCGTGGAAGGACATAATTCCGCGCTCGTCCTCGGCGACAATATTTTTTATGGCCACGGGCTGACGAACACGCTCGCCGCCGCCGCCGCGCGTAAGGACGGCGCGACGGTCTTCGCCTATCATGTGAAGGATCCCGAGCGCTATGGCGTGGTCGAATTCGGACCCGACAGAAAAGCCGTGTCGCTCGAAGAAAAGCCTGCGACGCCAAAATCCAACTGGGCGGTGACCGGGCTTTATTTTTACGACCGTCGCGCGCCGGAATATGCGGCCTCGCTGAGACCATCGGCGCGCGGAGAATTGGAGATCACAGATCTCAACCGCGTCTATCTCGAAGCCGGCGATTTGAACGTAGAGCGGCTGGGCCGCGGCTTCGCCTGGCTGGACACCGGCACGCCGGCGTCCTTGCTCGAAGCGGGGCAATATGTGCAGGCGGTCGAACAACGACAGGGCCAACGGATCGCCTGCCTGGAGGAGATTGCATTCCAAAACGGCTGGATCGGCGCGCAGGAGATGCGCGAAGCCGCCGCGCGCCTCTTAAAGAGCGGCTACGGCGCCTATCTTCTCCAGGTTCTCAAGGAAGCGGAAGACCGGCAGGGTTAAGGCAGGAGAGGAGCAGGCTGCGTCGGGCGGGTCCGTGTCGGACAAAAGCCCCGCCATCGTAATGGCGTAAACGTCGGTTTTTTAGGGGCTACGCTGAAGGCGCCGCCTCGCCGGAGGCGAATCATTCAACGATCCTAAAAAAGGTCTTCCAATGCAAAACATCGTTCTCCGCCGCCCGGCCAAGAAGGCTTTCATCGTCGCCGCCGTCCTGATGAGCGCCCTGCCGCTCTATGGCTGCTATACGCCGGGCGAACGCGCGCTCGGCGGCGGCCTCATCGGCGGTCTGGGCGGCGCGGGCATTGGCGCGCTGGCCTCGGGCGGCATGGCTGGTCCGACGCTCGCCGGCGCGGCCATCGGCGCGGCCGGCGGCGCGCTCGTCGGCGCCGCCACGGCGCCCCAGCCGCGGCGCTATTACCGCCGTCCGCGCTACTACTACTGAGCCACTTCGCGGCCCGGCTCGAGCGCCGGGCCGCAACCAAACGATCTTACAGAGCTTTTGGGAGCCTTAAACCTAGGCGAAAGGCGCGCGCGGGCCACGGGCGGCGCTGCCCAAACAGTCACATAGCCTCATTCGACAACGATAGACCCATCCCGCCCAACCGCCGGGCGCTGCGCCAAGAGACTGGCGCCCTCATGTCTTATCGCTCTGTCTCATATTGAAATCAGCGCCAGCTTGCTCAGGTACCTTCTGTTGGAACGCGCATCATCCCGCGTCCATGCTCAGGGGGCCCATCTATGGCGAACACCGACGTCTTCGCAGATTTCGTTCACTTCTATAGAGAACGTCAGGCGGCAGAGATGTCGCTCGAGTCCTATCTCCAGCTTTGCCGGGGCAATCCAAAGACCTACGCGAGCGCCGCCGAGCGTATCCTGGCCGCCATCGGCGAGCCCGAGCTCGTCGATACGTCGAGAGACCCGCGTCTCGGCCGGATTTTCATGAACCGCACCATTCGCGTCTATCCGGCCTTCGCCGAATTCTACGGCATGGAAGAGACGATCGAACGCATCGTCAGCTTCTTCCGCCACGCGGCGCAGGGGCTGGAGGAGCGCAAGCAAATCCTCTATCTGCTCGGGCCCGTCGGCGGCGGCAAGTCGTCGCTCGCCGAGCGCCTCAAGGCGCTGATGGAAGCCAACCCGATCTATGTGCTGAAGGCGGGCTCCGAGCTCAGCCCGGTCTTCGAGAGCCCGCTGTCGCTTTTCGATCCCGCCGAAGCCGGCCCCCTCCTCGAAGAGCGTTACGGCATCCCGCGGCGCCGCCTCGGCTCGATCATGAGCCCGTGGTGCCTGAAGCGGCTCGATGAATTCAATGGCGACATCACGCGCTTCACCGTCGCCAAGCTCGCGCCCTCGCGCCTGCGCCAGATCGCAATCGCCAAGACAGAGCCAGGCGACGAGAATAATCAGGACATCTCGTCGCTTGTCGGCAAGGTGGATATTCGCAAGCTCGAGGCGCATGCGCAGGCCGATCCGGACGCCTATAATTATTCCGGCGGCCTGAACCGCGCCAATCAGGGCCTTCTCGAATTCGTCGAGATGTTCAAGGCGCCCATCAAGATGCTGCACCCCCTGCTCACGGCGACGCAGGAAGGCAATTACATCGGCACGGAGAATATCGGCGCGATCCCCTTCTCGGGCATCGTCCTCGCCCATTCGAACGAGGCCGAGTGGCAAAGCTTCAAATCCAACCGCAACAATGAAGCCTTCATCGACCGCATCTACGTCATCAAAGTGCCCTATTGCCTGCGCGTGACGGAGGAGCAGCGCATCTATGAGAAGCTGCTGCGCGAGTCCGAGCTGGCGAACGCCGCCTGCGCGCCCAACACGCTGGAGATGCTGGCGCGCTTCATCGTGCTGTCGCGCCTGAGCCCCCACGAGAACTCCAACCTCTTCTCGAAGATGCGCGTCTATGACGGCGAGAGCCTGCGTGAGGTGGACCCGCGCGCGCGCAGCATTCTGGAGTATCGGGAGGCGGCCGGCGTCGACGAAGGCATGACGGGGCTTTCGACGCGCTTCGCCTTCAAGGTGCTCGCGGCGACCTTCAACCACGATACTGTCGAGGTTGCGGCTGATCCCGTTCATCTCATGTATGTGCTGGAGCAGGCGCTGCGGCGCGAACAGCTTCCCGCCGAGACGGAGAAGCGGTATATTGAGTTCATTAAAGGCGAACTTGCACCGCGCTACGCGGAATTTATCGGCAAGGAAATTCAAAAAGCATATCTCGAATCTTATCAGGACTATGGCCAGAATCTTTTCGACCGCTACATCGATTATGCAGACGCTTGGATTGAGGACCTGGATTTCAAGGATCCCGACACCGGACAGATGCTCGACCGCGAGCTGTTGAATCAGGAACTAACAAAAATCGAAAAGCCGGCCGGCATCGCCAATCCCAAGGACTTCCGCAACGAGGTGGTCAAATTCGCGCTGCGCTGGCGCGCCTCGAACAAGGGGCGCAACCCGTCCTGGGCGAGTTACGAAAAGATCCGTGACGTGATCGAAAAGAGAATGTTCTCCCAAGTGGAAGACCTTTTGCCGGTCATCAGTTTCGGAACGAAGAAAGACAACGAAACAGAAAGCAAGCATACAGAGTTTGTTAGCCGCATGGTCGCTCGCGGCTACACCGAGCGGCAGGTGCGGCGCCTGGTGGAATGGTACATGCGCGTGAAGCAGGCAGGCTGATAGGGTTTTGCCGGCGACGCGCTTGCAAGGATCGTGAAGGAAGAGATGCGCATCGTCGATCGCCGGCTCAATCCAGGGGGCAAAAGCTTCTCGAACCGTCAGCGTTTTCTTCGCCGTGTCCGAGACACAGTCGAGCGCGCGGTTCGCGAAGCCAGCCGCGAACGCGCAATCGAAGATCTGGAAAACGCGCAGGAAGTGACCGTGCCGGCGGACGGCGCGCGCGAGCCGATGTTTCGGCATACGCGCGGCGAACGCCGCGACTATATCCTGCCGGGAAACCGCGAATATATCGAAGGCGACCTCATCGACCGGCCGACAGGCGAAGGCGGCGGCGGGGGCTCGGAGCCGGGGCGCGGCAACGGCCAGGAGGACGCCTTCAGATTCGTGCTCACGCGCGAGGAATTTCTCAGCATCTTTCTCGACGATCTGGAGCTGCCGGATTTCGCCAAGCGCGGTCTTGTCGACGCGCAGAAGCTCGGCTCGCGCCGCGCCGGCTATTCGACGAGCGGCACGCCGGCCAATCTCGCGCTTGGCCGCACCATGCGAATGTCACTCGCAAGGCGCATCGCCATGGGCCGGCCGCCGCGCGCGACGGTCGAACAGCTCGAAGAGGAGATTGCCGGGGCAAAGGAAAGCGACTCGCTCGACGTCATGGACGAAAGATTGCGCGCCGTGCGCGCGCGGCGGATGCGCATTCCCTTTCTGGACCCCGTCGATCTGCGCTACCGTCATTTCGAGCGCTTTCCCAAGCCCGTGGCGCAGGCGGTGATGTTCTGCCTCATGGACGTCTCCGGCTCGATGACGGAGCATATGAAGGATCTCGCCAAGCGCTTCTTCATGCTGCTGCATGTCTTTCTCACGCGACGCTACGAGCGCGTCGAGATCGTCTTCATCAGACATACCGACGAAGCCCAGGAGGTCGACGAGGAGACGTTTTTCCGCTCGACCGAGACCGGCGGCACGATCGTTTCGTCGGCGCTCGCGGAGATGGACCGCATCATTACCGACCGTTTCGATCCGGCCAATTGGAACATCTACGGCGCGCAGGCGTCGGACGGCGACAATATGATGAGCGACAATCAGCGCACGCGTGAGCTGCTGCAGGACAAGATTCTGCCGCTCTGCCAATATTTCGCCTATCTCGAAGTCGCGAATTCGCATGAGGGCTCTCCCCTCTCCTATGTGGGCGGCAGCTCGCTGTGGAACGCTTATGCGCCGCTCGCGACGAGCGAGCGCAATTTCCAGATGCGCCGCGTTTCCCGGCGCGAACATATCTACCCCGTGTTTCGCGAGCTGTTCCAACGCCGCGAAGGCGCGCGCGCGGAGCCCGCCACATGAGCGATGCGCTTCTTTTCACAGGAAAAGACTGGAGCTTCGAGACGCTCCAGCATATTCACGACGCGGTCGAGGTCGTCGGCAAGGGCGAGCTCGGCCTCGATACTTTCCCCAATCAGATCGAAGTGATCACGGCCGAGCAGATGCTCGACGCCTATTCATCGACCGGCATGCCGCTGCTCTACCGGCATTGGTCGTTCGGCAAGCGCTTCGCTCAATATGAAGGGGTCTATCGCGCCGGCCTGCAAGGGCTCGCCTATGAGATCGTCATCAACGCCAATCCTTGCATCAGTTATGTGATGGAGGAAAACAGCGCCACCATGCAGGCGCTGGTGATCGCTCACGCCGCCTTCGGCCATAATCACTTCTTCAAGAACAACTACCAGTTCCGCCAATGGACGGACGCCTCCGGCATCCTCGATTATCTCGCCTACGCCAAGAACTATATTGCAGCCTGCGAAGAGCGCTATGGCGAGCTGGAAGTCGAGCGGCTCCTCGACTCCGCCCATGCGCTTGCGCCGCAAGGCGTCGATCGCTATCCGCGCAAGCGGCCGATTAGTCTTTCCGACGAAGAAAGGCGCGACCGCGACCGCCGCGAGGAGCACGAGCGGCTGTACGACGATCTCTGGCGCACCGTGCCGCGCGGCGCCGAGAAGACAAAGAAGAGCATCGACCACCAACGCGCGCTCTTGCGTCTCCCGCAGGAGAACGTCCTTTATTTCCTCGAAAAGACCGCTCCCAGGCTGCAACCCTGGCAGCGCGAGGTGTTGCGCATCGTGCGCCTCATCGCCCAATATTTCTATCCGCAGCAACAAACCAAGGTCATGAACGAAGGCTGCGCGACCTATTGCCATTACCGCATCATGAACCGGCTGCACGAGAAGGGCCAGATCAGCGACGGCAGCTTCCTCGAATTCATCCATTCCCACAGCAACGCCATTCGACAGCCGACCGCGCATGATCCCTCCTATAGTGGGGTCAATCCTTACGCGCTCGGCTTCGACATGATGTGCGATATTGCGCGCATCGTGCGCGAGCCCACCGAAGAGGATCGGCTGTGGTTCCCCGAGATTGCCGGCCGCAAGGATGAGATGGCGGTGCTCAAGGAGGTCTGGGCCAATTACCGCGACGACAGCTTCATCGCGCAGTTCCTCAGCCCGCATTTGATGCGCAAATGGCGGCTGTTCCACATCGTCGACGAGGAAGACGCGCCGAAGCTCAAAGTGGAAAAGATTCACAATGAGCGCGGCTATCACGATCTGAGGCGCGGCCTCGCCGCCGAATATGAGGTCGGCCGGCACGCGCCGGATATTCAGGTGGTCGACGTGGATCTCGCGGGCTCCCGCAAGCTCGTGCTGCATCACCGCGTGTTTTCCGGCAAGCTGCTCGACGTCGTCGACGCCGCGCTGGTCCTGCGCCATCTCACTTTGCTCTGGGGCTATGACGTTCTGCTCGAAGAGGTCGACGCGACGACGAATGAAGTGCTAAAGGCGCATCTGGCGTCGCCCGACCAGTAAGGCGCGCGCCCTCACGAGGGAAAATGTCGACCTTTCGCGCTGAACTTCCGCCCGGCCTCTGGGAGCGCTGGATTTCGCATTCGGCTGATTTGCTCAATTCCTATCACAAGGCCACGGGCCGCGATCTCATGCCACGCGGCGGCGGCGCCCACGCGGAGGCTGAGCGCCTGCTCGCCGCGCCATTCGTCGTCGTCTCGCATGGGACCGAGGCCGACCCTATCCTCAACTACGGCAATCGCGTCGCGCTGGCGCTGTGGGAGATGTCTCCCATGCAACTGATCGCGACGCCGTCGCGTCTGACCGCAGAAGCGCCGCTGAGGGAAGCGCGCGAGCAGTTTTTGGCGCAAGCCGCGCGCGACGGCTTTGTGCACGGCTATGAGGGCGTGCGCATCAGCGCGACCGGCCGCCGCTTCCATATCGCCAACGCCACGATTTGGAACGTGACGGACAACGCCGGCCATCCCGCCGGGCAGGCGGCGACTTTCGCGCGATGGACTTTTCTGTGAGAGATTGACGCTCGGGAATCGTCATTGCGAGCGAAGCAATCCAGGGCCGCCGTGGCTGCCCTGGATTGCTTCGTCGCTTTGCTCCTCGCAATGACGAAAATAGCAGCTCGCCGACTGTCATCCCCGCGAAAGCGGGAAATCCAGAGCAGCAACGCAACGCGCGGGAGTTTCCTTCGCTCGGGCTCATCACAGAGACCCCAGCAAGTCCTGCAGCGCGTCGAGCCCCGCGGGCTTGGTGAGCTGGCGGTCGAAGCCCGCTTCTCTGGCGCGGTCCCGTATCTGGTCCTGCCCCCATCCCGTCAGCGCGACAAGCGTGATGCGGGCGCTATTCGGCAGCGCGCGAATACGCCGCGCGGTCTCATATCCGTCCATGCCGGGCATGCCGAGATCGAGGAAGACCAGCTCGGGCTCGAACGCCTTCACAGCCTCGACGCCGTCTAGGCCGCTGTAGGCGACGCGCACGTCGGCGCCGAATGTCTCCAGAAACATCACGAGGCTGTCTGCGACGTCGTGGTCGTCGTCGATGACAAGGATGCGCCTTGCGCCGCTCGCTTCAACTCCGGTCGTCGCCGGCATAGGGGCCTCCGAACTTTGATTTGTGCCGATGGGCAGACGCACGAGGAAGACGCTGCCGCGGCCCAGGCCGTCGCTATGCGCCTCCACGGTTCCCCCATGCAATCGCAGCAGGCTTTTCACCAGGGCGAGCCCGATCCCGAGACCGCCTTGCGCGCGGCCCAGAGAGCGATCGACCTGCGTGAAGAGATCGAAAACGCGCGGCAGCATTTCCGGCGGTATGCCGACGCCGCTGTCGCGCACGGCGATCGCCGCCTCCCTGCCGCGACGCTCGGCGACAAGCTCGATGATCCCGCCCTGCTCCGTGTATTTCGCCGCATTGTTGAGGAGGTTGGTGAAGACCTGCGCGAGGCGCACCGGATCGGCGTCGAGCTCCATAGGTTCGCTGGGCAGCTCGACCTTCAGCTCGTGGCCGCCGGCGTCGATCATCGGCTGCGCCGTCTCGATCGCATGCCGTAAGACCTCGCCAAGATCGATGCGGCGCTTCTTGAGTTCGATCTTGCCGCGCGTGATGCGCGACACCTCGAGCAGATCGTCGACGAGGCGAATAAGGTGCTCGACCTGCCGGTCCACCATCGAGAGCAGGGTGAGATCGCGTTTTCCCTTCGTCGTCTCCCCCACGTCGTGGCGTAGAATATGGACGGCGTTGCGAATGGGCGCCAGCGGATTGCGCAGCTCATGCGCAAGAGTCGCGAGGAATTCGTCCTTCCGTCGATCTGCGGCTTTGAGGGCATCCTCTGCGCGCTTACGCGCCGTTATGTCACGGCTCACCGTCGCGAGGCCGATCCGCGCGCCGGCCTCATCTCTCAGAACGAAGACGTTATAAAGCATCCATAAGGCTTCGCCGGTCTTGAAGTGGCGGAAGCGGATTTCGACATTGGCGTGGTCGTCGCGCATCAGGCACGCGTGAAACTCGTTGAAAACGAAGGCGCGATCTTCGGGAAAGAAGTAATCCTGAATGGGCGTGTGCGGCGCCTTCTCTCTCTCCAAGCCAACCAGTCTCGCGCCGGCGGGGTTGATGTAGAGCGGCTCGAATTCGAGGCTGCAAATGCCGATGAATTCCATGCTCTGTTCGGCAAGCGACACGAACTTTTGACGCTCCGCCTCGGCGCGCTTTCGTTCCGTCACGTCCTGAGCGGTGCCGACCATGCGGATCGGTCGACCATTCTCGAAAAACACCGCGCCTGTCGTCGCGATCCAACGCTCCGCTTGGTCGGGTCTCGCCAGACGATATTCGAGAGAGAGACTCCCGCCGCTTTCGGGATCGAGCGAGCGCTCCACCGCGTGTTGCACGCGTTCTCGATCAGCGGCGTGAACGCCCTGCAGGAACAGGGCGTAGCTCACCGTAGCGCCGGCGGGCAAATTCCATTTCTTGCGCAGCCAATCGTCCCAGATCAGCTCGTCGCTTTCGATGCGCCATTCGTAGATGCCGACGTTGCCCGAACTCAAAGCGAGCTGCAGGCGGAATTCACTTTCGCGCAACGCCTCCTGCGCGCGGGCGCGTTCGCAAGCGGCCCAGACACGCTCTCCG
The DNA here is from genome assembly GCF_027925385.1 of Methylocystis iwaonis. Taxonomy (NCBI): domain Bacteria; kingdom Pseudomonadati; phylum Pseudomonadota; class Alphaproteobacteria; order Hyphomicrobiales; family Methylocystaceae; genus Methylocystis; species Methylocystis iwaonis. The sequence goes on from NZ_AP027142.1 coordinate 3,184,719, forward strand.
ACTTCCTGAATCAAGGCGATCTCGAAAGGCGTCCATGCGCGCGGCGCGCCATGCTGTGCGCAGAGGGCGCCGACCCATTGCCCCTGCTTCGTGAGCACGGCGCAGAGCAATGCGGCGACGCCTGTCGATCGCAGGCGCTCCTTCTCTGAGGCGCTGAGACGTTCGTCCCTTGAAATATCCTCAGTGGCGAAAGCTTCTCCGCTCTGAAACGCCGCAAGCGCCGCCACGCCCAGTGACGCGATCGGCGTCCTGCCGGCGCAGGGCCCCGCACCCGCCGAACTGCGAATGACGAGCTCCTCGCCTTCTATATCCGCGTAGAAAACCCGCTCGACTCGCAGATACTCGGCGAGAAGCCTGCAACCCGTCTCCTGGATTTTTCGAGGGTCGGCGATCTGGCGCAACGCGTCCGCGCATTTCAGCAGGAAGGCCTGGCGCTCCTCGCCTTTGCGGAGCGCGCCTTCGACCTGTCTTTGAAGGCTGATGTCCTGAACCACGGTCACGGCGCTCGGCTTCTCCTTGCCCGGCGTCCGTATCGAGGTCGCCGTGACCCGCGCCCAAAAATGCGTGCCGTCCTTGCGCAGGCAGCGCTTCTCGGCGTCATATGCGGCGGTTTCGCCGCGTTTCATCCGAGTGAGCCGTTCCCAATGCCCCGCGCGATCGTCAGGATAGGTGAAGTCGCCGAAGGGCCGTCCGACAAGCTCGGATATGTCATAACCGAGCATATTGGCCAAGGTTTCATTGACGCGCAGCAACCGGCCTGTTTCGAGATCGCCTTGCGCCATCCCAACGCCGGCGCGCTCGAACATCGCGCGGAACTGCGCCTCGCTGTCGCGCACAGCGGCGTCGCAGGCCAGTGAAGCGGCGTGTCTGCTTCGTGTAAGGATCGCCCCGCCCTCGGTCAGCGGCGAGTGTTTCGCTTCGACGACGAAAGCTTGCCCCTCCTCCCCCGAGCCGTCGAGATATTCGATCGTGATCTCGCCGGCGGCTCCGCCGGCGATGGCCTCCAATCCGTCGAGCAATCTGCGGCCGTCCGAGCCTTGTGGAGAAGCGCCGAAAGCCTCGAAGAGATTGCAGCCGATCTGCACCGGAGCGCCAAGGAGGGTGGGCGTCGCATTGCGGGCCCATTTTTCGTTTATCGCAACGATAACGCCCGATCGATCGACGGCCAGGCATTCCTGAGGCAGCAGGTCGAGAAAGGGGACGAGAACGGCTTCAATTGCCACGCCCTTATCGACAGCGTTTTTCTGGAATATCAAATCGAGAGCTCCGGCTTGCCGCATCCGTGCCTTCTTAAATTCATAGCGCTTCAATTGCCTAACCGAGATTTAAAGAAAAGCGCCACCTAAACTTTCGGATATTGCAGGATCAATGCGCCCATCTAAGTGTTTTTCCTTAGTTTGGGGAACTAGCAGCGTAGTGTAAAACCGTCGGCGTTACGCAGAAATTTCGAGGTGGCGCCTGTCAGGACCGCATCCGACCGCCCCACCATGCAAGCCTCTTTTTGCGCGACAACACCCGGGATAGAGTGCCACCGTTCGTCGAAAATACCGGTTTCCAAGCAAAACCCTTGCGCTTATCGAGAGGTTTTCACCATGCGGTCGGGCACACTCTGCTGTTTGCAACGCGCAGCGCCGGCGCGCCTCTTTCTCCGATGAGCACGCGCGGCCGTCACTTTTTTCAGTGGCTCACGAAAGACGGGCGAAGCGTCGCCTCGGCTTTTACCCAGCCCTTGCCGGTCCGGCTGCTGATCGCCACGCTCGCGGTGGCGATTGCGACAGCGCTGCGCTTCGCGATTCAGCCGATCCTCGGAGAGGCCGTTCCCTATGCAACCTATTACTTGGCAGTAGAAGCCTCGGCTTTGCTGGGCGGATGGATTGTCGGCCTTCTCGCAATGCTCGCGAGCGCATTCCTGGCCCATCTCTTGTTTGCGCCCATCGCTTCCGATCGCGCGCAAATGGGACTCGCGCTTTTCCTGGCGAGCTGCGCGTCCCTCTGCCTCCTCACCGGGGTTTTTCGTTGCATATTCAAAGATAAGGGGGTCGCGTTTGCCGCTGTTGCGCCGCTCGCGTGGCAGACGGAGCCGCGGCCGCGTGCGGGGGCGATCGACGCGGCGCAAGACGGCGTTCTGATAATGGATAGCGAAGGCCGTATCCTTTCGGCGAACCGCGCGGGCGCAGCGATGTTCGCCTATCCCGCCGATGAGATAATCGGCGCGACGGCGCAGACCCTCTTCGATTTGCCCGCTGGCCTCGAATCTCCTTTGATTGGACGCGCCCCTGGCCTTAGCATGACGGAGCGAACCGCAATCAAAGGCCGACGCAAGAACGGCGCGCGTTTTTCAGCCGAGCTCACGCTCGAAGAAATGGATTTCGACGGCAACAGGCTTTTTGTCGCCATTGTAACGGACGTGACGGATCGCAGAAACATGGAGCGAGAGGTCGACGCGCAGCACGCCAGCCGCCTGGACGCCATCGGCGCTCTCGCGGCGGCGCTCGCGCATGAGATCAACCAGCCGCTCGCTGCAAGCGCCACCTATATGCGCGTCGCGCGGCGTCTTCTGCAAAAATCGGAGCTAGATTGCAGCAATGTTCTAGCTGTTCTCGACAAGGCGACGGCGCAGACGCTGCGGGCCGGGCGTATCGTTTTGAATTTGAAAGACCTCGTGCGTCGCGAGGAACCGGATAAGACATTGCTGAGCATGCACGCGCTTATCTCCGCGGCGCGTGAGGCGTTCCTGTCGGACGGCGCGCCAGCCGGATTCGTCATCGACCTCTCCTGCGCCGCCAAAAACGACCGGATTTTGGCCGATCGGGCGCAGCTCGGGCAGGTGTTCGCCAGCTTGATGCACAACGCCAATGAAGCGATGCAACTGAACGAAATTGCTCAACTCCTGATTGCGACGAGCAATCCAGATGATAAGACCATTCGTGTGGATGTCGCCGACAGAGGTTGCGGGCTGCCGGACTCCTCAGAAGAAGGCTGTTTCGATTTGTTTACGACGACCAAAGTGAGGGGAATGGGCGTGGGGCTGTCTATTTCGAAATCGATCATCGAGGCCCACGATGGGCGCATATGGGCAATGCCGAACGCCGGCGGCGGAGCCGTCTTCAGCTTCACATTGCCTTTGCAAGACTCGGGTCTCGATTCATGAATAGTCACAAGGTCGTTCACGTCATCGACGACGACGCCGCCGTGCGCGACGCCGTCGGGCTTCTGCTGAGCACGGAAGGCTATAAGGTCCACGCCTATCCTTCTGCGCCGGCCTTTCTCAAGACGGCCGCCGCCCAGGGCGAGGGCTGTGTGGTCACTGACGTTCGCATGCCGGAGATGAACGGCATCGAGCTTATCGCCAAGATGAAGGAAGAGAAGATTTCGATTCCGGTCATCGTGCTGACCGCACATGCGGACGTGCCCTTGGCGGTCGAGGCGATGAAGCTCGGAGCCGTCGATCTCCTCGAAAAGCCTTTCGAGGATGAAGCCCTGCTCGCCGCCGTCGACGCCGCGCTGGAACGCCGTAACGCCGAGGAATCGCGCTCGCGCGAGTCGATCGCCATCAAGAACCGGCTCGCGACCCTCACCCGGCGCGAAAACGAAATTCTGGCCGGTCTGCTGAAAGGGCTTTCGAACAAGGTGATCGCCCATGATCTCGGCATCAGCATCCGCACCGCCGAGGTCCATCGCGCCAATATCATGGCCAAGATGCGCGCCGGCAATCTAGCGGAGCTCGTCAAGATGGCGCTGGCGGCGGAGCCCCCTAAGTCCGACTCCGAATAAGCAAGGCTCGCTTTACCCCCGCTCGTCCGTCTGCGCTTTATCTCCCGGAACATTCGTTCCCGCTTTCCGGTTCATTCCCCGCCCCGCCGGCGCACATGTGCGCCCAAGCTGGAGGAGCGCGAGATGAATGTCAGCTCCGAACGCAGCAAATCGATCTGGGAAGGCGTTGGCGCGACCGCCGCGCGCTTGCAGGGCGAGATAAAAGCCGAAGTGGCGGTGGTCGGCTCCGGCATCGCGGGCATGTCGGTCGCTTATGAGCTTGCCAAAGCGGGTAAAAACGTCGCCGTAATCGATCGCGGGCCCATCGGCGGCGGCATGACGGCGCGAACCACGGCGCATCTTTCGTCCTATAGCGACGATGGCTTCCGCGAGCTTATCGACACGCGCGGCCTCGAGGCCGCCAAGGGCTGGCAGGAAAGCCAGGCCGCCGCGATTTCCCGGATCGAAGCGATCCAGGCCGAACTCGGCGCGGCCTGCGACTTCCGTCGCCTGGACGCCTTCCTGTTTCTCGCGCCCGAAACCGACCCGGGCGTCATCGACTCTGAGCTTGTGGCGAGCGCACAGGTCGGCATGATCGCGCTGCGGCAAGAGGGCGTTCCTTTCACTGGCCTGGAAGCGACCCCAGTGCTGCGCTTTCCCGACCAGGCGACCTTTCACCCGACGAAATATCTCGCGGCGCTCGCGGGAGCCATCTCTCGAAGCGGGGGCCACTTTTATTCCGAGAGCCCGGTTTCCTCGGTGGAGGAAGATGAAAATGGCGTCGTCCTGACGACGCTCGAGGGCGCCCGCGTCCTGGCCGATGCCGCGGTCGTCGCCACCAATGCGCCGATCAACGACAGATTGGCGATCAGCGCCAAACAGGCGCCGTACCGCACCTATGTCGTCGCTTTCGAAATTCCCCACGCAAGCCTGCCGGACGCGCTCTACTGGGATACGCTCGATCCCTATCATTATGTAAGGCTTCAGCCGGGCGAGGGCGATTTCGACATTCTCATCGTCGGCGGAGAAGATCATAAGACCGGCGAGAGCAATGACGGAGACGCGCGCATCCGATCGCTGACGAGCTGGACGCGGGGCCTTGTTCCCCAGCTCGGCCGCGAGAAGGCGCGTTGGTCGGGGCAGGTTATGGAGCCGATGGATTACATGGGCTTCATCGGGCGCTCGCCGGGGGCCAAGCGCGTCTATGTCGCAACCGGCGACTCCGGCCAGGGCATGACCCATGGCGCCGTCGCGGGCCTGTTGATCTCCGATCTCATCCTGCGCGGCGGAAGCCCCTGGCAGAGCGTCTATGATCCCTCGCGCAAGCCGATGAAAGCGGCCGGAGAGTTCATCAAAGAAAATGTGTCGGCGGCCAAGCATTTCGTTGACTATCTGAAAGGCGGCGAAGTCGCTTCGACCCAGGAGATCGCGCCGGGCCATGGCGCGATCGTGCGGAACGGCCTTGAAAAGGTCGCCGCTTATCGCGAAGCGGACGGAACGCTTTACCTGCGCTCGGCCTCCTGCACGCATGTGGGTTGCCATGTCCATTGGAACGACTTCGAGAAGTGCTGGGATTGCCCCTGCCACGGCTCTCAATTCGCGCCGGATGGCGAAGCGCTCAACGCGCCGGCTTTCTCGCCGCTGCGCAAAATCGAGAGCTGACGCCGGAGCGCCCGATGGCCCAGGACCCAACGGCGCTCATATTGATGTATTTCATCGTTCCGATTTGGTTTCTCGCCGGCGTGGCCGATTGGATGTGTCACAGAGCGACGCATATCGAAACGACATCCGGTCCAAAAGAGTCGCTCCTGCATCTCCTCATGTTCGCGGAACTCGGCCTGCCCTTGCTGGCGGCGATCTTCCTCGACGTGAACGCGCTGGTGATCGCTTTCATGATCGCCATGTTTCTTCTGCATGAGGCGACCGCCTTCTGGGATGTCTCCTACGCTGTCTCGACGCGGCGCGTGACGCCTGTCGAGCAGCATGTGCACAGCTTTTTGGAGATGATCCCGCTCATGGCGTTGCTTCTCATCATCGCGCGCCACTGGCCGCAATTTCTCGCCCTTTTCGGCGCTGGAGAAGAAGCGCCCAGAACCGCGCTGGCGTGGAAGTCCGAACCGCTGCCACAAAGTTATGTCGCCGCCGTTCTTTCCGGGGCGGCCCTGCTGGGCCTCCTGCCCTATCTCGAAGAACTATGGCGTGGGCTCGCGGCGCGCCGTCACGCGCCGCGCAAGGCGTTCTGACGCGAGGATCACGCTCTCCCCGACTGCCCGAGATCCGCGCCCGTCGTCGGATCGGCCATGGGGTTCGACATGGTCCGAGCCGCAAAGCTCGACAAATCGCTGCGTTCGGAACTCGTCAGGCCGACGCTCGCATCGCCTTCGCCGCCATCGACAGGAATGGCGCCGATAACATCGTCCATGCGCCGCCACTGCTCGCCCGAGTTCCACGGGCCCGTCGTATCGCCCTCGCCTTGCGAAGTGTTGACGTAAAGGTCGGCGTATTCGGGAATGCCTTGCAGCTTGCCGGGCGGGAAGTTGCCTTCGATCGAATACAGCGCCTTCTCGAAAGATTTCTGATGCGCGATCTCGCGCGTCATCAAAAAGCCGAGCGCTTCCTTGACGCCCGCGTCGTCGGTGACGTTGATCAGGCGCTCATAAACAATCTTGGCGCGCGCCTCCGCCGCAATATTGGAGCGCAGATCGCAGGCCGGATCGCCGACCGTGTCGATATAGGCGGCGGTCCATGGCACGCCCGAGGAATTGGTCAGGCCCGGTCCGCCGCCGTAAAGAATCGCCTGCGTATGACTGTCGCCGCCCTGGGTCAGCGAGCGATAGAGATCCGCCTCCGATTGCGTCGCCTCCGCCAGCTCGCCTTTCACGCCCTTGTTCAGCATGGCGACGATGCTGCCGATAACTTCGAGATGGCTCAGCTCTTCCGTGGCGATGTCGAGCAGCATGTCCTTGCGGCCGGGATCGTCCTCGGCGAGCGCCTGCGTGAAATAGCGCATGGCCGCCGCAAGCTCGCCCTGCGGGCCGCCGAACTGCTCGAGAATGAGACTCGCCAGCACAGGATTCGGCTCCGAGACGCGAACCGTATACTGGAGCTTTTTATTGTGCGTGAACATGGCCGTCTCCTGTCGCGGGCGCTCCCGGCGAAACGCTTGTCGGCCAACCCGGTTCCCAATTCGGAGCGCGTGCGCCGTCTTGCGCGCGGCCTTATACGAGATCCGCTCGACTGGTGTGTCATTCCCGACGCTCGCAAAGCGAGCGATCGGGAATCCAGAGCAACCACTGCCATTTTGGCTCTAGATTCCCGGTCGGGCTTTCAGCCCGCCGGGAATGACAAACTCGAATGAGAGCTGTTCAACGGAAATGGTATTACTCCGCCGCCACGGCGCTCGCCAGCGCACGGTTTTTCGGCGGCGCAACCTCGGCGCAGATGCGACGGAACGAGGCGAGCGCCTGTCCGACAACCTGGTCCATATTGTAATAGCGGTAGGTCGCAAGCCGCCCGACGAACCAGACGTCCTTCTGCGCCAGCGCGAGTTTCTCGTATCTTTTATAGAGCTCCATATTCTCCGCGCGCGGCACGGGATAATAGGGATCGCCGCTATCGCACGGATACTCGAAGGTCACGCTCGTCTTCTCATGGCGCTGTCCGGTCAGATGCTTATATTCGGTGACGCGCGTGTAAGCCTCCGTCTGCGGATAATTCACGACGGCGACGGGCTGGAGCCACGGCCGATCGAGCGTCACATGCTTGAACTGCAACGACCGATAAGGCAGCTTGCCGAAACGGAACTCAAAAAACTCGTCGATCGGGCCCGTGTAGATGAGACGCCGATAATCGACTTCGTTGCGTATCTCCTCGAAATCCGTTTGCAACATGATCTTGATGTTGGGATGATCGAGCATGCGTTCGAACATGCGCGTATATCCGTCCGTGGGCATGTATTGATGGCTGTCGGTAAAATAGCGATCGTCCCTGTTGACGCGCGTCGGCACGCGCGCCGTCACGGATTTGTCGAGCTGCGACGGCTCGACGCCCCATTGCTTCTTCGTGTAACCCTTGAAGAATTTCTCATAGAGCTCGCGTCCCACAGTGGCGACGACGACATCTTCGGAGCTTTTGATTTCTTCTCTCTTCTCGGCGCGCGCCGCAAACCATGCGGCGAGGCCCTCGGAGTCGAGTGAGAGGCCAAAAAGCTTGTTGACCGTGTCGAGATTGATGGGGATCGGCAAAAGCATCCCATCGACCTTCGCCAGCACACGGTGCTCATAGGGACGCCACCGCGTGAACTTCGAAAGATAGCTGAAGATCGCTTCGGAATTGGTATGAAAAATATGCGGTCCGTATTGATGAATGAGAACGCCGGCTTCATCATGCCGGTCATAGGCGTTTCCGCCGATATGCGCCCTTTTGTCGATGAGAAGAACCCGCTCTCCGCGTTGAGACGCAATGCGTTCCGCAAGAACGCTTCCGGCGAAGCCCGCGCCGACGATCAGCCAGTCAAACACGACGCGCCTCCATGCCTCTGTGCGAGATCGAATTCAGATGCCCCGCCATCCCCGCCCATGTGCTGTCCCACGACATGCCGGAAAGATGCGCGTCGACCATTCTCAGCCAGGGTCCTTTCGGTCTGCGCAGCAGATATTCCGCGCGTTCGACAAATTGTTCCGCCGTTCTTGCGATCTCCACGAGCCCCGCCTTTCCATAAGGCTCGACGACGTCGGCGATCGGCGTCGACACCAATGGGACGCCAGCGGCAAGAAACTCGGGCGTCTTTGTGGGGCTGATAAAACGCGTCGCCTCATTCAGCGCGAAAGGCATAAAACCAACGTCCCATCCCGCCAGGTAACGCGGCAGCGACTCATAGCTCTTGCACCCGAGCCAATGGATGTTCGGCGCAATTGGAAGCCGCGATGGATCGATCTTCGCGGTCGGGCCCACCATCACCAATTGCCACTGCGGGCGAAGCGCGGCGACGCCGGCGACGATGTCGAGATCCATCCGCTCGTCGATGACGCCGAAAAATCCCATGCGCGGATGCGGAATGAGCGCCTGATCCTCGGGCGCGTCGCGCATGGTCCGCGCCACACGAAAATGCGCGACGTCGACGCTGCTGGGATAGACGTGGATATTTGGATGCCGATTGCGTTTGGCCTCGTAAAGCGAACGGCCGCCGACATAGACGACGTCGCATTTCTCCAGCAAGCGGCGTTCCCAATCGGCAATGTCGCCCGGCGCTCCGACAAAGGCGGAGAGTTCGTCCATATTGTCGTAGACGCAGCCATCGGGCTCGAGCTCATGCGTGAAGCGGAGCGCCATGGGCGTGTAATACCAGGCAATCAATCGCTTTGGCTGAATCCGCGACAAAAGCCGCGCCAAAAGCGCTTTCAATGTTTCGTTGGTCTCTGGCTCGTTCAGCCCTTTCGGCACGAGCGGCGTGACGACCGAGACGTTGCACGCTTCATCCGTCTCTATGCGCAAGACAGGCGGTCCGTCGAAAAACTCGGGCTCCTCGAAATACCAGGTTTGGAACTCTTTCGCCGCGCGGGTCATGAGATGTTGAGGACGTTGAAAAACAAAACGCCAACGCAAATGTGAAAAGCATAAAAGATGGGATGAAGCGCTCGTCTCATGTACCGCACGCGCCATTGGTGACTCCTTGTCCGCGTAGCTCCCGCTCGCATCGTCTTTGCACGGGCGTTGCTCTGCCGCCCTTGTCGAAACAGCTCGGAAACGCTTTTGTTCCAAGGGGCCGCATAGCCGCCAGCCAGCGCAGCGCCCGTACGGGGCGCATTTCGACCTTCAATGCCGCGTACGAAAGTATCGCAGATCGCCCGTCGTGATGACGTGATCGTCAGGGAGAAGTTCGTGCGGCTCTATATCGCGCGCCGCCTGCAGGCGATCATAAAACGCGCCGAAATCCTGGTAGCATTGGTCGAGAAGCTGCTCGAAGCTGTCGATGACGAAATAGATCTGCTGATAATCGCTGATGACATATTTCGTTCGCATGATGCGAAAGAGATCGAAAGCGATCCGATTGGGTGACGTGTCTTCGATCGAGAAAACGGTTTCGCCCGGCGACGACAATATGCCGGCGCCGAAAATGCGCAGCCCATCGCTGGAGCGGATCAAGCCGAACTCCACCGTATACCAGTAGAGCCGCGCCAGATTGTGCAATTGGCCTCTACTCAGCGCGCGCTGGCCGCCCTTGCCATAGGCTTCGAGAAAACGCGCATAGACAGGATCGGCCAGCAACGGCACATGGCCGAAGACATCGTGAAACACGTCTGGCTCGGAAAGATAATCGAGCGCGCGCTCCGAACGGATGAAGGCGCCGGCGGGAAAGCGGCGATTGGCGAGACAATCGAAAAAGACGTCGTCGGGGATAAGGCCCGCGACGGGCGCGATGCGCCAGCCCGTCAGGCGGGAGAGGCGATCGCTCACTTTCGAGAAATCGGGAATGCAATGGCGCGGGAGCTTCAGCGTCTCTTTGGCTTCGAGAAAGGCGTCGCAGGCGCGGCCCGGCAGAAGCTTTTCCTGCCGCGCGACAAGGCGGCTCCAGCGGTCGTGTTCGTCCTGCGTATAGGAGCGCCAGTTTTGCGCGATCGTCCAGCCGCCGTTCCGCGGCGCCTCGGCGGCGCGATTGTGTGACTGTGACGCTTCGGCCATGGAAGACCTCGCCCTCCCCCCACGCTTCTATCTATGTCGGGGGCTGACGGCGTGTAGCGGCGCGGCAAGCGTGCTCCGGGGCGCGCGAAAAATCAAAAATCTTGAAAAAATGAGAAGGCGCGGACGAGACGCCCGCGCCGATCGATCAGTGCTTGCGCTTCTTGCCGCCCGACGGAGGCGTGGTCTCGGACGCCGGCGAAGCAAGGCCCAACTCGGTGCGGCAGGCTGGGCTGATGCTGGCCGCGCTGGCCCGCAGGCATTTCTCGATCGCGACGGCGTCCGGCACCTGGGCCTGGCAGAAACGGTAAGCGTCGTCCTCGCAGGCGGCGCGCTGGGAGGCGGTGCCCTCAGCCAGGGCCGGCGCGGCCACGGTGATCGCCAGCAAAGCCGAAAGCCGGATAAAAATGCGCATTCACACGTCCCTTCTCGATTGATTTGGATTTCCTGCGGCGCTCAGCGCAGGCTGAGCGGATCATACGCGATTGGAAGCCTTGGCGAAACCGCCCTGACCGCGGTCGCTGCCCGGCGAGGGCCGAAAAACGCCCATCGGGCCAAAAAAAGAGCCGCTGGTCGGCCAGCGGCCCAAGTTCAGGGAGGAAATGCCCAAGGAGAGCACACGATGATTGCACGCGTGAGCTATGGCAAAACTGTGTTCGACGGGGGCCGAAGCTCCAAAAAAGCTGTGCTGTTGCAGCTTTACCACAACCGGTCAGCGGGGCTTGCTGCCCTCGAATGTGCGCAGCTCGGCCGTGGAGGGCGCCTTGATGCTGGCGTTGAGCTTGCGCAGCATTGTGAGGCACAGTTCTTTCACCGCGTCGTCCTGCACCGTGTCGGTCAAACGCGCGACATGGTAGAAGGCCATCGCCCGCTGGGAAACGAGATCCTCGTAGCTGAAGGGGTCGGACAGGCCGTCCATATCGTCATGGGTGTTGTCAGTCATAGAGCCCTTCCGATCGTTTCGCCTGCATATTGGGATGGGAGACGATAAATTAAAGGGGACCGGCGGCAAGCGCCGCTTGGCGCAAAATCCGCAAAAATCGACAGGCTTTTTGCAAGCACGCGCTCCAGCTTCTGCGCGCGCTCGATTTCCTACCGAGGCGACGAGTCCATCCGGGAGGAAAACCCGCCCGGCGTGGTTAAGGCCCCATAGGTGGCCTGACGCGCCTCCTGATGTGGACTGAGCGCATAAAGAACATATGACGAGAGCGAGACCGCCGTCGCCGCGACAATGACTCCGAGAAGGCTTTGCCTTGCCCGCAACGAGGTTCGCGCCGCCGGACCGGCGAGGGCGAACAGACCGACAAGGCCGATGAAAGCGCTGAGCAAAGCGGTGAGATAAAGCGTCTCGACGGCGACGACCATTGCTTCCTCCGCCGGATCATGCGCCGGGCCGGCGAAAGACGCCCGGCGCCCATTGGCTCCTAACGCGCGCTTGCGAAAGAAGGTCCGGGGCTTACGAATCACCGCCGCCGGGCGGCGTCTTCCGGCGGCGGCCGTTCCGCCGTCCCCCTGTCGGCTGGCAAAAGCGCATTCAGGAAGCTGGCGTAAAAGTCGTGCGCCTTGATCGCCTGATCGAAGAAGCTCCGATACGGGAACAGGGACAGCTCCGGCGCCGCCGATCTGGCGTTCTCCTCGAGTCGGCCCCGCAGCGAGGCCCAAAGCCGGCGCATCTCCCGGGCGGCGACGCCGCTCGGGTTGAGCTCCCCGACCCCGAGGCCGAGGCGGATAGCGTCCTGATAATCGACGCGGGTGGAGACGAGCGGCGCCAGCAGGGCCCCGAGCTGCTGCAAGGCCTGCGCGCCGCGCTCGACGCGAACGCCCTGCTGGGCGGGCGGACATTGGTTGAGAAGGAAAGCGTAATCCTTGCCGCACGACCGCACCTTGGCCAGGGTCGCTTCGCTCGCCCATATGTCGAGCGTGTTGGGCCGCGCCGGGATCACGCAAAGATCCGCGGCCCGTATTGCCTCTTCGCAGGCGGCCGGATCGGCCCCCGGCGTGTCGATCACCGCCAGCGTCACGCCCTTGCTTGCCAGCGCCGCCAAGGCGGGCGCGAGCTTGCCCGGCGGGATATGTTCGACCGGAACGTCGACCGCCTTGCGCGCCTTCGACCATTTGACCAGCAATTGCAGCGGATCGAGATCGCAGATGAAGACGCGCTCGCCCGCAAGATGGCCGGCGACGGCGACATTGCTCGCGAGCGTGCTTTTCCCGGAGCCGCCCTTCTGGGCGACGAATGCGACGATATGCATGCCCCCGCCTGGTTCAGGGTTGAAACGCCGGGAACTGACGCGCGACGCTTGGCGCCGCCAGAAGCTGCAAATTGGCGGCCGCCCGCTTCCGTGCCGAGGGAAGCATCGGGAAAGATACAACCGGCGATGGCGTTGCTGAAAGAAAATTTGCCGCCTCACGCGATAAAAAGAAGCCGTGAGGCTCGTTAAGGCTCGATAAACCCTCCCTCGTCAGAATCACCGCAGGCTTGACGCGATCTGCGCCGCTTTCGGCAGGCTGGGCGTTGCCGAGGTCCGAGGGGTTTTATGAGCGGTCTGGTCGCGATCTCCGGGGAACGTGCATATGGCCCCGACGTCTCCATCGTGATGCCCTGCCTCGACGAAGCCAAGTCGCTTCCAGCCTGCATCGCCAACGCCCGCGCGGCGCTGGAGCGCATGCGCGCCGACCTCGGACTCTCCGGCGAGATCGTCGTCGCGGATAATGGCAGCACGGATGGCAGCCAATTGATCGCGCGGGCGCTGGGCGCGCGCGTGGTGGACGTCCAGCGCCGCGGCTATGGCGCGGCCTTGATCGGCGGAATGCAGGCGGCGAGCGGAAGCTATCTCGTGATGGGCGACGCGGATGGCTCTTATGATTTCACCGAATCGGTCGCCATGGTGCGCGCCCTCGCGCGCGGCGCCGACCTGTGCATGGGCTCGCGCTTCAAGGGCGGCATCGAAGCCGGGGCCATGCCCTGGAAGAATCGCTACATCGGCAATCCCGTCCTCACTTTCATCCTGAACCTGTTCTTTCGCGCGAGCGTGAGCGACGCGCATTGCGGCTTGCGCGCCTTGACGAAAGAATGTTTCGAGCGGCTCGCTCTCGGCGGCGCGGGCATGGAGTTCGCCAGCGAGATGATCATCAAGGCCGCGCTCAAGCGCCAGAAGATCGTCGAAACGCCGGTGATCCTGCGGCGGGATCTGCGTGGGCGCGCGCCCCATCTGCGTCCCTGGCGGGACGGTTGGCGGCACCTTCGCTATCTGCTGATGCTCAGTCCCGCATGGGTCTTTGCGGCGCCTGCGGCCTTCGCCGCGGCGCTCTCGCTCGTCATCCTCGGCGTCGCCGGCTCGAGCGCGCTGCTGGGATCGCCTAAGGAATCGCCTTTCGGCAATTACTGGATCATCCTGGCCGGCGCGCTTCTTGGCCTCTCCCATGTCGCCGTGCTTCTTGCGACCGCGAGCCATCTCTACGGCCGCCGGCAGGGCTATCGCCGGCCCGCCCTCTGGGAGGCGCGCCTCGCCAGATGGGCGACGCTCGAAGCCATGCTCGTTTCGGGCGCGGGCGCCATGCTCGTTGGCCTGGCGATCCTGCTCGGCGTGCTGAGCTATTGGTCGGGGCATCACTTTGTCGCGATTGGCAATGTGTTACCAGCGGTCCTCGGAACGACGCTGATCGTCCTAGGCGCGCAAAATGCTTTGGGCGGGTTCCTGCTCGCAATCATCAACGGCAACGAAGCCAGATTCGTCGATCTTTCGCCGCCCAGGCGGCGGCAGGAACGAACGGGTCAGGAGTCGACCCGCCAGAGGCGCTTCGATCGCGCCACAGGCTGAACCGCGCGCCTTTGTCCTAGTCACTGCTCCCACCGGTTCAACGACCAAAGCCTGCTTACGGAAAACGCCAGATGACCTGCAAAGACCTTCTCTCCGAGTTTATTGCGGCGTACCCGGCGCAGCCAGCCACTGCCTATTGGCGGGCGATCGAAATCGGCGCGTTGATACGACATGGCCTGCCGCAAGGGCTGGGGCTCGATCTGGGATGCGGCGATGGCATATTGACCCGCATTCTCTTATCGCACACGGGCTCCCGCAAATTAGTCGGAATCGATCCGGATCCCTTGGAAGCCGGCGCCGCTCGAAAGTTCTCTTTCTACGATCGCGTCCATGTCACGCAAGGAGACGCCATCCCGGAGGAAGAAAAGAGTTTCGATTTCATTCTATCAAACTCGGTGCTCGAACATATCCCTCAGCTCGACTCCACGCTTTGCGAGGCGTCCCGCGTGCTCAAGCGTTGCGGGCAGTTCCTGTTTACGGTCCCTGGGCCGAGGTTTCGAGAGAACCTTGCCGGCCCGCTCAGTCCCGGCGTTTCCCGTGAGACCTATCTGAAGACGCTCGACCAGCGCCTCGCGCATCTGAATTACCTCGATCACGAAGGCTGGCGCGAAGTCCTCTCGCGGCACGGACTCCAGCTAGATAATGCTCTCGGCTATCTGGATCGGGATCAGACCTGCCGCTGGGAGACCCTGTCTCGCATGACTGGCGGCTTATTCTATTCCATCTTCGGCGGACTTAAGCAGCCCATCGAGATTCAACGAACTCTGGGAATGCGAGACTTTCTGAACCGAGCAAAATTGCCTGATTTTCTCGCCACGGCAATGGCGCGCGCTGTCAGTTTCGGGGTTCCCGTAGGCGACAATGACAGTCTTTGGCTCGCCCCCGAGAGCGCGTCATGCCTGCTGTTGGTCGGCCACAAGCCTTGAAGCCCAACGATGCGCCTGCGCAAAGGACGCCGCCGTTGACGAAGCGTCTTCAAGGCTCGGTAAATGATCTCGCCTTAAACCGGAACAAGGGCCTCAGTGCGGGACACAGGCGCCTTCGCCCGAGGTGACGATGCGGAGCCAATGCTTCCTAAAACTCTCGACCTGGTTCGACGCCCCGATGTTCGCGCGTTTTGCAATCGTCGGCGTGACATGCGCCTTATTAAACAACGCTTTGCTAATTTACTTCGTGATGCTGGGGCTCATGCCGATCGGTGCAGCGCTGGCGACCGTGCCACCAAGTCTCATGATCGGCTACGCTCTTC
Source organism: Methylocystis iwaonis (assembly GCF_027925385.1). Taxonomy (NCBI): domain Bacteria; kingdom Pseudomonadati; phylum Pseudomonadota; class Alphaproteobacteria; order Hyphomicrobiales; family Methylocystaceae; genus Methylocystis; species Methylocystis iwaonis. The sequence continues at coordinate 3,200,220 of NZ_AP027142.1, forward strand.
AGGCCGGTTTTGTGTTCCGCGAGCGCCCGACCTGGGCCGCCTTCCTGCGCTACTGCATCGCGATGCTCTCCAATCAGCCTCGCCCTAATCTATGTGTTTTGTCACATCCTCAGGCTACCAATTTACATCGCGGGGCCGGCCATGACGGCAATGCTGTCACTCTGGAATCTGATAGCGACCCGATGGGCGATCGAATCCGAAGGTAGTTCGCCGGAAGCCCCACGGTTGCCGGAAGTGGAAAGATGATCTCCCCTCGGCGCATTGCCATCGTCTGCGACGCGGTCATGCCGTGGAACAAGGGCGGGCGCGAAATGATCCTGCATCAGATATGCCGAAGGCTCCGTCGCGCGGACCAGGAAGTGCATATCTACACGATGAACTGGTGGGGCGGTCCTGCAATCATTGAAAGAGAGGGAGTTTATTTCCACGGGCTTTGCAAATTCAGACCGCTTTACAGGGGCGATCGCCGCTCGACCGCGCAAGCGCTGTTCTTCGCGTTTTCCGTATTCAAACTCCTTTTCGAGCCCTTCGACGTGCTCCACGTCGATCACATGCCCTTCTTCCCACTCTATAGCGCCCGGATCGTCGCCTGGCTCAGAGGAAGACGGATGACAGCCATATGGCATGAGGTCTGGGGACGTGATTATTGGTTCAAATATATGCGCGGCCCAGCCGGCGCGATCGGCTATCTGACGGAACGAATATCCTTCTCGCTCCCTGACGCTATCGCTTCTGATTGCGAACTCACGACGGCGCGCTTACGCGCGAATGGCGCGACCTGTCAGATCGAGACCGTGCCTCTCGGCGTAGACGCTAAGGCGATTGCGGCAGTTGGTCATGCAGAAGAGCAAAGCGACGTCATTTATGTCGGCAGACTTATCAGCCATAAGGGCGTCGACCTGCTTGTTCGAGCCATCTCGAGACTCGAGGCCGAACGGCCGAATATTCGCGTTCTGATTATCGGAACAGGCCCCGAAGAAAAACGCCTGATTCAAATGACCGCGTCGCTCGGCCTATCGAAGAATATTCTTTTTCTCGGCCAAATCGACGCAAACGAACGAGTCTTCGCATTGATGAAGTCATCAAGCGTTCTAGCCCTTCCCTCACGGCGCGAAGGATTCGGGCTCGTGGCGCTAGAGGCCAACGCCGCCGGCATTCCCGTGGTGACCCTGCGTCATCCGGACAACGCGGCGCAGGCGCTGATCCGTGAGGCGTCAACGGCTTCCTGGCTGATGAATCGGAGGACGACCTTGCGGCCAAGATCGGCCTTGCGCTGTCTCGTAAAGAGGCGCTTCGCCCTCTCGAGGGCCTCGAGGCATATGATTGGGAAATCGTAGCCAGGCGTCTCGAGCGGCTTTGGCTGCCAAAGGAACAGCCGAGCGCGTCAGGAAAATGAAGGAAAAGCCGAAACCGGCGAACGACGCCGCCTCAGGCGTCCTGTACGCCAGCTTCTAGTTTGGTTGCCTATCATGAACATGGAACTTGGTAAGAAAGACATCGTCCGTGACCGGGTTTTCCCCACGCACCGGGCGCCTCTTGCACTTCGTCACGCGCTGATTGCCTGCGCCGCGTCGATCATTGCCGTCTCTTCGGCCGCTTATGTCGCGGTCACGCTCTATCCGCTTCGACCCGCCGCCGCGTTAGCGGAATATTTTTTCCGCGCCCAGGATGCTTTTTGGCTTGTGGCGATCGCCGTTTTCCTGGCCGCTTGCAGCGTTTTGCGTTTTCCGATGGTTTTCTCGGCCGCGCTCCCCAACAGGATTTCCCCCGGCCTCGTTGCGCTCGCGCTCGCCGCCTTGGTCTTCCTTTGCGGCGCCATCGGCGCGCAGCTCGTCTTCGACGGCTACCATCTTGCTCGAGACGAGGCTCTCGCGGAATTCGACGCCGTGATTTTTCGCACCGGTCGATTGATCGCGCCGGTCGCGCCGGAGTGGCGCCCCTTCTCGCAAGCGCTCGCCCCGCGTTTCATGCTTCCGATCGCGGAGCAGATGGGTTTTTCCTCCCAATATCTCCCCGGCAACGCGCTGCTTCGCGCTGTCGTCGGCTTATGGGCCGATCCCAACCTCACGAGCCCGATATTGCTGGCGATCGCCGTCCTTTCCGCCTATGGCGTCGCGCGACGGCTCTGGCCCGACCGCCGCGACGCCGCCATTATCGCGCCGCTGATGATCGCCACCTCGTCGCAGACGCTCGTCACCGCCATGACAAGCTATGCGATGACCGCCCATTTGGCGCTCAATCTCTTGTGGCTCTGGCTCTTTCTCAGAAACGACAAAATCGGACATGCGGGCGCCATTCTCGTCGGCGCGCTCGCCTGCGGCCTGCACCAGGTCGTTTTTCATCCCCTCTTCGCCGCGCCCTTCATCCTTCGCTTGTGGTGGAAAAAGCGACGCGTTCTGGCGGTGGTCTATGGCGTCAGCTATGCGGTCATCTGCCTGTTCTGGATGCGCTATTTTCAGATCGCCCTGGAGCTCCAGGGCATGACTGCGGAAACTGCGCGTGGCGCGGGGCTTCTCGATTTCATCGATCGCGCGGTGGAGCAGATCCTCACCGGCGAGAAGAATAGCTTCGCCATCATGCTGATGAACATTTTGCGCTTCGTCGGCTGGCAAAACCCGCTTCTTCTGCCTCTGGCGCTCCTCGCCTATGGCCAGATACGCCAGGGAACGGGCATTGCGCGCGAGCTGGCCGCCGGGGTCGCGCTGACGCTTTACGCGATGATGATTATCATGACCTATCAGGGCCATGGCTGGGGGTACCGTTATTTACACGGGCTGATCGGCAATCTGGCGCTGCTCGCGGCCTATGGCTGGGTCGGCGTTACGGCGCAGGCAAGCGCCGCGCAAATGGCGGCTTGCCGATCGATCGTCGCCATTTCGAGCGCCTTTGCCGCATTCCTCCTTTTCCCCGCGCATGCAAAGCAGGCGCACGACTTTGCGGCCCCCTACGCCAGAGCCAGCGCCGCCATCGCGCGCGCCCCAACGGATCTCGTCATTCTCGACGGGAGCGACCTCCTCTTCAGCGAGGATCTCGTCCGCAACGATCCGTTTCTGCGCAACAGGCCGATCGTGCTCGGCCTCACCCTGATGGACGAGACCGATCTCGTAAGGCTCTGCCAAAGGCATAGCGTCTCCCTCTTCGATGCGTCGCAAGGGCGCAGATATGGGATACGGCCGGACCCTGGCAGTCAGGTCGCCGCCGAGGGCGACCTTCGCGCGAAACTGCGGGCTGCCGAAGAGCAGCGCCGTATGAAATTGCGAGCGACAATGGCAGGGGCGCCCTGCGCGACGCCGCGTTCCACAGGCCCGTAAAGTCTTTGCTGCAGGATACTGAAGCTCGAGCGCTTGTTATACGAGTTCGGCTTGATTGGTTCACCGCCGTCATTGCGAGGAGGCGGAGCCGACGAAGCAATCCAGGGGCCAGATCGCGGCCCCTGGATTGCTTTGCTTCGCTCGCAATGACGGGCGCTGAGCAAAATCAGCGCCTTTGCTGCTCTGGATTCCGGTCGAGCTTTCGGCAATCCGAGCAGTTTAAACGGAAATGGCATTACGAGCGCACACGGAGCGAAAAACTGCCGCCCTGGGTATATTATGTCCATGGCGCAGCTTGAAATTCCGGCCTCCACCTGCTTGGGGAGGCATAGCCGAAACGGCTCTCGCGGCGCGTTCAAGGGATTAGCGAGGGCTTGGCGGTTTCTCGCGGCGACGGGAGTTGCGGCACATGTTATCCGCGTTGAGTGAGTGGCTGTTTGGCGCGTCCGGGCTCGCGCCCCACGGCTATTGCCTGCTTTGGGAACCCGAGCTGATTTGGCTTTATGCGATTTCCGACACAGCCATCGCGGTCGCTTATTTTTCCATCCCCATGGCGCTCGGCATTATCGGAAGAAGGCGCCGCGATCTCATCTTTCCTCCGATGCTGTGGCTGTTCGCCGCTTTCATCATGCTTTGCGGCACCACCCATTGGCTCGATCTGGCCACGCTTTGGACGCCGCTCTACGGCATTCAGGGCGTCGTCAAGGCTGCGACGGCGCTGGCCTCGATTTCCACGGCGATCGTGCTGTGGTGGAAGCTGCCGGATTTTCTCTCCCTCCCGTCGATCGCCCAATTACGCGACGCCAACGCCGCCCTGCGCGAGAGCGAGGAACGCCTGGCGCATGCGCAGAAGATGGAGGCGATCGGGCAATTGACGGGCGGCATCGCGCATGACTTCAACAATATGCTTCAGGTGATCGTGGGGTCGATCAGCGTCATCGAACACCAGATCGAGATCGGGCGCGCCCAAGACATCAAGCCTGCCGTCGCCGCCATACAAAAAGCCGCGAACAACGCCTCGAGCCTCATCAACAGATTGCTCGCCTTCTCGCTGCGCCAGACGTTGACGCCGCGCGTCATCGAGCCCGGCAGGCTCGTCGCCGAAATGGAAGAGTTGCTGCGTCGGACTCTGGGGCCCGAAATCGAGCTGCAGCTACGCCTGGCGCCGGCGCGCTGGAACGTCGCCTGCGACCCTTCGCAGCTCGAGAGCGCTCTGCTGAATCTCGCCATCAATGCGCGCGACGCCATGCCCGAAGGCGGCGCGCTTCAAATCGCCACGGCGGATCGGGAGCTGATCGCCGACCCGGACACCCCCGGCGCGCAGCCGGGAAACTACGTCGAGATCGCGGTGACCGACAGCGGCGAGGGCATGACCCGTGAGGTCCTGAGCCGGGTGTTCGAACCTTTCTTCACGACCAAGCCGACGGGCAAAGGCACGGGCCTCGGCTTGTCCCAGATATATGGTTTCGTCAAACAATCCGGCGGATTCGTGCGGATCGAGAGCCATCCTGGCGGGGGAACGCGCGTGAGGATTTATCTTCCCGGCCGCGGGCCCGTAAAGGATTGCGTCGCCGCTGAAGATCGCCCCCGCATCGAAGCAGCGGCTTTGTCCGAGTCGACCCATCGTGGAAAAGCTCTCGTCGTCGAGGACCAGGCGGAGGTGCGCGCGCAAATCGCCGAGGCGGTCGCCCGAATGGGCTTTACCGTCGTCGAAGCCAGCGAGGGCCTGGCCGGACTGAAGGAATTGGAGTCCGACGCGCCGCTGGACCTGCTGATCACCGACGTTTGCCTGCCGGGCGTGAACGGCCGCCAGCTCGCCGAAACCGCTCAATCCAAGCGGCCGGAGCTACCGGTGCTGCTGATTACGGGCTATGCGGGGAATTCGTTGGAGACGTTGCGGCTCGCGCCAAATATGCAAATCCTGCGCAAGCCGTTCCTTCTGGACGAATTGACCGCCAGGGTCCGCGCGATGGCGGGAAACGCCGCTTCGTAAATGAGACAGGCGCCTTCGCGCTTGCGCTCGAAGGTTCAAAATTCGATGCGCAACGCCCCAAGGAAAGTGCTCGGCGCGCCAGTGAGAGGACGTTCGTCCTTCCGCGCTCCAGGGTAGCCGGTCGAAAACAAGGGACGTTTGTGCTCTGTTGGGATAGGGGCTGTGGCCAGACATCTGGCTCCGGGGCTTTATTTGTACGCGCGCTTTATCGCATAAATGATTGCAAATCCGGAGCAGATTGGGAAATGATTGGGACCTCCGGTTATCTTTCTGGATCGGGAGGTATCCATGACTATTCACGATTTTATGCAGGAATATGGAACCGCCGCAGACCTGTTGATTAAACTTGCCACGCCCGCGATCGGCTTATATTTGTCAATAATATTAGCTAAAAGCGGCATTCTTACAGATAAGAAGAAGGCGGCAAACCAGGAATTAATAAAGCAAAAGCTTGTTTTATATAAAGAAGTAGCGCCGGAAGTAAACGCTATATTTTGTTATATATTTTTCCTTGGCAACTGGAGAACGCTCACTCCTAGTGATGTTTTAGAAAAAAAGCGGGCATGCGATAAGCAAATGCATATATATCGCCCGTTATTCGACGAGGCGCTATTCGTAGCTTATCAGAAATTCATCGAAGCATGTTTTAGGGAATTCAACGGGTTCGGAAAACCCGCAACTATACGACTGAAACTGGCGACAGCCCAAGGATACTGGTTAAGCGAATGGGATAGCAACTGGGCGCGATTCTTTTCAAACGAGGAAGCGCCAGATGCAGAGCTGTCCACCCACTACGAACAATTCATGAGGCAGTTTGCAAAGGAGCTGGGTGCTGAAGGGGCAGAATGGAACCGTCCCAACCAGATTGGGAGAGTACGTCCCGCGCCCCCAATAATCGAGCCGCAGCATGAGGCATCCGAAAAGAAAGCCAATAGGCTCCCAGATCAGTTGGCCGACGAGACTCTGTTTGAACATGACAACGCTGTTTGGAGAGTTAAGCGCTTCCTTCGTAAAAGTGATTTCAAGGAGGGAATGTGGGTGCGGCTAGATTACGGCCCCGGCAACAAAAGCCCTGAAGTCGCGCGAGTGCTGAGCATCGGCGCCTCTGAATGGGGGGATCGCTATGATCTGCAAATTAGGGTTGCAAGATCAGAGTCGCCCACAGAGGAGCGGAACCTGCTCTTTAGTGATGGGGCATTCGAAGAGGTTGAGAAGGTTGAAGATTAGAATTAGATTTGAGGGCGCGCGCCCATGGCGTTCCTATAGGTCCCATTACGGAATGGCACGGTAAAGTCCGCGTCTGGCGTCCGGCGGACCGTATTTCCGATCCTCATACGAGATCCGCTGGATCGCTTCGATGTACATTCCCGACGCTCGCGCCGTTTGGACACACAGGAAACCCCTGCCGTCATTGCGAGGAGGCGGAGCCGACGAAGCAATCCAGAGCCGCATCGCTGCCCTGGATTGCTTCGCTTCGCTCGCAATGACGGGCTCTGGGTAAAACCAGCGCATTTGTGGCTCTGGATTCCCGGTCGGGCTTTCAGCCAGCGGGGAATGACACCGAACCAAGCAAGCGGACTCGTATCATAAGCCGCGTCGCGCCGGGCTTCACAGATCTCAGCCGCGATCTTGCTGTCGACGACCCCTCTTAAGCGGTCGCCGGCTTCGCGGCCTCGCCAGCCCAACCGTCGCTCGGCATCGCGGTCGATAATTTCATCGCTGACGGTGCGCTTGTTAGTGGTGGGCGATGCAGGGATTGAACCTGCGACCCCTCCCGTGTGAAGGGAGTGCTCTCCCGCTGAGCTAATCGCCCGTCGCGTCGGACGCGAGGAACCCTCCTGTAAGAGAGGGCGGGGCGTTCCGTCAAGTGCGCGTGAAGGCGGAAGGCGGGAGAATCGACTCCGCCGCCGCCCAAAGCTCGTCGAAATGCGAGATCACCCGGTCGGGCGCGAGCTCGGTCACGGGGATCTCCGTATAGCCGAAATCGACCGCCACCACCGGCGCCCCCGCGCCTTTGGCGGTGTCGATGTCGGTCTTGGAGTCGCCCACCATCACCGCCCGCGCCGGATCCCCGCCCGCCGTTTGAATGGTCAGCTCCAAAGTGCGCGGGTCGGGCTTGTGCATGGGGAAGGTGCCGCGCCCGCAGATCGCCGCGAAACGATCGGCGGCCCCGAGCTTCTCCAACAGCAGCCGGGCCATCCGCTCGGGCTTGTTGGTGCAGACCGCGAGCGTGAAGCCGGCGTCCCCGAAGCGATCGAGCGCCGCCAGCGCGCCGGGAAACAGGCGGCTCTCATCGGCGATATGGGCCTCGTAATGGGCCAGGAACTCGACGACCAGCGGCTCCACCCGCTCCGGCGGCAGCGGCGCGCCGCTGAGGGCGAAGCCGCGCTCGATCAACGCCCGCGCCCCCGCCCCCACGATGCTGCGCGCCGACGCGGGCGGCGCCATCGGCAAGCCCTCCCGGGCCAGCAGCACATTGAGGGTGGCGATGAGATCATGGGCGGTGTCCGCCAAAGTGCCGTCGAGATCGAAGACGAGAATGGGCGCGCGCTGGGTCATGCGCCTGGGCCTAAAGGGCGCGCGCCCGCCGATCAAGCGCCGCCGCCCGATTTTCGCGCCGAAAGGCGGCGTGTAGACTGCGCGCAACCGATTCGCGACAGGAGAGAAGGAATGCGTCTTTCGCAATTTTTCGGTGGCCGGGGACGCCGTTTGCGCGCCGCATCGCTCGCCCTCGGGCCGCTCCTGGCGACGGGCGCTGCGCTCGCGGCCGGAAACTACGAATTTCTCGCCGCCCCGCAGACCGACCTCAACCGCGTCTTCCGGCTCGACAAGGCGACGGGCGAAATCGGCGCCTGCCAATATGGCCTGAAGGAAGGCACCGCGATCGGCGTCACTTTATGCTATCCGCCGGGCGAAGGCGCCAAGGCCGGAACCTTCAGCGAATATGCGCTCGTCGCCTCGCGCCATACGGGCGAAGGCGGCGTCTTCCGCGTCGATCTGCGCTCGGGCATGATGTCGATCTGCTTCGTGCTCAACGAAAGCTCGGTCGTCTGCACGCCCCAGGCAAAGTGAGAGAGCCGGCGAACATGAAGCCTCTGGCGCAGGCGACGGCGGTTGAGTTCGCGAGCGTTCGCTTCGTTCTCACGGACATGGACGAGACGCTGACCTATCGCGGCCGCCTCCACGCCGATACCTATTCGGCGCTGGAGCGGTTGCGCGACGCCGGCGTGACGGTCATCCCGGTGACTGGCGCTCCGGCGGGCTGGTGCGATCAGATGGCGCGCATGTGGCCCGTCGACGGCGTCATCGGCGAGAACGGCGGGTTCTTTTTCCAGCGCGATCCCAGCGGGCACGACATAGCGCGGACATTTTGGCATCCGGACGCGGCGCGCGCGGAGGTCGCCGCCCGTTTGCAGGCGATTGCCGAGGCCGTGCAAGGCGCCCTTCCGCAGGCGCGGCTCGCGCAAGACCAGCCATTCCGACTGACGAGCGTCGCCTTTGCGCGGCCGGACGACCCCGTTCTTTGCGGCAAAATTCTTTCCGCGCTGAAGGAGGCCGGCGCGGATGCGACGGTCAACAACCTCTGGATTCTCGGCTGGATCGGCGGCTATGACAAGCTCGCAATGGCCCGTCGCGTCCTCGCCGAAACATTCAGCCTCAACATCGACGACGATCGCGACGCAGTGCTCTATTCCGGCGACTCGACGAATGACGCGCCCATGTTCGCCTTCTTCCGTCACACCGTCGGCGTCAGCACGGTCCGCGACTATCTGTCGGAAATCTCGACGCCTCCCGCCTGGATCACGCAAGGCCCCGGCGGCGCCGGCTTCGTCGAAATCGCCGACGCGGTGATACAGGCAAAAAAAACGCGGTAGAGCGGAAGCGGCGGCGGGCCGCCCGGGCGATTGCGACCGCGACGATTGATTTTGCGTCCGCAAGCTCCTATTCGCGGGTTTCGCCGCCTCTCCCGCGGCGCGGGATCACACCATGTCGCCCTTTTCCGCTGACGCCATGAAGCGCGCCGCCGCCGAGGCGGCGCTTCAATCGGTCACCCACGGCATGCGCCTTGGGCTCGGCACCGGCTCCACAGCCGCGCATTTCGTCGATCTGCTCGGCGCCCGTGTGCGCCAGGGGCTTGAGGTGGTCGGCGTGCCGACCTCCGAGCGCACGCGCCTCCAGGCCGAGGGGCTCGGCATCACGCTCTCGACGCTCGATGAAACGCCGGAGCTCGACCTCACGATCGACGGCGCCGACGAGTTCGACGCATCGCTGCGGCTGATCAAAGGCGGCGGCGGCGCTTTGCTGCGCGAAAAGATTGTCGCGGCGGCCTCCAAGCGCATGTTCGTCATCGCCGACGCCACGAAGGAGGTCGAGACGCTCGGCGCCTTTCCCCTGCCCGTCGAGATTGACCGTTTCGGCGCGCGCTCGACGAGGCTGCATATCGAGCGCGTCGCGCGCGGCTTGGGGCTGGAGGGTCCGATCACGCTGCGCATGAGCGCGCCGGACGCGCCCTATCTCACCGACGGCGGCCATTATATCTACGACTGCGCCTTCGGGGCGATCGATGCGCCCGAGACGCTCGCCGAGCGGCTGCGGGCCATTCCCGGCGTCGTGGACCACGGCCTCTTCATCGGCCTCGCCACGGCGATCTTCGTCGCCGGCAAGGATGGCGTGCGCATCGTCGGCGACGTGACAGGCGGCGCGCTATGAGCGGCTTCGATTACGATCTCATCGTCATCGGCGCGGGCTCGGGCGGCGTGCGCGCCGCGCGCGTGGCGGCGAGCCATGGCGCCAAGGTCGCCATCGCCGAGGAATTCCGCGTCGGCGGCACCTGCGTCATCCGCGGCTGCGTGCCCAAGAAGCTCTATGTGCTCGCGAGCCGCTTCAAGGACGAGTTCGAGGACGCCAAGGGCTTCGGCTGGCATGTGGGCGACGCCTCTTTCGACTGGCCGACGCTCGTCGCCGCGAAAGAGAAGGAGATCACCCGCCTCTCCGGCCTCTACGAGCAGACGCTCGGCAATGCGAAAGTAGAGTTGATCCGCGCCCGCGCGACCATCGCGGGCCCGAACGCCGTGCATTTCTCCGACGGGCGCACGGCAAGCGCGCGCTACATCCTCATCGCGACGGGCGGCGCGCCGGTGCTGGCGCCGCATATTCCCGGCCTCGAATGGGGCCTCTCGTCGAATGAAATCTTCGACCTTCCGACTTTCCCGCAGCGGCTGCTGATCGTCGGCGGCGGCTATATCGCCGTCGAATTCGCGAGCGTCTTCGCGCGGCTCGGCGCGCAGGTCTATCTCGCCTATCGCGCCGATCTCCCTTTACGCGGCTTCGACGAAGACTTGCGCAAGCGCGTCGCCGAGGCGCTGACGTCGGCAGGCGTTGCGCATCACGCCGGCGCGCTGCCGACGCGCATCGACAAATGCGCCAAGGGCTACGCCGTCTCCATGAGCGACGGCGAGACGCGCGAGGTCGACGCCGTGCTGGTCGCCACCGGCCGCCGGCCGCTCACGCAACATCTCGGATTGGAGCGCGCGGGCGTGGCGACGCGCGAGAATGGCGCGATCATCGTCGACGCGCAGTCGCGCACAAACGTGCCGTCCATCTATGCGGTGGGCGACGTGACGGACCGCATCAATCTGACTCCGGTGGCGATCCGCGAGGGCCATGCTTTCGCGGACACCGTCTTCGGCGATCTGCCCACCTCGGTGAACTACGACAATGTGGCGAGCGCCGTTTTCACCACGCCCGAAGTGGGCGCGGTCGGGCTGACGGAGGCTGCCGCCCAAGAGAAATACGCGGCGCTCGATATTTACGAGACGAGCTTCCGCCCGATGCGCGCGACGCTCTCCGGCCGCTCCGAGCGCATCTATATGAAGCTCATCGTCGAGGCCGAAGGCCAGCGCGTCGTCGGCGCGCATATTTTCGGCCCCGAGGCGGGAGAGATGGCGCAGCTCCTCGCCATTCCCCTCAACATGGGCGCGACCAAGCGCGACTTCGACGCGACCATGGCCGTGCATCCGACGGCTGCCGAAGAGCTGGTGACGATGCGGGCGCCGGCGCGGAAGATCAGGCGCGAGGGTTAGCGGGAGCTGCCAGCGCCTTATTCTTACGGGACCGCGAGCCTTCAGGCTCGCATTGCGGGGCGAGCCTGAAGGCTCGCGGTCCAGAGGCGCCCATGCTTTCTCGCGCTCTCCCCTTCTCTCGCTTGCGGGCGAAGCTGGCCCTCGCGTCAGCGAGGTTCGGATGAGGGCCTATCTCGCCCGCTCATTTTATCCCCACCCTCCAAAGCGCCCCTATACTCGCTCCCGCCTCGCCAACTTGCGGGGGCGTCGTCAGGGTCGGCGGCGCCGGCGGGGTCGGTTAAGCGCGGGACGCGACCCTCGTTCCGTGCGGGACTCCGGCGCCGCCCGCCGGGCCTCTCCTCCGTGGGGAGATTGCGCGGGAGAAATCCCACGCAAAGGCTGGGCATAGTTTTCGCGCCCGCAACACGCGGCCCGAGTACCGAAAGGGAAAGGGCCGGCGGGCCGAAGGCGGCGCATGTCGAGGCCCTTGCGACGCGCCCAAAGGCTGCAAAGCCTTTGGGAAAGAAGCAGGCGCCGTCTGGCGGCTGCGCCGGACGGAGGAACCGCCACAAGATGGCGCTACTTCGGCCCGGAAAGGTGCGCGCGAATAAAGACCGCAGCCGGGACGTTCTGGTTCCGATGCGCTTATTCTTTCACGCTACCGGCCGAACGGGGCCGGGGCGTCCCGGCTTCCTGTATCGCCTCGCGTCGGACACGGCGGCGGGATTTGTGGCGCTGCATTGCCCCCTCCCCAACCCTCCCCCGCTTCGCGCTATCGAATGCACACATCGTGATTGCCTCGGTCGGGTCTGTTTGATTCCGTTGGTCGCGTTTTGATTCGCGGGGTGGGGCATGGCGATTTCGTATGGACTGGGGCGGTTCGGCGACCGCCGCCTGGAAAAAGGGGGGTCTCGTTGCATCGGGGCCTCGTCGCGCGGCCGTGCGCGCGCATCCGTCGGATCGCCGGCGGGCGGCGGGCGCAGGAGGTGCGGCTCGCGCGCTTCCTGCGCAATCCTGCGGTGACCGCCGAGGAGATGGCGCGGCACGCCGCCGGGCTCACAGCGGCGCGGGCGGCGGGTCGCGACATAGTGGTGGCGCAGGACACCAGCGAGCTGGCGCTCGGCGGCAAGCGCGCGCAGGCGAACGGCTATGGGCCGGTCGGCAAGGGCGGCGGGACGCGCGGCCTTTTGCTGCACGCGGCCCTGGCGCTCGACGCCGGCACGGGCGCGCTGCTCGGCCTCGCTCATGCCGAGGTCTGGAACCGCGACACGGGGGCCAAGGTCGCGGCGCGGCGCTCGCGCGCGCTCGCGGACAAGGAATCGCAGCGCTGGCTCGATGTGGCGACGCATGCGCGCGAGGATTTCGCGGCGGCGAAGCGGATCACTGTCGTCTCGGATCGGGAGAGCGACATCTACGCGCATCTCGCGCAGCGTCCGGGCGGCGTGGAGCTGATTGTGCGCGCCTGCCAGAACCGGACGATCGCCGCAGACGGCGAGGATGCGATCGAGCTTTTGTTCCCCTTCGCCGACGGATTGGCCGAGGCGGGCCGCTTCGTCGCCGAGATCCCGGCGGCTCCGGGACGCAAGGCGCGCAAGGCGGCGCTCGCGGTCCGCGTCTCGCCGGTCACTTTGCGCAAGCCGCGCCACGGCGCGCGCGACTTGCCGGACGCGGTCGGCGTGACTTTGGTCGACGTGCGCGAGGTCGGGGCCGCCGAGGGCGTCGCGCCCATTCATTGGCGGCTTCTCACGACCCATGCGGCGACGAGCCTGGCCGAGGCGCGCCGGGTGATCGACCTCTATCGAATGCGCTGGACCATCGAGGAATTCTTCCGCACGCTGAAGACGGCGGGCTTCGAGATCGAGCAGGCCGACATCTGCGATCCGAAAGTGATGATCAAGCTGGTGGCGGCGACGGCGGTCGCCGCTGTGACGGTCATGCAACTGGTCAAGGCGCGCGACGGCGCGACCGACCAGTTGCTGACGGACGCTTTCGAGCCCGAGGACGAAGCGCTGCTCGAGGCCGTCTCGGCGAAGCTCGAGGGCGCGACGGCCCGCCAGAAGAACCCCCACCGCAAAGGCAGCCTCGCCTTCGCCGCCTGGGTCGTCGCCAGGCTCGGCGGCTGGACCGCCTATTACGGAAAGCCCGGCCCCAAAGTAATGCGCCAGGGCCTCGACGACTTTCGACGAATAAAGTTCGGAGCCGCGCTGACCTTCTACGATGTGTGAATCCGATAGCCCGCTTCGCGGGAGAGGGGGTAGATTGTGGCCTTCATCAGCAATGCAGATCGCGAGCGTCCCCTCTCCCGCTTGCGGGGGAGGGACAGGGAGGGGGCGTTTCAGTGATGGAAATGATGCCCATTTCCCTGCGCGCAGCCAATCAGGGCCGGGGCGTCCAGCGAGACGCCGGAAAGGGTCGCGCCGTCTCGAATTTTCCTCTATAAGCGCCTTTCACGCCAAAGCCGTGGCCTCAGGAGGCCATGGACTCGCGGCGGCTGATTTCGTGGAGTTTGGAAAGTGGAACGCTGGACGCCGGGCAGTTGGAGGAATTTGCCGATCGAGCAGACGCCGGTCTATCGCGACCAGGCGGCGCTCGCGGATGTCGAGAGGCAGCTCGCCGGCTTTCCCCCGCTCGTTTTTGCCGGCGAGGCGCGCAATCTGAAGCGCCAGCTCGCCGATGTGGCGGCCGGCAAGGCTTTCCTGCTTCAGGGCGGCGATTGCGCCGAGAGCTTCAACGAGCATTCGGCCGACAACATCCGCGATTTCTTCCGCGTTTTCCTGCAGATGGCGGTGGTGCTGACCTATGCGGCGGGCTCGCCCGTGGTCAAGGTCGGCCGCATCGCCGGGCAATTCGCCAAGCCGCGCTCCTCGCCGACTGAAAAGAAGGGCGATCAGGAGCTGCCGAGCTATCGCGGCGACATCATCAACGACTTGGAATTCACGCTCGCCTCCCGCGAGCCCGATCCGCAGCGTCAGTTGCTGGCCTATCGCCAGTCGGCGGCGACGCTCAATCTGATCCGCGCTTTCGCGGCCGGCGGCTTCGCCAATCTCGAAAATGTGCATCGTTGGATGCTCGGCTTCGTCAAGAACAGCCCGCAATCCGCGCGCTATCAGAAGCTCGCCGACCATATCACCGAAACGCTCGGCTTCATGCGCGCGATCGGCCTCGATCCCGAGCACCATCCCGAGCTGCGCGGCACGGATTTCTACACCTCGCACGAGGCGCTCCTGCTCTGCTACGAGCAGGCGCTGACCCGCATCGATTCCACGACGGGCGACTATTACGCGACCTCCGGCCATATGCTGTGGATCGGCGATCGCACGCGCCAGGAGCAAGGCGCGCATGTCGAGTTCATGCGCGGCATCAAGAACCCGATCGGCCTGAAATGCGGTCCGAGCCTCACGCCGGACGGATTGCTGCGCCTCATCGACGCCCTCAATCCCGACAATGAGGCGGGGCGGCTGACGCTCATCTGCCGCTTCGGCGCGGATAAGATCGGCGACGCCATGCCGGCGCTCGTGCGCGCCGTCACCCGCGAGGGCCGCAATGTCGTGTGGTCCTGCGATCCGATGCACGGCAACACGATCAGCGCGGCCGGCTACAAGACGCGCCCCTTCGACCGGATCATGTCGGAAATCCGCGGCTTCTTCGAGGTCCATCAGGCCGAAGGCAGCTATGCCGGCGGCATCCATCTCGAAATGACCGGCAAGGACGTCACCGAATGCACCGGCGGCGCCCGGGCCATTTCGGAAAACGATCTGCGCGACCGCTACCACACCTATTGCGATCCGCGCCTCAATGCGGAACAGGCCATCGAGGTGGCCTTCCTCGTGGCCGAACTGCTCAAGGCGGAGCGGGTTTCCCGCGGCGTGCCGGAGCAACACGCGGCGGAGTAAAACCCTTTCCGTTGAACAGCTCGCTTAGGGTCATGTCATTCCCGGCGGGCTGAAAGCCCGACCGGGAATCCAGAGCCACAAAAGCGCTGGTTTGGCTCTGGATTCCCGATCGCTCGCTACGCGAGCGTCGGGAATGACAACCGAACCAACCAAGCGGATATCATATATAGCCGTTGACGCTGCGCCTGAAGGCGCGGCGTGAAGCTGCCACGCTATATCTCTCCCCACCCGCCGCTACGCCGCTAAGATGCTTGTGGCGACGATGGGAAAAGGGATGGAGCTGGCGGCCATGAGCGCACCGGAAAACAACGACCCTTTCAATCTGCAGCGCTTCATCGAGGCGCAAAGGGGCTCTTACGCGCAGGCGCTCGCCGAGCTGCGCGCCGGGCGCAAAACCAGCCATTGGATCTGGTATGTCTTTCCGCAACTGACGGGTCTCGGCTTCAGTCAGGCCAGCCGTTTCTACGGTCTTTCCGGGCTTAATGAAGCCCGCGCCTATCTCGCCCATCCCGCTCTTGGATCGCGGTTGCGCGAATGCGTGGGCGCCATGCTGGCGACGGGCGATCGCAGCGCCGAGGATGTCCTGGGTTCAACCGACGCGATGAAGTTCCGCTCGTCGATGACGCTGTTTGCGCATGCCGCGCCGCAGGAGCCGCTTTTCGCAAGGGCTCTGGCGCGTTTTTTCGACGGCGCGGAAGATCCGAAAACGCTCGAATTGCTAAAAGAAGAAGGGCGGTGAATGCGCCCTTCAGTTTGTTTACGAACTTCGGAGGCGGCCTCGTCCTTCGAGACGGGCGCTTCGCGCCCTCCTCAGGATGAGGCCTATGTGTTTGGCGCAGATGCAGAAGCCCCTCATGCTGAGGAGGCTGCGCAGCAGCCGTCTCGAAGCACGAGGGGCGTCAATGCCACTTTGTCGGCGATCCTATCTGCGACAGCAGCGTCAGCCCACCGTATCCTCGACCTCGCGCACAGTCATGGCGTTGCCGTGCCAGACGAAATCGTCGAACAGAAGCGCGTCGACGAACATCACTGGCAGGAGCAGATCGCGCATCGCCAGCGCGAAGGGCGTGCGCCAGTCGAGCGGGAAGCGGCAAACGCGCGCCAGCCACAATTCGCCGCCATGCAGCGCGCCGACAATCGCAGTGGCGGTCAAAGCGGCGGAAGCCGCGTCGCCGCCGAACTCCAGCGCTGCATAGGCGCCGAGCACCACGGCCACGAAGCTGCCGTTCATGAACTCCGGCGCGTAATGGGCGGGGAACGTCACGCGGCGCAGGCGCGCCCAGCGGACATGGCGGGAATAGACCTCATACGCCGTGCGCTGGCCGAGCGGCTGCTCGAACGGCATGTCGACGAGACGCACCCGCATGTTCTGGGCGCGGATGACCTTGGTCGAGGCGGCGTCCTCGGCGATCTCGGCGCCGAGCGCGCGAATGCCGCCGGCGCGGTCGAGCACCTCGCGCCGCCACATCATATTCTTGCCCTGGGCGAAGCCCGCGCCGATCGCCTCGGCGCCATATTGCCAGCGCGCCTGGAAGGTGTTGAGGATCGCGCATTCGACCGCGCCCCAGAAGCCGACCGGGCGGGAGCCGATCGGCATGGAGACGGTCATCGCCGTGTCCGGCCGGAAGGCGGCGAGCATGGTCTGCACATAATCACGCGGCGGCAAAGCGTTGGAATCGGCGAGGATCACATAGTCGTAGCGCGCCGCCTCCCAGCCCTTGACGCAATTATTGAGCTTGGGATTGGCGCTGACGTAATCGTCGCCGATCAAGAGCCGCGCGTCGCGTTCGGGATGCGCCTCGATCAATTGCTCGACGAGCGGGATGATCGGATCGCTCGGCGACTGCACGCAGAAGATGATTTCATAATGGGGATAGTCGAGCTCGAAGGTCGCGCCGAGCGTCTCCTCCGAAAAAGCCTCGAGGCCGCGCACCGGGCGCACGATGCTGACCCAGGGCGCATCGGCCGGAGCCGGCATGTTCCGCTCGCGGGCGCGGCACTTGCGGCCCATGAGCCACATGCTGGCGAAGTTGAGAACGAGGATGAAGGCGCACCATCCGGCGCAGATATAGGCGAGGATCATCGAGTTTTTCGGCTCACGCGTCGACTTGGGCGGATTGGCGGCGCAGGCGAAGGCTGGCTTCGGCCTGACGGTTGGCGCGGCGCGCCAGGCCCGGACGCGGCCAGCTCAATATTCCGACTGACAAAAACGTCGGCTCTTGGCAAAAGGGTTGCGGCGCGGGATTCTTTTCCCTGCCCTCGCTTTGCGAAAACTCCTGACGAAGCTTCCTCATGACCTCTCCGATCGTTCGTTTCGCGCCGTCCCCGACAGGCCGCATCCATATCGGCAATGCGCGGGTCGCGTTGTTCAATTATTTGTTCGTCACAATGCACCATGGACGATTCATACTGCGGTTCGATGACACTGATTTCGCCCGATCTACCGAGGAATTTGCAGGCTCGATCGAAATCGATCTCGCCTGGCTCGGCGTCGTTCCGGACGCGATTTTCAGGCAGTCGGAGCGCATCGCGCTCTATGAGGCCGCGGCCGCAAAATTGCGCGAAGAGGGTCGCCTCTACCCCTGCTACGAGACGCAGGACGAGCTGGAAAAGCGCCGCAAAATGCAGCAGGCGCGCGGCTTGCCGCCAGTTTACGACCGCGCCGCGCTGCGCCTTTCCGACGCCGAGCGCGCCAAGCTCGAGGCCGAGGGCCGCCGGCCGCATTGGCGCTTCAAGCTCGCGCCGGGCGTCGTGGAATGGAACGACCTCATTCGCGGGCCTGTGCATATCGATTGCGCGGCGCTCTCCGATCCGGTGCTGATCCGCGAGGATGGGAGCTTCCTCTACACCCTGCCCTCCGTCGCCGACGACATCGACATGAAGATCACCCATGTCATTCGCGGCGAGGACCATGTGACCAACACGGCCGTGCAGCTCCAGCTCTTCGCGGCGCTTGCGCCTCAGGCGCCGCCGCCCGCTTTCGCCCATCACAATCTGCTGATCGGCGCGAGCGGCGAAGGGCTTTCCAAGCGCACCGGCTCGCTCTCCATCGCCTCGCTGCGCGAGGAAGGCTATGAGGCGCTAGCCGTCGCGGCGCTCGCGACGCTGACCGGCTCCTCCGATAATGTGCAGGCCGTGCGCACGCTCGCCCAGCTTGGGCGGCATTTCGATCTCGCCCATGTCTCGCGCAATCCGGCGCGCTTCGACCCCGGCGATCTCGCGACGCTGACGCATCGCACGCTGGCGCTCTTCGAATTCGAGGATGTGCGCGAGCGTCTCGCCGCGCTCGACGTCGTCGGCCACAAGGCGGAGCCGCTGTGGCGCGCGGCGCGCGGCAATCTCTCGACCTTCGAGGATATTCTGAAATGGTGGCGTGTGGTCGAGGGCGAGATCGCGCCGGTCCGCGAGGACACCGAGTTCCTCGCACAGGCCGCCGCGCTTCTGCCGCAGGAGCCCTGGGACGAGACGACCTGGTCCGCCTGGGTCGGCGACGTGAAGACGGCGACGGGCCGCAAGGGAAAGGCGCTGTTCCACCCGCTGCGCCTCGCGCTTACGGGGGAAGAAAGCGGTCCCGAGCTCGCGGCGCTCCTGCCGCTGATCGGGCGCATGACCGCAATCGCGCGCCTTGCGGGCTGAGAGGGCCCTCTTCCGAAGTCATATGAATTTTGGTCGACTGGTGCGCTGTCATTCCCGACGCTCGCGCAGCGAGCGATCGGGAATCCAGAGCAAGACCAGCTACTCTGGCTCTGGATTCCCGGTCGGGCTTTCAGCCCGCCGGGAATGACAGATGCCATTGAGAGCTATCCAAGCGGTTATGTCGCTCAGCGCAGAACGGAGACGCCGAAGAGATAGGGATGCAGCAAAAGGAACAACACATAAAGCGCCGTGCCGGCGCCGAGCGCGATGGCGTCGCCCTTGGTGAAGGCGTCGAGACGCGGCGCGCCGAGGTCGCCGCGCCGCTTGACGGCGATTCGGTCATAGACGCCGAAGCCAAGGAAAGAGCCGAAAAGCAGCATGCCGCCGAGATCGCCGTTGACGAGAAGATGCGCCGTCGCCCAGCTCTTCAACGCGACGAGCGTCGGATGACGCAGCCAGCCTCTGATGCGCGAGGGCGGCGCGCGGCGGCTGGCAAGCGCCACGAAGGCGATCCACACCAGCGGCATGGCGAGATGGCGCGTCCAGGACGGCGGGTCCCAGATCTGGACGATTCCCTCGGCGCGATAGCGCGAGAAGCCCCAGACGATCAGCACGAGACCGAGAAGCGCGACAAGCGAATAAGCGCCCTTATAGGCCTGCAGGCCATATTGCGAGACGAGCTGGCCGCGCGCGCCGCGCAGGGTGGAAAAGACATGGACGCCAATGAAAAGCGCTATGCCGAGAATAAGAACGAGCATGTCTGGTTGGCTCCTCGCCGTTGGCAAAAAGAGTTATACGCCTCAAAAACAGCGCACTTGCGCTTCGGCCTGCGCGCGACGCAGCGTTTCCAACGTATCGCGCGCGGCGCCCGTGTTGCGCATCATCATGCCGATCTGTCCCGGCTGCTGATTGACGCTCGCGACGGTCTCGGCGGCGACATAGCTGTCATAGGACAGAATGCTCGCGATCACGTCGATGGAGCAGGAGCATTGCTCGAGCGACAGCCGCGAATCGCCGTTTGCTTTCATGCAGGCGAACACATAATCGGCGCGCGCCGAGGTGGGGTAGTCGTTTATGTCGGCCGCCGCCGCAGGGGCGGCCGCGAGCAAGAGCATAGCGAGCACAAGACGCATCGCGCTTTCCTATCCTTAAAGAAGTCTGTTTTGCAGTCTAACGCTTCGCCCGCGCGACAACCAGCGGTCGCCGGCCAAGGTGACGCAACGTCGGCGCAATGTCATTTGCCCGTCACCCTGCCCCTCTAAACCGGCCTTAGAACCGCTGGGCGACAGCTCGGAAGTTCTAAAAACGCCGGGCCGGAGGTACGCCCGGCGTTTTTTTATGCCCGGCATTTGCGAGATTCTCGCAACGCCAGAGGCAAAAAGATTTGTTATTTTAAGGTCTTGCGCCAGACAGCGGAAATCGGACATTGTAACCCGGGAGGGGACGATGGTCGGTTCTGTCAGGTTCGCAGGATTTTTTTACAGCGCTCAGACCGGCTTACAACGGGATGGCGTCCCGATTCACCTCGGGCCCCAGGCCCGCCAACTGCTCGAACTTCTTCTCGAGTCGAATGGGGGAGTCGTCTCGAAGGCCGAGATCGCTTCCCGACTATGGCCGGATCGCCCGCCGTCGGACGATTCGATCGACCGCTGCGCCTACCTCTTGCGCAAGCCGCTGCGAGAAGCCGGCTCCGGCGATCTGATCGCGACCGCCTATGGCCGGGGTCTCTCCCTGCGCGCGAAAGTGCAGCCGGCCGACCCCGAGAGCGCGCCGATGCGCGCGCCGCCAGAGGCCATCGAGGGACGCATTCTCGATCTTTGGCGCACGGCCTGTGAGCTCGCTGGAACGCATTCCCGCGACGGCTACGCGCGGGCGCAAGCGGCGATCGCCGCCGCGGTCGAGAACGGGGGCGAATCGCCGGCGATCTGGTCGCTTTCCGCCGATATCGCGGCCGGCCGCGTCGTTCGCGGGCATCTGCGCCCCGCGCAAGCGGCGGCGATGATCGAGGCCGACGCCGGCCGCGCGCTCGCGCTTTCCCCTGATTTTCCTCCCGCTTTGGCCGCGCTGGGCTGGGCGCGCGCCACGCTCTCGGCGCGGCTCGACGAGGGGCTGGAGATGCTCGACAGAGCGCTGGCGCAAGACCCCGATTACGGCAGGGCGCGGGCTTACCGCGGCTGGGCGCTCGCGGGGGGCGATCGGCTGGCCGAGGCGATTCAGGACGTTGAAGCCGGGCTGCGGGTTTGCCCTTACGATGAAACGCTTCTGAGCTTGCGCGCCTGGCTGGAGCTCTGCGCCGGCGATCCCGAAGCGACCGACGCGCTGGCCCGCCGGGGGCTGCATCTGCGGCCCGACGCCGCCAGCCTGCGCGTTGTCGCCGCCACGGCGTGCAGCCTGTGCGGAAAGCATGACGACGCTCACGAAGCGGCGCGACACGGATTGCAGGCGACGCCCAACGACCCGCTGCTTCTCGCCGCCTTTTCCTATGTGCTCGCGAGAGCGGGACGGCACGACGAGGCCGAAACGGCCCTTGCCGCCTGTTCGCCGGATGGCGACTTTGCGCCGCCCCGTCTGTTCGAGACGGCCGCAAAACTGGCGCTCGGCCGAGACGCCGAAGCGAGAGAGTCGCTCCGTCGGGCGCGCGACGAGGGCTGCCCCTGGTTCGTCTTCGCGCCGCATGAACCGCGCCTCACGCCTCTGCGCAGCGAAATAAGCAGCTTGCGCGGCAGCCCGATCCAGATCGTCGAGGACGGTTGATATTTGTCCCGCCGTGGCCTTAATGCCGCGAGCAACATCGCGGCGTCGCCGCTCGGCTTGGGGAAATTAAAGAATGATCGGTCGTCTCAATCACGTCGCTATCGCCGTCGCAAGCGTGGAAAAAGCCTCGGCGGTCTATCGCGACGCGCTGGGCGCAAAGGTAACGGAGCCCGAGACGCTTGCCGAACACGGCGTTACCGTCGTTTTCGTCGAACTGCCGAACACCAAGATCGAGCTGCTCGAGCCCTATGGCGAGAATTCGCCGATCGCCGGCTTCGTCGCCAAGTCGCCGTCCGGCGGCGTCCATCACGTGTGCTATGAGGTAGACGACATCCTCGCGGCGCGCGATCAACTGAAGGGCGCGGGCGCCAGAGTTCTGGGCGACGGCGAGCCGAAGATCGGCGCGCATGGCAAGCCGGTGCTCTTCCTGCACCCGAAAGACTTCTGCGGCACGCTGATCGAACTCGAGCAGGCCTGACCCATGCCCTTCCCGCTTCCCCTCGCCCTGGCGATCTACGTCACGATCTGGTGGATCACCCTGCTTGCGGTCCTGCCGCTCGGCGTTCGCTCGTCCGAGGAAGCGGGCGAGGAGCTGCCGGAAGGCGCCGATCCGGGCTCGCCCGTCGCGCCCCAGCTCGCTAGGAAAGCCGCGATCACCACCGTGGTTGCGGCCCTGATCTTCGGCTTGGTCGTAATCGCCGCCAATTTCATCGCCGGCTAGCTTTTTGGGGCAATTGAAGGCCGAACGGGCCGAACCGGGGTTGACCCGCCCCGCGGCGGCCGGTAGTTGAACGCTAGCCGCGCCAGCGGCCGGCAAGCGGACCGACCCGCCTGCCTACAGCCGCCGCCAGATGTGACGGGGCAAAACGGTTAGAGCGCGTAGCTCAGTCGGTAGAGCATCTGACTTTTAATCAGGGGGTCCCGGGTTCGAGCCCCGGCGCGCTCACCAAGAAAATCAAAGGTATAAGCGTCGCGTGGTATCTGCGCGCTATAGGCTGGTGACCACATGGTGACCACTCGCGCCTCACTGAAAATTTATAGGATGCCGCGGGCAAGCCCGATAAGTCAGGGCCCGAACAACTGCGTCTTTAGCTTCGCCATGAGCGAGTAGAGATCCTCACCTTCACCGGCCCCGCCTCGGGCGCGCGCAACTATCAACGGCTGCGCGCCGCCTTCGGCCGCCTGCAATCGACGAACGTCGTGACATCCATCCGTCAATGCACCGGGCGCCGGCGACGGCGCTTCTCCTCGACCAACGAATGGAAGGAGACCGCAGATCCGAGCGGACGCCCTCTCGGCGTTGAACTCATCATCCTGACTGGTTCTACGAGGGCATCCTCAAGAAGCCTTGGTGCTCAAAATCGACCGGGCTTATTTCTCGCTGACGGGCGGTCTGGAGCGCTGGCTTTATCGCCTCGTTTGCAAGCACGCCGGCAATCAGCCGGGAGGTTGGAGCTTCGATTTCACGCGTCTCCACGCCAAGTCCGGCGCGCTCTCGCCGCTCAAACATTTTGCCTTCGAAACACGCGACATCGTTCGACCGCAGCCCATTCCCAGACATTCGCCGAGGCCCGTTCGACCGCAACTTCTCATCTTCACGCCGCTCACCACCGATCCCCTCGAGCGCGCCGTCCAGCGCCTCGATCGTCGCCTCGCCGCTTGGGAAAAGCTGTGAATAGGCTCGTGCTATCGGGGACCGCGCCTATCGTGCTATCGGGGACCGAATCCTCGTGCTATCGGGGACCAAATTGGTGCCCAATGCATTGTCACTGCGTCATTCACGGCGCTCCTAACTTACTAACTTCGGAATCCTTCGGATTCCTTCTAACGGCGGGCGCCCGCCCCCTGACCGCGGGCCGAACGAGCGAAAAGCCTCCCGGTAAGAGAAGAAGGAGCGCCCATAGCTCGGCGCTCACAACGTGAGCGCGCCGACCGTCCAGCCGATAGCGACGTCGTTAAGGACCGAATTTGGCTCGCGTCTCCCTTCGATGATCACCCGATCGGAGGCCGGTCATGAGCGCGCCGACCGAAGTCAATCTCTGCTTCGTCACAGGGCAAGATCGAACGCTGGCTACGCTTCGGCACGCCGATCAGCGAACGAACGCTCGATCGCCGGCGGCGCGTCGCGACATTCGCTATCTTCGACATCATCCGCTGCGCGTCGAATGCGCATGGAACGCTTGTCTCGCGCATCGATGTCTGGGCTCGCCGTCCGCGGCTATTTGCCCAAAGGAGCGCTACTGATCAAACCGATCGCGGCGCTTCCCGGGCAGAATGTTTGCCGAGCAGACCACACTATCTCTGTCGACGCCAGCGAACATCGCGCCGTCTCGCCATCACAAGCGCGCTCAGGAAGGCGTTCAATCGTTTCCGTCTACCGGTCCATTGGCTGCGCGCCATAATGCGCACTGAAAGCAACGGAGAAGCTGCATCCGTCTCCAGCGAAGGCGCGGTCGCCTCATGCAGCTCATGCCGGAGACCTAGCCGGATTGCGGACGCACTACGGCCTTGGCGTCGATCATTTCGATCCTCACGACTTACCTTCGGGAGTTGCTCGACCAATATGGCGAGCACGGCTTTCTGGCGGCGTATGACGCCGACCCAAGGTGATGTGAGGACTACCTTCGCGGTCGCTCTTTGTCAGCCGAAACGACGAATCATGTCCGAGAGATTGCGTAGCAGTTTCACTCGGCGGAAACTCCGCGGCGCCTTATCTGGCTTCTTCCGGTAACCGTGCTTCTCCAATCTTTGTTGCGTTCACCGAGTCGGAAAGGGCATGCGGACACCGGGCCTCAACCGAACTTCAGAACCCGAGCGATCGGCACGTCGCTCTCTGGTTCCACCGCAGCCAGACGTCGCAGTATTTGCAATAAACCGGCTAGTAGCGAGGGGTTCCAACGCTTCGTCGCCTGCTCCTCTTCCGCGCTCCTCCGACTTCTTCGCCGTTCGCCGGCTATCAGGCGCATCCCAAGACGCGGCTCCCCAGCCTTCGCAGAATTGCGTATGTCCTCGCGCCTTTATGCGCGAACCCCGCCGAGGGAGCCCAAGCGACCGAGCTAAGGCAGGATAAAAGGGACAGCCTGCGGCTTTGTCCGGCGGTCGGTTTGTCGTTGTCCTTCAAGGCATTAACACAGGCTGCGATTTCGATGCGCAGCCTCTCGGCCCTTGCAAGTCGTTGCAACGACGTATCAATTTCCACCTCGCCCGCGATTCGTCATGCCCCATGAAGACGACATTCGCATCCGGCCCGGCCGCATCCGCTCGACGAAGCCGGGAAGAACAAGGAGCTTCGTGTCGCGCCTGCTAGCCGCCACTCATGTGCGACATGGTCCGAAGTCGGCGCCGCTCACCGCGCCATCTTACCTATCTGCAACGCGACGGCGTCAACCGCGACGGCGCAGCCGAACGCATGTCGGCGGCGAAGCGTACGCGCGCGCCTTCGCGGGGCGATGGCGGGGGATCGTCATCATTTCCGGTTCATTGTCTCGCTAGATGACGCCGGGGAGCTCCTCCGACTTGCGAGCCTTCGCCCGTGATCTCATGGGCTAGATGGACCGTGATCTCGGGACCATAATCGACTGGGCGGCGATCGACCATTGGAACACCGAGCATGCCCACATCCATGTCCTGGTGCGGGGCCGAGCCAACGGCCGCGATCTCGTGATTAGCCGCGACTACATCAAGCCGTGCTCCATGGTCATCCTCCGATGATGCTTGGAGCCGAAGAAAGTCGGCCTCCGTTTCACACCACCATTCTGTAGGATGATCAGTTCACTCACAGCGAAGACTCCGAGTCGCTGCGGCCCGTTACGCGTCTAATCAGCGATGAAACGATAGCCGATCCCCGTCTCGGTCAGGAGAATCCGGGGCGTCGCGGGGTTGTCTTCTATCTTAGCCCGCAGCTGGCCTATGAAAACGCGGAGATATTGCACGTCGTCCTGATGCGACGCCCCCCACACGGCGCGCAGTATCTCGCGATGCGTGAGAGGCCGCCCGGCGTTGCGCGCGAGGATAGCCAAAAGGTCGAACTCCTTTGGCGTGAGGCGCAAGTTTTGTCCGCTCCTGGTCACGAGCCGCTTGGGAATATCCACGCATAAGGCGCCAGCCGTAACGGTTGCCGGCTCCGCGTCTGCGGCATGCGCGAGGCGCAGCGCCGCGCGCATGCGCGCGAGGAGCTCGCCCATAGCGAAGGGCTTTTCGACATAGTCGTTGGCGCCGAGATCGAGCGCCGCAATCTTTTCGGATTCTCGTTCGCGGGCCGATAGAATGATGACAGGCGTTTTCATCGTCATGAGCCGCAGCTTGCGGAGCACCTCCTTGCCGTCGATATCCGGAAGGCCGAGGTCGAGGATCACGAGGTCCGGCGGGCGCTCGGAAATTCGCATGAGCGCGTCATGGCCGCTTGCGGCTTCCTGCACCTCGTAGCCGCTCGCGGTCAAGGAAGGTCTGAGAACGCGCCTGATCTGCGGCTCGTCATCCACAATGAGGACGCGCAGCTTCTCCATGCGATTGCTCTCCTACTGCTCGGACACGGCAGGGAAACGCATGACGATCCTCGTTCCTTTTCGTCGGACCGCGGGACTCTGCGCGACGATGGTTCCTCCCATCGCACTCACCAAACCGCGACAGATCGACAGGCCGAGGCCCGTGCCGGCCTTGCGCCCATCGACACGGCCGCTTCGATAGAATTTCTCGAAAATGCGCTCGAGATCGGCGGCCTTCACGCCGGGCCCCTCGTCGGTCACCGTGACGACTACATCTTTCTCTTCGCGCCGCGCATGGATGACGGCGCCGGTCTCTCCGCCATATTTTTGCGCATTGTCGACAAGGTTGAAGAGAACCTGCGCCAGCAGATTGGCGTCTCCACGAATAGGCGGGAGATCGGAGGCGACGCTGACCCCGAGTTTCTGGCCGGGAAACGCCTTTTTGCATCTTTCGACGAGTCGCCGGATGACTTCTGCGACATTGACGAGATCCCGGCGCGGCGAGAGCGCGCCCGACTCGATGCGCGACATGTCCAGCAGATTGGCGACGAACCGGGAAAGCCGCCCGGCTTCTTCTTCGATCGACAACAAGAGATCGTCACGATCGGCCTTCGGCAGTTTTTCGCCGAGCTCTCGCAGGCTGGTCACCGCCCCGGTGATGGAGGTGAGAGGCGTGCGCAGGTCGTGAGACAGCGAGGCCAGCAGCGTTGTGCGCAGCTTTTCATTTTCCTCCAGAGCCGCCGCCCGGATCGAGTCGCCGACCAGCATTGACCGGTCGATCGCGACGCATGATTGCTCGATCAACGAGGTCAGGGCGCTTTCCTCCTCGGCGGAAAAGGGTTCGCTCGGATGTCGTGGCTCGACGCCGCAAACGGCGAGGACGCCGCGCCCCGTCGCAAGCGGACGAAACTGGAACCGGACGCTTGGGAGCGTTCCTGTCCGCCAGCCGGCGGCTTCTCCCTTTTCGAGCGCCCAGCGCGCCGCGGCGGCTTCGCCAGCGTCGAGCTGGTCCAAAGGCGGCCAGGCGGCGCCGAGCCGCAGCGCGCCGTCGTTGGGCATCATCATAACGACGCATGGCGCGTTGAGGGCCTTCTGGATTTGCATCGTGGCGGCCCACAGGACTTCATCGAGATCCTTGGCGGCGGAGAGTTTGCGGGAATATTCGAAGAGCGCCTGCGCCGCCTGCGCCCGCCGCCTCATCTTCTGGGCCTGCTCGCGCATCTTGCTCGCCAGCGTGCCGGTGATCACCGCGACGACTAGGGAGACGACCAAAGCCAAAAATTCCTCAGGCTCGGAAATGGTGAACACATATCGCGGTTCGATGAAAAAGAAGTCGCAGGCGAGAAAGGACAGGATTGCGGCCGCAATCGCTGAAAGCAGCCCGAATTGGGCGGCGCACAGGACGGCAGGCAGAAGGAAGACGACGGACAGATTGGGTGGATGCAGCCAGTAATCGAGCAAATAACCAAAAGCGACGGTGAGTGAGACCGCGCCGATAGCCCCCAGAACCGAAATCCCTGTCTCTGGAAGCGAGGGCAACCGCCATCGACGGGGCCGAGGCTCGGTCGTCCCCATATCGTCCACGACGACATGGACAGCGATCTCCTTCGATCGCCGGACAATTTCGTCGGTGAAAGATCGTCCCAGGAGTCGCGCCAGGCGGCCGGCGCGCGAGCGGCCGAGAACAATCTGGGTGATGTTCTCGCGGCGCGCGTATTTGAGAACTTCCGCCGCGAGGTCGTCGCCAGACAGGCGTTCGACCTGCGCTCCGAGCCGCTCGGCCAACCGTAGAGCGGCGTCGATATTCCGCACGGTCTCCGCAGACCGCTCCTCCTGGCCCGCAAGCTGGACATAAAGCGCGATCCACGGGGCGTTGAGGCCAGTGGCGAGGCGCGCGCCGGCGCGCACGACGGCGAGCGACGTCCTGTCATGTCCGACACAAACCAGAAGGCGCTCCGAGGTCGCCCAGGGCCCTTCGATCGCGCCCTGACGCAGAAAATCGACCATCTGATCGTCGACGCGCTCGGCCGTACGCCTGAGGGCCAGCTCGCGCAGCGCCGTCAGATTGCGCGGCGTGAAGAAGTTTTGCGTCGCCCGCCTGGCCGTCTCGGGAACATATACCTTCCCCTCTTTCAGCCGTTGGAGAAGCTCGTCCGGCGTGATGTCGACCAGGATGACGTCATTGGCGTCCTGCAACAGACGGTCGGGCACCGTCTCGCGGACGGCGACGCCGGTAATGCGCGTGACGACGTCGGCGAGACTCTCGAGGTGCTGGACATTCATCGCTGTCCAGACGTCGATTCCCGCCTGAAGCAACTCCTCGACGTCCTGCCATCTCTTCGGATGCCGACTGTTGGGGGCGTTGGTATGGGCGAGCTCGTCGACAACGATGAGCTGGGGCTTGCGCGCGAGCGCGGCGTCGATATCGAATTCATCGATCGCGCGCCCTTTATATTCGCTGCGCCGGCGCGGCAGGACATCGAGCCCCTCCAGCAGCGCTTGCGTCTCGGCGCGGCCATGCGTTTCTACAAGGCCGACCACAATATCCAGACCATCGGCCTTTGCCGCGCGGGCGCGCAAGAGCATGGCGTAGGTTTTGCCAACGCCCGGCGCCGCGCCCAGGAAGACGCGCAGCTTGCCCTGCCCCTCCTTCTCGCTCAAGGCGAGGAGAGCGTCGGGGTCAGGGCGGCGATCGAACTCGTCTCGCGACAAGGCTTCTTAGCTCCGCCTGATCTCCGTTTATTTTAGCGCGTCGAGGGCAATGTTGAGCAGCAGGACGTTAACGCGCGGTTCGCCGATCACGCCCATGAGCCGCCCCTCCGTATGCTCCTCCACGAGGAGGCGCAATCGGTCTTCGCCGAGCCCGCGCGCCTTGGCAAGGGCGGGTATCTGAGCCAGCGCGAATTGCGGCGAGATATGGGGATCGAGGCCCGACCCCGAGGTCGTCACGGCGTCGGCCGCGACAACGTCGATGCGCCCCGCCGCGAACTCCCCCTCGATTGCCGCATTAACGCGGTCGACGAGTTTCTTCGACGTTGGCCCGAGATTGGAGCCCGCGGAGTTCGCGGCATTGTATGGCGCGTCTACCGTCTTGGTGGCGTCAGAGGGGTCGTAGCCAACCGTCGCCGACGGCCGTCCGTGGAAATAGCGCTCGGATGTAAAGTTCTGACCGATAAGCGACGATCCCACGGTCACGCCGTTGCGCTCGATCATGCTGCCATTGGCTCGCTCGGCGAAGGCGAGCTGAGAGACGCCGGTGATGGCGAGCGGGTAGACGACGCCTGTGAGGACCGTAAACAGCGCCATCATGACAATTGCGGAACGAAGTTGGGAAAGCATTCGCGCCTCCTCAAGCGAGATGAAGAAGAGAGACGACGAGGTCGATCGCCTTGATTCCCCCGAAGGGGACGATGATGCCGCCGAGTCCGTAAATCAGCAGATTGCGACGCAGCAGCGCGGCGGCGCCCACGGGACGATATTCGACGCCCTTCAAGGCGAGCGGGATGAGCGCAATGATGATGAGCGCGTTGAAGATGACCGCCGAAAGGATCGCGGATTGGGGTGACGCCAGCTTCATGACATTGAGCGTCTCGAGCTGGGGATAGGCGGCGACGAAAAGCGCCGGAATGATCGCGAAATATTTCGCGACGTCATTGGCGATGGAGAAGGTCGTCAGCGAGCCCCGCGTCATCAGAAGCTGCTTGCCGATCTGCACGATCTCGATAAGCTTCGTCGGATCGCTGTCGAGGTCCACCATATTGCCGGCCTCGCGCGCCGCCTGCGTGCCCGTCTGCATGGCGACGCCGACATCCGCCTGCGCCAACGCCGGCGCGTCATTGGTGCCGTCGCCGCACATGGCGATGAGGCGCCCGCCCTGTTGCTCCCTTCGGATATAGGCGAGCTTGTCCTCAGGTTTCGCCTGGGCGATGAAATCGTCTACGCCCGCCTCGCCCGCGATCGCCGCGGCGGTGATCGGATTGTCGCCGGTCACCATGACCGTCTTGATCCCCATGGCGCGCAGAGCCGCAAAGCGCGCTTTTATATCGGGCTTGATGATGTCCTTCAGATGCACGACGCCGAGCAGCCGGCCGTTCTCCGACACCGCCAGCGGCGTTCCGCCGGCGCGCGAAATACGCTCGACCGCCTGATCGAATTCGACACGCGCGCGATCGACCGCGCTGGGGGAGAGCGTCGTCGTACCGCCACCGATCCACTCAGAGACCGCAGGCGTCGCCTGGGCGAGCACCGCGTCGACGGCACCCTTGCGCAGC
The DNA here is from genome assembly GCF_027925385.1 of Methylocystis iwaonis. NCBI lineage: Bacteria > Pseudomonadati > Pseudomonadota > Alphaproteobacteria > Hyphomicrobiales > Methylocystaceae > Methylocystis > Methylocystis iwaonis. The sequence goes on from NZ_AP027142.1 coordinate 3,230,624, forward strand.
GAGCGGCCGGGAAGATCGACGCCGGAAATGCGCGTATGCGCCGAGAAGGGAACGATCATCGCTTCCGCGCCGAGCACCGGGGCCTCGAGACCGTAACGGCTCGTCGCCAGTGCGACGATCGAACGGCCCTCAGGCGTCTCGTCGGCGAGAGACGCCAGCAGCACCGCTTCGGCAAGCCTATGCTCCGAGACGCCGCCGACAGGCACGAATTCATCCGCCATGCGGTTGCCGAAAGTGATCGTTCCAGTTTTGTCGAGCAACAGCGTGTCGACATCGCCCGCCGCTTCCACCGCGCGTCCCGAGGTGGCGACGACGTTGAAGCGGATGAGCCGGTCCATGCCCGCGATGCCGATCGCCGAGAGCAACCCGCCGATCGTTGTCGGAATCAGGCAGACGAGCAGCGCAATAAGCACAGTGATGGAGAGATACGCGCCCGAATAGACCGCAAGCGGCCACAGCGTCACGCAGACGATGAGAAAGACGATTGTCAGGCCCGATAGCAGAATGGAGAGGGCCAGCTCGTTGGGCGTCTTCTGTCGCTGCGCGCCCTCAACGAGCGCGATCATGCGATCGATGAAAGTAGAACCGGGCGCGGCGGTGATCTTGACCTTGATCCAGTCGGATAAGACAGTCGTGCCGCCCGTGACCGCGGAACGGTCGCCGCCCGCCTCGCGGATGACCGGAGCTGACTCGCCGGTGATCGCGGACTCGTTGACGGAGGCGACGCCTTCGGTCACCTCGCCGTCGCCGGGAATGAGATCTCCCGGCTCGACGAGCACGATGTCGCCGACGCGCAGCTCGAGCGCCGAGACGCCCTGATAGACCTCTTTCATGCCGGCTTCGCCACAGGGGTCTATGAGTCGCTTGGCGAGCGTGTCGCTACGGGTCTTGCGCAGCGCATCGGCCTGCGCCTTGCCGCGCCCTTCCGCCACCGCCTCGGCGAAATTGGCGAACAGTACGGTAAACCAAAGCCAGGCTGCGATCTGGCCTGAGAAGAACGCCTGGCCATTTTGGGCGATGAGGTCTCGCACAAAAAAGGCCGTGACCAGCGCGGAAACTATTTCCGTGACGAAGATCACCGGATTGCGCGCCAGTCGGCGTGGATCGAGCTTTTTGAAGGCGTCGATGCTGGCGCGTTTGATGATCGCGGCGTCGAACAAGCCGGGAGCGGCGACTTTCGAGGACATGAGCGTGCTCCAATCAGAAGGTTTTGCCGGCGGTCATGAGCAAGTGCTCGACGATCGGGCCGAGCGCCAGCGCCGGGAAATATTGCAGCAGGTAGAGGATGACGATCACGCCGAGCAGCAGGCCGATGAACAGCGGACCGTGTGTCGGGAATGTGCCGACCGAGGCCGCAGCCTTCTTCTTCGCCGCAAAGGAGCCCGCCATCGCGAGCAGCGGAATGACGAAGAGGAAGCGGCCGACGAACATCGCCACGCCGAGCGTGGTGTTATACCAAAGCGTGTTACCCGAGAGACCCGCGAAGGCGGAGCCGTTGTTGTCGTTCGCCGAGGCGAAGGCGTAGAGAACCTCGGACAATCCGTGCGGCCCGGCGTTGTTCATGCTGGCGAGGCCTGTCTGCAACATGACGGACGCGGCGGTGAAGCCCAGAACGGTCAGCGGGTAGATCAGCATCGCAAGCATGGCGAGCTTCATCTCGCGCGTTTCGATTTTCTTGCCGAGATATTCCGGCGTGCGCCCGACCATCAGACCGGCCACGAAGACGGCGATGACCGCCAGCATGAGGAAACCGTAAAGCCCCGCCCCGACCCCGCCCGGCGCAATGCTGCCCATCAGCATGTTGAACATGGGCAGCAGACCGCCGAGAGGGGTAAAAGAGTCGTGCATGGCGTTGACCGCGCCGCAGCTTGTTCCGGTCGTCGCGGCGGCGAAAAGGACGGTGGTGGCGACGCCGAGGCGGACTTCCTTGCCTTCCATATTGCCGGGCGAAGGATCGACGCCGATGTCCGTCAGAAACGGATTGCCCGCCGCTTCCGCCCAATACACGAAAAGCGCGCCAAACAGCAGCACGATCCCCATCGCCGTCGCGACCGCGCGCCCCTGACGCGCGTCGAGAACTGCGCGCCCAAAGGCGAAGACCGACGCGAAGGGAATGACGAGAAGCGCCCATATCTCCAGCATATTGGAGAGGGCGTTGGGGTTTTCGAAGGGGTGGGCGGAATTGGCGTTGAAGAAGCCGCCGCCATTCGTGCCAAGCTCTTTGATTGCCTCTTGGCTGGCGACAGGCCCGAGCGCGATCACCTGATCAATGCCTTCGAGTGTCGTCGCTTTCGCGGAGGCCGCGAGCGTCTGCGGAACGCCGAGCGCGACAAGGGCGAGCGCCAGGACGATCGACATGGGCAGCAGCACGTAAAGCGTCGCACGCGTCAGATCGACCCAGAAATTGCCGATTGTCGAAGAATCGCTGCGCGCGAAGCCGCGAACCAGCGCAAAGGCCATCGCAAGACCTGTCGCGGCGGAGACGAAATTATGCACGGTGAGGCCGAGCATCTGGGTCAGATGACTCATGGTCGTCTCGCCGGCGTAATTCTGCCAGTTCGTATTGGTGACGAAGCTGACCGAGGTATTGAAGGCAAGGTCGGCGGGCACGCCGGCGAAGCCTTGCGGATTGAGGGGCAAAACGCCCTGCAGCCGCTGCAACGCATAGAGCGACAGCAAGCCGACGATGCTGAAGGCGAGCATCGCCATCGCATAGGCAAGCCAATTTTGCTCGCGCGCAGGATCGACGCCGGATAATTTATAGAAGCCGCGCTCGATCGGCGCGAGCGCGGGCGTAAACGCCGTACGCTCCCCGCCCATGACGCGGGCGATATAGGCGCCGAGCGGCAAGGCCGCGGCAATCACGGCGACAAGGACGATGGCGATCTGCGCCAGTCCAATTGCGGTCATGGCGAACACCCGGACGGAGCCGGGCCTCCCTCATCAAAATTTTTCGGGGCGCAGAAGCGTGTAGACGAGATAAACGCCGAGAAGAACGGCCACGAGCAAGCCGATGGCTGGTTCCGACATGCCGCCGCTCCTTCAAAGACGACCGCACGCGCGCGCATAGGCGGCGGCGACGACAAAGAGAACGATGTCCAAGGCGACGTAGACAAAGTCGAGCATTCGCCGCCTCCTCAGCTGCGCCGTGTCTTTCTATCCCGTCGCCATTTGATCTCCTGCACGAGATTGTTTCCGACCGTGAATACAAAGGCGAAAAGGCCTAACGCCAAGATTGGCTCTGGCATGACAGAACTCCATGGCCTGCATTATCGGTCCGTTCGAGTTTGTCGCCGAAGGACCGATCAGACACGATGGAGGATGGCCGCAAAAGACATAAGGAAGCCATTAAGATTTTCGGATGGCTGTCCGGAACGGGAGAGAAGCAAGGCGCTCCGCCAGAGATCAGGGAATCCGCGGCGTGTTCCTTTCCAGATGGCGGTCGCTCTTGACGTGCTTCAGACACGGTGCGTTGAGTTGCTCGGCAGCGAACCCATTTGGAACATGCGCCTTTGCCATACGCTCCGGATTGTCCATCCAGCTCTTGGGTACATGCAATTCGTGGTCAATGAAGCTTGGCGGCGCGGCGCGATAAAGCAGGCGACGACGCAATCTGGCGGTTCATGATCTTGCCCGCCGAGCCCGTGTATTGCCGCACGAGCCGCAGGGCGGCTTTGCCCAGCCTCAGGAACCCTGTCTCGTCGATGAGAACCATGCCGTCATCGGCCAGGGATTTCGGGCGCGTCATCGCGCACGATGCCGCCCAACGCATCCGCGTCCCAGCGTGCACGGCCAAGGATCACTTGTTGTCGCCACGGCCCCGAATCGCCGGCCGCCTCGGCGAGCATCCAACCGGTCTTGCGGCGCTCCTCGCCGAGCAAGTCTAAAGCGATCCAAATGTCCAGTCGCGAAACCGAGGCTCCCAGAGCCAAGAGAGATTGATCATGGACGAACTGACGCTCCTTGGTAGCGCCGATCCAGGCGCCGTTATTCGGGGCTACGGCCGCCGCACCCGACGAACCCGCGCGCTGTTCGAGCCGCTTCTCGAACATCAACAAATCCTGCGCCGGATCATCGACGCCGGGCTCGGCGAGTGGATCGGCGTCAGATTGCTGGACTTGCGAACCCCAGACGCCGTCCGTTAACGCGCTCTCATCCGCCGGGAGCAATTGCCGGCCCGCGAGGCGCTGCACCGACGGGACGACGAATTGTGCCATGTGCTCGACGCCAAGGCCGACGAGAAGATGGTCTCCGTGCTGCTGTCGATCATGCTGGACGGCTTCCCGCGCGGGATGATCCCCGAACGTCCAGACTTATGCCGACGCGGCTCTCCTGGAGCTCGGCGAGATTGTTCTCTCGGCCCAAATCCTCGCCGCCGCCATTGTTCGCATTTGGGTAAGGACCGTTTCCCGCCCACCATCGCCGATCTCCTCGACGAGTTCGAGCGCGCCCGTCAGGCGCGCTAAACGCCCGGCGCGTCGTCGCCAAAATGATCGCACTGTTGGATAACGCGGAGGAAGTTATCGCGTTTGCAGGCAGGCCCGGGTCGCATGATTGACCATCCCCTCGCCGTTTTCATGCACTGCCGTCAAGCGCGGCGGCGAGGCTCGCGCCAATCTTATCTGCCGCGAGACGGACTGGGTCGGCGTCGAGATGCGCGTAGCGCTGCGTTGTCGCAGTTTGCATATGGCCTAGAAGCTTGCCGACAATCGGGAGCCCAAGCCCCGCCCCGGCTCCGACGCTGGCAAAGGAGTGGCGTAGATCGTGAATGCGTAGTCCCTCAAGGCCGGCGGCCTCTGTAACGGCAAGCCAGGGCTTCTTGAGGTCGGCTCGCGGGACATTGGGATTGGCGCCGGGAATGACGCAGTCGCCAACGCGTTCTAGCGAGCTTAGCACCATCATCGCCGGCGCATTGAGCGTGATTGTCTTCTTGCCGGTCTTCGAGTCGGGCAAGAACAAAAGCCCGCGGTCGAGGTCGACATGCTCCCAGCGCAGGTGGAGGATTTCTCGCAGGCGCGCCCCGGTGAAGAGCAGCAGTCTCAACGCGGCGACCCCTTCTCGGAACCGCCCGTCGCCTTCGAAGCGTCGGAATGCTTCCCCGAGCCGCCCCAGCTCCTCCTTACTCAAGAACCGTTCACGTCGGCTTTCCGGAAATCGCTCGATACGGCTCGCCGGATTATACGCTTCGGGCGTCAGTCCCATCCGCTCTCCAAACGAATACATACTGGCGACCACCGCCAGCAGCCGGTTGGCCTGATAGGGCTGCTCCCGCATGGACAGATGGAGGCGCGCGAGATCGGGCCGTGACAAATCATGCACTTTGCGGACCCCATGCTTTGGAACGAGATAACGCTCGATTAGGCTTCGGTAGTGAATGGCCGTCGTTCCCTTCCGTTTCGGCCCGACATGCTCCGCCAGAAATCGAAGCGCCAGCTCCGCGACTGTTATCGCCGCGCGCTCCCGGCGTCGCTCTTCCGCCGGATCGTGCCCCATATGCACCTCCGAGAGCGTCGCCTGCGCCAGCCCCCGCGCTTGTTCCGGGGTCAAGGGGCCAAACCGGCCGACCGCCACAAATCGCTTTCGCCCGGCAGCCCGATATCGGACCAGAAATGTCTTCGTGCCCGAGGGCTCGACCCTCAGGCCGAACCCTTTGAGGGCGCTATCCCAGATGACATAGCGCTCGGCGTTTGGCGCCGCCGCGTCGACGACGCGCTTCGTCAGCTTCGCGATTCGCTCACTCATCTCGCCTCCTTCGGTGACCAAATGGTGACCACATGCAAGAAAGTCGCTGGCGGCAATCGGAAACGATGCCGAAGATAATGTCAATATAAATCAATATGATATCGCACTGTGGCGGGGAATCGGATAGTGCCGGATAGGCGGAAAATGAGACTTTTAATCAGGGGGTCCCGGGTTCGAGCCCCGGCGCGCTCACCACTCAAATCAAGACGTTACGATGACATGCGGCAGCCCGAGTGGCCTCCTTGGGAGCTGTGTCGCCACCATGTCGCCACGCAGCCGAATTCGCTGCTTGCTAGCCTCCCTGGCAGCGGCGTGTCGAGAGGCCAATTTAATCGAACGCCTTTCCTACGGTTGTATCATCTGCCGGGGGCTGAACTCGCCGGTGAGTGGAAGTTCAGGGGCAGGTCACCCGCGCGACGACATCGCACCCGCCCAGCAGTACAGTGGGATACCTATTGTGATAGGAGCCCATCCAACAGGTTGCAGCATTCTTCATCGTCTCCAGAGCGGAGCCGGAAGAAAGGGATCTGCAGCCTTTGCGCATAGAACTGCGCAAGCTCTTCGGCCCGCGTCTGATGTTCCGCAAGCTCTGCCGCCGAGCGAGATGGGCGTTGTCGGCCTAAATCAGCTGTACGGCGCACGGCGATAGTCTGAGGCTCTTCCCAAAGAAACAACACCGCCGCCGGACCGATCGCTGTGATCACGTCGACTGGAATCTCGATCAACTTGTCTCCCGCGTCGATCACGGAATGCCCGTCAAAGATGATGTCGCGGGGCTCTTGCGCCGCAAATTTCCTAAATGACCACACCAATAAGGACTGATTATCCAAAACCGCGCCTTTGCGCAGGTCTTCAGCGGAAACAGACTTGCCCGCTTCCACTTCCTTGGCCCGCTTGAGAAGGTCGCTCGCCTGGGCGTGAGCGAGGCCAAACCTGTCGGCCAAAAGCGAGCACAGCCGCGACTTTCCAACGCCAGAAATTCCAAAAACCGCAATCGTAGTCACGATGCCACCCCCAAAAATTCAGCCTCACCCAGTCGATCTACCATTTTCATCATAAAGTCGGTCTCCTATGATGACGGCCTAGAAAATCGCCTCGTCATTCTAATTGATGGGCTAAAACGCGAAACTCAGGTTTGGCCGGGAAGCAGCATCTCATTTTGGGAGCGAATCGGGGAACGAATGCGCTTCGAATACACGCTTGATTTGGCCGGCCGCCACGCTTGGCAGCCACAGGCTCTAAAGGGCGAGCTTGAGCGCCGTTTCCCAAGCCTGCGCTCTGTTGGCCGGTCGCGGTTTGTCATGCTGACAGCGCTCGCCGAGCTGGTCACGGCTAATCGCAAGCATACGACGATCCGGTATACGCCGCACGCCGTCGAATTCCCCTGCGAGTCCACCCTCCCACTCTTTGTAGTAGAGAAAGGCGCAAGTCACCTAACGGCCCGCCAGAGGGGCGAGTTACGCATTGCCCGCGTCCAATACAAGAATATCAAGGACCTGAACGATCAGGATGCCGTGTCAGACGGATTCCGTTCAAGGCACGAACTTCTGACCGCACTGCAGGGTTTTTATGGGCCTCTAAAGCCGACTGATTTTGTGAGCATTTATCATTTCGTTCCCACTGGCAAACAGCCGAACGTCAGAGTGGCTACCTCGCGGCGCGCTAGGACAAGTTCAGCAACAGTCAGGACCCAAACCCCTCAGGGAACAACGATTTGAGCCGCTTGTATCGAATCTCTAGCAACTGAACAATCGACTGCGGATGGCTCTTAAGGGCACCTTTTTTGATGGCCTCGCTGAGCGGAATCGCTGGATCGAGATGACCCACAAGCAGAAAATCAATCACCTTGATGGAACTCTTCTGTCTTACCCAGCTAACCAGCTCTTGGTCCAGAAAGACCGATCTCTTGGCGGTCAATCGGCGCACATCAGCGATGTTGGAAGCAATTTGCACGGACTCGATCACGCCTAACGTCGCGACGGACTGCGAAAACTGCGATCCTCCCTTGGTCACATAAAAGAATAGGAGATCACCAGGCCTGAGCTGATTGTTGGGAGAGTTACAAAGATAGACCTTCTTAATGGTGTTGCCGGGCTTGCCGGTCGATTCGGCGGTAGCCGTCTCGTCCATGGCGGCTTCCGGAAACAGTTTTTCGTGATATGTAGGCCAAATCGGCACCACAAACTTCTGAATATCGGGGCCGTCAAAATATCTCGGGTAAATCCTATGCGCGCCAGCCAGCAGTTCCTCATCGGGAAAGAGAGTCGGCGCGCCTCTTATTATTGCCTTCTCGAAGACATGCTCGCCGTTCTCGGCGACTCTCGAATCGAAGATACCATACTCCTTCAGGAGCCCAATGAGCTCCTTCTGCTTGGGGAAGGCTGTCACATAAACCGTGTCGTAGCCATTACGCTGAGCATGCCAGAAAACCTGCTTGAGCAGCTGTTCGCCGAGTTTTAACCCCCGATACCCCTCGCCGACCTTGAACGTGCACATCTTGAGCACTCGGTCTCCCGGTGAGGTAGTTCTGGCCTCGTCACGAGTCTCGTCCTTCCTGATGACGACGGCCGCAAGATTTTCACCGTCCCAGACGACCCAGCATGGACGATGCTCGTTACGGCACTTCTCTGCCCACGTATCAAAGGGGTAATCCGAGCGAAGGCCATCAAAAAGTGGGGCTTCAAAATCTAGCTCATGAGCCCCAACTTCCGCGACTGAAGGGAGAAAGACCCTAGAGCTGGCCTCGCTTGTCTGGACAGCTCCCCGCGGATTTTGAGTGGATCTCTGCCGGGGTTTGCCGAACGCGGGGCGTTTCGATTTTGTCGCGGCGGCGGGAGGGCCTAGGCCCGACCAGAGCTGCGACAAAATCGACGGCGATGGTCATGCGGCCATCGCCGTTTCCTTGATGCCGAAGTAGGCCTCGTCGGGCGTGCGCCCGTCAAGCGCCGTATGCGGGCGCCCCTCGTTGTAGAAGGCCAGATAGCGGCCGATCGAGGCGCGCGCCTCGGACATGCTGTCATAGGCCTTGAGATAGACCTCCTCGTATTTCACGCTGCGCCACAGCCGCTCGACGAAGACATTGTCCCGCCACGCGCCCTTGCCGTCCATGCTGATCGATATTTTCGCATCGAGCAGCACGCCGGTGAAGTCGAGACTGGTGAACTGGCTGCCTTGGTCCGTGTTGAAAATCTCTGGCTTGCCGTATTTCGCCAGGGCCTCCTTCAAGGCTTCGACGCAGAACTCCGCCTCCATAGTGATCGACACGCGATGCGACAGGACGCGCCGCGTGAAGACGTCGACGACCGCTGCGAGATAGACGAAGCCGCGCCGCATCGGGATGTAGCTGATGTCCGTCGCCCAGACCTGGTTCGGCCGTTCGATCTTCACCCCGCGCAGCAGATACGGGTACACCTTGTGTCCCGGCGCAGGCTTGCTCGTGTTCGGCCGCCGATAGAGCGCCTCGATCCCCATCCGCTTCATCAATGTCGCGACATGCCGGCGGCCCACGGCGACGCCCTCGCGCCGCAGAAGATCGCGCAGCATCCGCGCGCCCGCGAAGGGGTGTTCGAGATGCAGCGCGTCGAGACGGCGCATCAGCTCGAGGTCCTCGGCCGAAACCGGCCGCGGCCTGTAGTAGACGGAGCTGCGGGCGACGCCCAGCGCCTTCGCCTGCCGGGCGATCGAAAGATCGTGATCGCGGTCGATCATCTTTTTGCGCTCAGCAATCCCGCTTTTGTGAGCGCGCCGGACAAAAAATCGTTCTCCAACGTGAGTTCGCCGATCTTCGCGTGAAGACCCTTCAGGTCGACGGCGGCCTCTTTCGGCTCCGTCTTATCCTGCCCGAAAACGCCGGCCGCGCCTTCCAGCAACTGGCTTCGCCACGTCGTGATCTGGTTCGGGTGGACGTCAAACTGCTGCGCCAGCTCGGCCAGCGTCTTCTCGCCCTTGATCGCGGCCAAAGCCACTTTCGCCTTGAAGGCCGGAGAATGCGTCCGGCGGCTTCGCTTCGTCATCGAATGCTCCTGATTCGCAGCGAGAATCCTCGCCGCTGTCAGGCAGAAAATCCACTCAAGCTACTGTCCGAATTCGTGAGGCCGGCTCTCCTGTCCTGGTCGAAATTTCGTTTGAGCCAGCTCAGCGCATCCTGGACAGTCAAGACGCGCGATCCAAGTCCGGCGGCGGCAGCCCGTTTATGCAGGCCTACATCCTCCGATACCAGGAGATCGATCGCCTTTTTGCTAAGAGAGTGTAGGAGCGTCGCATCGACCTTATCGTTAGGCTTCTTCAGTGCTCCGAACGCTTCCTCGAGAACCGCATCGGTCGGCTTGCCACTCCGCTTCAAAGGTAGAAATTTCTTGATTTTGCTGAGCGTCTTACGCTTCCGCACTGCATCCTTGTCGCGTTCAATGTCCTCTTTGGAAGCTTCGTGAACGAAGAGCTTGATTCCATGTTCGCCGCACTTGCGATGCATTTCTGCAAAATGGTCTGCGACCTCTTTGTCGTCCTCAAGCTCGATAATGATGTTCGTGTCAATCAAAAGCTTCATTTCAGATCACCACTGACAATCTTACGAAATCCATCGTCGGCGTATGCGAAGGACTGGGGAGGAGTAAAGCCGAGTTCTTCCTTCAAGACAGCCAACGGAATGGGCCGTGAAAGCGGCACGACATCCTTGAGAACAATGACGTAGCCTGAGGTGAGACCACGATAGTAGGCGTCAAAATCCTCGCGTGCGATGCACGCAACTTCACCATAAAGACGCCAAATATCATTGACCGGCAAATAGTCGATCCGGCTAATCGTAGCAAATCCGATTAGCGCTCGGAGCGGAACCGTCGCATAGACGTAAAGACGTGCGCCAGTTACTGTGCCTGGCGGGAAGCGACGACGCAGCTCGACCTTTTTTACGCCCTCAATAATCTTGATCGCGTATTCGGGCTTGATGCTGAGCACGAAATCATGTCGAAAGAGATCTAAGGTCGTCATTTTCTTCCGTGAAGTTATCACTCAGGATAGCTGACAGTCGGGCCAGCCACAACATCGTCAGTCCTCAGGGCGCGTTTTTTCGACGGACTCAGGGGCGGGTGCAATCTCCTAGAAAGCTGCGCGAACTCCAATCCAAACGATGATCGAGGCTCAGTGGCAAGCCTTGCTCGCCGCCACGAAGCCGGCCTTGGCCGCCTTCCATTCGGCAAGCAGCTTTTTCAACCGCTCTGCACGCTCCTGGGGAACGAGGACTGAAGATCAGGTTGAAGGCTCGTTGCGCCACCCTTAATCAGAAAGAGGCACGGTTTCAGAAGTTTACCAAGCGAACTTACGAAAATTTGTTGTTTTGTTATCGTAGCGCACACCAGCTGCGTCTACTCGCTAATTCATTACGGTCATAACCTCAGATATCATCTACAACATCATCAAGCTGCTACTCAGCATACTTCGTTATATTGTTAAATATACCATCAGATGCAGAGTTCAAGCAAAAATGCTTGATAAAGGGTTTACGTGGGAGACGCTTCGAAAGCTGTGGAGGAAACCTGCAAATCATCAGCGGGAGCAGTTCTCGCGGTCAACTCAATTGGCTTCGCCATCGCGATCCACTGCCGCTGACAGATTTCCGCCCTGTGTATAGCGGGCGCTCGCCATCTAATTCCCGCAGTTGAACGCGCCGCGCGAATCGATATGAGTCGCGCAATGATTTTTGGTTCCCTCACTGCCGGGCGGGCGCTGCGATGACGCCGTCCCCCAGGATTTCCATCGACCTCGGCGCCCGCGCGGGCGGGGCGACGGCCCTGCTGGATCTTGAGGAGCTGCTGACCACCCGCCTGCTGGTGCAAGGCAATTCCGGCTCCGGCAAGTCGCATCTGCTGCGCCGCCTGCTGGAGCAGAGCGCGCCATGGGTGCAGCAGGCCGTCATCGACCCGGAGGGCGATTTCGTCACCCTGGCCGAGCGCTACGGCCATGTGGTGGTCGACGCCCAGCGCAGCGAAACGGACCTCCAGCGCATCGCCGCGCGCGTGCGTAAGCACCGGGTCTCGGTGGTGCTCAATCTCGAAGGGCTCGAGACCGAGCAGCAGATGCGCGCCGCCGCCGCCTTCCTCGGCGGCCTGTTCGAGGCCGAACGCGAGATGTGGCATCCCGTTCTGGTGGTTGTGGACGAGGCGCAATTGTTCGCCCCCACCGCCGCGGGCGAGGTGTCCGACGAGGCGCGCAAGGCGTCGCTCGCCGCCATGACCAATCTCATGTGCCGCGGACGCAAACGCGGCCTCGCGGGGGTGATCGCAACCCAGCGCCTCGCCAAGCTCGCGAAGAATGTCGCGGCGGAGGCCTCCAACTTCCTCATGGGCCGCACCTTTCTCGACATCGACATGGCCCGCGCCGCCGATCTCCTCGGCATGGAGCGCCGTCAGGCGGAGATGTTCCGCGACCTGGAAAGCGGCAATTTCGTCGCCCTCGGCCCGGCCCTGGCGCGCCGCCCGCTGCCTGTGCGAATCGGCCCGGTGGAGACCTCGGCGCGCTCGACCAATCCCAAGCTCGCGCCGCTGCCGGAGCCTATGGCCGCAGAGGACGCCCATGATCTGCTGTTCACCCCCGGCGCCGACGAGGCCCGTCTCTCGGTTCCGCGCCGGCCTGCAGCGGTGACGCCAACAGTGGACGTGCTCGCCCAGCTCGCCCGCAGCGCGCCGCCGGCGCCGCCGCCTGTCGCCGAGCCGCCGCCCGGCCTGTCGCCTGAGGAGCGCCAAGCGGCGATCGACGCGGCGGTCTGCGATATTGTGAGCGAGGGCGCCGGCGAGTTCCGCGCCGCCGCCGCGCTTTACCAGGACTTCCTGGCGCGCTGCCGGATTCGCCGGATCGGCGGCGAGCCGCTCAGCCTGGCGTCGTTCCGCCGGCGACTCGCGGCGGCCCATGCGGGCGTCGACCTCGCCGAGGCGGAAGCGGAGGGCTCTCCTTGGGCGGAAGTGCTGGCCATGGCGGACGCGCTGCCGGAGGACTCGCAGGGCGTGTTCCTCTCCCTTGCGCGGGCCGCATTCGACCGCCGCCCCTGCCCCTCCGACGCAGAGGTCGCCCGCGCCTATGGCACCAACTCCCCCCGGCGGGCGCGCCGCCTTTTGGCCTATATGGAAGAGCGTGAGGCGATCGTCTGCCGCCTCGACGGCCTGGGCAGACGCATCGTGGCCATTCCCGGCGTCGCCTGGGAAACCGATTCTGGCGATCCCAACGCCGCGGCGAGCGCGGAGACCGCTGAGGCGGCGCCCGCGGACTGAACCGAGGGCATGCTCCGCAGGCGGCGCGGCCCGGCTTATCGCCGGTCCGCTCGGAACTGCACCGGCACGTCGAAAGACAATCCTTGGTCTGCGATGACCGCGGGGGGCGGCGGCACCGGATCGGCGCGCTTCATCATGGCGAGCGCTGCCTCGTCGAAGAGCGGCAGGCCGGAAGAGCGATTGACGCTATAGGCCAGCACGTGACCGAGCCGATCGAGCGTGAAATGGACACTCGCTTCCGCCGCACGCCTGCCGCCGCCCGCCGGATAGCGTTTCGCGCGGTTAAGATGCGCCATGAGCGCCTTTTGCCACGTCAGCTTGACGGCGTTCACCGCCGCGTCCGCGCCTTGCACCGGCGCGGCGGGGCGATCTGCGACTTTCGCAGCTTCCGATTTCGGCGGCGCGGTCGCTTCGGACGCAGCGGACTCGCTCGAAACGACCTGCTGGGCCTGCTGCGACTTTTGGTTTTCGACCGGCCGTTCCGGTTTGGCGTCGCGCGACAATTCCGCGTCTTCCGCCTCGGCGCGCGCAATTTGCTCTTCGGTGCTTTCCTTCGTTTCGGCGGAGGAGACGGAGGGCGCCGCGGCGGCGGATTCGTCGGTGACGGGTCCAGGCGGCAGATCGGTCGGCTCGGTCTCGCGCGCCGCGACAGGTTCGAGTGAAAGCTCGATTGCGGGCGCGCCACTGGCGTCGTCTTCGATGTCGCCGCGCAGGGCGAGGAGCGCCGTCCCCGCGCCGCCGACATGTAGGAGTATCGCGCAAAGCGCCGCGAGGCTCCAGAGCCTGTTGTTGGGCGCTTCGTTTCTCAGAGCCGTCGCGCCGCTCATTTCACGGCGCTCGCGTTTTTGCCGCCCGCATCGAGCGCGACAAGCGCAACCTTCAGAAAGCCGCCGGCGCGCAACCGCTCCAGCACCGCCATCATCTCTCCATATGGCACCGCGCTGTCGGCGCGCAAATAGATGCGTTTGTTCTTGTCTCCGAGCTGACGTTCCAGCGTCGCGACAAGATCGTTGCGCTTGACCGGCGTGTCGCCGATCGCGAGCGCAAGATCGGATTGGATCGTCACATAGACGGGCTTGTCCGGTTTCTCGTGCGGCGCGGCGTTGGAGGCAGGAAGATCGACGGGAAGGTCAACGGTCGCGAGCGGCGCCGCAACCATGAAGATGATCAGCAAAACGAGCATGACGTCGATGAAAGGCGTGACGTTGATCTCATGCGTTTCCTGAAGGTCGCCCTTGCCGAGATGCGCGGCCATGGTCGTTTACTCCGCGGCCTGGATCTTGTTTGCATGATGTCCGCGATCGAGGTCGCGGGAAACGATGCGCAGCAGCTCGCCTGAGACATTCGTCACGAGTTCGAGATAGGCGCCGGTCTGGCGCGCCAGATGGTTGTAGATCAGCACCGCGGGAATAGCCGCGAAGAGGCCGACGGCTGTCGCGAGAAGCGCTTCGGCGATGCCGGGCGCGACGACGGCGAGATTGGTCGTCTGCGCTTTCGAAATGCCGATGAAGCTGTTCATGATGCCCCAGACTGTGCCGAACAAGCCGACAAAGGGCCCCGTGGAGCCGACAGAAGCCAGCAATCCCGTCCCGCGCTTGATCGCCAGCGCCTCGGCGCGTTCGACTTCCGCAAAACAGGAGGCGATACGCTCCTTGACGCCAGGTCCGGAGAGAATGTCCGAGGACAGCTTCAGTTCCCGCGTTGCTTCGGACAGAAGAGCGGCGGTCAAACGATCTGCATTGCCCAAGGCAAGTCGCGCCTCCGAAAGTCCGCGCGCCTCGGAGAGCCTGGCGATCGCATCGATGGCGCGCTGGCGCGCGCGCTTCAGCTCGACCGTCTTGGCGATCAGAACGGTCCACGTTCCTATCGAGGCGAGCAACAAGCCGATCATGACCACTTTGACGACGATGTCCGCGTTGTAAAACATCGCCCAGACGGAGAGGTCGTGAGTCCTGGCTGCATCGACTGCGCGCACAGCCGACGGGCTTTGAGCCGCGCAGGATGAGACGAAGCTTCCGAGAGCAAGCATTCCGAGGAACGCCGATCGCATTATGCTTTTCATGCTTCCGCCCATATCCGAATGAGGTTGTGGTAGATGCCTGTCAGCCGCACGCAAGCCGGGTCGCCAGCGCCAAGCCGATTGCTCAAAGACTGGATCGCTTGGTCTAAATCGAAGAGCAAAGCGCGCGCCACATTGTCCCGGATCATGCTCTGCAGCCAGAAAAACGAAGCGACGCGCTCGCCGCGCGTGACCTCACGGACGAAATGAAGGCTCGTCGACGGGTAAAGGACCAGATCGCCTGCAGCGAGCTTGACCTCCTGCTGCCCCACGCGGTCCTCGATCACAAGCTCCCCGCCGTCGTAATCCTCGGCCTCAGAGAGGAAGAGGGTGCAAGACAGATCGGTGCGAATGCGGACCGCCGCGCCGGGAACGCCGCGAATAGCGTTGTCGACGTGGAGGCCGAAATTGTGTCCCGTGCAATAGCGATTGAAGAGCGGCGGAAAGATTTTCAGCGGCAGCGCCGCTGACACGAAAGCCGGCGAATTGGCGAGGGCCTGCAAGACGTGCTCGCCCAATTCCCGGGCGGCGGCGCTGTCCTGCGGGAGCTGCAGATTGCTCTTCACAAGCGATGATTGTGCGCCGGCCGTGGCGCGACCATCCTCCCAATCGGCAGCCGACATGGTCTCTCGAAAGAAAGCCACCTGTTGTTTGGTCAATACCTCGGGAATGCAGATCAGCATGGGCGCCTACGCTTCTCCCCAGATTCGGATGAGGTTGTGATAGACAGTCGTGAGCTTGCGCATGTCGGGGTCGTCCCCATCGATACGCGCCGAAAGGTCCTGTATCGCCGTATCGAGATCGCAGATCATGTCGCGCGCCTCGTCCGACTGGATCATGCTCTGCACCCAGACAAAGGATGAGATGCGCTCGCCTCTTGTGATGGGCGTCAACATGTTCAGGCTGCCAGCGGAAAACAGCACTGCATCGCCGGCGCGGGGCTTGAATTCACGAGAGCCAAACATGTCTTCAACGACGAGATGACCGCCGTCATATTCCTCTGGCTCCGACAGGAGGAGAGTCGCTGCGAGATCGACGCGGATGCGCGCGCCGGTCATGGCGTCTCCGCGCACCGCATTATCGACATGTGGATCGTAGCGATCCCCCACTTCGTGACGCTCGAAAAGAGGCGGGAAGATTCTCAGCGGAATCGCCGCCGCGACGAAGGCCGGACTGGCGAGCAGGGCTGACCCCACCGCCGCCCCGAGCTTGCGCGCCAACTCGGAGTCGGGCGGGACCTGGCTGTTTCGCTTCGCCGTCTTGCTTGCTCCTCCCGACGGCGCGCCGTCCTCCCACGGCGCGCCGGCGAGCGCGTCACGAAAGCGCAGGACTTCCGCCTTTCCGAGCGCCATTGGAACATATGCGAGCATCGCAAGCCTCCTAGAACTTCACGCGGGCTTCGAGATAGGCGGCGCGACCGGGCGCCATCTGCGCGAAAGGCGCGGCAGTTTGGTAGAAGGAGTCGTAGTAGGTGCGGTTGAAGAGGTTCGTCACTGAGAATTTGAGCGTCGTGTAGGGGCCGATCTTCGCTTCGGTGAAGACATCGAACCGCCAGTAGGACGGAAGTTGCGTTGGCACATTCACGAAGGGATTGCTCGCGGTCGGCGTCGGCCAGCCAAAGGCGTTGAAGCTGGTTCCGCCATTGGCGACGAGATTGTTGCCGCCGTAGATTTTCGACCGGTAGATTGCTTGTCCGCCGAACTCCAGGACGTCGGGATTAAGCCCAAGCAAGTCTCCGAATTTGTATTTGGAGAGCATGCTGAACGACTGGTGGGCGACATTGGCGAGCTGCAAGCCGACATTGGTCGGAGCATAGGAGCTCGTCACCTTGGACTCCATCAGGACGAGCCCGCCCATCGCGCTCCACTTTTCCGTGATGTTGCCGGCCAGTTCGAGATCGACGCCCTGAACATAATAGGCCGCATTGCCGGTGGTCACGCCGGCGTTCACTTCGCGTGCGCCGGTCACGTCGGTCCGGAACAAGGCCGCAGTCGCGAGCAGATGCCCGAACAGCTCCCATTTGACGCCCAACTCCTTCGCACGGTTGTATTGAGGCGCGAAAATCTGGGCCGCAGTCGAAAGACCGCCGTAATTTGCAGCGCTTCCGTCCAGCTCGGCCCCCACGGGATTGCTCGATGTTGCGTAAGCCGCATAAAGGCTGACGTTCGGCATCGGCTTCACGGTCAGACCGACATTGTAGTTGACCATGCCGGAGTGATTGGCCGCGAAAGTCGTATAGGTCTCGTTGCGACTGGTGATCGTGTAATCGTCGTAGCGGACGCCGCCGTTGGCGAGAACGAGATCCTGATAATTCGCCGTCTCTATGACATATCCCGACTTGGTGTCGACCGCTATGCGCGTGGGATTGGCGGTCAGATAGGGGGCGTTCAAGAAAGGCAGATATGTTGGCGGCAGATACAGGTTGCCGACGACGCTGCCGTTAGCGGGTCCTGCGGCGTTGAGCTCGGATTGCAAACCGGAATAAGTGTTTCGCGTGAGACCTTCTCGGGAAAACTCGACGCCCGTCACGACCGCGTGACTGACGGGGCCTGTGTTGAACTTGATGTTCGCCTCTGTTTGATTATCCAATACGCTCGTAACCTGATTTCGGCTTTGCGGGCTGAGCGACACGGTCCCCGTAAAGATATTGGCGTTTTGCGCGAGCGTGCCGATATAGTCCAGAACCGATCGCCCCTGACGAAAACGGCTGCTGAGCGTCACGTTTTCCGACACTTTATATTGAGCGGTGAAGGTGCCGAAGTCCTGCTGCGAGGCTTGGAAATCCCGGCCAAGGAGCCCGTACCAAGTGTAGCGCGGCGCCAGATTTTCGGTGACCGGGCGATTGGCGATTCGATTGTAGGGCACGCCAAAGTCCGGCAGCCCACGTAGATAGACGTGGTTATATTCCGCCGTCAGCGTCAGCCCCTCGATCGGCTTGAAAACGACAGAACCCGCGACGCCGTTGCGGTCGTCGACGACATAGCTGCGCCCGGCCACATTGGCGCCCTGATACATGGCGTTGAGGCGCACCGCCAGGATCGGGCTGATCGCTTTGTTGACGTCGAGCGTGACGCGCTTGGTATGATCCGAAAAGCCGCCCATGAAATTCAGATCCGTGAAATCACGGTCGGTCGCCTGTTTGGTCACGATATTGACCGCGCCGCCGGCGGTGCCGCGACCGGCGAATGTCGAGCCGGGGCCGCGCAGGATTTCGACCTGCTGGGTGTAGAAATTTTCGCGAATGCTGACGCCCGGATCGCGAACGCCATCGACGAAGATATCGTTACGCGCGTCGAAGCCGCGAATGAAGAAACGGTCGCCAAAGGCGTTGCCGCCTTCACCCGTTCCGAGCGTCACGCCCGCCGTGCTGCGGCCAATCTCGCGCAGGGTCGTGGCGTTCTTGTCCTGGAGCACCTCTTTGGTGAGGACCGTTATGGTGCGCGGCGTATCGAGTATCGGCTGCGTGAATTTATTCGACGAAAGTCGAACAGCACGATACGGCGCGACCGGATCTGCATAGGGGTCGGCATCGGCCGCGCTAACGAAGAGCGGAACGCTCGGCGCGCCGCCCCGCCCGCCTGCCGAAGCCGCGCTCGCAGACGTCGTACCGGCGTTGCGCTCTCCCGCCGATGCGTGAGACTGGGCCGGGTGTTGGGCTGGTTGCGGCTTCGCGGCGGCGACCGGCGTGGGTTTCGGCTTCACGGGAGTGACGACTGGGCGCGGCTTCTCTCGAGGCGCGTCGACTTTGACAGGCGGCAGGGTCGTCGACGACTCCTGCGCCAAAGCCGAGACGCTGACGCCGGTGGCGACAATCGCAGCGCCGAGCGCTTTCGCCGAGGCGCGTTCCGAGAGGCCGGGGAGAGACGCGTGCAATGCTCGGAGCGAAACGGGAGATTTGACCTTCTTCATTCTAAATCCATACTGTCTGTGTGCGTCTGCGCCATGTCGAAGCGCAATGTCTGCTGACTAAAGCTAGTGCTGTAGCTTGCCATTGGTCAATTATTCGCGGGCCTAGAATGGA
Source organism: Methylocystis iwaonis (assembly GCF_027925385.1). Classification (NCBI taxonomy): domain Bacteria; kingdom Pseudomonadati; phylum Pseudomonadota; class Alphaproteobacteria; order Hyphomicrobiales; family Methylocystaceae; genus Methylocystis; species Methylocystis iwaonis. The sequence continues at coordinate 3,249,705 of NZ_AP027142.1, forward strand.
ACTCTTACAATAAGACGCTTTCCGACAGGCCGCTGTACGGATTGTTTTATTTCAAACAAGGTCGATTCCCAGTTAGGAATCGTTCCAGTTAGCAAAATATACTGTCTTCTCGGGGAGGCTTGAGCTCTCGACGAGCCGCGCAAAAGCGGGCGAGCGCGGCCAAGCGTCGAAGCGGCGCGCAAATTTCTCGAAGGCTAGAAGGGCCGATCAGCGCTCACTGGCGAGATTGTCGCGCGTGGCCATTCAGAAGGAACTGTGGGAAGATATCGGGAAATCTGGCGCCATGAGCGTTGCACTGTATATTAACTTGAGCTCGGTAGTCGCGCCGGCTGATTCGCCTCTCGCTCCAGACCTCCACTGAAGGACGTCGATCCTTGGTCAAGGAACGCACCGGGAGGCCGCGCGTCGCGCGTCAACTGGCCAAAGCATTTTACGAGAAAAATTGGGGCCTTGATGGGAGCTGCTGGTGCGAAGAAGAGGGGCGCGGCGTGTGTCGCGATCGTCCTTTCGACCCTGTCGGCCGGATGCGCTGTCGGCCCTGACTTCGCAACGCCGCAGGCGCCGATCGCCGACGCCTGGATCGAATGGCGCAACCACTCGCTCAAAAGCGGTCCTGCCGAATATCGGGACTGGTGGCGGGTCTTCCACGATCCGGTCCTCGACCGGCTCATCGACGCCGCCTACGCCCAGAACCTGACCCTGCTGAGCGCCGGAACGAAAGTGCTCCAGGCGCGCGCAGAGCTGGGCGTCGCGATCGGAGAATTATTCCCTCAGAAACAAGCGCTTTCCATCTCGACGTCGTACAATCGCTCGAGCAACGCGACCACGCCGTCCCAAGGCGGAAACTCCTCCAAGCTCGGAAATTTCTGGGCCGACAATTGGTCGGCGGCCGCCGTCTGGGAACTCGATTTCTGGGGGAAATTCCGGCGCGGCGTCGAATCCGCCGACGCCACTTATCTCGCCTCGATCGCGAGCTATGACGACGTGCTCGTCACCCTGCTCGCCGACGTCGCGCAGACCTATATCGGCATTCGCACGCTCGAACGCCAAATCGCCATCGCCCGCGAAAATATCACGCGGCAGCGTGAGGCGGTCCGCATTGCGCGCGACCGCTACAAGGGCGGCGCCGCCACGATGCTCGACGTCCACCAGGCGGAAAATGTGCTGGCAACCACCGAGGCGACCGTCCCGCAACTGACGCTCCAATTGCGCACGGGGCAAAACGCATTGGCCGTGCTCCTCGGCATGGCGCCGGGCGAGATCGGCGCCATGCTCGCCTCTTCCAGCGGGAAAATCCCATCCGCCCCGGACAAAGTGGTGGTCGGCGTTCCGGCGGATCTGCTGCGCCGCAGACCGGATATTCGCGCCGCCGAATTGAAGGCCGCGGCGCAAAGCGCGCAGATCGGCGTGGCGCAGGCGGAGCTCTACCCGGCGATCAGCATCACAGGCGGCTTCGGCGGGCTCGCGTCCACGGCCAGCGGACATAATCTGGCTCAGGCGTTCCACCCCATCGGCCGAATGTTCACCGTCGGGCCGTCGTTCAAATGGAACGTGCTCAATTACGGCCAGATCACCAATAATGTGCGTCTCCAGGACGCGACCCTGCAGCAATATCTGGTCGACTATCAGAACGCTGTGCTCGTGGCGCAGCAGCAAGTCGAAGACGGCATCTCCAAATTCACGCTATCCAAGACGCAGGCGCGCTATCTGGCGCGCAGCGTCTTGGAGGCGCGCGGCGCAGTCGATATCGCGCTGCTGCAATATCAGCAGGGAACGCAAGACTTCACGACGGTCCTGACCTCTGAAGAAAATCTTTTGACGGCCCAAAACAATCTCGCGGCGGCAAGCGGCAATGTAGCGACCGGGCTCGTCGCCGTCTTCCGCGGTCTTGGCGGCGGCTGGCAGATCCGCGAGGGCAAAGGCTTCGTGAACGAGGCCACCGCGCGCGAGATGCGCAGCCGGACCAATTGGGGCGACTTGCTATCGCCCGAGGGAGAAACGCCGCCGCCGGACCCCGGTCTGCCTGGGCCCGAGGACCGAGGCCCCACAATCCGCCTGCCGGAATGGTGAGGACGAAGGCAAAAGCAAAGGGCGATTCGCGATGATGGTCATTATTCATTTGGCGCGAGGCGCGGGCTGCTCAAGAGCCCGCAACGGGACGTCGCGTCCTGGCGCCGCGCTGGCCGTCGTCGGCGCGCTCCTTGGCGGATCGACGCAGCCGTGCCTCGCAGAATCGGCGTGGAGCAAGCTTTTCGGCGCAAGCGACAGCTCCCAACCCCCGGCGCAGGAAAAAACCGCGCAAAGCTCCGCGAGCAAGCCGACGGCCGTGGTCGCCGCTCAATCGGCGGGTCCGTCGGTCCCGGTCGTGCGTCCCAAAGTCCAAAAGGTGACCGAGTATATTCAACTCACCGGCAACGCCACGCCGATCAACACGGTCAACCTCATCGCCCGCGTCGAAGGCTATCTCGAGAAGATTCACTTTCTCGACGGCCAGATCGTCAAGAAAGGCGACCTTCTGTTCACGATCCAGCAGCAGCAATACAAGGATCAGCTTCAACAGGCGGAAGCCCAGGTCCGCGCGCTGGAAGCGGCGCTCGTCTATGCGAAGATCGAGACCGCCCGTTACGAAGCGCTGCAAAAGAAGGGCGCGGCGGCGCAGGTCGTCGTCGATCAGTGGAACTTCCAGACCAAAAAAACCGAGGCCGATCTCGCCTCGGCCAGAGCGCAAGTCGACATCGCAAAGCTCAATCTCAGTTACACCGAGGTTCGCGCCCCCTTCGACGGCCAGATGAGCAAGCGTTATGTCGACCCGGGCAATACGGTCGGGGGCTCCGGCCAGCGCACCGTCCTCGCCGACATCCTCCAGCTCGACCCGATCTATGTCGTGGCCAACCTCAGCGAAACGGAATTTCTGACGGTTCGAAAGAACCTGAATCAACGCATGCCGAGCCACGCCGAACTCATGCAGGTTCCCGTCGAGGTCGGCATGGAGAACCAGGGCGATTATCCCTTCCGCGGGACAATTCAATATGTCGCGCCCGGCATCGATCCCAAGACCGGGACGCTCTACGTGCGCGGCGTGCTGGATAATCCCAACCACAGGCTTCTGCCCGGCTTTTTCGTGCAGATTCGTTTGCCGAAAGCCCGCGTATTGCCGGGAGCGTTGCTCGTGCCGGATCGCGCCGTGCAATCGGATCAAGTCGGCCGCTTTCTCTACGTGCTGAACAAGGATGACGCAGTCGAGCAACGCTATGTTCAGCTCGGCGATCTCGACGGCAACCTTCGCGTCATCCTCTCCGGCATTCAGAGCGACGATCGCATCGTCGTCGGGGATTTCTGGCGAATTTCGGCCGGAGCGAAGGTCACGCCCAGGCTGACGGCAATCGAGGGGAGCGCCGATCAGCAATGATCTCTAAATTCTTTATCGAACATCCCATCCTCGCAAACGTCATTGCGGTCGTGATCGTGGTGATCGGCCTCGTTGCGATGCGGAGCCTGCCGGTCGCCCAGTATCCGAATATCGTTCCGCCGACCGTGGTGGTCTCGACCAACTATCCGGGCGCCAGCCCGCAGACGGTGATCGACAACGTCGCCCTGCCCATCGAGTTGCAGGTCAATGGCGTCGACAATATGCTTTACATGTCCTCGACGAGCGCGGCCGACGGCAGCTACCAGCTCATCGTGACCTTCAAGATCGGGACGGACCCCGACATGGCGCAGGTGCTCGTCCAGAATCGGGTATCCAATGCGCTGTCTTCGCTTCCTGCCGCCGTGCAGTCGCAGGGCGTGACCGTTCAGAAAAAATCGACCGCGATCCTGCAGATCATTGCGCTGAATTCGCCAAAGGGAACCTTCGACGCCTCCTTCCTCAGCAATTACGCGACAATCAATCTCGTGAACGAGCTGGCGCGCCTGCATGGCGTCGCCAATGTCACCGTCTTCGGCGCGGCGAAATACGCCATGCGGGTCTGGATGGATCCGCGCAAGCTCTATTCCTTCGGACTGACGCCCCAGGATGTCAGCACCGCCATCAATCAACAAAGCCAGCTCGTGGCGGCCGGACAGACAGGCATGCCGCCAGCCGCGAAAAATCAGGATTTCCAGTACACGGTCGATATTCGCTCACGCTTCAACGATCCCGGGGAGTTCGAGAACATCATCGTGAAGTCCGAAGGGACGGTTCAGGGCGGACGTCTCGTCAGAGTCAAGGATATCGGCCGGGTCGAGCTTGGCTCGCAGAACTACTCGCAACAATGCAAGATGAACGATCGTCCCGCGGGCTGCATCGCCATTTTCCAGACGCCGGACGCCAACGCGATTCAGGTTTCGCAGGAGGTGCGCGCCAAGATGGTGGAGCTGGCGCGGCGTTTCCCGCAGGATCTGCAATATACCCTTCCCCTCGACACCACGGATTTCGTCAAAACCTCCATCAATGAGGTTTACACGACGCTGTACGAGGCTGGCATCCTCGTCCTTGTCGTTATTCTGGTGTTTTTGCAAAACTTCCGCGCGACGCTCGTCCCTGCGACCACCGTGCCGGTGACGATCATTGGCGCCTTCGCCGGCATGGCGGCGCTGGGTTACAGCATCAACATGTCGACCCTGTTCGGCGTCGTGCTGGCGATCGGCATTGTCGTCGACGACGCCATCGTTATTGTCGAGGGCGCGTCGAAATATATCGAGCAGGGCATGTCCGGCCATGACGCCGCGATCCGGGCCATGAAGGAACTGTTCGGGCCGATCATCGGCATCACCCTCGTCCTGATGGCCGTTTTCGTCCCGCCCGCCTTTTTGCCCGGGCTCTCCGGCAAGATGCTCGCGCAATTCGCTGTCGTCATTGCGACGACAGCGCTCATCAGCGCGATCAATGCGGCGACCTTGAAGCCGACGCAATGCGCCCAGTGGCTGCGCCCACAACAGGCTGAAAACACCAACGCCTTTTATCGCGCCTTCAACATTGCCTATAATTACCTCGAAGGCATCTACATCCGCTTCGTCGGCGCGCTGGTGGCGCGTTCGAAAGCGGTTGTGCTGATCGGTCTCGCGATTTCGGCTTTGGCTGTGTGGGGGATCGCGCGTTTGCCGAAAGCCTTCATCCCCAACGAGGACCAGGGCTATCTGATCGTGGTGGCGCAACTGCCGGAAGGCGCGTCACTCGAACGCACGGCCAACACTTTGAGCGAAGCGGCGCGCAGCGGGATGTCGACGCCCGGCGTGAAGAATGTGATCACCATCGCCGGCGTTTCGGTGCTCGACAACAACGCCGTGCTCTCCAACGCCGGAGTCGCCTACCTCTCCCTCGATGACTGGGACGCGCGCGGAAAGGCCAAGGACCAGGACATAGCGTCGCTTACGAAAATTGTACAGAAGAAGTTGGCGAGCATCTCGGACGGCCTGGCGGTCGTGGTGGCGCCGCCCGCCATCCAGGGCGTCGGAAACGCCTCTGGCTTCCAGATGCAAGTGAATTTGATGGGCGGCAGCTTCGACTATGCGAAACTGGGCGTGGCGGCGCAAAACATGGTGAAAAATGCGCAGGCCGACGCCGCGCTGCAGCAGCCGTCCACCACTTTCCGGGCCAATTCGCCGCATGTCGGGCTGAACGTCGACCGCGTTCAGGCAGAGACGGTCAAAGTTTCCGTCGGCGACGTCTTCTCGGCGCTGACGTCTTATGTCGGCTCCTCCTATGTCAGCCAATTCACCAAGTTCGGGCAGGTCCTGCAAGTCTATGTGCAGGCCGACTCGCAGTTTCGTCTTCAACCGGAAGACCTGTTGAACATGTATGTTCGCGGGACGGACGGGAACATGGTGGCGATCGGGACGCTCGCGCAACTGACGCAAACCTCGGCGCCTCCCCTGATTACGCTCTTCAATCTCTACCCCTCCGCCACGATCACGGGAGGGTCTGCGCCGGGCGTCAGCTCGGGCCAGGCGATGGAGCACATGGAGTCCGTGGCCGCCAAGACCTTGCCGAGCGACATGGGCTACGCGTGGAGCGCCGTCTCCTATCAGGAAGAGATCACGGGAAACCTGCTTTATCTGGGTTTCGCCATGTCCGTGCTTCTCGTCTATCTCGTGCTCGCGGGTCAATATGAGAGCTGGCTGCTGCCGCTGGCGGTGATCGCGGCCGTTCCTTTGGCGCTGGTCGGGCCGGCCTTGACCCTGACCAGCCTCGGCATCGACAATAATCTCTATGTGCAGATCGGACTGATGCTGCTGATCGCCCTTTCGGCCAAGAACGGCATCTTGATCGTCGAGGTTGCGCGCGAAGTGCGCCTCAATGACGGCAAGCCGATACTGGAATCGGCGATCGACGCGGCGCGCTCGCGCTTTCGACCCATCCTGATGACGTCGATCGCCTTTATCCTCGGCGTTCTGCCGCTCGTCTTGGCGACAGGCGCCGGCGCCAATTCTCGTCGGTCACTCGGCACTAGCGTCTTCACCGGAATGATTTCATCGACCGTCCTCGCGGTTCTCCTGGTGCCGGCGTTCTTCGTGGTGCTTCAGACGCTGGACGAGCGCTGGCGCGGAAACTCTCACACCCCGAAGAAGACGGAGCCCAAGACTCTGGAAGAAATCGAGGCGGAAATTGCCTGATCGCCGTCGGTCGGCTTAGGCGAGATCCGCTTGGTTGGTTCGGTGTCATCCCCGACGCTCGCGAAGCGAGCGATCGGGAATCCAGAGCAACACTAGCTACTATGGCCCTGGATTCCCGGTCGGGCTTTCAGCCCACCGGGAATGACAAGCCCCAATGCGAGCTGCTCAAACGGAAATGGTAAAGGCGACAGCCTCCAGCGATCAGCGCTCGCTCTTGGGAGGGAAACGCCACTTGCCGTTGCGGATCGGCAGGAAACTGCCGTCATCCACGCCCACTTCGTTCGCAACCAGAGTGTTGAGCTTGGCGTTGAGGGCCATGATCAGTTCGCCTCGCTCCTTGGGTTTCATGGCGAGATTCTCGACTTCCTCCGGGTCGCTACTGTGGTCGAAGAGCTCGAGGTCGTTCCTGGCCAGTAGCTCTTCCATTGTCGTGGGCGTGTTGAACTGCAAGGGCGAAAAGTAGCGCGAGAAACGATAGCGCCCGTCGAACACGCTGCGCATCGACACCCGGTGGTGAAAGTTCGGCTCTTTCTGTTTCAGGACCTTGATCTTTTTCTTATCGGGAACCTTCGCCGACTCCATGAAGTCGTAAAGGTTGGCGATCCAGAAGGCGTCCTGGAACAGCAGCATGTCGAAGCAGAACAGCGCGCCGGACCGCAGCGTGTCTTCCTTCGCTGTCGCCGGGCTCTTCAGAAGCGCCGAAATGTCCCTCCCCTTCAGACCCTCCGAAGCCTGCTTGATCTTTTCCTTATCGAGCCCCGTCAGGCCAAGGATCGTAGGCGCGAGGTCGATTTGCGATGTGACGGCGTTGCACTCCACGCCGCCCGGATATGCCGGATGATAGATCATGAGCGGCACGTGGTTTTGCTGACGGTAGGCGGAATTGCCCTTGCCCCGCATCTGATGGCAGCCGCCATACTCGCCGTGGTCCGAGGTGAAGATAACAATCGTATTCTTGTCGAGCCTGTGCGCCTTCAACGCCTCCAGGACACGCATGATGTGGCGGTCGCAATCGCGAATGCAGTTGAAGTAATAGTTCTGCAGGAGACGCCAGCGGCGGTCTTCATCGGGCCACTCGCCAGAGAAGAGATATTGAATATCGCCGTAGATCTTATGGGCTTCGGGACGGCCTGGCGCGTCGAGGGGCTGACTGCGCGTGCTTGGTAGCGGAACGCCGTCCCAGCTCGCCGAATAGATCTCGTCATACGGCGGCGGCGCAATGCCAAGTGCGTGCTTCTTGCCTTGGACGGGGCGCCCGGGAAGGTCGGTATCGATATACATCACGTCGTGTGGATTGACGAAGTTTACGGCCATGAACCAAGGCTTGCCCTCGGCCCGCAGTTTCTCGCCCTCGGTTCGCATCCAGGTGATCGCGATCGACGCCGTATCCGCGTCGTACCGGTAGCCGCCGAGTTCCTTATCGACGATGTCGCCGTAGCCGAAAAAATCCTTGAAGCCATAGCTCTCGAGGATTTTCCGGTACTCCTGCACCGGCGCCTCAAACGGGCGCTTCGCCTGATCGAGGTTATACGAGAGGTGCCATTTACCCTGGTAAACCGGATAGTAGCCGAGCTGCTGCAGGCGGTCGCCGACGGTTCTCACCTTCGTCGACATGTCCGGCTGCCACAGATAGTTCATCAGATCGAAGACGCCCGTGTGCTGAATATGCTGGCCGGTGTAAATGACCGAGCGTGCCGGCGAGCAGACCGAGGCGCCAATCTGGTGGTTGTTGAATGTGACGCCGTTCTTCTTGAGCCACTCGCGGGCCGGGACCGGGAATGGCCACTTAGGAAAAAACCGCTCCTGATCCACCAGGATGAAAAGGATGTTGTAACCTTGCGGCGGCAATTCGGGCGCGGTGGCGGTGTTGTTTTGTGGAAGCTCGCTGTGAGCGTTGGCCTGCGCCTGAGGAACGACGCTCGCGCCAACAAGGGCGGCGCTGGACGTCAGTATGGCGCGACGAGAAGGATTTGTCAGATCGTCACCGTTCTTCATCGCGCTTCTCTCGTGACTAAACGTGTTGGGCCAATCGACGGCGCGGCTAGGCGCCGTCGCCGCCTAATTTGAACAGCTTCTGCGCGTTCGTTCGGCCGATTTTACGGCGGTCGCCTTCGCTCATATCGACCGCATCGAACCAAAGGGCGGCTTGGTCGATGTTTTCGAAAGGCCAATCCGTCGAGAACAGGACGTGGTCGGCGCCCAGTTCGGCAATCGCGCACATCAGCGTCGGCGTGTGAAAGTTGCCCGACGTCGTCAGGTAAAAGTTTTCCTGGAAATAGTCGCGAAGGCCCCGTTTCGCTTTGTGCTTGGGCGGCGCCTTGGCCCATGCGTTGTGATGATCGACGCGCCAGATGCTGTAAGGGAGCCCTTCGCCGAGATGCCCCATTAGGATGGCCAGGCCAGGATGCTCGTCGAAGAGGCCCGATCCCATCAAGCGCAAGGCATGCACCGCCGTTTCGCTGCCGAAGGCCCAGGTGGGGCCCATGAGCCATTCCTGACCCTCGTAAACGCCGGCGTTGCGCGGCAGGGGATTCCGCGGATGAAGGTAGAATGGCGCGCCGAGTTGCTCCATGAGCGCCCAGAACGGACGGTACCTCGGCATGTCGTAATACAGAGCCTCACGGTCGGCGCCAAGCTCGGTGAAGCCGTTCACAAGGGCGCCGCGAAAGCCGAGGGCGCCGATGCAGCGCTCCAACTCAACACAGGCCGCGTCCGGGTCCTGCATCGGCAGCGCCGCAAAGCCTTGAAACCGATCCGGTCGTTTGGCGACCTGTTCCGCAAGATAATCGTTCAAGCGTCGGGCGGTTTCGATGGCCGTGGGGGCGTCTGGAATCTCTTGTATTCCGGGCGAGGTCAGCGACAGGATCATCATCTCCATGCCGTATTCGTCCATCAGCCGCAGACGGCGGTCGTGGATGTCGAGAATCCTGCTTTTCAGCTCGTCCCAACGGTCGGCAGGCACGACGCCTTCGGAATCGTGAAGAAAATCCGCCGTGCCGAAATGCTCCTCGAGCCCGATCTTCCCGTCCATGATGTCCCTCTGCCGCTTCTGCCCAAACATTGCCGGAGGTGACAAGCTTAGCGTGGATCTGTCAACCGACGCTTACTATTTGCACGGGCATTCGGTAAGTCGGCGTTTGCTAAGGGACTGCTTTCCAGACGCCGGGTTTGAGATACATATTGAGCACGTCCTTTCCTTTCGCTCGGGCGGGCGAAAGGTGACGACGATGGAGAAGTGAACGTGGCGAGCGCAGCTCATCGAATGATCCGCATGCTCGCTTGGGCATGCGTCTTGGCGATCCTGGCGCTTTCACTGGCGCCCGGCGACGCTCGCCCGCACACTGCTCTGCCGGGAAAGCTCGAACATTTTATCGCCTATGCAGGAACGGGGCTCCTTTTCAGCATTGCCTATCGACGCCGTAGAACGCGGGCGCTGATTTGGGGCGCGCTCGTTATCGCGAGCGTCGTCTTGGAGGGGATTCAGAGTTTCATCCCCGGGCGGTCGCCCGACCTTCTCGACGCCTTAGCCAGCTCAACGGGACTGACCGTTGGGCTCGCATGTGGCGCCGCCTTGGCGCGTCTCTGGCCCCGCGCCTGACCCAGAGCCCGTCATTGCGAGCGAAGCGAAGCAATCCAGGGCAGCGATGCGGCGCTGGTTTGCTTCGTCGGCTCCGCCTCCTCGCAACGACGGCGGTATTTCCCGTCGCTCGTTTTGCGAGCGTCGGGATCAACACCGAACCACAAAGCCCTACACCGGCCCCGCCATCGACTTGTAACCACGCGCAAGCTCGGTTGATCGTCCGCCGGCAAACCAACTCCCTTGATCAAAGCGTAGATCGCCGGAATGACCAAAAGCGTCAGCAAAGTGGACGAGACCATCCCGCCGATCATCGGGACCGCGATGCGCTGCATGACCTCCGATCCGGCGCCGGTGCTCCAAAGGATCGGCACGAGGCCGGCCATGATCGCCACGACCGTCATCATCTTGGGGCGCACGCGCTCCACGGCGCCGAGCATGATGGCCTTGTGAAGATCCATCTTCGTGAAGGCTTTCCCTTCCTCGGCGCGTTGCGCCGCGATCTCCTGCCGCGCGGCGTCGAGATAGATGAGCATGACGACGCCGGTCTCGGCCGCGACGCCTGCAAGCGCAATGAAACCCACGCCCACGGCGACCGACATGTTGAAGTTCATGACCCACATCAGCCAAACGCCGCCCACGAGCGCGAAGGGTAAGGACAGCATGACGATGAGCGTCTCGGTGATCTTGCGGAAATTCAGATAGAGCAGCAGGAAAATGATCGCGAGCGTCACCGGCACGACGACGCGCATGCGCGCTTCCGCGCGTTCGAGATATTCATATTGGCCGCTCCAGACAGCATAGGAGCCGGCGGGGAATTGAACCGCCTCGGAGACGGCCTTTTGCGCCTCGGTCACGAAGCCGCCAATGTCGCGGTCCCGGACATCGACGAAGATATAGACGGCGAGCTGCCCGTTCTCCGTGCGGATCGACGTCGGGCCGCGAACCAAATCCACCTTCGCGACCTCGCCTAGCGGGATGGTTCCGCCCCCAGCGAGCGGGATCAGAACGTCGCTCGCAATCGCGCGCGGGCTCGATCGGAAGTCGCGCGGATAGCGCACGTTCACGCCATAGCGCTCGCGCCCCTCCACTGTGGTGGTCACTGTTTCGCCGCCGAGGGCCGTGGCAATGGTCGCCTGCACGTCGTCCATCATCAGTCCGTAACGCGCGAGCGCTGCGCGATCAGGGATGATGTCGAGATAGTAACCGCCCATGACGCGCTCGGCATAAGCGGACGCGGCGCCACGAACGCCTTTCACGACCTTCTCGACCTGGCGCGCGAGTCCTTCGAGCTGCGCGAGATCGCGCCCCATGATCTTGACGCCGACAGGCGTGCGAATGCCGGTGGCGAGCATGTCGATGCGATTGCGGATCGGCATGGTCCAGGCGTTGGAGACGCCAGGAAATTGCAGCGCCGCGTCCATGTCGGCGACGAGACTTTCGACGGTCACGCCGGGCCGCCACTCCGCTTTCGGCTTGAGATCGATGACCGTCTCGAACATTTCGAGCGGCGCCGGATCGGTCGCCGTCGCTGCGCGGCCCGCCTTGCCGAAGGTGGATTTCACTTCCGGAAAGGATTTGATGATCCGGTCCTGCGTCTGCAGCAATTGCGCGGCCTTGGTCACCGAAAGCCCCGGCAGCGTCGTCGGCATGTAGAGCAGCGCGCCTTCGTTGAGCGCCGGCATGAATTCGGAGCCGAGCTGGCGTGCGGGAATGATCGTGACGGCGACGGCCGCGAGCGCCAGAACGACAGTTGGAATTTTCGCACGCATCACGAGGCGGATGATCGGCCGGTAGATATAGATGAGCGCCCGATTGATCGGGTTTTTCTCCTCCGAGACGATCTTGCCGCGCACGAAAATCACCATCAGCGCCGGAACCAGCGTGACCGACAGAAGCGCCGACGACGCCATGGCGAAGGTCTTCGTATAAGCGAGCGGACTGAAGAGACGCCCTTCCTGCGACTCCAAAGTGAAGATCGGCAGGAAGGACACGGTGATGATCAGCAGGCTGAAGAACAGCGCCGGGCCGACTTCGGTCGCGGCGTCGATCAATATATCGATGCGCGGCGTATCGGGCGGGGCGCGCTCCAGACGTTTGTGCGCGTTCTCGATCATGACGATCGCCGCGTCGACCATGGCGCCGATGGCGATGGCGATGCCCCCTAAGCTCATAATGTTGGAGCCGAGCCCCAGCGCCTTCATCGCCGCGAAGGCCATCAGCACGCCGACCGGCAGCATGATGATGGCGACCAGCGCGCTGCGGAAATGCAAAAGGAAGACGACGCAGACGAGCGCGACGATGACGCTTTCCTCGACCAGCGCGCCGCGCAGCGTTTCGATCGCCGCATGGATGAGCTCAGAGCGGTCATAGACCGGGACGATCTCGACGCCCTTGGGCAGGCTCGGCGCGAGCTGCGCCAGAGCGGCCTTGACATTGTCTATGACAGTGAGGGCGTTGGCGCCGTAGCGTTGCAGTGCAATGCCGCTCGCAACCTCGCCCTCGCCGTTGAGCTCCGTGATGCCGCGGCGCTCATCGGGCCCGAGCTCTATGCGCGCCACATCCTTGAGGAGCAGCGGCGTCCCGCCGCCGGCGCGCAGCACGATGTTCTCAAGGTCAGTGACTCCCTTCAGATAGCCGCGGCCGCGAACGATGAACTCGAATTCGGACAGTTCGACCGTGCGGCCGCCGACATCGGCATTATTGGCGCGGATGACCTCGCGAATGCGCGAGAGCGGGATGTTGAGCGCGCGCAGGCGATTAGGATCGACGACGACGTTATATTGTCGAACGAAGCCGCCAACGCTTGCGACCTCGGCGACTCCTTCGGCCTTGGCGAGCCCGTAGCGCAGCGTCCAATCCTGCAGCGATCGCAGTTCGGCGAGCGTCATTTCCTTGGCGACGAGCGCATATTGATAGACCCAGCCGACGCCCGTGGCGTCCGGGCCGAGCACCGGCGCGGCGCCCGCGGGCAAGCGTTTGGTTGCGGCGCTCAAATATTCGAGCACACGCGAACGCGCCCAATAGACGTCGACCCCATCCTCGAAGATGACATAGACGAAAGAGACGCCGAAGAAGGAGAAACCGCGCACCACTTTGGAGCGCGGCACGGTGAGCATGGCGCTTGTGAGAGGATAGGTGACCTGATCCTCGACCACCTGCGGCGCCTGACCCGGATATTCCGTATAGACGATCGCCTGCACGTCGGAGAGATCGGGAATGGCGTCGAGCGGCAGGGTGCGCAGCGCATAGAGACCCGCGGCGACGGCAAAGGCCGTGCCGACGAAGACCAGCACCAGATTGCGCGCCGACCAAGCAATGAGACGGCCGATCATTTGCCCGCCTCTGCGTGGTCGAGCGCCTGCAGTGCGGCTTTGAGATTGCTTTCGGCGTCGATCAGGAAGTTCGCCGACGTCACGATGCGGTCGCCCTCAGCAAGGCCGCTGGCAATTTCCGCATAGCCGTCGCCGCGCTTCCCGATCTTGATTTCGCGCGGCTCGAAATGACCCTCGCCCTTATCGAGGATGACGACTTGTCGCTTGCCGGCGTCGATGATGGCGCTCTCCGGCGCGGCCAGAACCTTCTCCTTGCCGCCCGCTTCGATCTCGACGTCAGCAAACATGTCGCCGAGCAGGCGCCCCTCGGGATTTGGCAGCTCGATGCGCACGCGGGCCGTGCGGGTCTCCATATTCAAATGCGGATAGATGAGCGCGACGCGCCCTTTGAAAGGATGATCGGGGTAGGAGCGCGCGCGGATGATCGCCGTCTGCCCCGGCGCCACGGTCTCCACGTCGCGCTCCGGTATATCGGCCAAAATCCAGACAAGGCTGTGGTCGACGATGCGAAACAGCGTCTCGCCCGGCGCCGCGCGCATCCCGCTCAGCGCCGTGCGCTCGATGACATGGCCGTCCTGCGGCGCGGGCCAGTCGATGACGCGTGGCACGCGGCGGCTGCGCGCGATCGCGGCGATCGTCACATTGTCGAGTCCGAGATTGACGAGTCGGCGCCGCGCCCCTTCCGTGCGCGCCGCCGAATGCGCGTTGAGCACGGCCACATATTCCGCGGCGGCGCTCGAGAGGTCGGGCCCATAGACGCGCATGAGCGGCTGGCCCTTATGCACATAATCGCCCTCGGCGATCTTCTCGACGGATTCGATGAAGCCCTCGAAGCGCAGCGCAACGACCGCAGTTCGCCGCGGATCGAAATCCACGCGGCCCGCCGCGCGCACAGGAACGGTCACAGCCCGACGCTCGACAGGCTCCGAGCGCACGCCCGTCTTTTGCAGCTTGCCGGGGCTGATCGTGACGGTCGAAACGTCCTGCGCTTCGTCCTCATAGACAGGGACGTAGTCCATTCCCATCGGGTCTTTCTTGGGAACGGGCGACGTGTCCGGAAGGCCCATGGGGTTGCGGTAATAGCGAATGCGCCGGCCGGTCGATTGCGTTTGCGCAACTTCCGGCGGCTTGTCCTCGAAGGAGACATCCTCGCTGGCGCGAACGGCGACATAGTCCTTGCCGGCGGCGTTCTTCTTCGGCTTTATCGAATAGAAGGGGCCATCCGGATCACGGTAGTAGATGATTGGGCCGATCCCTTGCGCATGCATCTCGCCGGCGTTGCGCGGCGTCTCTGCGCGCCACAGCCACAGGCCGGCGGCGCCGAGCGCGACAGCGGCGAGGACGGCCGAAAAAATGAGTTTTGCGCGGCTCATAGCGCGCCTCCTGCCAGACGTTCGAGGTCGGCGTATTTGCTCTGCTCCTCGACCTTCAAAGCGAGAAGCTCCAGTTCGACGGCGCGCAGGCGCCGCTCAGATTCGAGAAGCGTCGCGAGATTGGTCGTTCCGGCGTCGAAACCGCTGCGCGCCGTCTCGACAGACAGCCGCGCCGGGGGAAGCTGGCGCTGCTCGAAGATTTTGATCGCCTTGCGGATGGCCTCCAAGCGATACCACGCCTCGGCGACGTCTCCGTCGAGGCGGATACGAAGCGCGTCGTTGCGCGCCTGCGCGGCCCCGAGACTGGCGCTGGCCGCGCGCTGCTCGGCGTCCTTCGCTTCATATTGCAGCGGCACTTTGAAGCCCAGCAGGAACATGCCGCTGTTTTCGCCGCTCTGGCGCTGCACGAAATTCGCGCCGGCGGTGATGTCCGGATAGTAGTTGAGGTCGGTCAATTCCTTCGTGGTCGTGGCGGAGCGCACCTGCGCATGCGTCGCCGCGAGCTGGGGATTCGACGACCGGGCAAGATCCTGGACGCCGGAGAGCGTCAGCTTTGTCCTCAGCGGCGGAAAGCCCTTGGACGGCGCCAGCGGCGCACGCGCGTCGCGGCCGATGAGCGCATTCAAGCGCGCGGCCGACGATTTGACGTCCCCCTCCCTGCGGGCGACGTCGGCGGCCGCGGTGGCCGCCTCCAGCTCGGACCTGATGACCTCCTGCTGATCGACCGAGCTTGCGCCATAACGCAGTCGCAACAACTCCAGGAGCTGATCGACGCGCTGCTGGAGCGACTTCGATAATTCCAGCGCGCGCTGGGCGGCGCTGTATTGGGCGTAGGCGGTCTTCACACGAGCGACGAGATCGACCTCCATCGCCTGGCTCTGATGCCGCGACGCATCGGCGTCCGCCTGGGCGACGCCTTTTTCGAGGTCCGTCTTACCCCAGAGTCTGAAGGTCTGCTCGACGCCGATCCAGCGCTGGCCAACGCCCTTGCTGTTCACGTCCCATGCCTGCAGGGTGATCGTCGGGTCGGGTTGAACCCCGGCGGCGCCCACGCGCTGCAAGGCCGCGTCGGCGTCGAGAACGGCGGCCGCGAGCTCTGGACTGAGCCGCCGCGCCAAGGCCACCACGCTCTCCGCCGTCGCGCCGGGCGGACTCCTTTCCGCCCCCGAAACAGGCGAAGCGAAAACGCCTATCGCGACGCAGATCGACAAAAAAACGAGTCGCCTCATGGAGTCGCCTGCAAGATCAGCCGGCCCTGGAGCGTTCCGGTCTCTCCCTGAATCTTCGCCGCGATGGACATGCGCCAGCGTCCCTCATCCGTCAGATCGACCTTGAAGCGGTAAAGGCCAGGCTCAGGGCTTTGCGTCAGTTCGATGGCGCTCGTCATCGATTCCATGTCATCCGGCGCCATGTCGAGTCGCGTGGCGAAAATAATGGCGTCGCCAACAAGTTTGCCGTCCGGTTTATGGACCAGGCGCACATCGGCGAAGCTTTGCCCCTTTTTGATTCGAGTTTGAACCAGTTGAAATGCGTAATCGTCGGCCGCCGCGCGGGCATATCCGAGGCCGAGCGCGAAGACAGCCATCGCGCCGACAAGCCGCAAGAAGTTCTGTCGCATCTGTGAGTTCTCTCACGCCTCACGCGCAAGCGTCGCTGCGCGCAAGTGGGCTACCGCCCCGCTGGGGGCCTGATATGAGATCGTAAGACGGAGAATCCGGGCCGCTCGCGCGCGTTGGCCCGATGGCGTCACCCACCGAGGCGCCCATGATGGCGCACGCGCACGGAGCGGGCCCTAGGTGGGCGCTCAGAGAATCGGGGGACGAAGGTCCGGCGGCGCCGTGCGCCCTCGATAGGCCGCGTCGTCGAATATACGACGCGCCGGTGAGAGCGCGGCCGTGATCGTCGGCACAAGGGCGCTAGGCGGCGTCAACTGAATAGCGCCGCAAATGAGAGAATCGCAGTGCCGCGGCGCCGTCGCATGGTTGGCCGAATGGTCGGGGCAGTCGTCCGCTGCGGTCATCGCCGCACAGGCATGGGGCGCAGGCGCAGCGTAACCCGGCGCCGCCGCCCACAGAGCGGCGATGACGAGCATCGCAGAGACGATAAGGCGCAGCCAGTTGAGCTTCATTGCGTTTCCCGGCCACACAATAACACAGAAGGTCCGGTCGGCAACCATCGGGGGACGGCGAACTCAACCGCGGATCGGACCAGCCACCGAAGGCGCTCATCGGCAAATCCAGACCCAGCCCTCGCCTGCGTCCCAATCCCAGCAGACGCTGTGCACATGGCGCCCCTTCTCGCCGCTCCAGTCGCGGTGCATATGGCGGTAGTGGCCGCCGAGGTGCTGCATGGCGCTATGTTCCCGGTGCTCCTGGCTTTGCGACGCCGCCGGCAGGGTCGTCGCGAGCAGAAGCGCCGCCATCATCATCAACCGCTTCGGCATTTGTCCGCCTCTTCGATAAGCGCGCCCGATCGGCCGTTCGCCGCTTTCCGAACGGCCGGCGGGATGCGCGCCTACTGCCGCCCAAGCCAGGACGTCACGCGATCTCGCAGCTCCGCGAAGCTGTGCTTCGCCGCGAGCGACCGCGCCCGGCGGGCGACCTGTTCGCTGATTGGCTGCCCGAAATGCAAGACGCCGCCGTAATGGCAGTCGCAAAGGAGTTCATGCGCCTCCGACACGGACAGCTTGAAGAAGGAGACGCCGTCGCCGACAGTGTCCCCCGACAGGCCTTCTAGCCGGAAGATCGAATCCTTGAAGGCGATGGCCAGGGGCGATCCTTCCTGCCGCAGAGCGAGGCGCCTTTTTTTCGGATAGCATTCCATCGTCGAGAAGAGCCGCACCGGCTCACTCTCAGCTTCCATCAAGCTCGCCAGACGTTCCAGTCTCAGTCGCCGGAGCGCCCAATCGGGGCAATCCGGTCTCGAAACGGGAGCGCATGCCGGCGTGTCTTTAATAGAGCGGCGTTCCATGTCGCACCTACTATGATCCAAGGGGGCCTTCGCCAGAACCCGGACATCGTCCGCGAGGTTCCGAATGGACCAACATTCCTTGCTCGGGCGCTCCGAGACGCTCATGCGCTAGCTTTCGCTGCGATATGCGTGCGTCGCGCTTCGATAACGCCAAAAATAGATGTCGAACGACGTTCCAGAAACGACACGCCACGCGTCCCAGAAAAGAAGGGAGGAGATTCGTCCTCGCCGATTTTTCTGTGTGGTGGAAAATGAACGAGACAACGGCCAAAAGAGAGTGGAAGAAAACAACGGCGATAGCGATCGTCATGGCCGTGAAAGCGATCGACGCCGGCAGCCCCGCAGTCGCGCATGCCTCGATGACCAACAGGGAAATCGCACAGGCGGTCAAAACCTACCAGATTCCTCAAAGCTCGATGGATGTTGCTCTCAACCGGTTGGCGGATGCGAATGGCCTTCACGTTCTCTATCATTCGCGTCTAACGGAAAATCTCACGACCCCGGGGCTAAACGGAAATTATACGCTCTCTGGCGCGCTCGACTCGCTGCTGTCGGGAACGGGGCTCAATTACCGGCTCAGCGAGAACGGCGAAGCGATTTCGATCGTGCTGGCCCAATCGAACAGGACGGTGAGCGACGCGAGCCCACGCAATGCGCAAGCATTGCCGCCGATCGAAGTCGGCGCGTCTCCCCAGTCAAATGAACAGGCGCCTCATGGGAGCGGAGCCGGCCGGTCCGCCGCAACCGCCTCGCGTGACCAAAACGCCGGAAAAGATGGTCTCGGCGGACGATTCACCGGCTACATGTCGGACACGGCCAGCACAACGCTGAAAACCGACGCGCCGCTGCTGAAGACTCCCTTCTCGGTGCAGGTCATCACGCGCCAGACGATGGACGATCAGCAGGCAATCGATCTCAAAGATGCGGTTGTGGGCAATTCGAGCGGCGTGCTCGCCGTGCCCAACAGCTCCTTCTACACAGGACTGATGATTCGCGGTTTTTCCACGAACACAAGCGTTTATTTCAACGGTCTGCGCCAGTACCAGCTTATGAACGTCGATACCGCCAATCTTCAGTCGGTGGACGTTTTGAAAGGTCCGGCAGCGATGCTCTATGGGCGATCCGAGCCCGGCGGCTTGGTTGATCTCGTGCCGAAACGCCCCTTGGACACACCATATTATTCCGTGCAGCAGCAAGCCGGGTCATATGGCTTTACCCGGACAACGGTGGACGCCACCGCGCCTTTGAACAAGGAGAAGACGCTCGCCTATCGCTTCAACGGCAGCTATGTGCGCTCCGACTCCTACCAGGATTTTGCAAACAAAGAATATTACTTCCTGGCGCCGACATTCTCCATCCGCCCGAACGATCAGTTCAGGGCCAACATCGACCTGCAATTCATGCATGACGTGTTCATGCCCGAGTCCAACACCGTCGCGGTCGGCAACAGGCCCGCATCGATTCCAATCACGCGCTATCTTCAAGACCCATCGTACACCGGCAAGCTTCCGCAGCGGTTCGACCTTAGATACTATGGCTATGACTGGACGTTCGACATCGACAAGAATTGGAGCCTGACGAACAGGCTCTACTATCGGAGTCAGGGTCAAGACCTATCGTCGGTGTCTTTCATCGGCCTCAACCAAGCGACAGGCGCCCTGACGCGCGGCTCCTATTACCAGTCCATCACCAACCAAGGCATGGCCACAAATCTGGATTTGAAGGGCAAATTCGTCACCGGGCCCTTGAGCCATTCCACGCTTGTCGGGTTCGATTATTACAGCAACTATCAGCCGCTCGCGCCCTTCTATCTTGTCGTTCCCGCGTCGAAATATCTGCCCGCGTTCAACATCTACGCGCCGGTTTACGGAAGCAGATATGCCGGCGTAACGCCCAATCTTTTCACGACAAATTCAGAATCCTGGAAGGGCGTCTACGCTCAGGACACGATTTCGTTCTGGGACGATAAAGTCCATCTGCTTCTCGGCGGCCGATATGATTGGGCCGAGGTCAACTGGCAGGTTAAGAATAATGATCTGCGCACCGCTTGGATCGTGAGCCCGAATTTGAGCAAGGCGTTTAGCCCACGCGTGGGTCTAACCATACAGCCGATGCCTTGGCTTTCCTTATACGCCAATTACACGAAGTCGCTGAACGCCGACAATGGACTCAACGCCGGCAGCGCGATCCCGTCGCCCTTGCCTCCGGTCCGATCCTATGAATGGGAAGGCGGCGTCAAGGCGGAGTTTTTGGATAAGCGCCTCTTGCTGACACTGGCCTATTTCGATCTCGTCAAGACGAATGTCCCGGGGCCTGATCCGACCAATCCCGGCAACACGCTGGTGGCGGGCGAAGCCGAAAGCAAAGGATTCGAGGTCGATCTAAAGGGCCAAATAAACGAAAATTGGAGCGTGATCGCCAATTATACACATGACGACGCACGCGTCACCAAAGGCTCGCTCTACAATCCGCTCACCGAAATCAACACTCAGTTATTCATCGCTGGGAACCGGCTTCCGACCGTTCCAAAAAACATGGGCAATCTTTGGGTCAAATACGACGCTGACGGCTCATTCCAAGGCCTCAGCATCGGCGGCGGCGCGCAAGTCGTGGGAAGCGCTTTTGGCGACAACGCCAACTCCTTCACCATTCCGGCCTACGCAATCCTGAATGGAATGATCTCTTATCGCTTCGACGTCGGTCCCGCGCATCTCACCGCGCAGCTCAACGCAAAGAATCTCTTGGACACGACATATTATGCGAGCGCTGCGTCCCGGTTCCAGATCATGGCCGGCCCCCCGAGAACCATACTTGGTTCCTTGCGTCTGGAATTCTGACCATCGAGCGGATTTCCGGCGGTGTGGTTTGATACGAGATCCGCTTGATCGGTTCCCTGTCATTCCCGACGCTCGCTTGAGCGAGCGTCGGGAATACAGAGCCCAAAAAGCGCTGGTTTTACTCAGAGCCCGTCATTGCGAGCGAAGCGAAGCAATCCAGGCAGCGGCGCCGCCCTGGATTGCTTCGTCGGCTCCGCCTCCTCGCAATGACGGCGGTAATTCCCGATCGCTCGCCTTGCGAGCGTCGGGAACGACAGCGAACCAATCGCGCGTTTCCCCATCTCCCCGGGGCGCTTTCGCGACTTCATCGAATTTTCAACTGCGCGGCTGTAGCCCCCCGCTACAACCAACCGCTTCCTCTGAGCCAATCGGCGCTTCGGCGTTTCGGCGCGGCGCTCTTCTTTGCAGCTTGCTCATGACGAGATAGATAACCGGCGTCGTATAGAGCGTCATGATCTGGCTGAGAAGCAGACCGCCGACGATGGTGACGCCGACCGGGCGGCGCAATTCGGCGCCGACGCCCGTGGCCAAAGCGAGGGGGAGCGCGCCCAGCATTGCTGTCAGCGTCGTCATCAGGATCGGGCGGAACCGCTCGGCCGCCGCCGCCAGTATGGCGTCGTGCGGCGAGAGGCCCTTCTCATGCTCTGCCTGAAGCGCGAAGTCGACGAGCATGATGCCGTTTTTCTTGACGATACCAATCAGCAGCAGAACGCCGATCAAAGCCATGGTGGTGAATGGCGTCTGAAACGCTTCGAGCGCGACCAGCGCGCCCAGCCCGGCCGACGGCAGCGTGGAAAGGATCGTCAACGGATGGATAAAACTCTCGTAGAGCATGCCAAGGATGATGTAGACGGCGATGAGCGCGCCGAGCACGAAGAGCGGCGTCCCCTTCACGGTCTTGATGAAATCCGCCGCGTCGCCGGCGAATTCGGCATGTAGCCCATCTGGAATGCTAAGATCGTCGACCGCCTCGCGCACCGCCGCCGCGGCGGCACCGAGCGAATAGCCGGGAGCCGTGTTGAATGTCAGCGTGATGGCGGGCGAGACGCCCTGATGATTGACGGCAAGCGGCATAGCCCCGCTCTCGATACGCGCGACCGCGGCGAGCGGCATGATCTGTCCGCCGGTCCCCGTCACATAGACGCTTTCGAGATCGGGCAGGCTGCGCTGACGCGATTCGGGCGCTTCGACGATCACGCGATATTGGTTGCGCTCTGTGTAGATGATCGACGCCTGCCTTTGGCCGAAAGCGCTGTTCAGCGCGGCGTCGATCGACGAGATCGCGACGCCCATTCGGGACGCAGCGTTGCGATCGATCATCACATTTGCTCGGAGGCCGCCTCTCTGCACGTCGCTCGATACGTCGGCGAGCTGAGGCAGCGCTTTCAGACGCTGAAGGACTTTAGGGGTCCATCGTCCCAGCTCCTCAACGGAAGCATCCCAAAGCGTGAATTGAAATTGCGCCTTGCTCTGCCGGCCGCCCGCGCGAAAATCCTGCGCCGGGATCATGAAGAGTTTCAAGCCGTCGATCTCGGCAAGCTTCGGCCGCAGCCGCGCGACAATCTCGGCGCTCGTCGCTTTGCGCTGGCCCGCCGGCTTCAGCGCGATAAAAAACCGCCCCTGATTGCCAAGCATGCCCAAGCCGCCGCCCAGGACCGAACCGACCCCCACGACGTCCGGATCGGCGCCGATCACATCGGCGGCTTTCCGCTGCAGCTCGACCATGCTCGAGAAAGATATCTCGGGCGAGGCCTCAGACGTCCCGTTGATAAGGCCGATGTCGTCCTGCGGCATGACGCCCTGAGGTATGGTGAGATAGAGCCACACAGTCACGCCTATCGTCGCCAGGATCACGAGGAGCATCACGCGCGGATGATCCACGACGGGCCGCAATGTTCGTGCATAGAGCCGCAGGATCGCGCCGAGCGCGCCGCCCACGATCCGGTCCATGACCGACGGACTCGCGGGCCGAGCCGAACGAAGATGCGCGCAGATCATCGGCGTGACCGTCAAGGACACGAGCATCGACGCGACGATTGCGAAGCTCAGCGTGAATGCGAATTCCCGCAGCATCATGCCGACGGTGTCTCTCATGAAGAGCAGAGGGACAAATACAGCGACGAGAGACAGGCTGATGGAGACGACCGTGAAGCCGATCTGCCGCGCGCCCTCGAGCGCCGCCGCGAGTCGCCCCATCCCGCGCTCGATATTCCTTTCGATATTCTCGATCATCACGATGGCGTCGTCGACGACGAAGCCGACAGCGATCGTCAGCGCCATGAGCGAAAAATTGTCCAGCGTGAATCCTGCCGCCCAGATCGCCACGCAGGCGCTCGCAAGAGAGAGCGGGACGGTGATCCCCGCCGCAAAGGTGGGCGCCGCGCGGCGAAGGAAGAGAAACACCACCAGCATGACGAGGATAACCGAGATCAGCAAGGCGCGCCGGATCTCCGAAACGCTGGCGCGGATCGTCTGCGTGCGGTCTGTGAGCACCGAGATGTCGACGCCGCTCGGAATCCAGTTCTGCAATCTCGGCAGCAACGCCTTTATCTGATCCACCGTCTCGATCACATTGGCGCTCGGCTGCTTGGAGACGACGACGAAAAGCGCAGGCTTGCCGTTGTACCATCCGGCCGACAGCCGGTTGCGCGGGCCCAGCTCGACAGAGGCGACGTCGCCGAGCTTCGTCACGGCGCCGGCCGAGGAAGCGACCACAATCTGACGAAATTCCTCGGGCGTCGACAGGAGGCCGTTTGCGCCGAAGGTCAGGGAACGCGCGTCGCCGTCGAGCGCGCCGAGCGGACCGAGGACATTGGCCTTCCGGATCGCCTCGCTCACCCTGTCGATGCTGAGGCCCATGCTCGCGAGCCGCGTCGGGTCCGCCTGGATGCGGATTGCCGGCTGCTCGGCGCCAGCGATCCTTACGTCGGCGACGCCTGGAATCTGCGCGATTCGCTGGGCGATAACCGTGTCCGCTATGTCATAGATCGCGCTGGTCGGCAGCGTATCCGACGTCATCGCGAGGGCGAAGACCGGCGGCCCGGCCAGGCTGGCCTTGCGGAAGGAAGGCGGGGACGGCAGGTCGGAGGGAAGATCGGTCATCGCCGCGTTGATCGCAGCCTGCACGTCGCGCGCCGCCGCATCGATGTTTCGGTCGAGCCCGAATTGGAGAGTGATCGACGTCGAACCGTATGAATTGGCGGAAGTGAGCTCGGTAACGCCGGATATGCCCGCGAGCCGCCGTTCCAGCGGCGCGGCCACCGAGGCCGCCATGGTGGCCGGATCGGTCCCCGGACGATTGGCGGAGACGCTGATGATCGGCCGCTCGACGGACGGAATGCTGGCGACCGGCAGAAAAAAATAGGCGAGCGCGCCGAGCAGGAAGAGGGCGGCGGCAATTAACGTGGTGGCGACGGGGCGTCGAATGAAAGGCGCGGAGACGTTCATCTCGCTCCGCGCCGCAGGGGCAGTTGCTGGGCGCCGCGAAATGGAAAGGACGAGCGCATGAGGTCATCACAATATCGGAGCCGTTGCGGCGTCTCTTTTCTCATTCTTTCTCCTTCGACGCAGAGAGACCGGAAATCGCAGGCGCTCGAACGTCAATACAAGAAGGTCGCGAACGGCGTCAGACGAATGGCGCGCAGACCGAGCGACATCTCGATTTCGCTAATGATCTGCGCCGCGTCCGCGACGTCGAAAACACCAGAAACGCGGCGACTGCAAGCTGAAGGCTCGACGCAATAAATAAACCCGCGATGGTAACGCCCAACCGTCGCCAGAACGTCGCCGAGCGGCAGCTTGGTCACGATCAGCTTCCCGCGTCGCCAGGCGGTCGCCGCCTCGACGTCCACGGTTTCGGGCGCGCCCGCCGCTGCGTCTCTCTCATAAGCGCTCTGTTGGCCCTCCTCCACCACGACCGAGGCTCCCCCGCTCATGACCAGCACGCGATGTTCATTCACTGTGACGCGCGCGCCGGAACCGATCAAGGCGACGTCGAAGGCGGTGCCGAGCGCTGTCGCCGATCCTTCGCCAGCCTCGACGACAAAGGGACGCGCGGGGTCGCGCGCGACATCGAACCAGGCTTCGCCGGACAGCAGGATCACGCGCCGCTCCGCGGCGCTGTAGCGGACCGCGATAGAGGATCTCGCGTCGAGTTCCGCCTTTGAGCCGTCTTCCAAGGCGACGACCTTCCTTTCGCCGACGCCGGCATAGTGATCTGCGCGGAGTCGCGTAGCGACGTCGCCCAAGGACAGCAGTAGCGCGAGAGCCGCCGCCAGTACGGCAACCGCGGCCGCGGCATGGCGTCTACCGCTATGGCGTGGCGTTTGGGCCCGACGCGACGGGCTCATCCCGGCGAGATGGCCAAACATCCGCAGGACCTCCTCGAAGGCCGCGGCATTTTCCGCGTCTTTGGCGCGCCACTGCTCGAAAGCCGCCTTTTCCTCGTCGGACGACAGTCCCGCCCTCAACCTCACGAACCAGTCGATGGCTTCGTCTCCAGCATCGTCGGAGTCGGAGGGCGGTGTTTCAGTGCCAGGCATCATTGATCGAACCGAAATTGCTGCTCTTCGTCTGCTCGCATGGCGCTCAGCCGAGAGAATACTCCTCGCGCGCGAAATGCAAGCTGACCCGGAAATCCGATCGGAATCGTGTAACGCATCGGTTGGCGTAAATATTCTCTCCAGGAAGGCGCTGCATTGGCGCCTGTCGATGCGGCCGGCAAAAGATCAGCGCCCAAGGAGGGCGTCAACAAAGAACATGCGCCCGGCAAAGAGGAGCCGCGAGACACGGCGAGCGCAGATGCGCCAGCATCGGTTTCAGCACAACTGAAGGTGCGGGTTCGAAGATGGCGGCGCCTCTCGCGCGCTTTCCGCTCGCATGGGATCATGCGAGCGACGAGAAAGCGCGCAGCTTCAAAAAGCAGGAGCGCATTCATTTCGCAAAAGCGCACCACTTTGCGGAATGCGCTCTATGACGAGGCGCCGCCTTCTCGCTAATTCGACGCCGCCGCCTTTTTCCAAGGATCAGAGAACCTTGGCGAGGTCAGCAGAGTCTCGTCAGTGAGAGTTTTCAGGAAGGCGACGAGATCGGCCTTTTCCTGCGGCGTCAGATCGATCTTGACGATCAGGCCGCTTTTGAGCGGGCTCGCTTGTCCGTCGCCGGCGTTCGGCCCTTTCTCGATCTTACGGCCGCCCTTCGAATAAATCTCGATGACGTCTTCGAGCGTCGCGACGGTTCCGTCATGCATGTAGGGGCCTGTCACCGCAATGTTGCGCAGGCTGGGCGCGCGGAATTTGCCCATGTCGTCAGGATCGGACGTTATATCGAAGAGACCGCGGTTCGGAAGGGGATATCCGCCCTTGCCGTCGATGTCGTAAAGCCCGGTGTTGTGGAAGGGCGTCTCGGCCTCGCGCGTCTTCACGTGAACAAACTGGTCATTGAAATTCACGCTGCCGTGGCAGTGATGACACTCCGCTTTCTCGCCGAAATAAAGATCATGCCCCCGTTGCTCGGCCTCGGTCAATTTGAGCTTGCCTTGCAGGTACTGATCATAGCGACTGTTGAACGACACGACCCCCCGCTCGAATGCGGAAATCGCCTTGACGATGGTCTCCAGGGAGATCGGATCGATCTTGTCGGGAAACGCCTCCTTGAACCATTTTCGATAATCCGGGTCGGCGCGAAAGCGCGCAAGGATCTCGTTCTTGTTCGAGTCGTTCACGCCCATTTCGATCGGCCGCTCGCCCATCAACGGGTTCGTCATCTGCCGCTCGAGCGTCACCAGCGCCGGATTGGCCCAGGTCAGCGTCCCATGCCATCCCGAATTGATGATCGAGGGGGCGTTTCGGGGCGTGTTCTCGCCGGTCGAGCCGACGCTCACCACGCGGCCGTCCGTGAAGGCGCGCTCCTGCAGATGGCAGGAGCTGCAGGAGATCGTCCCGTTCCCCGACAAACGCTTATCGTAGAACAAGCGTCTGCCGAGCTGGAACTTCTCCTCCGACATCGGATTGTCCGCAGGAACGCGCGGCGGCGGAACATAGTTGGGCAGGTCCCATTTCCAGCCGGTTTGCTTGGCCGGCTCGGCCATCGCGAAAGACGCGGCGGCGAAACCCAGCAAAGCGATCGCGAAAAGCTGCCTGCGCCTCATTGCTTGCCTCCCGCCAATTTCGCGAGGCCGGCCTTGAAGACCGGGGAGGCGCCTGGCTTCGTTTGCTTGCCTGCCGTCCCGTCGGCGCCCGTGAGATTGAGGCCAAGCGCGGCGAAAATCGCGGGGCATTCCGGATCATCGAGCCCGCTCATGCAACCGACCGCGCCGCCCTTATCGACAAGAAGGTCGCTGTTCTCGAAGAGCCGGGTGAGGTCGAATTCGACGCGCTGCGTCTTCGGGTCGAAACGGTCGAAGGTCACAGTGAAACGATTTTCATGGGCGCAGGAAACGATTTCGCCCGTGGCGGGATTACCCTTGCAGCCCGTCGAGCCCAGATGCACCGTCCAGGTCTTGGTCTTGGAACCGTCCGCTTTGACGATCGGAGACGGCGGATCGACCTCGAACACCAGGAATCGACGCCCGGCCTGCCAATTCCACGCCATGCCGGCGACATCGAGAGGCGGCGGCGCCGTCTCGACGTTGGAATGGTTGATGGAGACGGGCTTTCCGTCGATAATCGTCTCCACAGGCGCGCCGACGGAAAATTCCAGACCGACATAGGCGCGGCGCGGCGCGGTCCCGGAAATCCTCGCATTCTTGGCCGGATTACTCTCCGTGCAGGGAGCGTTGCCGCCGCGCGCGTCTTTGAAATCGACCAAAGCGACGTCGCCGTACTGCCATTCGTTTTGCGCGAGCGCCACGGGCGTACGTATTCCCTTGGCGTCGATGAGCTTCACGCCATAGATGTAAAAACGCGCCTCATGGAGCTTGGCCTGCAGATGGGCGACGCCGAGATTGGCGAGCGGCGCCCCGCAGCCGACATCCTTTCCATCCGCCATCAGTCCGAAGTTGATGGCGACAGGCAAATCTTTCGCTGCGGCCTCTCCGACGCCGGCGAGCGCCGCGAGCGTCAATAGCAGCCAAAATGCAGTCCTTCCAATCGATCCCAGCATCGCTTCGACCCTCATTCGCGGACCAGCAAACACATACGGCGCGGTTAATCTTCTATGCGGAACAGTGAGATACTCGCTGGCGTCCAGCGACGCCATGGCGCTTGGCCGCACGAAAGGGCGACTTCGTCTCGACGCGCCCTCATCGAGCCAATTGTCGCACTCCCCGTCAGATCATCAGAGCTATAGGTTGTCCCAACCTCCTTAGACGCATCAGATCGAGAATAAGGAACCTCGCCGCGGGAATTTTTTTCTGCAGCGGGCTCGTGTCACTCTAAAGAAGATTTGAGCGCGGCGCGGCAGGTCCGGAAAGCCAGGCTGAGATGCTTACGCACCATCCTGTCGGAGATCTCTAATTTCCGCGCAATCTCGTGGAGGGGAACGTCTTCGTAGATATGAAGCTTGAAAACCTCCCGGCACCGCGGCGGCAGAGAGCTGACAGCCACGTCGAGGAGGCGGGATTTACGTTCATAATCCAGACGTTCGTCGGCGGGAGCATCTGCGGACGGCGCTTCGACCAGATAGTCGCCAAACTGGATATAGCCCGCCTCGGTTCTCCGGCGGCGCACAAAATCGCGCGCCAGATTAGTCGCGATCGTTTTTAGGAAGGCCGGCGGATCATTGATTCTCTCCGGCTTTTCCAGCCGGACGACTCGGACAAAGGTCTCTTGAAGAAGGTCCGGCGCGTCGGTCGAGCCGACCTTTCGCGTGAGGTAGCGGAGAAGGTCTCCTTGGCTCGAAAGGAAGACCTCACGAAGCGAATAAGCTTCCCCAACGGGAGCACGCGACTGCTCGCCGCTCGATGAAACGGTTGAAAACACGTTGCTTCTCCCTGACGGCGCTGTCGGCCGCGAGAACCGAAATTATCTTGCGCAGACTCTGGCTGCGTTCGGTCGATCAGGAGAAGAAGGGTGGCGCGCGAGACGACCAGCTATTCAACCGGCCCGGGATGGGCCAGGGTTCGTCCAAGAGGCCATAAGCGGCGATTTGGCGCTCGGGGAATAAGTCCAGGATAGCGAAGCAAGTGACCGCGAACGCCAGAGCAGACGCCGCGCGGCCGTTCGCCAAACAATGGTCGCGGCATTTGGAATGATGACTATCGCCATGCGCCGGAGCGGCGTTATCGCCCTCCAGGCTGCACAAGGCGGCGGCTTCCGAGGATGCGTATAGACCGATGACCCCGGAAAGCTTTATCGCTCCCGCTAATGACGCGAGCTGAAGCATAAAAATAGATAGCGTGGCGCAAGCGATAAACGCGCGCCGAAAGCTGCTGTATTTTATCTGCCGCCAAGCCATCGCCCCTAAAATGGCCGAAGTCTGTAGAGTGTCAAGCTCCATGGTCGCGCTTGTCCTATCCACCCTTTGCATTTGGATAAGGCTCTGAAAATCACGCCTTTCAGCGACCGTCGGCGTGAAATCTGGAACGCGGACGAAACCTTGGCGGTTAGGACAATGAAAGATCGTGACGCGGTCGATCGAGCGGCCCGAGAACTCGTCCAACCCGAGCATTAAGACAATCCGGCAACTTATAGTTTAATCTTTTCATTAGGGGCCATCCCGGCCGTGACCGCGGCTACAGCGCTTCCGCAAAAGAGATACTAGAAGTCCGCTTGATTGGTTCGGGGTCGTTCCGGACGCTCGCGCAGCGAGCGATCGGGAATGACAAGCGCCAGTGCGAGCTATTCCCGGAAATGGCATGATAGACTTTCGCGAAAAGAACGCGCTCCAGCTTTTTGACTCTACGCCATTTCTCATCGCTTGTATGAATCCACGCCAGCGGAAAGCCCGCTAGGGCGCCGCCGGAAACAATTTCGCATGGGCAGGGTTGTTCCCGCGTCTCAACTTGCGGAGAAGCCTCATGCACACTCAGGAGATCATCGGGACGCATCCAGACGTAAAGGGGCAGACCAACCAAGCCCTGATCCGCGCGATCGAGGAATGCTACGACTGCGGACAGAGCTGCATTTCCTGCGCCGACGCTTGTATCGGGGAGCAAGAGGTCACGCGCCTCAGGCAGTGCATCCGCCTCAACCTCGATTGCGCGGACATTTGCTTTGCAGCCGGGGCGATTGCAACGCGCCGCACGGGAAGCAATGAGGAGATCATCCGTTCCACGCTGGAGAACTGCATGCTGGCCTGCCGCCTCTGCGCAGACGAATGCCAGAAGCACGCGCAGTCGCATGAGCATTGCCGTATCTGCGCGGAGGCCTGTCAGAGCTGCGAGCAAGCGTGCCAGCAAGCGGTTCAGACCCTCGGCGCCACGCACTGAAGCGAGCGCGCGCGGAGTGAGCGGCGCTACGCGTCAGCGTTCGTGTAGCGCCTCTTGCCCTTTCAATATCGGTTTGAGCAAATAGTCGAGCACGGTTTTCTTGCCGGTCTGAATATTGACGTCGGCGACCATTCCGGGCTTGATCGGGAGGGGGCCGTCCGGACCCTGCAACGCAGCCGTGTCGGTGAGCACGCGGACTCTATAATAGGGGTCGGCGTCCTTCCGCGTCTCGTCCTTGAGGGTGTCGGCGCTGATAAACACAAGCTCTCCGGTGAGCATCCCGTAGATCGTGTAATCATAAGCCGTGATTTTGACATTGGCGCGCTGACCCGTATGCAGGAAGGCGACGTCCTGGGGCCTGATTTCGGCTTCGACATAGAGCTGATCGTCGAGCGGCACGATTTCCATGATGGTCTCGCCGGGAGAGACGACGCCGCCGCGCGTCGTCACTTTCAAATTCTTGACGATGCCGCGCACTGGCGATTTCAGCACGGCATGGGTGAGCGCGTCGCGTTTCTGTTCGCGCTGCTGCGTCAGGCTCGCAAGCTCGGCGCTCTTTTTGGTGATCTGGTCGTTGATTTCCTGAAAGTAGGAATTGCGGGCTTCCGCCAGTTGCCCCTTCAGATCGGCCAGCGTCCGCTCGAGCTCGATCTGTTTCAACCTGCTCGAAGCGCCCCGCTCCACCATCGGCTTGAGCAGTTCGAGCTGTCGGGAGGTCAGTCCGATGCGTTCGTCGAGCGAAGAAACTGCTTCCGAAAAATGTTGCCGCCGCGCATTGAAGAGGCTGATTTCGCCTCGGATGATCTCGTCGTTGGCCTTTACGTCCCGGTTGAAGTCGATGTGATCGGCGCCGCTCAGCTCCGCGTAAAGCCGGCTCAACGCGGCCTTCAAAGCGATCGTCTGGCCGTCGAGATCCTGATAGGCGGCGCGGAACTGCGTATCTTCGATGACGGCGAGCTTCTGGCCGACCGCGACCTCCTCGCCTTCCTGAACGGCAAGGGACTCCAGGATTCCTCCTTGCAGACTTTGGATAACCTGGCTGCGGCTCAATGGCTCGACCTTCCCGGCGCCATTGGTGACCTCGTCGAGCGAGGCATTAGCCGCCCAGACCAAAAAAACCACGAGACCAAGCGCGGTGATCCAGAGAAGTGGCCGCGACATTCTGTAGCGATCGGAGGCTTCGTCCTCCATCGTAGCGGCGATCAGCGCAGCCGCATTGGCGCCGATGCGTTTCATGTCCATCACTCGGCCTCCCTCGAGGGCTGTGGATGACGGGCCGGACCGACCGTGCGATTGGAGGCAAGCGCCGCGAGCACGCCCTCGACCGGCCCATGAGCGGCCGGGCGGCCCGCGTTGAGCACGATGGCGCGCTGCGTGAGGGCGAGCACCGGTTGGCGATGGGTGGCGACGACGAGCGTGCGGCCAGCGGCCCATTCCCTGATGCGGCTGATGAGCACGAGCTCCAACGCGTGGTCGATCGCCGCCGTCGGCTCGTCGAGCAGAACGATTCGCGGATCGCGCAGCCAGATGCGAGCGAGGCCGACAGACTGCCGCTGCCCCCCGGAGACGCCACCGCCGCCTTCGGTGATCATCCGATCGAGGCCGAGAGGATGTTCCTGGACGAGCCCCTCCGCGCCGACGAAAGCCAGGGCTTCCAGCAATTCCTCGTCCTGCTTCGTCTCGAGCCCGAGGCGAAGATTGTCGCGTAAGGTTCCATGGAACAGCCGCACATCCTGCGGCAGATAGGCCACCGATTTTCGTACATCCGCCGGGTCGATCTGCCTGATCTCCGCGCCGTCGAGCAGCAATTGCCCCTGCTGCACATGGTAAAGCCCAGCCATGATCTTCAGCAGCGTGGATTTTCCAGATCCATTGGCGCCGAGCAGCGCGGTGGACGCGCCGGCTTCGAATGACAGCGCGGAAATCTGCAGCGCGGGGTTGCTGTCCTTATCATAGGTGAAAGCGACGTTCTCGAATCGATAATTGCCGGATAGCCGCGGCCTGTGCACAAATTTCCTGTCGGCTGGCCGATCGACTGGCGACTCCATGAGCGCGTCGAGGCTGTCGAGCGCGGCGCGCATGTGCTGCCAGCGAGCAAAGATTCCGGCAAGCTGCGTCAGCGGCGCGATTGTCCGTGACGAGAGGATCGAGCAGGCCAGCAAGGCGCCGACCGTCATCTCGCCGTCGGCGATCCGATAGACGCCGACGACCATCACCAGCACATAGGCGATCTGCTGAACGGCGGTCGCGGAGAACATCAGCACGCTGGAGATAGTGCGCATACGCACGCCGTTTTGCGCGAGCAACGCCGTATATTCTTCCCACAACCGCTGGAAACGGCCTTCCGCTTGTGTCGATTTGACCGTTTCGATGCCGGAGAGCGCCTCCATGAGCAGCCCGTGGCGGACGGCGCCTTCGCGCAAGTGCTGTTGCGATAGCGCGGAAATCGGCCATTGCGCGATGACGCCGGGGACGACAATCAGCGGGACGGCGCAG
This sequence comes from Methylocystis iwaonis, assembly GCF_027925385.1. Taxonomy (NCBI): domain Bacteria; kingdom Pseudomonadati; phylum Pseudomonadota; class Alphaproteobacteria; order Hyphomicrobiales; family Methylocystaceae; genus Methylocystis; species Methylocystis iwaonis. Next base: position 3,282,254 of record NZ_AP027142.1, read on the forward strand.
GCAAGGACAATAGCGATCGGTCCGCCGATATAGGCGACAATGACGATGAACAAGACGAGGAAGGGAATGTCGCTCAGCGCGCCGATCGTCGCCGAGGTAAAAAACTCGCGCACCGCGTCCATTTCGCGGAGCTGACTGGCGAAAGAGCCAACCGATCGAGGCCGGGCTTCCAGCCGCAGGCCAAGCGCCCTTTCGAAAAGGCGCGCCGATAGAGTGAGGTCCAGCCGGCGGCCGGCGACGTCCATCAGATGCGCGCGCAAGATCCGCATGACGGTCTCGAGGACGATCGCCAGACCGACGCCCAGAGCGAGCACCCACAGAGTTGCGAAAGACAAATTTGGGACGACGCGATCATAGACCTGCTTGGCGAACAGCGAGGTGGCGATGGCGAGGAGATTGGCGATGCCCGCTGCAAAAGCGACTTCCAGGAAATTCGGCCAGTAACGCTTGATTTCATCCCAGAACCAATGTTTGTCCGGTGCGTCTCCAAACCCGTCGGCGCGCGAGTCGCGCCGCGCCAAAGGCGCGGCAAGGACAACAAGGCCGCTGTGGCGCGCCATCAGACTCTCGACCGGCGCCGACATTTCGCGCGTGGGCAAATCGGGCAGGACGATCTTTGCTTTGCCCTCCTTGACGCTGAGCAGCGCGGCCACGGAACCATCCTTCATCAGGAGCAGCACGGGCAGAAACCCCGAGACGATCGCGCTGATGTCCTTGCGGCGAACCTGGACGTCGAGGTCCACGCGGGCGCCGGCGCGGCGGAGCAGACCGGGGGTGAGGCGCCCGCCGTCGAGCGGCAGACCCGCCGTTAATTCCGAGGCGCTCGCTGGGCGATTGTAGAGTTGGCAAAGCAGCAGCAGCCCGTCCAGCAAAGGGTCCTGCGCGTCGGAGTCGCGCATGCGGGGGGCGGCCTTGATCGACTGAACCTTTCCCGGCTCGGTCATTTCTTCTGCTCCCCGGCGGCGATGTCGAGCAACTGCAGGAGCCTGCCGAGCGCGCTCGCCGCCGAATATTGCAGATCGGAAATCGCATATCGCGCTTCGGCGCCGTTGCGCTCGATGCGATAAACGTCCCCCTGAACCGATGCGAGATCGGTGAGCGTGCGTTCTCCGAGCAGGAACTGATCTTCATAGATTTTGCGCAGCGCCTTGGCTTTACGCAGTTGCGCCTCGAGAATACTCACTTGGCTGCGCAGGGTCGGCGCCTTGTCCTGAAAGGCGCGGACATCCTCCACTGCCTTGCGAATAGTCGTCTCGGCCGCCCATTGCGCGCTGTCGGCCTGCAGGTGAGCGGCCTCGACACGCTTGAAGTTGCTCAGCCCGACGAAGGTCGGCGCAACGAGCCGCAGACCCACGCCCGCGTCGGTCGTGCGCGTGTAGGGGTACTGCGAGTTGGCGTAGGAATTGTTCGGATATTGTCGCACGAAGCCTTCCGCGGTGAGCTTGGGAAAGAGCTCCGCTTTCGCAGAAGCCACGGCATGTTCCGCCGCCCTGCCCTTCGCCAGCGAAGCGGAAGCGGCCGGCGCCAGAGAGGCTTCGGCTCTGACATCCGTTATGTCGCCAAGCGCGAGATTGAGGTCTGGGATATCTGCGAGCTGCTTCGGCTCATATCCGACTTTCGACAGGAAAACGCTGCGGGCGTTGCGCAACTGCCCGTTGACGTTTTCGAGCTCCGACGCCGCCTCCGACTGGTGAACGCCGGCGAGCTCGACCTCGCTGTGGTCGCCGACGCCGCCCTTCGCGCGTTCCTTCGCGAGTTTGGTGAAGCGCTCATGGGCGGAAAGATTATCCTGAGCGGCGCGAACGATCGCCTCGTTACGCTTGACGGATATGTATGCCTGCGCCGCTTCGAGCGCGGCCTTCTCGTGCTCCGCCGCGAGCTCCAATCCGGCCGCTTCGCTTTCCGCATGGGCGCGATCGACGTCGGCGTCGGTCTTTCCCCAATCGTAGAGCGGCTGGCTCACGGTGAACTGGAAATCCGGCAGGCCGGCGACGCCGAGATTGCGGTAGGCCGAATGTTTTATGCCGCCCGCGGAGCCCTGCAGCGTCGGCTGATAGCCAGCCCGCGCAATATCGATGTTGACGCCCGACAAGGCAAGCTGCGAGCCGGCGCGCCGAACGCTCGAGCTGTAATCGAGCGCAGCCGAAACGGCGCCGCGCATCGTATCGAGGCTGAGGGGGCGATCCGCAACGAGGGGCGGGGCCGGAGCCTCCTTTTTGGCGACGACCTTCTCGCTCGCCACGGCGCGCGTCACAACTGCGGCGGCCATCTCAGGCGGCGTGTCATTGCCGACGCTGGAGCAGCCGTGAAGCGCGACGGCGACAAGAAGACTGTCAATCAGCATTGAAATGGGACCCCAGCTCGGCGCCGAAAAGGGACCCCTTTTGCGAAGCGGTTCTGCGGTTATCGGCGTGACGGAGGGAGGGCGTAGCCCGACCGGAGTTACGCCGATAACCGCAGCGGCCTGAATGGGGCGACGGCGTCAGGCGCGGTTTTTGAAGCGCCAGCTTTCGTTGCCGGTTTCGACGATGTCGCAGTGATGGGTGAGGCGATCGAGCAGCGCGGTCGTCATCTTGGCGTCGACGAAGACGCTGGGCCATTCGCCGAAGGCGAGATTGGTGGTGACGATCACCGAGGTGCGCTCATAGAGCCGGCTGACGAGGTGGAACAGGAGCTGGCCGCCCGCCTGCGCGAAGGGCAGATAGCCGAGTTCGTCGAGAACAACGAAGTCCATGCGGGTGAGGTAGTCGGCGATGCGCCCCTGGCGTCCAGCGCGGGTCTCCGCCTCGAGGCGATTGACGAGATCGACCGTATTGAAGAAGCGCCCGCGCAGGCCGGCGCGAATGCAGCTTCGGGCAATGGCGATGGCGAGATGCGTCTTGCCAGTTCCTGTGCCGCCGACGAGAACAATGTTTCGCTGCTGACCGACGAAGGCCCCGCTGGCGAGATCGCGCACCAGGGTTTCGTTGACTGTCGCCCCGTCGAAGTCGAAGTCGTCGATGTCTTTCGCCAAGGGCAGCTTGGCGATCGTCATCTGATATTTGATCGAGCGGGCGTGCTTTTCGGCGATTTCGGCTTTGAGAAGGTCGCCCACGATCTGCGGCGGCTCATGCTGCCGCTTGATGCCCGTCGCCATCACCTCGTCGTAAGCGCTCCTCATGCCATGGAGCTTGAGTTCTCCCATCAAATCGAAGATTTGCGTGCGTTCCATCATCAGCCCGAACTCCTCAGTTGGTCGTATCTTGCGCAATCGGCGAGAGGGGCGTGCCGGAGCGTCAGGGCGTCCGGCGTGAGGATGGTCAGCGGCGGGCCGGGATCGCGGCGACGCGCCAGAATGTTGAGAATGACGTCGGCGGAATGAACGCCCTGATCAGCCGCCTCGGTGCAGGCGGCTTCGACCGCTGGCAGTCCGTCGTCGAGAACGGCGGCGAGGATTTTCACCATCTGCCGATCGCCGTCGGCGGAGCCCGCGAGCTTGCGGCGGATCTTCTCCATGGCGGACGGCAGCACCCAGTCCTTGAACGGCGCGCCGTTCCTCAGGGCGCCCGGCTTCCTCGCCAGCACGGGCACGTAATGCCAAGGGTCATAGGCCGTCTCGTCTCGGCCAAAGCGCCTACGGTGTTCGGCGACGACAATCCCGTCCTGCCGAATGATGATGCGGTCGGCATAGGCCTGGACTTCGACGGGCCGGCCCACGGCGCTGGCCTTCACCGAGTATTTGTTGCTGTCGAAGCGGACCAGGCAGGTCTTCGACACCGCCGCGCTCACCGCATGGAAGCCGTCGAAGCGGCCCCGCAACGGCACGAGCTTTGGGCGCTCCTCCTCGAAGGCCTCCCAGATTGTTTTATCGGCAATCTCGGGATGGCGATGCGCTTTGGCGTAGGCGACGCATTTGTCGAGCAGCCAGGCGTTCAACTCGTCGTAACTCTTAAACCTCAGACGCGGCGTGAAGAAGCGCTCGCGCACCAAGCCGACCTGGTTTTCGACCTGGCCTTTCTCCCAGCCAGACGCCGGCGTGCAGGCCACGGGCTCGACGAGGTAATGCCCGCACATCTGGAGGAAGCGGCGGTTGTATTGCCGCTCCTTGCCGACGAAGATCGTCTCCACCGCCGTCTTCATGTTGTCGTAGATGCCGCGCGCGCAAGCGCCCTTGAAAAAGGCGAAGGCGCGATCGTGCGCGTCGAACACCATCTCTTGCGTCTCGCGCGGATAGGCGCGGACGAACGGCATGCGGCTATGGCAAAGCCGCATGTGGGCGACCTTCACGGTCACCGTCGCGCCGTTCAGCACGACGACTTCGTGGCTCCAGTCGAACTGATAGGCCTCGCCCGGGGAAAAGGTCAGCGGCACATAGGCCTGGGCCAGGGCGGCGCCGCGTTCCTTGCGCCAGTTTTTCGCGTAGCGGCGGACAGCGTCGTAGCTTCCGTCATAGCCAATCCCGCGCAGCTCCTCGTAAAGCCGGACAAGCGTCAGCCGTTCCCGAGGCGCCTTTGCCTCGTTCTCCGATAGGAGCCCTTCCAGTTGCTCCCGCCAGGGGCCAATCTTGGGAAGCGGCTGCGTCTCGCGTTCGTAGCGGAACTCCGTCGCGTCCGACCGAACGACCTTGCGCACCACCTTCCGCGACACGCGCAGCTCGCGACAGATCTCCTTGATCGGCTTCTTCTGGGAAAAATAGGCGCGCCGTATCTTCGCAATCGTTTCCACAACCAGCATCCCAACCCCGGCCTCCCTCGAAAAAGGAGGCCAATGTGGACCCTCAGCCCCGGGGTCCCGATTGGATGCCGATCACCCCGAAAACGGGGTCCTTATTCCACGCCGATTCACAAAGAAGACAAGACATTCCCGGTTGGACTTTGCCCCCGCCGGGAATGGCGAACTCTAATGCGAGCTGTTCAAGCAGACCGAGGATAAGGCGCCTCGTGAGGCGCCCGACACGCTTTTTCAAGCAAAATTCTCCTGGAGTAAAAATCACTCGACAAAAGCAGCTCTCCACTGCGCCGCATGCGTAGAGCGCGTCGACGAAAGCCATTCTCGCTCCAAATCAGGGATGCGAGCCCCCGCCTCTGAATCAGACTATTTCCGTTTGGCAACGCGCATCAGCGCCTGTCATTCCCGACGGGCCGGAGGCCCGATCAGGAAGGCAGAGCCACAAAAGCGCTGCTTTGCAGTGGATTCCCGATCGCTCGCTATGCGAGCGTCAGGAATGACGCCGACCAATCAGACAACCACTATCCCTTGCTGAATCCAGACATCGCCGAACGTATGAGCCGCATCGAGAGCGCTGCTGTGATAAACATCGAAGGTCACGGAACCGACTGTCTGCGTATTCGTAACCGACCACGCGCCGCCGCCATCGATGAGGTTCACAGTCGACCCTGCGCTGCCCGTGATCTCGATATGCCCGAGCGCCGACGCCGCTTCGGGTTCGTTCAACACATCGGAAAGGCGGATATCGAGCTCATTGCCGCCGGTCCCCAAATCGAACTTCTCGAAGCCCTGGACCCTGTCGCCATAATCGCCGAGGTTCAGAACCAGACCAGACCCATCCAGCGCCAGAGTATCGATCCCCTGGCCGCCATCGACGCGCGTGAAGTTGAGGCCGACAAGATGGATCGCGTCGCTTCCCTGCCCGCCATAAGCCACGTCGTGCAAGGCGCTGGTTGCAGTCGTGCCGGTCGTGTCCGTGCCGATGCCGAGTATCGTATCATTGCCCAGACCGCCGCTGATCCGATCGACGCCGTCAACGATCGGAGCGGCCCCGATCGTCGTGCCTGCGGCAACCAGCGTGTCGTTCCCGACAGTGAAGGATTGGGTGAGTTCGCTGGTCGAACCCAGGAAGCTGTAGAAGCCGCCGGCGCCCGTATTGATCCCCCAGGCACCGATGGCAAAGTCGCTTATGCCGTCGCCGTTCCAATCGCCCACGGCCGTGCTGACGCCCAGGAGAGACCCCGCGCCCAAATCGTCGAGCCTTACGGCGGTCCCGCCGGAGACCATTGCCTCAAGGTTGCCGCTTACAAAACCCCCGCCGCCGTCGCCATAGACCACATATACGCTGCCGCTGTCGGTCCCGCCCGCGTCGATCCCTGGCGCGCCGATCAGGAAATCATCGACGCCATCGCCATTGATGTCGCCGGCGCCGCGAATATCGAAACCCAGCCAGCCGTTTGTTGCGTTGGTCGACAGGCTGCTGGTCAGCGTGAAGCCGTTGGCGCCGCTCGCCGCGGTTGCAATCGACCCGGAGGCCCATCCCGATTGACTGCCGTAGAGCACGTAAACGCGCCCGGGCGCGAAACCATCCTCCAACGCATCGCCCCATTCGGGCGAGCCAATCGCAAAATCCCCAAAGCCGTCGCCATTGATGTCGCCCAATGCGGCGATCGTATTTCCTTCGCCCGAGCGCCACGCGTCAGCCGAACCGTTATTCCCATAGTCCAATTGAGCGCCGCCGAGGTCTTCTCCGACCTGAGAGCCATAGAGACGAATGGCCTGCCCCGCAGAAAGCAGAGAAGTTATGTTCACGTCAGACGCGAGACCGCCCTGCTGCCCAAAAACGAGATAGGCAGCGCCCGAGTTGAGCGCAGTTGCGTCGCCGAGCCGCGGATCGGTGACGACAAAATCGAGAATGCCGTCGCCGTTCACATCTCCCACATTCTCGACCTTGCCGCCGAAATGCGCCGCGGCAGCGTCATTCGTCCCAATCGTGGTCTGGGCGCCCGCTCCCAATTGGGTGTTGGTCACGGAGTCGTATAGACCGTTTGCGTTCCCATATAGATTCGTCCAGACCGCCGGCCCAGTGCCCGAATGACCATAGAGCACGTGCAAGGCGCCGGCGGCTAAAGCGCCGGCGGGCGACGACTCGGCCGAGTAACCGCTGGGATCGCTCAAAAGCAGATCCGCATAGCCATCGTTGTTCAAGTCCGTGCTGCCGCCCGCGGCCCCAAACAAAACGGAGCCCGTAACGCCGTGAATTGCGAACCCGTCGCTCGTCGCGGTTGTATCCATCGAGCCAAGGCTGATCGTCCCCGTGGCCGCCGCGCGTCCCCAGATGACAAAGGCGCCGTCGTTCAGCACAGATGTCACGAGAAGGTCGCTAAATCCGTCGCCGTTCAGGTCGCCGACGCCTTGCACTTGCAAGCCCTGAATGTCTTGGTCCCCGGAAACGCCCTGGCCAGTGATATGCAGCGCCTTCGACGCCGGTAGGCTATCGGCGTCGTTGGTCGACGGCAAACCGTTGGCCGAGCCATAGATCAGGTACAGTTCGGACGCCCCTCCGACCGCGTCGCCATAGTGGTCGTGCGGCCCCGAAACCGCATAGTCCATGTATCCGTCGCCGTTGAAGTCCCCCGCCGCGCTCGCCGCAAAGCCGAGACCGTCGTGAGACTGCACTGAATAACCCGCGTTCGCGGTCGTAAACGTCCCGGTCGAAACTGTGAGCAAGCTTCCGGAAGTGCTCGAGCTATCGAAATAGCCCACCTTTGCATTTCCGGCGGGGTCGGTCATTTCAACTTTCAAATTATAGACCGCGTCCGGAAGAGACGGCAGCGTGAGGCTGAGCATCGCCGAGGAGCCGGCAAACGCTGCGCTGAAATTATCGTTGCTGACCAGCACTCGCTCGCCCGCGTCAATCGCATTGTTGTTATTCGCGTCGTCCCACAAATTGAGGGTTGTATGCCCTGCTTCAATCGAGGCGGCGTCGGCCGCGTTGACGCCGCTGACATATACTGTGACTGTCGGCGTCGAGAGGGCGGTGATGTTGTCGGTGGTGCTCGGGCCAGTGTCGCTCGCACTGGCAAGGTCGATCAGCAGCGTGCCCGAGGGCGCCGTCGTATCGACCGCCACGGCGAACGGAGACGACGCCGTCCCCTCATTGCCCGCGGCGTCGGCGACCACCGCCGTATAGCTGTGCGTCCCTTCCGAGAGGCCGGAAAGCGCCAGCGTCCAACTTGTCCCCGAGACGCTCGCCGTCCCAATGAGCGTCGCGCCTTCGTAGACCCGAAGCTCCTCGCCCGCCGCAAGCGGCGCGGACAGAGTCCCGTTCAGGACCGGCGACGAATCGTCCGTCGCCGTCCCGCTGAGGTAGTTCCCCTGCTGCGTCCCGACGTTGTCGCTGAAGCTGGCGATGACAGTGGTGGTCGCCGGCGCCGTCGTATCCACCCCCACAGCGAAGGGAGACGAGGCCGTCCCTTCATTGCCGGCCGTGTCGGCGACGACCGCCGTGTAGCTGTGCGTCCCTTCCGAGAGCCCGGAGAGCGCCAGCGTCCAGCCTGTCCCCGAGACGCTCGCCGTCCCGATGAGCGTCGCGCCTTCGTAGACCCGCACTTCCTCGCCCGACGCCAGCGGCGCCGACAGCGTTCCGTTCAGAACCGGCGACGAATCGTCCGTCGCCGTCCCGCTGAGGTAGTTCCCTTGGTGCGCGCCGACGTTGTCCGTGAAGCTGGCGATGACAGTGGTGGTCGCCGGCGCCGTCGCATCGACCGCCACAGCGAAGGCAGACGACGCCGTCCCCTCATTGCCCGCCGCGTCCGCCACGACCGCCGTGTAGCTGTGCGTCCCTTCCGCAAGCCCGGAGAGCGCCAGACTCCAACTCGTCCCCGAGACGCTCGCCGTCCCGACCAGCGTCGCGCCTTCGTAGACCCGCACTTCCTCGCCCGCCGCAAGCGGCGCCGAGAGCGTTCCATTCAGAACCGGAGACGCGTCGTCCGTCGCCGTCCCGCTGGCGTAGTTCCCCTGCTGCGTCCCGATGTTGTCCGTGAAGCTGGCGATGTTGGCGGCGACAGTCGGCGCCGTCGTATCCACCGCCACAGCGAAGGGAGACGAGGCCGTCCCCTCGTTGCCGGCGGCGTCCGCCACCACCGCCGTGTAGCTGTGCATTCCTTCCGAAAGCCCGGAGAGCGCCAGAGTCCAGCCTGTCCCCGAGACGCTCGCCGTCCCAATGAGCGTCGCGCCTTCGTAGACACGCAACTCCTCGCCCGCCGCAAGCGGCGTCGACAGCGTTCCATTTAGAACCGGCGACGAATCGTCCGTCGCCGTCCCGCTGAGGTAGTTCCCCTGCTGCGTCCCGACATTGTCCGTGAAGCTGGCGATGTTGGCGGCGACAGTCGGCGCCGTCGTATCCACCGCCACAGCGAAGGGCGACGACGCCGTCCCCTCATTGCCGGCTGCGTCCGCCACCACCGCCGTGTAGTTGTGCGTTCCCTCCGAGAGCCCGGAAAGCGCCAGCGTCCAGCCCGTCCCCGAGACGCTCGCCGTTCCGATCAGCGTCGCGCCTTCGTAAACCCGCAGCTCCTCGCCCGCCGCCAGCGGCGCCGACAGCGTTCCGTTCAGGACCGGCGACGCATCGTCCGTCGCCGTCCCGCTGAGGTAGTTCCCCTGCTGCGTCCCGACATTGTCGGTGAAGCTGGCGATGTTGGTGGCGACAGTCGGCGCCGTCGTATCCACCGCCACAGCGAAGGGAGACGAGGCCGTCCCTTCATTGCCGGCGGCGTCCGCCACCACCGCCGTATAGCTGTGCGTCCCCTCCGCAAGCCCGGAGAGCGCCAGAGTCCAACTCGTCCCCGAGACGCTCGCCGTCCCGACCAGCGTCGCGCCTTCGTAGACGCGCACTTCCTCGCCCGACGCCAGCGGCGCCGACAGCGTTCCGTTCAGAACCGGCGACGAATCGTCCGTCGCCGTCCCGCTGGGGTAGCTCCCCTGATTCGTCCCGACATTGTCCGTGAAACTGGCGATGTTGGTGGCGACAGTCGGCGCTGTGGTATCGACCGCCACAGCGAAGGCAGACGACGCCGTCCCCTCATTGCCCGCCGCGTCCGCCACGACCGCCGTGTAGCTGTGCGTCCCTTCCGAGAGCCCGGAGAGCGCCAGAGTCCAGCCCGTCCCCGAGACGCTCGCCGTCCCAATGAGCGTCGCCCCTTCGTAGACCCGCACTTCCTCGCCCGACGCCAGCGGCGCCGACAGCGTTCCGTTCAGAACCGGCGACGAATCGTCCGTCGCCGTCCCGCTGGGGTAGCTCCCCTGATTCGTCCCGACATTGTCCGTGAAACTGGCGATGTTGGTGGCGACAGTCGGCGCTGTGGTATCGACCGCCACAGCGAAGGCAGACGACGCCGTCCCCTCATTGCCCGCCGCGTCCGCCACGACCGCCGTGTAGCTGTGCGTCCCTTCCGAGAGCCCGGAGAGCGCCAGCGTCCAGCTCGTCCCCGAGACGTTCGCCGTCCCAATGAGCGTCGCGCCTTCGTAGACCCGCACTTCCTCGCCCGACGCCAGCGGCGCCGAGAGCGTTCCATTCAGCACCGGCGACGCATCGTCCGTCGCCGTTCCGCTGGCGTAGTTCCCCTGCTGTGTCCCGATATTGTCCGTGAAGCTGGCGATGACGGCGGCGACAGTCGGCGCCGTCGTATCCACCGCCACAGCGAAGGGCGACGACGCCGTCCCCTCATTGCCGGCTGCGTCCGCCACCACCGCCGTGTAGTTGTGCGTTCCCTCCGAGAGCCCGGAAAGCGCCAGCGTCCAGCCCGTCCCCGAGACGCTCGCCGTTCCGATCAGCGTCGCGCCTTCGTAAACCCGCAGCTCCTCGCCCGCCGCCAGCGGCGCCGACAGCGTTCCGTTCAGGACCGGCGACGCATCGTCCGTCGCCGTCCCGCTGAGGTAGTTCCCCTGCTGCGTCCCGACATTGTCGGTGAAGCTGGCGATGTTGGTGGCGACAGTCGGCGCCGTCGTATCCACCGCCACAGCGAAGGGAGACGAGGCCGTCCCTTCATTGCCGGCGGCGTCCGCCACCACCGCCGTATAGCTGTGCGTCCCCTCCGCAAGCCCGGAGAGCGCCAGAGTCCAACTCGTCCCCGAGACGCTCGCCGTCCCGACCAGCGTCGCGCCTTCGTAGACGCGCACTTCCTCGCCCGACGCCAGCGGCGCCGACAGCGTTCCGTTCAGAACCGGCGACGAATCGTCCGTCGCCGTCCCGCTGGGGTAGCTCCCCTGATTCGTCCCGACATTGTCCGTGAAACTGGCGATGTTGGTGGCGACAGTCGGCGCTGTGGTATCGACCGCCACAGCGAAGGCAGACGACGCCGTCCCCTCATTGCCCGCCGCGTCCGCCACGACCGCCGTGTAGCTGTGCGTCCCTTCCGAGAGCCCGGAGAGCGCCAGCGTCCAGCTCGTCCCCGAGACGTTCGCCGTCCCAATGAGCGTCGCGCCTTCGTAGACCCGCACTTCCTCGCCCGACGCCAGCGGCGCCGACAGCGTTCCGTTCAGAACCGGCGACGAATCGTCCGTCGCCGTCCCGCTGAGGTAGTTCCCTTGGTGCGCGCCGACATTGTCCGTGAAGCTGGCGATGACAGTGGTGGTCGCCGGCGCCGTCGCATCGACCGCCACAGCGAAGGCAGACGACGCCGTCCCCTCATTGCCGGCGGCGTCCGCCACCACCGCCGTGTAGTTGTGCGTCCCTTCCGAGAGCCCGGAGAGCGCCAGCGTCCAGCCCGTCCCCGAGACGCTCGCCGTCCCGACCAGCGTCGCGCCTTCGTAGACGCGCACTTCCTCGCCCGCCGCAAGCGGCGTCGACAGCATTCCATTTAGAACCGGCGACGAATCGTCCGTCGCCGTCCCGCTGAGGTAGTTCCCCTGCTGCGTCCCGACATTGTCCGTGAAGCTGGCGATGTTGGCGGCGACAGTCGGCGCCGTCGTATCCACCGCCACAGCGAAGGGCGACGACGCCGTCCCCTCATTGCCGGCTGCGTCCGCCACCACCGCCGTATAGCTGTGCGTCCCTTCCGAGAGCCCGGAGAGCGCCAGCGTCCAGCCCGTCCCCGAGACGCTCGCCGTCCCGACCAGCGTCGCGCCTTCGTAAACCCGCAGCTCCTCGCCCGCCGCCAGCGGCGCCGACAGCGTTCCGTTCAGGACCGGCGACGCATCGTCCGTCGCCGTCCCGCTGAGGTAGTTCCCCTGCTGCGTCCCGACATTGTCGGTGAAGCTGGCGATGTTGGTGGCGACAGTCGGCGCCGTCGTATCCACCGCCACAGCGAAGGGAGACGAGGCCGTCCCTTCATTGCCGGCGGCGTCCGCCACCACCGCCGTATAGCTGTGCGTCCCCTCCGCAAGCCCGGAGAGCGCCAGAGTCCAACTCGTCCCCGAGACGCTCGCCGTCCCGACCAGCGTCGCGCCTTCGTAGACGCGCACTTCCTCGCCCGACGCCAGCGGCGCCGAGAGCGTTCCATTCAGAACCGGAGACGCGTCGTCCGTCGCCGTCCCGCTGAGGTAGTTCCCCTGCTGCGTCCCGATGTTGTCCGTGAAGCTGGCGATGTTGGTGGCGACAGTCGGCGCCGTCGTATCCACCGCCACAGCGAAGGCCGCCGACGCGGTCCCCTCATTGCCGGCCGCGTCCGCCACCACCGCCGTATAGCTGTGCGTCCCTTCCGCAAGCCCGGAGAGCGCCAGACTCCAACTCGTCCCCGAGACGCTCGCCGTCCCGACCAGCGTCGCGCCTTCGTAGACCCGCACTTCCTCGCCCGCCGCAAGCGGCGCCGACAGCGTTCCGTTCAGAACAGGCGATGAATCGTCCGTGCTCGTCGCGCTGGGGTAATCGCCCTGGTGCGCGCCGACGTTGTCCGTGAAACTGGCGATGACAGTGGTGGCCGCCGGCGCTGTGGTATCGACCGCCACAGCGAAGGCAGACGACGCCGTCCCCTCATTGCCCGCCGCGTCCGCCACGACCGCCGTGTAGCTGTGCGTCCCTTCCGAGAGCCCGGAGAGCGCCAGCGTCCAGCCTGTCCCCGAGACGCTCGCCGTCCCAATGAGCGTCGCGCCTTCGTAGACCCGCAACTCCTCGCCCGCCGCCAGCGGCGCCGACAGCGTTCCGTTCAGGACCGGCGACGCGTCGTCCGTCGCCGTTCCGCTGGCGTAGTTCCCCTGCTGTGTCCCGATATTGTCCGTGAAGCTGGCGATGACGGCGGTGGTCGCCGGCGCCGTCGTATCGACCGCCACAGCGAAGGCCGCCGACGCCGTCCCCTCATTGCCCGCGGCGTCCGCCACGACCGCCGTGTAGCTGTGCGTTCCCTCTGAGAGGCCGGAGAGCGCCAGCGTCCAGCTCGTCCCCGAGACGCTCGCCGTCCCGACCAGCGTCGCGCCTTCGTAGACCCGCACTTCCTCGCCCGGCGCCAGCGGCGCCGACAGCGTTCCGTTCAGAACAGGCGATGAATCGTCCGTGCTCGTCGCGCTGGGGTAATCGCCCTGGTGCGCGCCGACATTGTCCGTGAAACTGGCGATGTTGGTGGCGACAGTCGGCGCTGTGGTATCGACCGCCACAGCGAAGGCAGACGACGCCGTCCCCTCAATGCCCGCCGCGTCCGCCACGACCGCCGTGTAGCTGTGCGTCCCTTCCGAGAGCCCGGAGAGCGCCAGCGTCCAGCCTGTCCCCGAGACGCTCGCCGTCCCGATGAGCGTCGCGCCTTCGTAGACCCGCACTTCCTCGCCCGACGCCAGCGGCGCCGACAGCGTTCCGTTCAGAACCGGCGACGAATCGTCCGTCGCCGTCCCGCTGAGGTAGTTCCCTTGGTGCGCGCCGACGTTGTCCGTGAAGCTGGCGATGACAGTGGTGGTCGCCGGCGCCGTCGCATCGACCGCCACAGCGAAGGCAGACGACGCCGTCCCCTCATTGCCCGCCGCGTCCGCCACCACCGCCGTATAGCTGTGCGTCCCTTCCGCAAGCCCGGAGAGCGCCAGACTCCAACTCGTCCCCGAGACGCTCGCCGTCCCGACCAGCGTCGCGCCTTCGTAGACCCGCACTTCCTCGCCCGCCGCAAGCGGCGCCGAGAGCGTTCCATTCAGAACCGGAGACGCGTCGTCCGTCGCCGTCCCGCTGGCGTAGTTCCCCTGCTGCGTCCCGATGTTGTCCGTGAAGCTGGCGATGTTGGCGGCGACAGTCGGCGCCGTCGTATCCACCGCCACAGCGAAGGGAGACGAGGCCGTCCCCTCGTTGCCGGCGGCGTCCGCCACCACCGCCGTATAGCTGTGCGTCCCTTCCGCAAGCCCGGAGAGCGCCAGACTCCAACTCGTCCCCGAGACGCTCGCCGTCCCGACCAGCGTCGCGCCTTCGTAGACCCGCACTTCCTCGCCCGCCGCAAGCGGCGCCGACAGCGTTCCGTTCAGAACAGGCGATGAATCGTCCGTGCTCGTCGCGCTGGGGTAATCGCCCTGGTGCGCGCCGACGTTGTCCGTGAAACTGGCGATGACAGTGGTGGCCGCCGGCGCTGTGGTATCGACCGCCACAGCGAAGGCAGACGACGCCGTCCCCTCATTGCCCGCCGCGTCCGCCACGACCGCCGTGTAGCTGTGCGTCCCTTCCGAGAGCCCGGAGAGCGCCAGCGTCCAGCCTGTCCCCGAGACGCTCGCCGTCCCAATGAGCGTCGCGCCTTCGTAGACCCGCACTTCCTCGCCCGCCGCCAGCGGCGCCGACAGCGTTCCGTTCAGGACCGGCGACGCGTCGTCCGTGCTCGTCGCGCTGGGGTAATCGCCCTGGTGCAACCCGACATTGTCGGTGAAGGTCGCAATCGTCGCCGTCGTGATCGGCGCCGTCGTATCGACCGCCACAGCGAAGGCCGCCGAGGCCGTCCCTTCATTGCCGGCGGCGTCCGCCACGACCGCCGTGTAGTTGTGCGTTCCCTCCGAGAGCCCGGAAAGCGCCAGCGTCCAGCCTGTCCCCGAGACGCTCGCCGTCCCGACCAGCGTCGCGCCTTCGTAAACCCGCACTTCCTCGCCCGACGCCAGCGGCGCCGACAGCGTTCCGTTCAGGACCGGCGATGAATCGTCCGTCGCCGTCCCGCTGAGGTAGTTCCCCTGCTGCGTCCCGACATTGTCGGTGAAGCTGGCGATGACGCTGGTGGCCGTCGGCGCCGTCGTGTCCACCGTCACCACGAAGGGAGACGAGATCGGACCATCAATGCCGGCCGCGTCCGCCACCACCGCCGTGTAGCTGTGCGTTCCTTCCGAGAGGCCGGAAAGCGCCAGCGTCCAGCTCGTCCCCGAGACGCTCGCCGTCCCAATGAGCGTCGCGCCTTCGTAGACGCGCACTTCCTCGCCCGGCGGCAGCGGCGCGGAAATCGCGCCGTGCAGAACCGGCGAGGCGTCGTCCGTCGCGGTCCCGCTCGCATAATCACCCCGGTTCGCGCCGACGCTATCGCTGAAACTCGCGATCCTCGTTGCGATGGAGTCGATATAATCGACTGTCGCAGGGGGAGCGGTGTTTCCGTTGATGTCGGTCGCCGTCGCCGTCACCAGCCCGCTGGTCTGGGCTGTTGGGGCCTCGATAAGGTAATGGCCCGCCAAATCGGCGACCGTCGTCGAGGTCGAACCGTCCGGCCAGGTGACGGTCACCGTCGCGCCGGGCTCCGCGGAGCCCGAGGCTTCGGGCTGATCGTAACTATTCGCCTCGGCGACGGCGAGCGTCAGCGCCGGCGGGGTCGTGTCGGTATAGGTCGCCGTCGTGGCTGGGCTTACCTCGCCGGCGAGGTCCGTCGCCGTCGCCGTCACCAGGCCGCTCGGCTGCACTGTCGGCGCCTCGACCGCATATTGACCGGCGGCGTCCACCACCGTCGTCGAAATCGAGCCGTCCGGCCAGGTCACCGTCACCGTCGAGCCGGGCCCCGCCACGCCCGCCGCTTCCGGCAGGCCGTCGGCGTCGGCGTCGGACACAGCGAGCGTCGGCGGATCGATAAAGATCGTCGAGGCGGCCGGACCCACATTGCCGTTGATGTCCGTCGCCGTCGCGGTCACCGGCCCGGTCGGCTGCACTGTCGGCGCCTCGACCGTGTATTGACCCGAGGCGTCGGCCGTCACGGAAGATGTCGTTCCATCCGGCCAGGTCAGCGTTACGGTGGAGCCGGGCTCGGCCGTCCCCGAGGCCTCGGGCCGGCCGTTGAGGTTGGCGTCTATGGCGGCAAGCGTCGGCGCCGCGGGGGGCGTCGTGTCCGTATAGGTCGCCGTCGCCGACGGACTGGTTGCGCCAGTGGGGCTAGTCCCCACCGCTGACACTGCGCCATTCGGCTGAACCGTCGGCGACTCGGCCGTGTAATGGCCAGACGCGTCCGCCGTCGCTACGGACGTAGAGCCGTCGGGCCAAGTCACCGTCACCGTTGAGCCGGGCGCCGCAGTCCCCGCGACTTCCGGTCGGCCGTTGGCGTTGGCGTCGGAGAGCGTCAACGTCGGCGCCGCAGGCGCAACCGGCGCGGCGGGCGGAAACCAGGCGAAAGGATATGCGCCGCCGCCACTGCCGCCGCCCCCGGCGGCCGCAACGCCAGCCGCGGCGCCTCCGGCGCCGAGCAGCGCCAACGGCAAGAGCGCCATATCGGGCAGGCCGCCGGCGTGCTCCGGCGCGCTTTGATCATCGATGCGCGCGCATGAATCCTCCGCCAGGATCGGCTGAAGGATTCCCTGGCGGTCGTCCCTGAAGTTTATTTCGATGTAGCGACCGTCGACGCCCTCGGCGTCAGCATCCGCGCAGTCGTCTTTTTCCAGAAACAAGACCGGACGGCCGTCCGCGTCGTCTCTGAAGAAATTGTTCAGGCGGATCCATTCGCCATTCGTCAACACGAGAATAAGATCGTCGCCCTGACGCTCGTAAACAGCAACCCTGTTGGCGTGAAGCGCCAAAGCCACGCGCTCGGCATGGCCTGCATCCAGAGTGGCCCTCTTCCCGGAAAGAATGACCGTGTGCGCGGAGTGCGATCCAGAATTGACGACTTGCGTGCGAAGCTTCATCCCAGCCCTCCGTGGAAGCCTTGCGCCGCTCTGCGTGCGGGCCTCCATCAACACGATGCAAAAGAAAACACATTGGCTCGACGACGCGGCGCTCGAACCGATCGGCGACGCAACGACGACCTCGGCGGCCGCCGTCGTTCACTGGATTCCATATCGGTCGCGAGTGTGCGCGCTTCCGAAGCGGACGTCTTGCGTGTGGAGGAACTGTTTTTGATCCAGCCTGATCAGGCTTCCAGTTTAGCTTCGAAAAATCGCTTTATCTCGGCAATGGAGCCGGCCAAGGCAATCCCATGAGAAATTTCACTCGGCCTGCGTCCGCTTGTTTACAAACGACGCAAATGAGTGCGGGAACAAATTAGAATAGCCTCAATAAACCTTGCGCCCTTTTCTCATCGAGCGGAATCGCTCACGCCGACATGCGTCGCGGCTTGCGCGGAAACGATCGCTTTCACCCGCGCCGACAACGCGCCAAGGTCTTCTTCGCCGAAGGTTTCTGTTTCGAGCAGACGCTCCGCCGACTCGCGATGCACGGATGCGCAAGCGCGCAGAACCTCGGTCGCCCGCTCGAACGCCTCCTCGACGAGACGGCCGATCGCTTCGTCGATCCTTGCGCTGGTTTCGTCGCTCATTTCCGATTGCTGCGGACCCAGCCCCTGTAAATCCAGATAACGCGGGCGTTCGACGACGAAAGACGCGCGCCCGAGCTCTTCCTCCATTCCGTAGCGCGTGACCATGGCGCGCGCCATCTCCGTCGCGCGTTGGAGATCGTCCGCGGCGCCCGTCGTCGCCTCTTGGAAAATGAGCATTTCAGCCGCTCTACCGCCGAGCAGCACGGTCATGCGGTGGAGCAGCTCCGTCCGCGTCATCAGATAACGATCTTCTGTTGGCATTTGCATCGTATAGCCGAGCGCCCCGAGGCCGCGCGGGATGATCGAGACTTTCTTGATCGCATCGACGTCCGGCAGCGCCATTGCGACAATGGCGTGGCCCATCTCGTGATAAGCCACGATTCGCCGCTCACGCGGATTGAGAATGCGCTTGCGCTTCTCGGGGCAGGCGAGAACGCGCTCGATCGCCGCGGTAAAGTCGGCGGCCGAAACCGCCGTCGCCTTGCGCCGCGTCGCCAGCATCGCCGCTTCATTGACCAGATTGGCGAGATCGGCGCCGGTGAACCCCGGCGTCATCGCCGCGATCTGCGCCGCATCCACGTCGCCGTCCAATTTGACCTTTGCCAAATGCACCTGAAGAATGGCGACACGGCCGTTCTTGTCTGGCCGATCGACTGAGATCTGACGGTCGAAACGCCCCGCGCGCAAAAGGGCCGGGTCGAGCACCTCCGGGCGATTGGTCGCGGCGAGCAGCACCACGCCGACCGTTGGATCGAAGCCGTCGAGTTCGCTCAGGAGCTGGTTGAGCGTCTGTTCTTTCTCGTCGTGGCCGCCGCTCAGGCCGGAAATCCCTCTGGCGCGCCCGAGCGCATCCAATTCGTCGATAAAGATAATGCAAGGCGCGGTGGCGCGCGCCTGCGCGAAGAGATCGCGAACGCGCGCGGCGCCGACGCCCACGAACATTTCGACGAATTCCGAGCCGTTGATTGAAAAGAAGGGAACCCCCGCCTCGCCCGCCACCGCGCGCGCCAGCAAGGTCTTGCCTGTTCCGGGCGGGCCGACGAGGAGGATGCCCTTGGGCACATGCGCGCCGAGCCGGCCATAGGTCGCCGGGTCTTTGAGAAACGCCACGATCTCTTGAAGCTCTTCCTTGGCTTCATCGACGCCGGCGACCTCGCGGAAGCCGATCCGAATATCCTTTTCGACGAAGATTTTGGCCTTGCTCTGCCCGACGGACATGATGGAGCCGAGCCCCTGCCCGAGGCGGCGGGAAACAAAGCTCCAAATGAGAAAGAAAATCGTCGCCGGCAAAATCCAGGAAAGAAGAGTCGACACCCAGGTGCTTTCGGCGGCCCCGGAATATTTCACCTTCGCGGCTTCCAGCTCTTGGGCGAAATTCGGGTCGACGCGACGGGCGAAAATGTCCTTGCGCCCGTCGCGCATCGGCGTTTTCAATGTGGCGCGCACAGTTTTTTCGCCGACCTCGACATCGGCGATCTTTCCCTCACGCAGCATGTCATAGAATTCGCTGTAAGAGACGATCTGGACGCGGCTGCTTGTGTCCAGAAGCTGGTGGATGAGGAGGATCGCCGAGAGGGCAAGCAGGAAATAGCCGATGTCGAAACGTGTCCTCGGCTTGTCGCTGGATTGATCCATAATGGTTTTTCCCCACCGGACGCCGGCCGATCCCGTCCCGGGAAGCCTGCTCGAGCATAACCTTGCCGCACGCCCGTTCAATCGGCGGCGACCACCCTGCCCTGCTCCGTCACCGGCGGCGTTCGGAAAGGGGCCTCCAGCTCCGCCGCGATAGCGCGTACAATATCCGCTCGCGTTACGATCCCGACCATCCGGCCGTCGTCGCAAACGAGAACCCGCTTGATCTTATGCGCCTCCATCAGGCGCGCGATCTCCTCGACCTCCGCTGTTTCGGCGACCGCGATGACCGGATGCGACATCAGCTCTCTGACGCAACGACTGTCGCTCCGGGCGGCGGCCAGAAATTTCTCATCCAGCGGCTCACCTTCCGCCAATTGGGCGAGCCACCATTGGGCGCGCTCCTTCCGGCGCAGCTCATTGGCGGCGGCGAGGTCGCCCTCGCTGATCATCCCGACGGGCTTTCCCGCCTCGAGGACCGGCGCGGCGCTGATCGATTTCTCGATCAACAGCCGCGCGACGTCGCGCATGGTCGCATCGCTCTCAACGAAGGCCACGTCTGTCGTCATAATATCTTTCGCGCGCATGTTCGGCTCCGGGGCCGCGAGGATGGCTCGATCGGCGCCTGTCATTGTCAAGTATGTTCAATGCGGCGTTTCACAACCTGAGCATGCTCGGCTTCGTGCAAGCGGTCGCGACCCTGTCCTGGCGAGCAACCGCGGCGCAACTCGAAAAACGGCCTTATCGGCAGGGCGTCTGGAGCGGGCGCCGGTTATCGCCTGCGACCGGATATTTCGCCCGTCTTTTCCGCCCGATCGCGTTTCAGCATGGCCGCAAGCGTCTGCTGCAACATGTCCGCGACAGCGCGGCGATCGGCCTCGGGATCACGAAGGGGCAGCGCTTTCAACCCGTCGATCATCGCGATCATGATCGTCGCCGTCGTCTCGGGATCGAGGGCCGGATCGATCGCTCCCCGCTGCTGCCCCTGCCGTAGCACATTTGCCAGAATGCTGCGCAGCCTGCGGCTGTGCGCCTGCACCAGCTTCGCCATGCCGGCGTTGCGCGTGCTCTCCGCGAGCATTTCGAAGACGAGCTGCGAACGGGCGTTCGGCCCGCTGGGAACGAGCTGGCTGATTTCCTCGACGAGTGACGCCACGACGCCGCCCTCCTCGATCGGCAATTGCTCGAAGCGCCGGCTGATGTTGTCGAGCCAGGCCTCGGAGAGCGTGGCGACGATCGCGTCCTTGCTTTTGAAATAATGATAGAGGTGGCCCGGGCTGATTCCGGCCTCCTTGCAAATGTGCGCGATCGAGGCGCCCTTGAGCCCGCTGCGCTCGAAGCAGCGTCTGGCGGCCGACAGAATTTCCTGCCGCTTTTGATCGTGCCGGGCGGGATCGAGCTTTCTCATGCTGCCCTTCCAAAAACTAGAGCAGCCGCTCTAGGAATCTTGACCCGCCGCTCCCGTCGTGGATATAAAGATAGAGCGATCATTCTAGCAAAAGGAACATTCCGTTGAAGCTGCGGCGATTAGGGAAGGACGGACCTGAACTGCCGGCGCTCGGCCTCGGCTGCATGGGGATGTCGCCGTTGCGCCCGCAGCCCGGCCGCCACGATGCGGCGCAAGACGCCGAGAGCGTGGCGACGATCCAGGCGGCGCTCGACGCGGGGATCCGGCTGATCAACACCGGCGACTTCTACGGCATGGGTCACAATGAATTGCTGCTGCGCGACGCGCTGCGCGGTCGCCGAGACCGGGCTTTTCTCAGCGTCAAATTCGGCATGATGGTCGCGCCGAGCGGAACGCCGCTTGGCCTCGACGTCAGCGCCCGCGCGGTCAAGAACTTCTGCTCCTACTCGCTGGAGCGGCTTAACACCGATGTGATCGACCTCTACCAGCCCGGCCGTATCCCAACCTCGGCCCCCATCGAGGAGACAGTCGGCGCGATCGCCGACCTCATCAAAGAAGGCAAGGTCCGCTATCTCGGCCTGTCCGAGGTAACCGGCGCGCAGCTCCGCCGCGCCCATGCGGTTTATCCGGTGACGGCCGTCGAGGTCGAATATTCGCTCGCCGGCCGCGCCATCGAGGAGGACCTGCTGCCCGTGGCGCGCGAGCTCGGCGTCGGCGTCGTCGCCTACAGCGTGGCGGCGCAGGGGCTGCTCACCGGCGCGATCAAGGGGCCGCTGCCGCTCGGCGACGCGCGCAACTCGACGCCGCGCTTCCAGGGCGAAGCGCTCGCGAAAAATCTCGGCGTTGTCGCGGAGTTCGAGAAAATGGCGGCCGCGAAGGGCTGCACGCCCACGCAACTCGCCGCCGCCTGGGTGTTGGCGCAGGGCGCGGACATCGTGGCGCTGATGGGCATGAGCAACCGCAGCCGCATTCGCGAGAATCTCGAGGCGACCGACATCCTTCTCTCGGCCGGCGAACGCGCCGCCCTCGACCGTCTCTTCGCGCCGGGGGCCATCGAGGGGGATCGCTACGCGCCGCAGATCGTCAAGATGTGGCGCACGTAATCGCCCACAGGAACGACGCCACGGCCTATTTCCGAGACAGAGTCATAATACCTTCCCTCTTTCCGCGAGGAAGTCGAGGAGCGCCCTTACCCGCGAGGGGAGCGGCCCGCCCTGGCCGATGTGGATGGCATGGAAGGCTTCCCGGTCGCCGGGGTTTAGATGTTCGAGAACAGGCCGAAGGCGGCCGGCGGCGATGTCGTCGCGCACGGTAAAGCTGGCGAGACGCGCAAGCCCTGCGCCGCCGAGCGCCAGCCGCCGCAGCGCCTCGCCATCGCTCGCTTGCACGCGCCCCACGGTGGGAACGACGATGATTTCGCCGTCCTTGCGCATTGGCCAGCCATCGACGGTGCGGACATAGCCGAAGCCGAGGCGGTTGTGACGGTCGAGTTCATCCACCGTCTTCGGCTCGCCGAAGCGCGCGAGATAAGCAGGCGCGCCGACGACAAGCATGGCCGTATCGCCCAGCTTTCGGGCGACCAGGCTGGAACTTTTGAGCGGTCCCGCGCGAACCGCCACGTCGGTTCGCTCCGCCAGCAGATCCATCACCCTGTCGGTCTGGATGAGATCGAGCGTGACGCCGGGATAGCGGTCCAAAAACTCGGGCAGGATCGGCGCCAAGATATGCGTGGCATAGGAGGCGTTGGCAGTGAGCCGGATTCGACCCACCGGCTGCTCGCCCGAGCCTGCACTACGTTCGGCGTCCTCGATGTCGGCCAGAATGCGCGCCGCCCGCTCATAGAATGCGCATCCCTCCGGCGTGAGCTGAAAGGCGCGGGTAGAACGGTTGACCAACCTTGCGCCAAGGCGAGCTTCCAGACGGGAGACGAGCTTGCTGACGGCCGAAGGCGTCATGCGGCGCGCGCGTGCGGCGGCGGAGAACCCTCCGCGCTCCACCACGCAAACGAAGACCTCCATCTCGCCGGAACGGTTGATCTCTGGCCGCGTCATTGGTCATTCAATTCATAAGTGATGTTCCTATCGGCATTCTATGTCGCCTTCAGCGCGGCGTCTATCTTGGGAACGTCTTCCGGGTTGGTCTCGCGCCGGCTTCGTTCCGGCGATCGCCCACTCGCATTTGAAAGGATCATTCAATGGAATATCGCTCGCTCGGTCGATCCGGCCTCAAGGTTCCCGTCTTGAGCTTCGGCGCCGCCACATTCGGCGGCGTCGGACAGTTGTTCCGCGCCTGGGGCACTACCGACGCCAACGAAGCGCGCCGTCTCGTCGACATTTGCCTGGACGCAGGCGTCAATTTTTTCGACACGGCCGATGTATATTCCAGCGGCGCCTCCGAGGAGGCGCTTGGCGCCGCGCTGAAGGGGCGGCGCAATCACGCGCTTATCTCGACAAAGACCAGCCTGCCGATGGGCGACGGCCCGAATGACGCGGGCTCGTCGCGTTTCCGCCTGATCCGCGCGGTCGAGGGCGCGCTGAGGCGGCTCGACACCGACTATATCGACCTCTTGCAATTGCACGCCTTCGACGCGGCGACGCCCGTGGAGGAAGTGTTATCCACGCTCGATACGCTCGTGCGCGACGGCAAGGTTCGCTACGTCGGCGTGTCGAACTTCTCTGGCTGGCAGATCATGAAGGCGCTGGCGGTCGCCGACCGCTACGGCTGGCCGCGCTATGTGGCCAACCAAGTCTATTACTCGCTGATCGGCCGCGATTACGAATGGGATCTCATGCCGTTCGGGGCCGATCAGGGTCTCGGCGCTCTGGTGTGGAGTCCGCTTGGTTGGGGACGGCTCACGGGCAAGATCAGGCGCGGCGCGCCATTGCCGGAAGGAAGCCGCTTGCATGAGACCGCTCAGTACGGCCCGCCGGTCGAGGACGATTATCTTTACCGCGTCGTCGATCCGCTGGAGGCCGTGGCGGCGGAAACCGGGAAGACCGTGCCGCAAGTGGCGATCAACTGGCTCATCCAGCGCCCGACGGTCTCCTCCGTGATCATCGGCGCACGCAACGAGGATCAGCTTCGCCAGAACCTCGGCGCAATCGGCTGGACGCTTTCCGCCAAACAGATCGCCACGCTCGACGAAGCGAGCGCCGTTGCGGCGCCCTATCCGCATTTCCCTTACCGGCGGCAGGAAGGGTTCACCCGTCTCAATCCGGGTATGGTGGGTTGAGGGCCCGTCGGGGTTTTGCGCGAGATCGGCATCCCGGACTGCCAAACCGATCTGTTCCCCTTGCCCGGCGCCTCCCGATGGGTTACATGTAACTTTATCAGAGGATCGGATCATGGTGCAGGCGAGAGGCACGAAGCCCATCAAGGTGAAGGTGCGGGAGCACCGAGACCGGCTGCGCGCCCAAGGCCTGCGGCCGATCCAGATTTGGGTGCCGGATGTGCGGGCGTCGTCCTTCCGATCTGAGGCGCACCGGCAATCTCTGGCCGTGGCGGCGAGCGCCCATGCTGCCGAAGATCAGGCGTTCATCGACGCCGTGTCCGACTGGGACGAAGAATGAGGCGGGGAGACATCTGGACCGTTTCCGGCGGCAAGCACTACGCAGGCAAGCCTCGCCCCGTCGTCATCGTGCAGGACGACAGCTTCGATGCGACGGATTCGATCACGATCTGCGCCTTCACCACGGACCCGACCGAAGCGCCTCTGTTCCGGCTTCTGGTGGAGCCAAACGAGCGCAACGGGCTAAATTCCTCCTCTCGGCTGATGGTGGACAAGATTACCACCGTCCCGAAATCCAAGGCCGGAGAGCGGATCGGCCGGCTGGACGACGAGGACGTGGTCCGGCTCAACCAGGCTGTGATGGTGTTCCTCGGCTTGGCGGCGTCGTCGAGAACGGGCCGGAAAGGGGAACGATGAGAAGCGCCGCGAGGCGCGGCATGCGAGCCAATCAAGCGGAAATGGAATGGCGGAGGGGGCGGGATTCGAACCCGCGATACGGTTTCCCGTATACACACTTTCCAGGCGTGCGCCTTCAACCACTCGGCCACCCCTCCGTTGGCGCGCAATATATTCATGGCGGCTCGGAACGCAATTGCCGAGATCGAAATTATCCCACTTGCGCCCAAATTTCCGTCTTTTAGGTCCAAACGGCGTTTCGGTTGCGCCAATGGCGCGACTCCCGCTTGATCACGCGTCGATTTGCGTGTTAAGGGGCCCCTCACCACAAAGCTGTGGCCCCTCGGGGCCGAATCGGCGCGCCGGAGAGGTGGCTGAGTGGTTGAAAGCACCGCACTCGAAATGCGGCATACGGGCAACTGTATCGGGGGTTCGAATCCCTCCCTCTCCGCCACAAATTCAATCACTCGGCGTCGTCTGCGCTCCCCGCTGCGGGGACTGCTTGCGCCTCAACGCCGGCGCATCGCCTGAATCACCCCGGAGAAGTCGTCTTCCCCGCCCCCTTCGCTCTCGAACTCAGAATAGAGCCGAGCCGCGGCTGAAGCCATGGGCGTCTCGAGCCCGGAGCCCGCAGCCGCCATTTCGGCGAGCCTCAAATCCTTGAGCATGAGCTTCGTCTGGAAGCCGGCCTTGTAGCCCCGGTTGGCGGGCGAATCCGGCGTCAATCCCGCCACGGGGCAATAGCTCGTCAGCGACCAGGATTGCCCCGACGAGACCGACGCCACGTCGAAGAGCGCCTGGCTGGAAAGGCCGAGCTGCTCGGCGAGGGTAAAAGCCTCGGCCGTGGCGGCCATGGCGACGCCGAGCATCAGATTGTTGCAAATCTTCGCTGCTTGCCCGAGCCCCGGGCCGCCGCAATGCACGATGCGCGCGCCCATGCTTTGCAGGATTGGCTCGGCCTTCTCGAAAGCGTCACGCTCAGCCCCGCACATAAAAGTGAGCTTGCCCGCCTGTGCGCCGGCGACTCCGCCCGAAACTGGCGCGTCCACCGATAGCGCGCCCCGCGCGCGCGCCAGGCCATGGGCGCGTCGGGCGCTCGCCAGATCGATGGTGGAGCAATCGATGAAGAGCGCATCGGCTGCAAGTCCGAGCATTCCCTCCCAGACAGATAGAACCTGGTCGCCGTTTTGCAGCATCGTCACAACTGCGTCGGCGTCCTCGGCCGCCTGCTCCATCGAGTCGCTGAGCCGGAGGCCCTGGCTCGCCGCCTTGTCGCGGGCGGAGGCCGAGCAATCGAAGCCCGCGATTTCATAGCCCGACGCCGAGAGATTGGCGGCCATCGGAAGCCCCATGGCGCCCAATCCGATGAAGGCGATTCGAGACAATTGGCTCTCCTTGCTCAGGACATCGTCGGAAAGGCGAAATTCGCCCCTTCCCTGTCGCCGCCAGCCCAGCGCGAGGTGACGGTTTTCGTTCTCGTAAAGAAGCGAAACGCATCCGGGCCATGCTGGTTGAGATCGCCGAAGAATGAGCGTTTCCAGCCGCCGAATGTGTAATAGGCAAGCGGCGTCGGCGTCGCGACATTGACGCCGATCATCCCTGCTTTGGCGCGCGAGGCGAAATCCCGCGCAACATCGCCCGACCTAGTGAATATGGCGGCGCCATTGCCATATTCGTGCTGATCGACAAGGGCGAGCGCCTGCTCGTAACTCTCCGCGCGCACGACCGAGACCACAGGGCCGAAAATCTCTTCTCGATAGATTCGCATGCTTGGCTCGACCTCGTCGAAAAGACAGCCGCCGATGAAGAAGCCGCTTTCATAACCCTGCATCTTGAAACCGCGCCCATCGACGAGGAGCTTGGCGCCTTCGGAAACACCGAGCGAAATGTAGTTTTGCACTCTGTCGAGATGGGCCTTCGAGATCAGCGGCCCAAAGTCCGCCGTTTCATCCGTCGACAGACCGACCTTCAAGGACTCGACTCGCGGCGTCAGCCGACGCAGCAGCTCCTTCGCCGTCGATTGTCCAACCGGCACGGCGACGGAAACCGCCATGCAGCGCTCGCCAGCCGAGCCGTAACCCGCGCCAACCAGCGCATCGACGGCTTGATCCATGTCGGCGTCCGGCATGACGACCATGTGGTTTTTTCCAGCGCCGAAACATTGCGCCCTTTTGCCGTTCCCCGTCGCGCGCGCATAGACATATTCTGCGATCGGCGTGGAACCGACAAAGGCGATCGCTTCGACGTCGGCATGATCGAGGAGCGCGTCGACCGCCTCTTTGTCGCCGTTGATCACGTTGAGGACGCCCGGCGGCAGGCCGGCTTCCAGCATCAGCTCCGCGAGACGCAACGGCACGCTGGGATTGCGCTCCGACGGTTTGAGAATGAAGGCGTCGCCGCAGGCAATCGCTGGCGCGAACATCCACATCGGGATCATCGCCGGGAAGTTGAACGGCGTGATCCCGGCCGCGACGCCAATGGGCTGGCGCATGGAGGCGATGTCGATGCCGGCGCCGGCTGAATTCGTGTAATCGCCTTTGAGGAGGTGCGGCGCGCCCACGCAAAATTCGACGACCTCCAGGCCGCGTTGAATATCGCCGCGCGCATCGGCAATCGTCTTGCCATGCTCGCAAGCAAGGAGCTTGGCGAGGGCGTCCTGCTCTCGCGCCATGATCTCCAGAAAGCGGATCATGACGCGCGCGCGCCGCTGTGGATTGACCGCCGCCCACTCGGCTTGCGTGGCCCGCGCATTGGCGACGGCGGCGTGAACCTCTTCGGATGAAGCCAGCGGCGCCCGTGCCCTGACCGCGCCAGTCATCGGCTCGTAAACGTCGACGAAGCGGCCAGAGCGTCCGGGGACGCGACGCCCTCCGATAAAATGCGTCAGCTCCTGCATCTTCATCTTCCTCGATGATGTCGCCGCTATCTCGCCTCCACATGCTGCTCGATCGCTCCGAAGATCGAGTGGCGTTCATCGTCCAGCATTTCGATGCGCACGACGTCGCCGGCTTTGAGAAAAGGCGTGCGCGCCGCGCCTTCCGTCAGCGTCTCGACGGTGCGCTGCTCGATAAGGCAGGAATAGCCGAGGCCGCCCTTCGCGATGGGAAGCCCCGGCCCGCCATCCGCGCCGCGGTTCGACACCGTGCCCGAACCGATGATCGTTCCAGCCGACAGCGGACGCGTGCGCGCCGCATGGGCGATCAGTTGTCCGAAATCGAAGATCATATCGGCGCCGGCGTTTGGTCGACCGAGCGGCGCGCCATCGATAGACGAGAGCAGCGGCCGCGAAAGCCTGCCGCCGTCCCAGGCCGAGCCGAGCTCATCGGGCGTTACCGCGACGGGAGAAAAAGCAGAATTGGGCTTGGACTGGAAAAAGCCGAAGCCTTTGGCGATCTCGTCGGGCACGAGCCCGCGAAGCGTGATGTCGTTGACGAGCATGACGAGCAGGATGCTCTCCCGCGCCGCAACGGGCCCGACGCCCATCGGCACGTCGTCGGTGACGACAGCGATCTCCGCTTCCAGATCGAGGCCGTGTTGCGCGTTGTGCAGAAAGATCGGATCGCGTGGCCCCAGAAAAGCATCGGAGCCGCCCTGATAGATGAGCGGTTCGCTCAAGAAGCTCGCGGGCATCTCCGCGCCGCGCGCTTTCCTGACAAGCTCGACGTGGTTGAGATAGGCGGAGCCGTCCGCCCATTGGAAGGCGCGCGGCAAAGGAGACGCGCAATCGCGCTCGCGAAAGCGGAACGTCGCCGTGGAGTCGGCTTCAACCTGTTCGTAAAGCGCCTGAAGCAGCGGGGCGATGCGCGCCCAATCGTCGAGCGCCGCCTGCAACGTCGGCGTGATGTCACCGGCAAGCGCCGCACGCGTCAGATCGCGCGAGACGACGACGAGCCTGCCGTCGCGACCGCCTTTCAAGGATGCGAGCTTCATGGCCGCTGCCTCTCGAACCGGTCGGGCAGGCCATCCCAGCACGCGGCGTAATCCGCCTGACGGCTTTCGTGCGTCAGGGCAAAGTCTGTCGGATGCTGCGACAAGCGCGACTCGAACATGAAAGCAAGCGTGTTTTCGAGCTTGGCGGGCGCAAGCTCCGCATGTATCGCAATCTCGAACGCCGCCGCATCTGGCCCATGCGGCAGCATGGCGTTGTGCAAAGAGACGCCGCCTGGAACGAAGCCGCTCGGCTTCGCGTCGTAAGCGCCAAAGATAAGCCCCATGAATTCGCTCATGACATTCATATGGAACCATGGCGGCCGGAACGTATGCTCAGCGACCTGCCAGCGCGGCGGAAAAATGACGAAGTCGACGTCGCCCACGCCCGCTTGAGCGGACGGCGAGGTCAGCACGCAGAAGATCGAAGGATCGGGGTGATCGAACAGCAAGGCGCCGACAGGACAGAAGAGACTAAGATCGTATTTGTACGGCGCGTAGTTTCCGTGCCAGGCGACGACATCGAGTGGCGAACTCGGAGTATCGCACACATAAAAGCGCCCGCCCCATTTGACCATCATGACGGAGGGGCGCTGGCTATCCTCGAAAGCGGCGACAGGCGTGAGAAAATCGCGGGCGTTGGCAAGGCCATTGGCGCCGATGACGCCACGGCTCGGCAGAACGAAAGGCGCGCCATAATTCTCGCACAAATAGCCTCGCGCGGGACCATCTTTCAGACTGACGCGGAATTTCACGCCGCGCGGCAAGACACATATTTCGCCCGGCCCCGCGTCGATGCGTCCGAACTCCGTGTCGAAAATCAGCGCGCCCTGTTCTGGCGCGATCAAAATCTCGCCATCGGCGTTATAGAAATAAGTGTCGGCCATAGACCGCGTCGCAACATAGACGCCCGCCGCCATTCCAATGCGCGCGTCTGCGTCGCCCGCCGTCGTCATGATCCGCACGCCCTCGATAAAGGTGACGGCGCCGTCGGGCAGCGGCGTGGGTCCCCATCTCATCTGGTCGATTGGATGCGCCGTCGTCGTTCGGCAGGGCGCCGTCTCCCATAGCGGCAGCTCGGCCGCCCGGAAATTCCGCGCGTGCAGAACGGAAGGACGAATGCGGTAAAGCCACGAGCGCCGGTTGGACCCTTGCGGCGCAGTGAAGGCCGAGCCGGAGAGCTGCTCTGCATAGAGCCCGAAAGGGCAACGCTGGGGTGAGTTCTGGCCTCTTGGCAAAGCCCCCGGCAAGGCTTCCGATTCGAACTCATTGCCGAAGCCGCTCATATAGGCCGACATCGCGCGTCACTCCGCAGGTTTCAGCGCGCCGCGGCGCAATTGATCCTCTTCGATCGACTCGAAGAGCGCGCGGAAATTGCCTTCGCCGAATCCCTCGTCGCCCTTTCGCTGGATGAACTCGAAAAAGATCGGGCCGACGACGGTCTTCGAGAAGATCTGCAAAAGCAGACGCGGCGGCGAACCCGCAGCTCCCTCGACGCCATCGATCAATATGCCGAGCCGCTTCAATCTCTCGACCGGCTCCCCGTGGCCCGGGAGACGTCTTTCGATCGCTTCATAATAGGCATCCGGCGGCGCTGGCATGAAGTCGAGCCCACGTTCGCGCAGGCGTTCCACAGTCGCGTAGATGTCCCGGCACAAGCAGGCGACATGCTGTACGCCCTCGCCCTTATAGGCGTGGATAAATTCCTCGATCTGGCTGGTCTCGTCGGCGCTTTCGTTGATCGGAATGCGAATCTTGCCGCAAGGGCTCGTCATCGCGCGCGAGTGAAGCCCGGTGAACCGCCCCTCTATGTCGAAATAGCGAATTTGCCGAAAGTTGAAGAGGCGCGCATACCAATCGGCAAGCTCGTTCATGCGTCCGCGCCGGACATTATGAGTGAGATGGTCGATCACGAGGAGACCGACGCCCTCGGGCCTCGGCTCGGCTGCGCCGGTCCAGCGAAAATCGACGTCCCAGATCGACCCGCGCGCGCCATAGCGGTCAACCAGATAGATCAACGCGCCGCCGACGCCCTCGATGGCAGGAATATGCAGCTCCATCGGCCCCGGATGCGCGGGGATGACCTTGGCGCCCAAAGCGGCGGCGCGGCGCAATGCATGGGCGGCGTCCCGCACCCGGAAACCGATCGCGCAGACAGATGGCCCATGGCTTCGCGCGAAGGCCGCGCCGAAACTATCGGGCTCAGCGTTCAAAACATAGTTGATGTCGCCTTGCCGAAAGAGCGTGACGTTCTTCGACCGGTGGCGGGCGACGGCCGAAAAGCCCATCGTCTGGAACAGCGCGGCGAGCGCCGCAGGATCGGGATGGGCGTATTCGACGAACTCGAAGCCATCCGTCCCCATCGGATTATCGCCGGGGAGAAGGTCGCTCTCTTCCTGTCGCGCGAGCGGATCCATTGTCTTCTTCCTCTCTTGAGAGGCGAGACGAACAAACACGAAATATAGCGGCGCTGCCGGGGTTGAAGCCCTATCTCGAGCCTATCGGGATGTTTTTCGCGGGAGACGGAGAATGCTCCTTTATGATTACTTTCGCTCGTCGGCCGCCTTTCGGGTGCGCATCGCTCTTGCATTGAAAGGGATTTCGGTCGAACGCCGCTTCGTCCATCTCGTGAGAGATGGCGGGATGCAAAAGAAAAAAGCCTATCGCGAAAAAAACCCTCAAGCTCTCGTTCCCGCGCTCGAGCTCGACAATGGCGTGACGCTGACTCAATCCGTGGCGATCATTGAATATCTCGATACGCTGCAGCCAACGCCCCGCCTCATTCCGGATGACCCGATCCTTGCCGCGAAGTCGCGGGCCGTTGCGCTCGCCGTCGCTTGCGACATTCATCCACTCGGCAATTTGCGGGTGCTCGCCTATTTGAGGGACGAGCTTGGGCAGAGCGAGCAAGCCATTGCGGACTGGCGCAAACGCTGGGTTCACGACGGATTGGCGGCGATCGAGCAGTTGATCGACCCCGCCCCCTTTTGCTTCGGCGCGCAGCCGACGATCGCCGACCTCTGCCTCGCGCCGCAGCTCTTCTATGCCGCGCGCTTCACGATCCCGCTCGACGCCTTTCCGAAAGTACGCGCCGTCGGCGCGACCTGCGACGCGCATCCCGCCTTTCGCGCTGCGCATCCTTCCGCACAGCCAGACGCCGAGTAAAGGCGCGGTCGGCGCCTTGAAACCGGCCGGCGCTGGCAAATATAGCCGTCATGCCGGCGCTTGGCGTAAAGGAGCGGGGCGCGATGCGCCATTTTGCACGGGTCCTGGATTTCGATCTCGGCGAGACCACGGACCTTCTGCGAACGCAGGTCGAGACATTCGCCGCGCGCGAGATCGCCCCGCGCGCAGCGCGGATCGACGCCGATAACGCCTTTCCGAGCGAGCTATGGAGAAAGCTCGGCGCGCTTGGTTTTCTCGGCGTCACCGTCGCGCCGGAATATGGCGGCGCTGGTCTCGGCTATCTCGAGCATGTGATCCTCATGGAGGAGATCAGCCGCGCCTCGGCGTCTGTCGGTCTCTCTTATGGCGCGCATTCCAATCTCTGCGTCAACCAAATCCATCGTAACGGCTCGCCCGAGCAAAAGCGCCGCTATTTGCCCAGGCTCATCTCTGGCGAGCATGTTGGCGCGCTGGCCATGTCCGAACCGGGCGCGGGTTCAGATGTCGCCAACATGCGCTTACGCGCGGAGAAGCGCGGCGTTTCTTACGTTCTCAACGGCGCCAAAATGTGGGTGACCAACGGGCCGGACGCCGACGTTCTGGTGGTTTACGCGAAAACCAACGCCTCGGCTGGCGCGCATGGCATCACCGCTTTCATCATCGAAAAGGCGTTTCCGGGCTTTCAGCCCTTGGCCAAAATCGACAAGCTCGGCATGCGCGGCTCGAACACATGCGAGCTGGCGTTCGAGAATTGCGTCGTCCCGGCGGAAAATGTGCTGGGGCGTCCCGAGCAAGGGATTGCCGTATTGATGAGCGGGCTGGACTATGAGCGCGCGGTGCTTGCCGGCGGGCCGATCGGCATCATGCGCGCCTGCATGGATGTCGTCCTTCCTTATGTTCACGATCGCAAGCAATTCGGCCAACCAATCGGCGAATTCGAGCTCATGCAGGGCAAGCTTGCGGACATGTATACGGCGCTCAGCGCGGCGAGAGCTTATGTCTATGCCGTCGCCAAGGCCTGCGATCTCGGGAACGTCACGCGCAAAGACGCCGCCGCCGCGATTCTATTCGCGGCCGAGCGCGCCACTTGGATGGCGCTGGAAGCAATCCAATGCCTCGGCGGTAACGGATACACAAACGACTACCCGGCCGGGCGGCTGCTTCGCGACGCCAAGCTCTATGAGATCGGCGCAGGCACCAGCGAAATCCGTCGAATGCTGATTGGACGTGAATTATATCAGGAGACAGCCTGAAGGAAACGAACCGATGGCGGCGCTGGAGACGTCGATCGATACGCGTTCCTCAGAATTTTCGCACAACCGCGACGCAATGACGGCGCAGGTCGAACGGCTGCGCGCCATCTCCCGCAAAATTCGAGAAGGCGGGGGAGAGGAAGCACGCGAGCGGCAGCGGCGGCGCGGGAAAATGCTCGTCCGGGAGCGCATCGACGCGCTGATCGACCCGCTGTCGCCCTTCCTGGAGGTCGGACAATTCGCGGCGCATGATATGTATGACGGCAAGCTGGCCTGCGCTGGCGTCGTGGCTGGAATCGGCAGGATCAACGGCCGTGAATGCATGATCATTGCGAATGACGCAACGGTGAAGGGCGGCGTCTATTTTCCAATGACCGTCAAGAAACATTTGCGCGCGCAGGAGATCGCAGCACAAAATAGGCTGCCCTGCCTGTATCTGGTCGATTCAGGCGGCGCCAATCTCCCCACGCAAGACGAAGTCTTTCCCGACCGCGAGCATTTCGGGCGTATTTTCTACAACCAGGCGCGAATGTCGGCGCAGGGCATTGCGCAAATCGCCGTGGTGATGGGCTCCTGCACGGCCGGCGGCGCTTATGTCCCCGCCATGTGCGACGAGACCATCATTGTGAGAAACGAAGGAACCATCTTTCTCGCCGGCCCGCCGCTCGTCGAAGCGGCCACGGGAGAGGTTGTGAGCGCCGAAGAGCTAGGCGGCGCCGAGACGCACTGTCGACGCTCGGGCGTGGCCGATTACCTCGCGGAAAATGACGCGCACGCCATCGCGCTCGCTCGCGAAGCCGTCGCCACTCTGCCGCACCAACGCGCAGCGCGTTGCGAGAATCCACCGATGCAGCCGCGCCACGATCCGGCGGAGCTTTATGGCGCCGTTCCCGCCGATTTGCGCAAGCAGTTCGATGTCAAGGAAGTCATCGCGCGCATTGTCGATGGATCGGAGTTCGACGAATTCAAAGCCCTTTATGGCCCCACTCTTGTGACCGGATTTGCGCGCATCTGGGGCTATCCCGTTGGGATCATCGCAAACAATGGCATTCTCTTTCCAGAGAGCGCGCTCAAGGCTGCGCATTTCATCGAGCTTTGCGCACAGCGCAAAATCCCCCTCGTCTTCTTGCAGAACACCACCGGCTTCATGGTGGGGAGCAAAGTCGAAGCGGAAGGCGTCGCCAAGGAAGGAGCGAAGATGGTGACGGCGGTGTCGACGGCTGCGGTGCCGAAACTCACGGTCGTTATCGGCGCCAGCTTCGGCGCCGGCAATTACGCAATGTGCGGCCGGGCTTTTTCGCCGAATTTCCTCTGGATGTGGCCAAACGCGCGCATCGGCGTGATGGGCGGCGCCCAGGCTGCCTCGGTGCTGTCCCGTTTGCGCCGCCAGACCATGCAATCGCGCGGCGAAGAATGGTCTCTCGAACAAGAGCGAGAATTCGCTGCGCCGATCCAGGCGAATTACGAACGGCAAAGCGACCCGCTCTATTCGAGCGCCCGGCTTTGGGACGACGGCGTCATCGATCCCGCCGATACGCGCCGCGTTTTGGCGTTGGCGCTGTCCGCAAGCGCCAATGCGAAGATCGAGGATACCCATTTTGGTCTGTTCCGCATGTGAGGTTGCATGGATATTCTCGAATCGATCGACGAACGCGGGGTCGTCCATCTGACGCTCAATCGTCCACATCGACGCAACGCCTTCGATCGCGCCTCCATGCTGGAGCTGACGACGATATTGCGCCGCCTCGACTCCGACGCGCGCGTGCGTGTCGTGGCGCTCTCCGGCGCTGGCGGCAATTTCTGCGCTGGCGGCGACATCGAATGGATGCGCGGTCTCGCCAACGCCTCGCCACAGGCGCAGGAAGACGATGCGCTGGCGCTCTCGGAGATGTTCCACACACTCGATACGCTCTCGAAGCCGACAGTGGCCATGATAGAGGGCGTTGCTTTCGGCGGGGGCGTCGGTCTCGTCGCTTGCTGCGACATCGCCATATGCGACAACAGCTCAAAGTTCTCCATGAGCGAGGTCAGGCTTGGGCTGGCGCCCGCGGTTGTCGGACCGTATGTCGTAAGAGCCGTTGGTCCCCGGGCGTCGCGCGCCTTGTTCCTGACCGCCGAGCCCATTTCAGCAGACAGAGCCCTGCAAACTGGACTAATTCACGAGATTGCTGAGAAAAACGAAATCGAGGCGGCGCGCGATCATGTGATCGATGCGTTGCTGTTCGGCGCACCGGGCGCGCAGGCGCAGACCAAGGACCTTGTCGCGCTCTGTGAGCAACGTCCGATCGATCTCTCGCTTAGGCGAGAAACGGCGCATGTGATTATGGCGCGTTGGGCCTCTTCGGAAGGAGCAGAAGGCTTGAGCAGCTTTCTTGAAAGGCGTGCGCCAAATTGGCGTCCACGCCGGCAAGCCTGACATGTTTCGAAAAGTTCTCATCGCAAACCGCGGGGAGATCGCCTGCCGCATCGCGCGCACAGCGCGCAGGATGGGCATCGCCACCGTGGCTGTCTATTCGGAGGCGGATCAAAACACCCTGCATGTGGCGGTGGCCGACGAAGCGATTAACATCGGCCCACCGTCGCCACAGGAAAGCTATTTATCGATCGATCGAATCCTGGACGCAGCGCGTCGAAGCGGCGCGGACGCCATCCACCCGGGCTACGGCTTCCTCTCCGAGAACCCGGATTTTGCAGAAGAGTGCAAACAGGTAGGACTGACATTTATTGGGCCGTCGGCGGCGGCAATGCGTCTGATGGGCTCCAAGGCGCAAGCCAAGGAATTGATGGCGCGCATCGGCGTGCCGATCCTGCCGGGCTATCATGGCGAGGCGCAGGAAACGGCATTGCTCGCCGAAGCTGCAGCGGCGACCGGATTTCCTGTTCTCGTCAAGGCGTCGGCCGGAGGCGGCGGACGCGGCATGCGCATCGTTTCGACGCCGGGCGAGCTCGATCTCGCCATTGAGAGCGCTCGGCGCGAGGCTGTCGCAGCTTTCGGCGACGGTCGATTGATGATCGAAAAATATCTGACCCATCCAAGGCACGTGGAGGTCCAGCTTTTCGCGGACGCGTTTGGCGCTGTCGTCACCTTTCCAGAGCGTGACTGCTCCTTGCAGCGCAGACGCCAAAAGGTCATCGAAGAAACGCCTGCGGCCCTCCCTACCGATCTGAGTCGCTCGATGCGCGCGGCGGCAACGAAGGCAGCCCGCCATTCGAGCTATGTCGGGGCAGGCACGGTAGAGTTTCTCGTCCAGGACGACGCCTTTTATTTCCTCGAGATGAATACCCGTCTTCAGGTCGAGCATCCGGTCACCGAAATGATTTCCGGTCTCGATCTCGTAGAATGGCAGTTCCGCGTCGCTGCGGGCGAGGCGCTGCCGATGGCTCAGGACGAAATCGAAACCCGAGGCAGCGCCATCGAAGCGCGGATATGCGCTGAGAACCCGGCCGAAGGGTTCATTCCCGCAACGGGGGTCATCGCGCACCTACGGTTCCCCCAGCAGGACGCTCATACGCGCGTCGACTCCGGCGTTAGGGAAGGCGATCGAGTCTCGTCCTATTACGACTCTCTCCTCGCCAAGCTCATCGTCTGGAGTCCAGATCGCGCTAGCGCCATCATGAGGCTGCAAAAAGCGCTCGATAGCTGCGAACTCGTGGGCGTCGCTACTAATCTCGACTTTTTGCGCGCGCTGGTAAGAGATCGGCGCTTCGCGCTTGGCGACTATGACACGAGCTTGATAGGCGCATTCCAAGACTGGACGCAGTCCGCCGAGCCGCAAGACGAAACATTTCTATTTTCAGCAGCGGCGGCGGCCTGGCTGGACGAGGTAGCCAGAAGCGCAGAACGAGACGCCGGCGCCTCTGGCGATCCCTGGTCGCCATGGGGCCTGGCTGACGCCTGGCGTCTCTACGACAGCGCCTCGCAGGAAGTCGCATTTCTCTGGGATGGCAAATCGCTATCGGGGCGCGTTCGCCCGCTGGGAGCTAACGCGTTTTTGCTGGAAACTTCTTCGCAGGCGTTTCAAGTGCAAACGAGCCGGGACGGCGACAGATGGACTATCTTCGTCGACGGCGTGAAGCGCGATGTCGCGATCATTCGGCAGGGAAAACATTACGTCGTCGTTCTTGCGGGACGCAATTATTCGCTTGAACGCTTGGACCTGTTCGCGCCAAGAGCGACGGATCAAGCGAGAGAAGAGACTCTCCTGGCGCCGCTCCCTGCCCGGGTAACGCGCATTTTGGTCAAGGCGGGGGATCGGGTCTCGAAAGGAGAACAGCTTCTCATGCTGGAGGCAATGAAGATGGAAATCACGCTCACTGCGCCGCGCCACGGAGAGGTCGAGAATATCTTTTGCAAAGAGGGAGAGACGGTTCGCGAGGGCGCCGATCTCGTGCGCCTCGCGGAGGCGTCGTGACGCTGCCGTCTCGCGTGCAAATCGTCGAGGTCGGACCGCGCGACGGCCTCCAAAATGAAGCGGCGATCATGCCGGTCGCCGTGCGCGCGCGGCTCATCGAGCTTCTCTCTCGCGCCGGGCTCAATCGCATCGAAGCGGGGAGCTTTGTCTCGGAGAAAGCCGTCCCGCAAATGGTCGCGACGGCGGACGTCTTGCAGACAATACACGTTCCCAAAGACGTGAGGCTGGCCGCGCTTATTCCAAACGTCCGGGGATTCGCTGCTGCAAGGGCGGCCGGCGTGGGCGAAGTCGCGATATTCGCCGCCGCGACAGAGAGCTTCTCTCTTCATAATTTGGGCTGTGGGGTCGACGAGAGCTTCAGAAGATTTTCCGAAGTTACGATAGCGGCGAAAGACGCGGGGCTGCCCATGCGTGGCTATGTTTCCTGCGCGCTCGGATGTCCTTATGAAGGCGCGGTCGATCTGGAACGCGTTGTTGATGTCGCGCAGCGTCTCTTCGCGCTCGGCTGCTATGAGGTTTCACTTGGCGATACGATCGGCGTTGGAACGCCGATGGCCGCACGCAGCCTGATCCAGCGCATGACGCAATCTATTCCTGTCGCGCGCATTGCCGTTCATTTCCACGACACCTATGGCCAGGCCCTGGCCAATATCTTCGCCTGTCTGGAGATGGGCGTTGCCGTCATCGACAGCTCCATCGCAGGTCTTGGCGGTTGTCCTTTTGCGCCCGGCGCCGCTGGGAATGTCGCAACGGAAGACGTTGTTTATATGCTCGATGGATGCGGCGTCGAGACAGGCGTCGATCTGAACAAGCTCCTCGACGCCACGCGCTTTATCTGCGGGAACCTCGGCAGACCGCCGGAGAGCAAGGTCGCGCGGGCGCGCCTTGCAGGCGAAGGCTTGCCGGGACAGCGCTGCGCGACAAATCTCTCATAGGCAAGGGCGAGGATTTGCGATTGGGCGCGTGTTCGACTGCCGGATTGACCGCCGACCAGCTTGCGATACGCGAGATGGCGATGGCGTTCGCGCAAGAACAGATTGCGCCTTTCGCAAATGATTGGGACAGAGATAAGTTTTTTCCCGTGGAGACCATGCGCGCCGCAGCCGACCTCGGCATGGCGGCGATCTATGTTAGAGAAAACTCCGGCGGCGCGGGCCTTTCTCGATTGGATGCGGCTCTGATCTTCGAAGCGCTGGCGACGGGCTGTCCGGCGATCGCCGCCTATCTCTCGATCCACAATATGTGCGCCTGGATGATTGACGCCTTCGGCTCCGATGCGCAGCGTGAGATCTGGATGCCGCGCCTCGCCAAGATGCAGTTCCTCACGAGCTATTGCCTGACGGAACCGGGCTGCGGCTCCGACGCGGCTGCGTTGCGCACCCGCGCCAAAAAGCGCGGCGACGCTTATTTACTAACTGGCGAGAAGCAATTCATCTCGGGCGCGGGCGCTGGTGGCGATGAGCATCTCTATCTCGTGATGGCGCGCACAGGCGCGGAGGGACCATCTGGAATCTCCGCCTTTCTCGTCGAAGGCGGAAGT
The DNA here is from genome assembly GCF_027925385.1 of Methylocystis iwaonis. Lineage (NCBI taxonomy): Bacteria > Pseudomonadati > Pseudomonadota > Alphaproteobacteria > Hyphomicrobiales > Methylocystaceae > Methylocystis > Methylocystis iwaonis. The sequence goes on from NZ_AP027142.1 coordinate 3,320,870, forward strand.
CCCGGCATAAGGCTCGGCGCCAATGAGCGGAAGATGGGCTGGAACGCGCAACCGACGCGCGCGGTCATTTTAGACGAATGCCAAGTGCCCGCCAGTTGCATGCTCGGGCCCGAAGGACGCGGCTTTGCAATGGCGATGGCTGCGCTCGACGGCGGCAGGTTGAACATCGGCGCCTGCTCGATCGGCGGCGCCGACGGCGCGCTCAACCATGCGCTCGCCTATATGAAGGAGCGCAAGGCTTTTGGTCGCCGGCTCGACGAATTCCAGGCGCTGCAATTTCGTATCGCTGATATGGCCACCGAACTCGAAGCCGCGCGCGCGCTCTTGTGGCGCGCCGCCTCGGCGCTCGACGCCGGCGCGCCGGATGCGGGGCGACTTTGCGCCATGGCGAAGCGCGTGGCTACAGATATTGGTTTCGAGGTCGCCGATCAGGCGCTGCAACTGCATGGCGGCTACGGCTATCTTTGCGATTATGGGCTGGAGAAGATCGTGCGCGATCTGCGGGTTCATCGCATCCTCGAAGGCACAAATGAAATAATGCGGCTGATCGTGGCCCGTTCGCTTCTCGAAAGCGAAACGAAATGAGCGAAGAAGAGCCGCTTCTCGTTTCCCGCGAACACGGGCTGGGGCGCATCCGGCTCAACCGGCCAAAGGCGCTGAACAGCCTGACGCTGGATATGGTCCGGCGTTTCACGCGAGCGCTCGCCGATTTTGCTGACGATCCCAATATCGTGGCCGTGCTGCTCACCGGGGAAGGCGAACGCGGGCTCTGCGCCGGCGGGGACATTCGCGCGCTTTACGAATGCCGCAACGACGGCAAAGAGCATTACAAGACCTTTTGGCGAGAGGAATATGCGCTCAATGCGCGCATCGCGTCTTTCCCCAAGCCTTATATCGCGCTGATGGACGGCGTCGTCATGGGCGGCGGCGTCGGCGTTTCCGCGCATGGGAATCGCCGGATCGCGACCGAACGCACGCAGATCGCCATGCCCGAGACGCGGATCGGCTTCATCCCGGACGTCGGCGGAACGTGGCTGCTGACGCGAAGAAACGGCGCCGGCGTCTATATGGCGCTCTCGGGCGCTGCGGTCGGCGCGGCTGACGCCATCCATGTCGGGCTGTGCGACTTGACGGTCGCTTCCGCTCGCGTCCCCGAGCTCCTCGAAGAGTTGACGCTGGCGCCCAACGCCAATCATGTCGATAGGATACTTTGCTCTTTCGTGATCGACGCCGGGAAAGGGGAACTGCAGCGGCATGAAGAAGAGCTGCAAGGCATAATCGCTTTGGATAGCGTCGAGCGCGTTTTGGATCATTTACGTTTGAACGGATCGACTTTCGGGCGCAAGGCAGCCGAGGAAATTCGCCGTAACTCGCCGACGAGCTTGAAGGTCACGCACGCGCTTTTAGAGCGCGCGAGGATTGCCGGGAGATTGGAGGCGTGTCTGATCAACGAGTATCGTGCGGCCTGCAGCCTGCTGGACAGCCACGATCTCTACGAGGGCATACGCGCGGCGCTCATCGATAAGGACAAGACGCCAAGATGGCTTCCGTCGTCGCTCGAGGAAGTCGACGACATCGCTGTGCAGAAAATTATCGAAGCGCGTGACGACCCAGAACCCGATTTCGGTTCTTTGCAGCAATAGGCGCCAGCCCTTCCCCATCAGCGAGCCCACCCCACTTCATCATTGGCGGGGCAAACGCAGGAGGCGGCGGAACGAGAATGAAAGACCCGGTGGTCATTGTCGGCGCTGCACGGACGCCGATCGGCGCTTTTCTGGGCGAGTTGGCGCATGTGACTGCCCCACAACTTGGCGCGCGCGCGATTGAAGCGGCTGTGACCCGCGCAGGAGCGCCGAAAGACCAGATCGACTCATGCGTGATGGGTTGCGTCTTGAGCGCCGGCTTGGGCCAGGCTCCCGCGCGGCAAGCCGCTCTCGGCGCAGGCCTTGGCGTCGAGACCGGATGCGTCACTGTCAATAAAATGTGCGGCTCCGGCATGCAGGCGCTCATCTCGGCCCATGACCAGCTCCTGGCCGAGAGCGTCGATCTCGTGGTCGCGGGCGGCATGGAGAGCATGAGCAACGCGCCTTATTTACTGGATCGCGCACGGACCGGCTTTCGTATGGGGCACGGGCGTGCGCTCGATCATATGTTTTTGGACGGGCTCGAGGACGCCTATGAAAAAGGGCGGCTGATGGGCGCCTTCGCGGAAGATTGCGCGACCGACTATCAATTCACGCGCAAGATGCAGGACGCGTTTGCGCTGAGATCGCTTACACGCGCGCAACAAGCCGCGCGGCAAGGTCTTTTCGACGCCGAAATCACGCCCGTCGCGTCAGCCAAAACCAAGACCGAAGTTCTCAGCGACGAACTTCCCAGAAAAGCCAACGCCGAGGCGATCGAGACGCTTCGACCGGCGTTCAGACCGGATGGCACATTGACTGCGGCGAATTCGAGCGCAATCTCGGACGGCGCCGCCGCTTTGGTGTTGACCCGCCTTGAGCACGCAGAGCGCAATGGGCTAACGCCACGCGCAAGGCTCGTCCGCCATGTCACCCACGCCGGACCTCCCGGCAAATTCCCGACAGCGCCGATCGCCGCCATACGAAAACTCCTGGACAAGCTCGCTTGGCGCGCGGAAGACGTCGATCTCTTTGAGATCAACGAAGCCTTCGCTGTCGTCGCAATGGCCGCACAGCGCGACCTTGCTTTGCCCGACGATAAGGTGAATATCCACGGCGGCGCCTGCGCGATCGGCCATCCGATCGGCGCGTCTGGCGCGCGTATCGTCGTGACCCTGCTTGCAGCGCTCGAACGATATGATCTTCGCAGAGGCGTCGCCGCGCTCTGCATTGGCGGCGGGGAAGCGACGGCCGTCGCAATCGAGCGGTCTCTGTAAGCGCCGACGCTTGGATTTCACTAGCGCCAGCGCTTGAGTTTCATCATTTTGTGAAGTCGATCCACCGCAAGCTTCGTCGCCGCCTCGGCGGGCGGAACATGCGCTGCGAGGGCGCCCTCGAGCGTAAGCCGCGTGTTGCGCCCGACCTTCTCCTCGATGGCGGCCAAGGCGATCGCCTCGGAGCCGCCGCCATATTCGACGGCGCCAGCGATCACGCCGCCGGCATTGGCGATAAAATCGGGAACGCTGATGATCCCGCGTTCGAACATTCGCGCTTCGGCGTCTTTGGTCGCCGGAACATTTGCGCCTTGAACGACAAGCTTGCAGGCGAGGCGATCGACATTGTCGGCGCGTAGCGCATCCGGCCGCGCCGCGGGAATCCAAATGTCGCATGGGAGGGCGACCAGCGCGTCACCGGGGATGACTGTTGCCTTAGGATAGGCGGAAACGCTCTTACCCGCCCGCTTCAGTTCCGTCAGCACTTCTATGTCGATCCCATCGGGGTTTGAGATCGCCCCGGCGATATCCGCAACGCCAACCAGGCGCGCGCCTCTCTTTGCGAGGAAACGCGACGCATGCTCGCCGACGGCGCCAAAGCCCTGCACGACGACGCGTGCGCCCTCCAAGGAAAGGCCGGCGAAAGGCGCGGCGACTTCGGCCGCAATCGCGACGCCGAAACCCGTCGCGCCGATTTCATTGAGCGGAATGCCGCCTATTTCCGCCGGAAGGCCAACCGCACGCCCGATTTCATCGTGAATCCAGCCCATCGCCAATTCGTCGGTGCCCATATCCGGGCCAGGTATATATTCGACAAGCGGCGCGATGGCGCACGCAAAGGCGCGGATCAACCGCTCCTTCTCGTGTCGCGGCATGGTCGGATCGCCAAAAATGACCGATTTGGCGCCCCCGTGCCGCAGAGAGCAGGCGGCGTTCTTCAGCGTCATCGCGCGCGCCAGGCGAAAACATTCTAGGACCGAGACGTCCGGCGCCATGCGGGTTCCGCCAATCGCAGGCCCCGCGGCGACATTGTCGATGACGACGATCGCCCGCAGCCCGACCGATGGCGTGTGCAAATAGACGATCTTCGCGGGCCCGAGCGCATCGCCGAAGGCGAAAAGTTCCGCGTTTGTATTGGTCGACATAATGATTAGCTTGGAAGCGCAAGGCCCTTGGTCAAGAGGCGCCATGGCGCGCCGCTATTGTGCAACGCAGGAAGGCGGCGCTTGAAAATTCGACTGCCCCAACGTGACTTCGAGCTTCGGCGCGCTACTTCAGCCTGCATCGAGGCGCTGACCTGGTTCGCGCTGTGACTTGAACGCGACGAGTCTCGCATGGGCATTCACACAAGCGTTGACCCAGAGACAGATACTGTACGCTTCCTTTCGCCAGAAGGCGCCTTATGCCGCCCGATCCCCTCGTCTATTGGCGACGAATTGCTCGTGATGCTCTATCGGGCGATGACGCGCACGCGGATCTTCGACGGCAAGGCGGTCGCCTTGCAGCGCACGGGGCAGCTCGGCACCTTTGCGTCCGCTCTTGGTCAGGAGGCCGTCGGCGTAGGCGCCGCCGCCGCAATGCAGGCGCGCGACGTTCTTGCCCCATCCTATCGAGATCACGGCGCGCAATTCCTGCGCGGCATGACCATGGCCGAATGCCTGCTCTATTGGGGCGGAGACGAGAGGGGCAGCGATTTCGCCGGCCCTCGCCTCGATTTTCCCAACTGCGTGCCCGTCGCAACGCAGATCGCGCATGCAGTGGGCGCGGCATATGCCTTCAAGTTACGGCGCGAAGACCGCGTCGTTCTCACCTTCATCGGCGACGGCGGGACCTCCAATGGTGGTTTCTACGAGGCTTTGAACATGGCCGGCGTTTGGAAAACGCCAGCCGTGATCGTTATCAACAACAACGGCTGGGCGATCTCGACGCCTTGCGCGCGCGAATGCGCGGCCGCCTCACTGGCGCAAAAAAGCGTCGCTGTCGGCATCGAGGGGCGGCAGGTCGACGGCAATGATGTCGTGGCGGTCTATGACACTGTCCGCCAGGCAATCGAAAAGGCGCGCGCCGGACAGGGGCCCACTTTGATCGAAGCCCTCACTTATCGCCTCGGCGACCATACCACGGCCGACGACGCCACACGCTATCGCGATCCGGAACTCGTGCGACGCGAATGGACGCGCGAACCAATCGCGCGGCTGCGCGCCTATCTCACCAGGAAAGGCGCTTGGAGCCAACACAAGGAAGACGCGCTGCAACGCGAATGTCTGGAAGAGGTTGGGCAGGCGGTAAACGCCTATCTCGGCGCACAGCCAGCAGACTGCAACGCCATGTTCGACCATCTCTACGCCGCGCTTCCCGCATCTTATTCCTACCAGCGCGACATGGCCCGCCGCTTCTCGCCACGCAACGGAGGCGGCCATGGCTGAGCTGAACCTTGTCGAAGCTGTCAACCACGCGCTCGCTTACGAGATGGCGAATGACGAGAGCGTGTTGCTGCTCGGCGAGGACATCGGCGTCAATGGCGGCGTATTTCGCGCCACCAATGGCCTGCAAGCGCGCTTCGGGTGCGAGAGGGTGATCGATACGCCGCTTGCCGAAGGGGCCATCGCGGGCGTCGCCGTCGGCATGGCCGCCATGGGGCTGAAGCCCGTTGCGGAAATCCAGTTCACAGGCTTCATCTATCCAACCATCGATCAGATGATCAACCACGCATCGCGTCTGCGCAATCGCACGCGCGGGCGGCTGACCTGTCCGATGGTGCTGCGTTCGCCCTATGGCGCCGGCATTCACGCCCCCGAGCATCACTCCGAGAGCCCAGAGGCGATCTTCGCGCATATGCCTGGCTTGCGCGTGGTGATCCCGTCGTCGCCAGCGCGCGCCTATGGCTTGCTGCTCGCAGCCATGCGCGACCCCGATCCGGTCGTGTTTCTCGAGCCGACGCGACTCTATCGCTTATTCAAACAGGCGGTCGCGGATGACGGGGAAAGCCTGCCGCTCGACGCTTGCTTTCTGTCGCGCGAGGGCAAGGACGTCACGCTCGTCGCCTGGGGCGCGATGATGCAAGAGACTCTCGCCGCAGCCGACGCTCTCGAACAGGAAGGCGTCGACGCTGAGGTTATCGATGTCGCGACCATCAAGCCGCTCGACGTGGAAACGATTCTACGCTCCGTCGAAAAGACCGGTCGCTGCGTGATCATCCACGAAGCGCCCCGCACCGCCGGCTTCGGCGCCGAGATCGCCGCTGAAATCGCCGAGCGCGCACTGTTTTCGCTGCTTGCGCCGGTGAAGCGCGTCGCCGCCTATGACGTCGTCGTGCCACTGTCCCGCCTGGAGCGCCAATACATCCCCAGCGTGGATCGAATCGTCGAGGCCGTGCGCAGCGCCATGGAGGGGTCATGAGGACATTCCGATTGCCTGATCTTGGCGAGGGCTTGCAGGAAGCCGAGCTGGTCGAATGGCGTGTGAAACCCGGCGAAGAGATCGCTGTCGATCAGCCACTTCTGGCCGTCGAAACCGCGAAGGCGGTCGTTGAGATTCCCTCCCCCTGCGCAGGCCGCGTCGAAAGGCTTTTTGCAAACGCAGGCGACATTATCCGCGTCGGCGCGCCTCTCGTCGAGTTTGAAGGGCAAGCCAACGACGACGCCGGCACGGTCGTCGGCGCAGTCGAGAGCGGCGCCAACATATTGCGTGAAGCACCGACGTCTCTTGGCCGCTCCCACGGTTCGGTGAGGGTGATTCCTGCGGCGCGCGCTCTTGCAAGACAACTCGACGTCGATTTGACGATGGTGACGCCGTCGGGCGCGGATGGCGTCATCACACCCGACGATGTGCGCCGCGTCGCGAGGGTCTTGAGCGAGACGGAGCCCGCAGAACCTTTGAGAGGTCCGCGGCGCGCCATGGCGCAAAACATGGCCTTTGCGCAAGCAGAGGTGGCCGCGGCGACGATCATGGACGACGCCGTCGTCGACGCGTGGGAGGCTGGCGCGGATGTCACCATCCGCCTGATCCGCGCGCTTGTGAAAGGTTGCGAAGCTGAGGCGGGCCTCAATTGCTGGTTCGAGAGCGCAACGCTCTCCCGCCGGATACTGCGAAAAATCGATCTTGGCATTGCCGTGGATATGCCAGACGGGCTCTTTGTTCCGGTTCTGCGCGATGTGGGAAACCGCGATCCCGCCGATCTGCGCCGAGGACTGGATCGCATGCGCGCCGATGTTCGCGAAAGGCGTATCCCACCGGAAGAGCTGCGCGGCGCGACAATCACCTTGTCGAATTTCGGGACGATCGCCGGCCGCTACGCCGCGCCCATTGTGTTGCCGCCGACGGTCGCGATACTCGGGGCGGGCCGTATCAGAGCCGAGGTGAAAGCCAGAGATGGCGCGCCGGCCGTCTCACATGTGCTTCCCTTAAGCCTGACATTCGACCATCGCGTCGTGTCGGGCGGAGAAGCGGGACGGTTTCTGGCGGCCGCCATATCGGACCTTGCGCTCCCCTCCTGATGTCTTGGTCTGCAGCCTAGGACCGCGCGCCTTCAGGCTCGCTTTGGCGGCGGCGAGCCTGAAGCTCGCGGTCCAGAGCGGACCTCGCTTTCACTGGCGCGCCCACGCCTCCAATCGACTTAGCCCTTTCGAGTCGCGAAGGCGCGCGCTTGGCCGTCTTCCTCGAACGCGCTAAAGGCCCGCGGCCGTCGCGATCGCCTCCACCGCCTCATCGACGCCAGTCGGTTCTATCGGGGCCCTTTGTGGGCCGCAAAGTACCTTCTCCAACTCGACTGCCAAGCCGCGTGCATCCTTGAGGCCTCCTGACGCCAATGCAAAATTGCAATGACGCTCCGCCCAATCGACAAGGCAGTCGGTCTCCGGCCAATCTTTTCTCGGCGCAATGACGACTCCGACCGCGGCACAGGCTGCTTCAACGACAGTGCAGTAGCTGTCCTTGCAAATGACCGCGTCAACAGAAAACAACAGGTCGAGCGCCGATAGAACCGACGCTTCGCAGGCTGATACGTCGTCGCGAAGCGGCGCGATCGCGCGACGCACCAACCAACGTACGCCATCTACCCTCGGAAGATCGAGCGAACCGGGGTTTGGCAAGCCTCCAAGGGTCAGCAGCACGAGCCTCTCGCCATTACCCACATTGAGCCGTTTGCGCAACTCGTCCCTGCGTCGGACGCCTTTGCGCGCGATCGGCCCGATCGGCCGCCCACTCGAAATATCCGACATGCTCATATGCGGGCGCGGCTGTAGAAACAATTCCGCAGTGGAATAAGCCTCGCGCAGCGTTCCAAGGACGCGGGAAGCTTCGGGACGGCCACTGAAGAAATTCTCGTAAATATCCGCCCAATTCATGCAACATAGGGCGATATTGCGCACGCCCGCGCGACGCGCCGCTGCGAGGCTCAGTGGACTGATATTCGATACAACCAGTGACGGCTCGAGCGCCCGCATGAATTGCGACTCGACATTCAAAAGGGTTTCCCACGCCTTGTATAAACGCATATAGGCGGCCGCGCTGGCCTCCAAATCGACAGACATCGCATCCGGAGCGTCGACGGTTACGTCCATAGGCGCCTGGAGGATCTCGATGCCGGAGGAAATGAACTCTTCGACCACGCGCCTCGGGTGTTTGGTTCGCAGGACGATCCGGAGGCCCGAAAAGCGCTCCTGCAACCGGTCGATAACAGGAGCGGTTTGTGACAGATGCCCAAAGCCATGGTTCGATATGTCAAACAAGATCGTCTTGACGCTCATGCACCAAAGCCTCAGCACAACTGACTTTTACTTCTGCATTCCAGGCCTATGGGCACGCCCGCTAAGCAGCAACAGCCCCGCACGCATCCGATTGGTGGAGGCGTTCAAGATACCACTTGTATGTGCTCGCGATCCCGTCTTTGAGCGCCACCTGCGGCCGCCACCCGAGCTTGGCGATGCGGCTCGAATCCATCAGCTTGCGCGGCGTTCCGTCGGGTTTCGAGGAATCGAAAACGATGTTTCCGGTGAAGCCGACGGCGCAGGCGATCAGCTCCGCAAGATCGCGAATCGCGATCTCCGACCCTGCGCCGCAATTGATATGCTCGTAACCGTCGTAATGATCCATGCAGAAGACCACGCCCTTCGCCAAATCGTCTACATGCAGAAATTCTCGCATCGGCGAACCCGTTCCCCAGACCACAACGTCACGACGGCCGTCACATTTCGCTTCGTGGAATTTCCGCATGAGCGCGGGTAGCACATGACTGGTCGTCAGGTCGAAGCTATCGTTTGGGCCATATAAATTGCAAGGCATCACGGAGATATAACGTCGCCCATATTGACGCCGATACGCCTGACAGAGCTTGATGCCTGCGATCTTGGCGACGGCGTACCATTCATTTGTCGGCTCCAGGGGCCCGGAAAGCAACGCCTCCTCCTTGATCGGCTGCGGCGCGAACTTTGGATAGATGCAGGAGGATCCCAGGAACACGAGCCGGTCGACGTTAGCGGCGTGCGCAGAATGAATGATGTTCGTTTCGATAGCGAGATTGTCGTATATGAACTCGGCCGGGAATGCGTCATTTGCAAATATGCCGCCGACTTTCGCCGCTGCGAATATAATGGCGTCCGCGCGGTTTTGTTTCAGCCACAACTCGACCGACCGCTGATCCCGTAAATCGACGACGGAGCGATCGACTTTCAGCACTTCGTCGCCACGCGACTCCAAACATCTGGTTACCGCCGAGCCAACCATGCCTTTGTGGCCAGCCACCCATATGCGCTGTCTGCCCATGTGCTCGCTCCTCCAACACTAACTCGATACACGTCGAGGCAAACGAGTGACTACCTTCTGCCCCGCGCCGCCTATTGCTATTTTGCCTCCGCCGCCTGAGCGGTCTTCGTCGCAACGGCGCCAAAATCGAGGTGACGTTTTTCCTTCCTCTTTGCCGACGCGTATTTCTCGTGCCTTATGAGATAACTGGCGAGGCGCCCATAGCCGCTCTGCGCGTGCTTCTTCAGATTGACTTGCGTCAGCACGACCGTTGTCTCTTCGCGGCGTATATCTTTGAGGAGCTCGATCGCGTTGCGGGCGTCTTCGAAGCGCGTGCTCTCCCATTTCACAAGGAAAAGGACTTCGTCAGCGAAACGCGCCAGCAAACGCGTATCGGCCACGTCGAGCAACGGAGGCGCGTCGAAGAACACCCAGTCATATCGTTCTCGCAGCGCCGCGAGCACGGCAAGCAAGCGCACAGCCGCATTCGATTCCGATAGATCGTCGGAAATTCGGCCGAAGGGAAGATAGTCGACGCCTAGGCTCTGAATCCGTTGGATCGAGTCGAATATGCTCCGATCGAACACGCCTGGATCGAGACAAGACTGCGTCCCGGTCGTCAGGCCATCACGTTGCAAAGCCTGGGGCCAGATATCGAAATCGACGACCACCGCCCGCCGTCCATGGATCGCGGAGAGGACAGCGAGACTAAGGCAGAGCGTCGTCTTGCCTTCGTCTGCGCCGCCTGACGTCACCATGACCGTTTTCGATGCGTTCCCCGGCGCCACTCGAAACTCCGGTTGCAGGGCGTCGGTCAATAATTGGACCGATTGCGCAAACGGCGTGGAGCGCTCCATCAGCAGCTTTCGATATGGCCATTCCTTCTTTGGGAGCCGAATATGCGGCACGACCGCAGCGCAAGGAACGCCCAGTGACGTCATAACGTCCCGTTCAGTCCTTATCCGACGGTCGAATTGAGCCAGCCAAGCTGCGAGCCAATTTCCTGCGTAGCCGAAGGCGAGCATCGCGGGGATCACGAGCAGAAGAGGATTTATCGAGCTGGGCCTGTCCGGTATCGGGGCGTAAGAGAGAACCCGCGCATCCGGTTTGCAGTGCGCTATCCGCTCGCGGATAATGTTCACCTGCCGCTCCAAAGCTGGCTGCAATTGGCGCGCTGCGGACGCCTGCGTCAAGGCTTCGCGGATACGCTGATCCGTGAATTTGTTGCGCCCACTGGCGTCGTGAATCGCCTCTGCCTGGTTCTGCAGGAGATTTCGAGCCAGGCTGTCCGTCTGTATTGCTTGCGACCTTATGACATCCAGTTGGGCCGATATCCGGGTCAGTTCGAGCTCCAGCGCATTTCGCTTCGTTTCCACAGAGCTGGCGACGAAGAGATCGGCCATCCGGTTGACAAGACCAGCCGTCTTGATTGGATCTGGAGACGAAAAGTTTATCGAAATGACATCCGAGTGACCCTCTTGAGAAACTTTCACGCGCTTCTCAAAATCCTCTGGCCGGGGCCCGCCGCCGGATGGCTTTTTCGTCAATGCGCCTAACCAGATTTCGAAACGGCGCTTCAGCTCGGAGACGCTGAGCTGACCAGTCTGCGACGCCTCGAAACCGCCCGTGGCCTCCGTCGCCGAGCTAACCGGATCGGGGGACGGCTCCCATAATCCGAGCATCGCGCGGCGTAGAAAGTCGCGAGAAAGAAGTTTCGCCATAGCGGTCTCGATTGCCGCAGGCTGAACGGGCGCCGCTGGCGGCTGGGCGCCATTTGGCGTTTCTGCACCGGTAGCGGAGTCCTTTTGCATTTCGATCAGAAGCTGCGATTTGGCGGAATAGGTCGGACTAAATAAGAGCCCGCCAAAACCGACCAAGCCGCCCCCCAGGAATGCGCCAGCCGCAATAAAAAGAATTCGCTTTCCGAGCGACGCCTTCCGAGAGACGGCGCCCCGGTTCGGGGCGTGATCCGCGGGCTGTTGCATCGGCGAAGCCCGCTCGACCGACTCGGACGTCTTTTGCGTCCGTTGCGCGGAAACGCCGAATGAAAAAAGATCGATCGAGGCGGGCGTCGCCGCTGTTTGCGGGCAACTCGACCAAAGACGCTGCTTAAAGCGCTTCCGACCATTCATCGCCGGCGTGCGGCCTTTCGCGTGAAGCGCTTTGGAGCCAACCCGAAGCGTTTGCTTGCCATGCTTGGCCCCCGAGCCGCCGATGTCTTCCGGCCCCTCGGCCACCCGCTTCCCGCGCGTCTTGTTGCTTCCAAGAGGTTTCTGTCTCGAGAATTTCACTAGCATGCGCCCTGCCCATTGAATGAAAGTCCGTCGCTTTAACGACGGGTCCTAAACAATGCTTCAGGAAAGTTTACGTGAGTTTTTGGTCAAAACAACGCATGCAAAACGTATAACCCATAATTGCCGGAGATGCCCACACTGGCTCGCGCACGTTTGAATTAGTCAATTGGTCATACGTATTGTTACGCAGCCGCGCATTATGGACAATACACGCCATATTTTCAAAAAATGCGTTGATGCTTCACCTATTTTTAATTAGAGGTAGGAAGTCGGGATGACCTCAAAATAACTCGACGAGCACTATTCTTTATTGCTCGCGTTCTCGTTCCCGGAGGGGGCCTATGCACAGGCGCAGCTATCCAGACCACAAGACTGTCGTGACTGCCATAGTTGAGCGCAATGGCTTGTTTAGAGACGGGCTTGTCGAAATACTTCAAACGAGCCGTTTCGACGTCATCCTATCCGCCCCAGTAATAGACGCAGACGCCATAGCGTTGATCCGCGACCAGAAACCCGACCTGCTGGTCATCGACCTTGGGCAGGATCTCCGGGACACGCTCAGTCAGATCAGGCTCTTCAAAAGCTTTCGTGCGGACGCGCCGGTCGCTGTGCTTGCGCCAAGCTTGGACAGCGACCTGGCGCCACTGCTCCAAGAGGGCGTCTCGGCCTTCCTCAGTAGCTCGATGCGGGGCGAGGCGCTCATCAAGGCGCTAGAACTCGTCATGCTCGGAGAGACCGTCTTACCGCAACAACTTCTCGCGACGCTGCTCGTCAACTCCAAGAGCGCTCCTACCGCCCTGCCCCAACTGCAAATCGAGACCTCGGTGAATGAATTGAAATGCAGGATCGACGCAACCGCCGTCGCTGGCGAACGCGCGCAGCATAACGCGCTAGCAAAGAATGACACGACGCCCCAATTCTCGGACCAAGAGCGACGCATCCTGCGCTGCCTCGTCGATGGCGACTCCAACAAATCTATCGCCCGTAGAATCGGCATCGCAGAGGCGACCGTCAAAGTGCATGTGAAAGCAATCTTACGCAAAATTCGACTACAAAATCGGACCCAGGCCGCCGTCTGGGCTCTGAGCCAAAACCAGCTCCTGGTCGCCGAGAGCGCCAAAGGAAAGCTCGACTCCTCAAGCAATCGAGAGTCCTCGGTCGCTCTCATCGACACGCCGCCTCAATAGGCGCGCCCGAGGATAAGTGCGACCGGCGTGCGCATCAGTATCCACATATCCAGCCAGAGCGACCAATTCTTCACGTAAAGGACGTCGAAATCAACGCGCCGTTTCATGTCGCTGAGCATAGCCGTCTCGCCACGAAAGCCGTTCACTTGCGCCAAACCGGTCATGCCAGGAAGGACATGTAAGCGATACACATAGTCCTGTATGAGCGCCTTATATTGAGCGTCATGCGCGAGCGCATGGGGGCGCGGTCCGACAAGCGACATATCGCCCTTCAGCACGTTGAACAATTGGGGCAGCTCGTCGATGCTCGTCTTGCGCAACACGCGGCCGACGCAATTGACCCGCGCATCATTCTTCCGCGCTTGCTCGATCGACGCGCCATTTTCCAATACGTTCATCGTACGGAATTTGTAGATGACGAACTTCCTTTCATTGAAACCACTCCGCATTTGCCTGAATATAACTGGACCTGGGCTCCCCGCCTTGATAGCGATCGCCGTCGCAAGCATGACGGGAGAAAGCAAGAGAAGCGCTAAGGACGCGAGTGCGATATCGCATCCGCGCTTGATGGCTCGCTCTGTCGCGCTCATCGCGATGCGTGGCATTTCAATCGACGTCGCGCTGCTCACCAATCTCCGTAAAGATCGGTCCGGAATGAGACGCACGGGAAGCGCTGAACAGCGCAGGCGCAGGTCTATCTCTGCGATCAGATCCACGTCGCGCCAACGAAACGCAATGACGAACTCGTCCGCGTTCGTCTCGGCGGAAATTCTCCTGGCTTCCTCCAATTTGGATTGCCCGCGCTCCGTTAGCTGGCCGTTTGCAGCGGCCTCGTCATCGAGCGTTACGCGAGCAACCTCGCTGAGCCCGAAAGACAGGTTCAAATGAGCGGCGCTCAAACGCCCCAGCTCCTCGGCGTCGCCAATAACGACCGCCCGACGCCCCGCTACCGAATGTTTCGCTGTGAAGGCTCGCAGGGCGCGCGCAAACGCGCGCCGGATCGCGAGCAACAACGCCAGATCGACTGCCCCTGAAGCGAACAAAAGCCCGACATAAAACGAATCCGCCAGCCGCAAGGGGTAGATGAGCGCAAGCTGCATCGCTAGCGCCAGCAACCATGAGAGAATGACGTGATTCCGATGCTGCCGCGCGTCCAGCAGCGCGCTCATGCGATAAAGACCTTTTGATTGGCAGAGCAAGGCGTAAACAACGAAACCGACCTCGCTCAGCGCAATCGTTCGGTCAAGAAAGGGCGTTAACGACAGGAAAGATTGCCCAATATACTCGACCGCAAGAGCCCCGCCGAAAATTGCCGCAGCCTCTGACAGCGCCACACCCGCCAGCACATAGGGATATGAGATGCGCCATCTCGATGTGTCCGAGCTGAATGTATTTCCTGCTCCCTCCCACCACGACGATGCGCTGCGAACGACATGAGGAGATAAACGCTGCCAGAGCATTGAATATTTCTCCGCCGATAGTTTCGCCCGAGAAATATACTTCTATGTGTCCTGGCCTATTCTACTCAATTGCTTTGGAGAGTTACTCCGCTCGATCGATTTTGCTTCTATTACGCATGTACCCCCAGGTATGACGCGCTGCTTGCTTGTTTGATCACACTCGAAGGGCCTTCCTTTTCCGCGGCGCCACGCGCGAACCACTTAAGCGTGCGGTGTGTTGAATCCGCCGGTCAGTGGAACGCCTCGGCTAACACAGCTTAGACCTTCTGCACCTTCATCAAACGGCGCAGTAACAATTCTCGCGCGCTCAAACATAGGAAGGTGGGAACCACGATCGCATAACGTCGCCAGAGCCGTCTCGGCTCGCAAGCCAATCGGAAAAGCCATTCCAGACCGCTTCGCTGCAGCCATTTCGGCGCCTCTGGTTTGGTTCCTGCCAAAAAATCGAAGGCCGCTCCGACGCCAACCATGACGGGCGCGTCGATACGGTCGAAATTCGCCACCATCCAGCGTTCCTGCTTGGGCGCGCCAAGGCCGATCCATAGGACATCCGGCCTCGCCGCATTGATCTCCTCGACCGTTTCGAGGTTCTCGGCGGCCGAAAGCTCACGAAAGGGAGGACAGAGTGCGCCGACCACTTTGAGCCCAGGATGGGCGGTGATCAGCTTCGCGCTCAGCGCAGCGGCGGTTCCCGGAGCCCCGCCAACGTAAAAATGACGCAGACCGAGCCCGCACGACATTGCCGTAATTGTCCGCATGAAATCCGTTCCACGCACCCGTTCGACCCCGGATTTTCCGAGCAACTTCGAAAGCCACACGATGGGCATTCCATCTGGCAGAGATAGGGCTGCATTCCTGTAGATTTCGTTCAACGTCGCATCCTGCCGGGCGGCGAGAAGCGCGTTTGCGTCCGTAACGCAAATATAGACTTTCCGACGCTCACGGATCGATCGCTCGACAAGCTCCGACGCCTCTGTGAGATTCGTAGCGCTAAGCCTAACCCCAAACACACTTACATCCTCAGCGATCTTTTCTCGTACAGTCGCTGGACCGGCGCCGTGACGAGAAGCGTCGCAAGGTCTTTCGAAAGCTCGCAATGGCCGCATCCTTCTTTCGCCGATACATCGCACTCGGCTCTGATGCGCCAACGATATGCGGACGACGACAGAACGGATATTGCGCAAGCGGATGCAGCTTGGCGCCCGGGACTAACTCTCGAGGATGCCTCCGATTGGATGAAGGCTTCCCCGCGCCACTCCAAAATTCATACGACATTCGCAAACCATCGCCTCGCTTTAGCGAGCGCTGCGGCGGCCCCTTAGAGGTAGCCCGTATATCTAATTCAGTAGAAGCGCAGGATGTGGCATTCAATCTGTGTAAGTTTTTTCTCTGGCGGAGAAAAACTTTTCCGGCGCGGTGGGCAAGGAAGACGGCGGGCGTGGATGGAGCGGACGCATTTCCGATCCCACGAGGGAAACATGCTCATGAAACAATTTGCTTCGACAGCCGTGTCTTCGACGGGAAATGTCGTGCCGACGGGGGTGACCCCGCCGCGTTCAGCAAAGATCCACCTTGGCCCCGGATTCCGCATAAGACTCGATTTCGACAGGCCGGCGCCTGAGCTGCTGGAGGCATTCGAAGGGCTCGACGTCGCCGACATCTCCGACCAGATGAACAGGCTCTATGCTGTCGATCCCGAAATCAAGTCCCTGGCTGCGTCTGAAAAGCGATTGATCGGACCAGCCTGTACAGTGCGGGTTTTTCCTGGCGACAATCTTATGGTGCATAAGTCGCTCGATGTCGCGCGGCCTGGCGACGTCGTCGTTATCGACGCTCGAGGATCTTCTCTAAACGCTGTGCTTGGCGACATGGTTTGCACAAAGGCGAAGCATCGGGGCATTGCTGGCTTTGTGGTCGACGGATATGTGCGCGACATAGACGGCGTGCGAGAAACCGGCTTTCCGGTTTTCGCGCGTGGCACAACGCCCGTAGGGCCGCTCCACAGAGGCCCCGGCGAAATCAATTATCCAGTTTGCTGCGGCGGCGTCGTCGTCCACCCGGGCGACATTGTTGTCGGAGACTCGAGCGGAATCGTCATTGTGCCACAGGCGCACGCAATCGAAATCCGCGACCGACTGCAGGACTACCTGCGTAGAAGCGCGGATTACCGGCGGAGCCTAAGGGCAGGAACCTTTTCGAATGCATGGGTCGACGACATCCTTGGCTCCTTGGGGTGGAGGTTCTGAGCACATTTAGAGGTCCGCGCACTGACATACTCGGAAGATTGGCGATGACGGCGCCTGCCTGGCGGTCAAGGCGGCCCTGCGTTCGTCACCATTATTGAAAAAAGACGGGTTCGTCCCACCCGGCTGAAATCCTGCGAGGAGCGTTCATGGTTGATCATAACGATTTCAGTTCCCCTCAAAAGCAACCAGCCGCGATCGTGATCGACGGGACATACAATAATTTGTCTGTGGCCCGCAGCCTCATCCGCAAAGGGATCAAAGTTTATGTCCTTTGCGATGCGAGCGAACCCGTTCGATACTCTCGCGGCGTCACATGGCTACGCATGTCCGATGGCGGATCGCCCGCGTCATGGGAAAAGTTCCTGCTTGGGCCGGAGTCGGATTACCTTGGCGGAGCGGCGCTGCTTGCCTGTAGCGATCCCGCTATAAAGTTGATCTCTCAAAATAGTGAAGCGCTCTCGCGCAAATTTCTGATCGAGGAGGGTGATCCAGCAACCCGGCTTTGCCTCCTCGACAAGCTGCAAACCTATTATAGAGCTCGGGAGGCCGGCGTGCCGACGGTCGATTTCGCGCTCGTCGATTCCGCTGCTCAACTCTCCGAGCTGACGTCCAAGTTTCGCTTTCCGTTCATTCTCAAACCCCTCTACTCTCCGGACTCGGCTCGGCTCGGCGGAAAATTCCTGATGGCTCGCAATGAGAGCGAGCTGCTCGCTCTCAAGGATCGGCTCGCGACAGGGATCAAGACCGTTGCAATGGAATTTGTTCCGGGCGGCGACGATCTCCTCTGCAGCTATTATTGCTACATGGATGAAAGAGGGGAGCCGATCGTCGAATTTACAAAGCGATTGCTTCGCCGCTCCCCGATACACACGGGCAGCGCGTGCTACCATATTTCGGACTGGAATCCCGAAGCCGCCGAGCTGGGACGAAAATTCTTCAAACATGTGAAGCTCCGCGGGATCGGAAATATCGAATTCAAACGCGACCTACGGGATGGCCGTCTGAAGGTCATCGAAGCCAACGCCCGCTTCACCTTGGGAGACCCTTTGCTTGTGGCAAGCGGCGTCGATCTTGCCTGGATCACCTACGCCCGTCTGACAGATCAGCCAGTGATCCCGACGCAGGATTATAGAAAGGATCTGGTATTTTGGCTGCCTGCTGAGGATCTCCGCACCTTTTGGCAATTGCGGTCGCGAGGCGAGATTACCCTTTTTGATTGGTTGCGCAGCGTATCGCGCGCGCGCGTCCTTCCCTATTTTTCATGGAAAGACCCAGCGCCGAGCCTCTACTGCAATGCGCAGCGCGCCTTACGGCTCGTTGAGATGTGCCGCGCGAGACTCCTCGGGAAATCTATCGACTTCCGCCTTCCCGGAGTCCAGGCGGGTAAGAACTCATGAGCCGAATTGCACTTTTGTCTCCCGGAGGGCTTGGCGCGGCAATCGGGCGCGCTTTGGCGGCGACGGGCCATGAAGTCTTCTGCGAAGTTTCCGGTCGAAGCGAACAAACCAGGCAGCGCGCCGCCGAAGCCGGCCTTGTTCTGACGACATCGCTTCCTGAAGTAATCGACGCGTGTGACGTGATCCTTTCTTTTGTGCCCCCTGCCCAGGCATTATCTGTCGCTCGACTGGTTGCGCGGCGCCGGAGCGAGCGCGACATTCTGACATCCTCCTCTCGGCCCCTTTATGTGGATGGCAACTCTATTTCGCCATTGACGGCGCAAGACGTGCTCGACGCGCTTGCGCCGGCCGATGTCGCTTCTGCGAAGGTGAGCGTGTTCGGTCCATCGGATAGCCTGACCATAGACAACATCATCGTCATAAGCGGAGAGAACGCCCGTGAAGCAGCGGCGCTTTTCGAACCGCTTACGCGAGTCAAAATAGCAGGCGACGATTTCGTCGCAGCCGCCGCCGTTAAAATGTCTATGGCGAGCGTGACAAAAACATTGCCGGTTCTTTTTTTGGAGGCGATGGGCGCCGCCGCCAACTCCAGCCAGCTCGAACTCACGATAAGCCTTTTTGAGGAACTCTATCCGGGCATGTTGCAGTTTCTACGTCGAACGCTTCCAACCTATGTCCATCACGCAAGGCGCCGGCTGGATGAAATGCGAGAGATCGAAACTTGGGTCGACGCGATGGGAGGAGACGCCGCGATCACGAGGAGCGGCAGGCTTGTCTTGGAGCGGCTTCGATTGGAGGAAATCCCGGCCGAGGAGTCCAAGAACCTGGTTGCTCTTATAAGGGCCGCGCTGACGCGAACTGCTTTGCCGCGGGATTCGAATGACGCCGAGCAGAACATTCGGCATGAAATTCATGCCCAAGCATAGCCCAAAGGTTTAGAATTATGCGACTTCGGATTATCTCCGAAGAGCATTTTCCAACCTGCAAGGGA
Organism: Methylocystis iwaonis; assembly: GCF_027925385.1. NCBI lineage: Bacteria > Pseudomonadati > Pseudomonadota > Alphaproteobacteria > Hyphomicrobiales > Methylocystaceae > Methylocystis > Methylocystis iwaonis. Next base: position 3,340,082 of record NZ_AP027142.1, read on the forward strand.
CGCCTTTAAGAATTTGCTCAAGGTCCGCGTAGCGCATCTTCGCGCCTCGCAAAACTCTCCGATCCGTTTAACGTCAATTATGCGGGGCTTTGCTGTGAAGATCCTGATGAGCGCATTTTCATGTGGCCCGGGGCAGGGATCCGAGCCTGGCGTCGGCTGGAATATGGCGATCGAAACGGCTCGATTGGGTCATGTTGTTCATGTGCTGACCCAAACAGAGTTCCGTCCCGAAATAGAAAGAGAGATGGCTGCGGGAGCCTTGCCGCCAAATCTTACTTTCGACATATACATGCCGCCCTGGCTCGAGGCGTTGCGGGACCGCGGCTTGAAGATGGGTTTCTTTTCCCTCACCTGGCACACGGTGAATTTCCTATGGCAGTTTTGCGCGCTTCAGCGCGCCTGGCGCCGTTATCGACACGCAGGCTTCGACATTATTCACCACGTTACGCTGGCGGGAATCCGCTATCCGACTCTTCTCGCGTCACTTGGGCTTCCCACAGTGATCGGGCCCTTAGGCGGCGGCGAAAGAGCGCCGTTCGCGCTACGCAAAAGCATGCCGTTGAAGGATCGGCTTTCGGAGCTTTTTCGCGACATGCACAATGTGGCGTTGCGGATCGACCCGTTTACTCGATCGGCCTTCCGTAATGGCGCGCTTATTTTCGTGCGTTCTGAAGAATCTCTCGCAGCGGTCCCGCCGCGATACCGGGACAAAGCCGTTGTCGACGTCGGAATGGGCATCGCCGAGGCTGAGGAAACGCGACCGCAGCGTCGCGTCCCGGGCCGTCCATTTCGGCTGCTTTATGCAGGGCGGCTGGTTTATTGGAAGGGCGGCCATCTGGCCATCCGCGCGCTCGCCGCTGCCCGTTCGCGCGGCGCCGAAGCGACATTGACGCTTGTCGGAAGCGGGCCTGCGCGAGCGGATTTCGAGCAGTTGGCGCAGCGTCTTGGGGTTTCCGAGCATGTCCGATTTCGTGGTCAGGCGCCCCATGACGAAACGCTGACGATGTTTCGCGAACATCACGCCTTTCTTTTTCCCAGCCTGCATGACGCGGCCCCGACCGTGGTGCTCGAAGCCTTCGCCAATGGATTGCCCGCGATCTGCCTGGGGTTGGGCGGTCCGGCGAAAATGGTGGAGGAGACCTGCGGATGCGTCATTCCGGCCGCGGGGCGAAGCGAGGCGGAATGCGTCGGCGCGCTTGCCGATGCGATAGCTTCTCTTGCGCTGGATGAGGACAAGCGTCTCGATTTGGCAAATGGCGCAGTCCGACGCTACCAGCGCTACAAGTGGCCGTCCGTGACGGCGGCGCTTTACGCCGAGATCGAAAAGCGTTTACCGGCGCGGTACATGGAAAGTCGCGACGCGGAGCAGAGCTTATCCGCTCGATGAAGGTCGTGATCCGCTTGCGTCGGGCGCGGTTCCCACCCGCAAGCGCGTGATCGGGAATCCAGAGCCACAAGAGCGCTGGTTTTGCCGAGAGCCCGTCATTGCGAGCGAAGCGAAGCAACCCAGGGCAGCGATGTGGCGCTGGATTGCTTCGTCGGCTCCGCCTCCTCGCAATGACGGCGGTGATTTCCTGTGCATCCAGACGGCGCGAGCGTCGGGGACGGCGCAGAACCAAATCTCGTATGACAGACCCCGGTGCGAGCCAATTCCGGAAATTGTTCGACGCGATTTACTGAGGCGTTTTTTGTCGGGTCTCGGCGTAAACGCGTATAGATTGGCGCCGCCTGCTCGCGTCCGCCGTCGCAATAGCCCTTTCGTAGATTCGCATGAGCGACTTGTGATTGACGCCTTCGGTAAAATTGTCAGCATAGGCCCGATAGGCAGCTCGGCGCATATGAGCGCGCGCTACTCCATCCGCCATCATGCCGCGAACTTTCTGCACAAGATCGGATGCATCGCCCGGCCGAAACAAGAGCCCGGTCACGCCATTTTCAATAATCTCCCCAATGGGCCCGAAGCCTGGCGCGATGACGGGCGTTCCTTTGCCAAAGGCCTCGACGATCACGCGCGGGAAATTTTCGTAGCATCTTGACGGCACGATCAGCGCTTCGGCGTCTCCAACGAGTTCGTAGACAGCTTCTATGTCGAGCTGTCCAAGCCACTCGATCGCAGGCTCTTGCGAGCAAGCATCTTTTACGCGCCCCGCCATCGGGCCGTCGCCGATAATCTTGAGAGGGACCTCGCGGCCGAGCGCGCCCCAGGCCTCCAGCAATAGATCGACGCCCTTCTCGCTAGAAAGGCGTCCAGCATATATGACGTAGCCGCCGCGCCCGGGACCCGGCTGGGCGTCACGGGCGAGGAAGTTAGGCTTCGTCGCAACTCTACTGGCTGGAAAGCCGCCCGCGACGAGCTTGCTTCTGCCGAATTCGCTAAGTGCAATATACATATCGACGGCGCTGCGCCATGTCCCTGCGAGTTTATGGATCGCGAGCATCCCGGAGATTGTCGCGGTCGCTGCGCGACTTGCGCGGTAGCACTTATTTTTGATCGCGGGCCAAGGAACCATTTTGCCGCAGCAGTCTTCACACACCCTTCCCTGACGGAAGAAAAGCCCGTTGGGGCAAAGAAGCCGGTAATTATGCAGGGTCTGGACGACTGCCGCGCCGTGCTGCTTGGTTGCGTAATATGCAGAGGGAGAAATCAGCGGCAAGGTGTTGTGGAAATGCACGACCTGGGGGCGCCGGTCACGCACGATCGCGCCAAGGTCGTTGAATGCTTGTCTGCTCCAGATGGTGTTGGCGGCGAGCGTGAGGGGCGGCATCCCCTCGAGAGAGTCGTTGTGGACAAAGTATTCGGTCACATTGTGTCCGTGCGACCTCAGCATTTTCACCTCGTCCTCGACACACTGATCCTCTCCGCCTCTTTGCTGATAAAAGTCGTGCGCGACGACGATGTCCATCGGGGAGCCCTCGCTGCCTTCAAAATTTGGATATGTATCGCCGTCTCAGCGACTCTCTTCGGCGCATAATTGCCCGTTCGAGAGCGTGCGCGCGTCTTTTGCCAGATCGCCGAGAAGCGCGAGGATATATTCCAGACGCTCCCACTGATTATTGTCTTGCAGCTCCCATGAATGGCCCCAGAGGTGAAACACGCCCCCTCTTGTCGTGGCCTCGCAAGCGAGCGAGCGCGCCAATACGGGCCAATCGCGCGAGCGGCCATGGGTGACGAAGCGCCATATGCTCCTGAGCGCCGCCCGCTTTAATGTATTTCTCGCATAGACCATCGCGTCGTGGGGGTGGGCCTGGATCGTCGTCGGCATCAGCATGATGCCGCCCACGCGTTGCGGAAGATCGAGAGATAGCAGCGCAACGGTTCGAAACCCGACATAGCCCGCCCGCTCCGCCATGAGCATATGCTGACGGCTGTATCGCCCCTGAGGGGGGCAAAACATTCTGCAAGAGACACCCGTGACACTCTCGACCCAGCTTTTCGAGCCGGAGATCTCCGCCTCTGCGCGTGGAAGGGAAACCTCGGTCAGGACTTGATGCCCAAGCGTATGCGCGCCGATTTCGAACGCCGCGCTCAACTCGCGGATTTCGCATTCTGTCAGAGTTGCTTTCTCATTGGCGCGAGGGATGTAGAACGTGCCGGAGACATCGAATTTCGCCAGTAGCTCCGCCACGCGCAGATCCAGCGGATGTCCGTCGTCCCAACTGGTCGTAATAAAGGTTTTGGAGGCCACGGATTCGGTTCTCCTCAATCGGAAGCGGCGCTTTCGAAACGAAAAAGCGCTACTCGGTCGCTGAGGCATTAGCGCCCGGGCGCGCACATCTTTGAATTGGTCAAAGGTAGCGGCGCCAATCTCTCACGCTCGAAGTCGTGGTAATCCGGACTTGCCTCGGCATTGGCGTGTTCGCGTCTTGAGCGTCCGCTCGACCCGCCAATCTCGAATGTCCATATGCAGTGAGAAGAGCGACACAGCGGCGCCCGGACCTCGCCGGTGTCGCCGAGATAGTCGTGCAAAGCCCGACGACCGATGCGAGCGCGACCTTAACGATAAGAACACGCCGTTCGCCGGGATAATGCTCAAGCCCAAGCATCTCGTCGCGGTAATTTTCGTCGACCTGGCGACCGATCGCGTCGCAACAAGGTCAACTCCCAGTAAACATTGAGATTACCTCGGAAGTTGACGCCTTGGGACGCCGTTTCTCTTGGCGCCCGAGGGTTTCAATTATCTGGGCCTTGGCCATTTTGCTTGTTGTGAGATTGCAACAGTGAGCATAAACTCTCGTACGTACGTAACATTCTCGATTGCGTAAATTGGCGGATGCATGAGACGTTCAGGCGGAAATATCTATAGCGTAACGCATCCTATCGCCGTGTAGCTCAACGAAAAGGATTACCCGATCCATGCGAGGCTTGATCCCCTTCACGGGCTTGCTGTTGCTGCCGCTCGCCCTCGAAGGATGTTTCACGCCCGGCTCAGGGCCGCAGATCGAGGCTGTTTACGCGAATGCGGTAACCCAAGAGGGCGAGGTACTCCGCCCGAACTATGAGCTGATCGAATACTCCAGCCCGATCCTCGAGATCCTGCGGCGCCGGTCCAGCGACAGCCTTTACGGCCACTTCGGCGGCGGCCGCTTGGGGCCCTCGCAGGTCACGATCGGGGTTGGCGACGTCATCGGACTTTCGGTCTACGAAGCCTCCGCGGGAGGGCTCTTCACGCCGGCCGCAACGGACACGATCCGACAAGGCAATTACGTGAATTTCCCGCAGCAGGTCGTCGAGCAAGACGGAACCGTGAGCGTTCCTTACGCCGGCCGCATTATGGCGAGAGGAAAGACAACCCGTCAGCTCGAGCAGGAAATCGTCAGCCAGCTCAAAACGCGAGCGGTCGAGCCGCAGATTGTCGTCAGCCTCGTCGATTCGCGTTCGAGCCTCTTTTCGGTTCTCGGCGAAGCGCAGAGGCCCGGTAGCTTCCCAGTCAACTGGGCTGGCCAAAAACTGCTCGCGGGCATCGCTCTCGCAGGCGGCCCGAAGTGGGCCGATTACGAGACTTCCATCACGATCAATCGTGGCGGGAAGACCGCGACGGCTATGATGCAGAACATCATCGCCGATCCTCGCGAGAACATCTTTCTGCGCCCCGGGGATTCGGTCTTTTTGCGACGCGAGCCGAGATTCTACACAGCGCTCGGAGCGGCAGGCAAAAGCGGCCATTATCCAATCGACGTGCCCAAGATCACCCTTGCGGAGGCCGTCGGCCGCGCGCAAGGACTTCTCGATACGCAAGCCGATCCGACAGGCGTGTTTCTGCTCCGCTGGGAGAAGAAACAAGCGCTCGAGAAAATCGGGCGCCCGGTGGCGAGCTACGTTACGCCGACCGTCCCGACCATCTATCACTTTGATCTAAGAGATCCCAATCATTTGCTGGCGTCCCAGCAAATCGACGTCATCCACAGCGACGTCATCTACATCAGCAACGCGCCGACAGTCGAGCTGCGAAAGACGCTTCAGGTTCTGGCGGACCTCTCCTACATAACGCTGAACGCCGCCCAAACGAGTTTCGTGTTGCACTACTGATACGAGATCCGTTTGATTTGGTGTCATTCCCGACGCTCGCGTAGCGAGCGATCGAGAATCCAGGGCAACAACAGCGCGTTTGCGGCATTGGATTCTCGCTCGGCGCTTAAGCATGGCCTAACCCGGCCGTCAGCCTCTGTTTCGGGCAAATAGGAAACGCCCCCATTTGGCGTGCACCTTTTGCTTGAGCGCCCGGATGCGCGCCTCATGCCACACCCAGAAGCTATCGGAGCTTTTGAACCGTTTTGGCGATTGCGGCCTAATAAGAAGTTTGGCCGGAAGCGGCGCCCCGGCCGACACATTCAAGGTCGGGGCAATCGCGCGCGGTTCAGCATTCGCGCTTGAAATGAGTCGCGGCGCGATTGCGTCCTCGCGCTTGAACCCGGAGTCGATCTGCGAAAGATACAGCTTTGCGCGCCGACAATAGTCGATCGAACGCGCGGTCATGCGCTCTTCTCCGAGGCCCGCTCGGTATTTCATCAATGCGCGACAGATGTCGCCGTTCGACATACGCCAGGCTTTGGCGAGGTAACCCACGCCGTAGTAAATGTTGGTTTGCGGCGCAGCGAGGTCGCTCATGGCGCCCTTGAAGCCCATCATGGCGGCGGTGCTGGGAAGCACTTGCATCAGCCCAACCTCCCCCACTGCCCCCCTCGCCTCCGGATCATAGGCGCTTTCGATATAGGCGACGGCTTCTGCGAGGTCTTCTGGAAGATTCCTGGTCTTGGCCTCGGCGCGCACCATGCCGATCAACCTGGCTCGAGGCGAGGTGAGATGCGCGTCGATCAAGAGCTTTGCTTGCGCTGGCGGCTCCTCTTGCGCCGTCAGGAGCTTGATGCCGCTCGTCGCCTCGCGCGCGGCCATGGGGGCCTCGATTGGCGCCGGCTTTTGCGGTCGATTGCAAATATCTGAAGCGAGCGCGCCGGATAGCAGGCAAATCCCAAAGGATGTGCGCGCCGGGCGGAACAACCCCGACAATTGCTGGTTCTCACGTCGCTGCATTGGATGCTCGCATGTCAGCAGGTCTCGCGTCGGAGTTGAAAAAGCGATGGCGCTTATGAACGCCTCGCGCCGCGCCGATTGGTCTGTTTCCACGAGACCAGCGCGCCGCTGGGTCTCGCGAAACGCAAAACGCCTAAACTCTTTCCTTTGGCGCGTTGTCGATACGCGGAGATTGGACATCCTGCGCGTAGTTCGCCAGTACCTCGGCGACGCAGCTTGCCAGCTCCTCGGCGTAAGACGCGGTGATTCTCGGATGCGTCGGCAGCGTGAGAATGGCGCGCACGAAGGCGGAGATCGTGCTGGAGCGTCCTGGAATGGTCGCATTCGCGGGAAGCTCGTGCACATTAGGATACAACATGAGGCCGATGTCATAGCCGCGCCGCAACACTTCCCGATAGACGCGCTCCCTGTTCTCTTTTCCGACGACGATCGGATAGCTGAACCAGGACGAGGACGCGCGCGTCTCTTCGTCCGTTTCCGCCGCCGCGCAAAGGTCTCGGAATCTTTTGTCATAGATCGCAGCGATCTTTCGCCGATGCGCATTGATGCGCTCGACATCGCGGGACTTGTGGTTCCATTCCGCAAAGGCGCCCAGTGACGGACGGGTCGTGATCGTCTCGTCCAGAGTTGGCGTTTCGATCAGAACGCGGGGAATAAGATCGGCGATTTTCCCCTGCTGCACGCTTAGTCTTCGCGCCCGAAACGCGAAGGGAAACACCAGCGGACTTGTCAGAAATGCATAGCGAAGCACCGTCTTCGCCATTCCGAGATACTGCCGCGGCCGCAGACGTGGCCAGCGCGACACTTCGCGCGAGAGCGCGTCGAAAAGCTCGGCATCTCTTGTGGCGATAAAACCGCCCCAGATGAAGTTCTGAATCTTGAAGCCCGACAGGCTGAACACGCTGGCGTCGCCGAACGCGCCGACCGGCTGTCCGTCGAGCGTCGCGCCGAGAGCCACGGCGCAATCCTCGAAGACTTTCACGCCGTTACTGTGGCACAGGCCGACAATCTCCTGCGTCCTGTTCTGGGTGACGCAATAATGCGTGAGCAACACGCAAGCCGCGCTGTCGTCGATGAGAGAGCGCAGATGGGCGACATCCATATTCGTGGAATCGGGAAGGCAATCGACGAACACCGGCTCGCCGCCGGCAAATCTCACCATGTTGACGACATCGGCAATCGTCAAAGGCGACATCAGGACGCGCCGCCTCGTATCGGTCAGCGCGCTTTTGACCAGAAGGTATATCCCCGCCCGCGCCCGCCCGAGCGGAAGGATATGGGCGCCACCCAGCCTCTCCGAGCTTTGCGCGATGAAGGTTCTTTCTGATTGCGCGTTTCCCGAGACCCACGGCGTGAGGTACCGCATCGGGTAGACGATCTGCCTCGGCTGGACCATTCGAACAACTCCACATTTGCTTCAGGCGCACAACAGGACCGAGCCTGTCATGGCGTTCGAAGCGTGCTTTCTGCGTTCGCCAGTTTCGTAACGATGTCGGCGCTCGAACCACGGTCCAGAGTGGATGCGATATGATCGGCGAGTCGAAGCGCCAGAGCGACGATGGTCGTCGTTGGAAAATCGCCGCCTGCTGTGGGAAAAATCGAGCTGCCGGCGACATACATATTCGTGATTTCGTGAATGCGGCAGTTGGGATCAACGACGCCGAGCTTGGGCGACTCATGCATGCGCGTCGTTCCCATATGGTGCCAGCATCCCTCCTGCGAGAAACTTTCCGGCCAGCCATTTTCGACGATGGGCGGGTCGAGCGCTATGTCGGCGACTCCGGAGCGGCTCAACTCTTCAGCGACAAGAGCGACCGTACGGTCGATGGTTCTCTTGGTTTGGTCGCCGAGGCGCCAATCGACTTTCACCCGGTTCAAGCCGAGCTGATCCCTCGCCATGGAAAGCGTCACGCGGCTATCGGGATTGGGAGCCGGTTCGCAAATGACCTGGAGCCGTGTGTGGTCGATGAGCGAGCGCATCTGCAGCGAGCCCATTTGCAGATAACGCGCGGCGATGAAGCCGAGAGTATTGAGCGGCTGCCCCGCCAGCGTCAGGAATTCGCGCAGCAGGGAGCGTTGCGTTTCTTGAACGCCTTCGAGTCGGCGCTTGAGGCGGACAAGCGCGTCTTTGACGCCGGTGTATTCGCCCGGGAATATCGGCACGAAGGTGATGTTGGTATTCAACAGCCGCTCGCGCTCGCGCGCTTTGGGACTTAAAGAGAGATGCCCGGCGATGCAGGTGCCGTGGGCGGCGACGGCGTCGTTGCGGTAATGGAATTTCGCGTCATAGAGCATGTTGTCGGACCATCCGTCGCGGAAGCGGACGGTTGCCGTCGTCAGGCAGGGATGATCCATGAAAAAGCGTCCGACCAAATCATGATGATTGCCGAGCCCCTGCGGCCGATCCTTGTTGGACAGCAACAAAAGGCGCGCGTTCTCTATGCCCCCGGTCGCCAGGATAAAGATTTTCGCTGCAACAGTCGCCGAGCGCCCGTTCAACATTCTCAATCGCGCGTAGCGAACCGACTGGCCGCCCTCTGTCGAAATGTCGGTGACATTGGCATTGAGGAAGACGGTGACATGGCGCGCTTGCTTCAATTGCGAGCGGTAGACCTGACCAAATCGCACCGGCGGGCTGAATTGAGAGATAACGTCGATAACATCGTCGCCGGCATAAGAGTGGCGCCGGACGTTGCTGCGTCCGATAGCGTCTACCCAGAAAGACGCGTCGAAATTGGTTGGGCCAAGCTGCAGAATGGAATGGGTGCGCTCATAATAGGGCTCGAGCTCCGATCTTTCGAACGGCCAGCCGCTATAGGGGACCCAGTGGCGCGCGACGAAGTCGTCTTCTTCGAAGGGCCTGCACCAGCCGCCCCAGCAGTTGCTGCTTCCGCCAAGGTAGCGGCTACGGCAGCCATCGGCGAAACGATAGGGCAGCCCAACGCTCTCCCCACGATAAAGGTCGCGGTTGGCCTCCTCGCTTTGGAAGCCGCCGCTCTCGATAAGAACGACCTCTATGCCGCGTTTCTCGAACTCGAGCGCGAGGGTGATCCCCGCAACGCCCCCGCCTATGATGCAGATCTCGGATTCTATCCTGTATTCATCGTCCAAACCCAACGCGTCGATGAACATGATCCGCTTTTCCTTGAATAATTACGGATCGATCAGACCATGAGAGCAATATTATATCAATAACGAGCGGCGTTGAATTCTGGATATGCTTGGCTGGCAAAAAGGTCTAAGCCGAATGGGCTAAGTATGATTTTTTCGAGACAGGGACATTCTTCATCATTTGGGCTTGTGTGGTGAAACGCGGTTGCGCTCGAACGGTAGCAACCGTGAGAGAAGGCGAGGCGCCTTTCCGACCCTTGCCGCTTGAGTCGCGCTTGGCAACGAATACTTAGGCGTCGGCGGGAACGACAACCGGCTCATGTTTACGGGAGGCGCCAAGCTGCAAACCGTCATTGCGAGCGAAGCGAAGCAATCCAGAGCAGCGGTGCGGCCCTGGATTGCTTCGTCGCTTACGCTCCTCGCAATGACGGCGTCCAGTTGGAGTCCGGCGCCGGCATTACGGCGGCCAGCATTATCGCGAGGCAGGCATGGCTCGTAGAGGAAAGCGCGCCGCTGTCATAGCGCTTGGGAAAAGCGCGCCTCGGCGTCAGCCCAAAGCGCAGCAAGACGCCGGAGTCAGCCGTTTGCTGGCTCCGGCGAAATTCAGAAGTGAGGAAGAGTTGGCTGTCAGCCGATCAAACCGGTGATGTTGTGAAGCACGATGATGAATCCCGCTGCGACTGCAGCGACGACAACGAGGGCCCTGAATAGTTCTTTGCTGTTGTGGGCTGTCTGCATGATTTGTTTCCTCCAGCAGTCCCCTTATCGGGCTTTGCGAGGAAAGGTTAGGACCGGCGCCAAATTATCTCAACGAAGATTACGTGCGACAAATATACGCATCTCTGTTTATTTTAATAGTTCTATATTATAGCATTTCTAATCTCATCTTTTTCTACAGCATTCTCGCATTCAAATCCGTTTAGGCACTCTGGTGTCGTCGTGCGCTGCCGCAGGTGCGAACCGAGAACACACTAAACTGCCTGCTTGGTTCATCGTTATTCCCGACGCTCGCGCAGCGAGTGATACCGTTTCCGTTTGAATAGCTCGCATTGGCGCTTGTCATTCCCGACGGGCCGAAGGCCCGATCGGGAATCCAGAGCCACAAGAGCGCAGGTTTTGCTCTGGATTCCCGATCACTCGCTACGCGAGCGTCGGGAATGGCACCGAACCAATCAAGCGGAGTATGATGGGGAATTCAGTGCAGAACCGACGAGGCTCTGGATTCCCGCCCGTCGGGAATGACACATCCCAATGCGAGCTGTTCAAACGGAGATAGCGTGACGCGCCCCAATGCGAGTTGCACGAGTCAGATATCGAAGAAGATCGCTTCCGCGTTGTTTTTCGCTCGGTCGCCCATCTCTTGAAGAGAACAATTGTCAAGCACGTTCGACAAGGCTTCCTGGGCGCGCTGCATGATCTTGCGCACGGCGCAGGTGTTTTCGTCGAAGCAATCGTCACAGCGCCGGTAGCGCGTCTTACTCGCGCAAGGCACCGGCGCCAAAGGCCCGTCGATCGCGCGCACGAGTTCGCCGACGGTAATCTCGCTCGCCGGGCGCGACAGAGCGTAGCCGCCGCCCTTCCCCATCTTCGAATGGACAAATCCCGCGTTGCGCAGCTCGCAGAGGATGGCGTCGAGAAACTTTTTCGGGATGCATTGCTTTTCGGAAATTTCGAGCACGGGAACCGGGCGCCCGGGCTCGGACTGCGCCAGATGCACCATGGCTTTGAGGCCGTATTTTCCCTTTTTTGTCAGCACGCGGATGACTTCCCGAAAGCGAGCGCTTTCCGCTGTTATCCCCATGCAGCTAATCAGTCAACTATTTCCATAGATTATACAGGCTTCAAAACAGACAAACGGTCGAGCCTCTAAATGAGCCGATCATGTGGGTGAATGGGCGGCTGACGCCATGCCGCCCCTCTCTTTTGCCCCAGCTCAGAAGCCGCCGCGGCCCGCCTGCAGCTTCAACAGCGCCGCCACCAGCGCATCGACGTCCGCGCAGGTGTTGTAGAAGGCGAGCGAAGGCCGCACCGTCGCCTCGAGGCCGAAACGGCGCAGGATCGGCTGGGCGCAATGATGGCCCGCGCGCACGGCGATGCCTTCCCGATCGAGCGCCTTGCCGACCTCCTGCGTGCTGTGGCCGTCGAGCACGAAGGACAGCACGGAGGCCTTCTCGGCCGCCGTCCCGATAAAGGTCAGGCCAGGCACCAGGCGCATTTTCTCGGTGGCATAGACGAGAAGGTCATGCTCGTAACGGGCGATGACCTCCATGCCGATGCTCTCGACATAATCGAGCGCCGCGCCGAGACCCACTGCGTCGGCGATATTGCCCGTACCCGCCTCGAAACGCTCCGGCGCGCCCTGATAGATCGTCTTCTCGAAGGTAACGTCGGCGATCATATTGCCGCCGCCCTGCCAGGGCGGCATATTTTCGAGCACTGCGTCCTTGCCGTAGACGACGCCGATGCCGGTCGGCCCGAAGACCTTGTGGCCCGAGAAGATGAAGAAGTCGCAGTCGATTGACTGCACGTCGACCGGCATATGCGAGACGGATTGCGCGCCGTCGATCAGCACGCAGGCGCCGTGGCGATGCGCCATGGCGGTGATCTCGCGCACCGGCGTCACCGTGCCGAGCGCATTGGAGACCTGCGTCACGGCGACGATGCGCGTCTTCGGATTGAGCAGCTTCTCATATTCTTCGAGAATGAGCTGGCCGCGATCGTCGACCGGCGCGACGCGCAGCCGCGCGCCCTTCTCGGCGCAGAGCATCTGCCAGGGAACGATATTGGCGTGATGCTCCAGCCAGGAGACGACGATCTCGTCACCCTCGCGCACATTGCGGCGGCCCCAGGCCTGGGCGACGAGATTGATGCCCTCCGTGGCGCCGCGCACGAACACAATGTCCTTAACGCTGGGCGCCTTCAAAAAGCGGCGAACCTTTTCGCGCGCGGCCTCATAGGCGTCGGTCGAGCGCGCGGCGAGCGCATGGGCGGCGCGGTGGATGTTGGAGTTTTCATACTCGTAGAAATGCGACAGCCGGTCGATGACCGACTGCGGCTTCTGCGTCGTCGCCGCATTGTCGAGCCAGACGAGCGGCTTGCCATGAACCTGCTGCTGCAGGATCGGGAAGTCGCGCTTCACCCGATAGGGATCGAAGACCTGGCGCGTCTCAGTGGAGCTGGGCGAAAGCTGCGGCGCGAAGCCCTGCGGCTCGGCGGCAGGCTGCGCCGGCGCGGCGGCGGGATGGCCGCCCGTATGGCTCACGAAGTAAAGCGCGTCGCTCGCGGCGGGGCCGGATTGGCCGGGCGTCGGGAAGCTCTCGAAGCCGCTCGAAAATTGCTCGCCGCCGACGGGCGGCGTGGCGAGCGAAGCGGAGTCCGAGAGACGGTGCGGATCGGCTTCCGACGGCCCTGAGATGGCGAAGCTCTCCGGCGCGGCGGGAGCCCTGGCCTCGGCCTCCGCCGGCGCGCTCGGCGCGGAGACCGGAATGTTCGGCTGTCCGAGCTCCGGCTGCGGCGCGACCGCCGGCGTATGCGGCGAGAGATAGGACGGCGCGGGCGCGGCCGGCGCGCTCGTGGGGGCCGCCCGCTCATGCAGGAAGTAGAGATTATCGACCGCAGGGCTCGCGCTTACCCCGGCGGGGCCGATCGCTTCCGGCGCGTTGACGTGGCTTTGTGGCACGAGCGACATGTCTGCGGCGAGAAGGCGCGGAATGAGGCTGTAATCGACGTCCGAGGGAATAGCGGAAGGGGTGGAGCTGCCGAGCGACGCGCCTGGCTGCGGAATTTGGTCGAGACCGAGCGGGCGCGTCGGCGACTGCAAACCCGTCGGCGCGGCCGGCGCGGGGATGTTCGGCGTCGGGATGACGGAGAGGATTGTCGTTTGCGGCACGTCCGGCGGCCCCATCTGGGTGCGCGCGGGGGCGAGCGGCGCGACCGTCGTCACGACCGAAGGCGCCGGCGCGTCGGGCAGGCTCGGCGTCAGCGCCGGCGGACCGAAGGGCAGCGAGGAATTGGCCAGCGGAACCGGCGGCTGCTGGAAAAAAGCGTTGGCCAGCCGCGCGATCATATTCGGGTCGATTGTCGGCGCGGCGTGATGGCCGGCGTCCTGAGCGGGGAGATTGTCGAGCGGCAAATCGGCGGAAGCGGGAATGGCGGGCTTCGCAGGCGACATGAAGGCGGCTTCCTCGGCGTGAAAGAGAGCCGGCGGCGCTGGGCCGCCGGCGTTGTTGCGATCAGACGCGCTTGTCGTCGTATTCGTGGAACTTGCTCACATCGACATCCTCGAGCACGCCGAGGGCGTCATGCGTCAGCACTGCGGCCGAGCAATAGAGCGAGATCAGATAGGAGGCGATCGCCTTGCGGTTGATGCCCATGAAGCGAACCGACAGACTCGGCGCCACCTCGCCGGGGACGCCCGGCTGGAACAGGCCGATGACGCCCTGCTTCTTCTCGCCGGTGCGCAGCAGAAGAATATTTGTCTTGCCGTTCTCGTCGATGTAGAGCTTGTCGCTCGGCACCAGCGGCAGGCCGCGCCAGGTGATGAAGGGCGAGCCGAACAGCGTGACGGTTGGCGGCGGCACGCCGCGGCGGGTGCATTCCCGGCCGAACGCCGCAATGGCGCGCGGATGCGCCAGGAAGAACGCCGGCTCCTTCCACACTTTGGAGATCAGCTCGTCGAGATCGTCCGGCGTCGGCGGTCCCTTGCGGGTCTTGATCCTCATCGACGGATGCGCATTGGCGAGGAAGCCATATTCCGCATTGTTGATGAGTTCGGCCTCCTGCCTCTCCTTCACCTTCTCGGTGAGGAGACGGACCTGCTCCTGAATCTGATCATAGGGATGGTTGTAAAGATCCGAGACGCGGGTCTGAACGTCGAGGATCGTCGTCACCGCGTTCATCGAATATTCGCGCGGCGCATCTTCGTAATCGACGAAGGTCTCCGGTAGGTCCGCATCACGATCGCGCGCCGGGCTGCATTGCACGACGGCGTCGCTCAACGCCGACGATTCCTTGACGCGGTTCAGGCGGTAGATGCCGGCTTCGACCGGCACCCAGGGGAGGAAGGACACGAGCCAGCGCGGCGTGATGCCCGACCATTGCGGGCGGGTTTTCGTTGCGTTGGCGAGCTGGCGCGCCGCCGCCTCGCTCAATGTTCGGCGGACTTCGGGTTCTGCAGTCATGCAATCGTCCTAGGAGGGTCGACGGGAACAGACGGGCGCCGCGCGGGAGGGCGCGTCGTCTTTTCAAATACAAGAAATCGCTAACATGTTGCTTGCGACAGCGTGAACTCTACACGCTATCGTTCTGGATTCAAGAGTATTTCATGGAATTAATACATGACAAAGTTCTACTATATTAGAATACATATACTAATACGACCAGCCGTACATGCTGCTGACAGCCGAGGCGAAGATAGCAAAGCGCGTTTTGCGGCTATTGCCTTTTCTGATGATATAGTCTATGACTTTTATAGATTAATTCGCGCGCTGCTTGAAGGCCGTGGAATGACGCAACAGTTCGAGACAATTTTCCTGGACCCGGACGGATTCGACGTCGAAGACATCGTCTCAGCTCTCGCCATCTTGCGTCGAAAGTCGCAGACGAATCGTTACGGAAACGGCCGGCTTCCCGAGCTGCCGTCGCGCGCGGCCATACTCGACACTGTCGAGGATTTGACCGCGGTTCTCTATCCACGGCATTTCGGCCCTTATGAGCTGACGCCGGAGACGACGGACGCCTTCTTGACCCGGACTCTCGGCCGTGCGCTGCGGATGCTGCGTGAGCAGGTCCGCCGCGAGCTCAAGCTCTTCGAACCCGAAGCCGCCGACGATGCGCTCGCGACCCGCGCCAGACTGATCACAGAAGAATTCGCGCAGGCGCTGCCACAGGTCCGCATGCTTCTCGATACGGATATTCGCGCCGCCTTCACAGGCGATCCGGCGGCCAAGAGTCTCGACGAAGTCGTCTTCTGCTATCCTGGCGTTTCCGCCATCATCCGCCATCGTCTCGCGCATCGGCTTTATTTGCTCGGCGCGACGATGATCGCCCGCATCGTCGCCGAGATCGCGCATTCGCAAACCGGCATCGATATTCACCCCGGCGCGACCATCGGCGAAAGCTTTTTCATCGATCACGGGACAGGCGTCGTCATCGGCGAGACGGCGATCATCGGCAAGCGCGTGCGCCTCTATCAGGCCGTTACCCTCGGAGCCAAGCGTTTCGACGTCGACGAGAACGGCGCACTCGAAAAAGGCAAGCCGCGCCATCCGATCATCGAGGACGACGTCGTGATCTATGCGGGCGCCACCGTGCTCGGCCGTATCACCATCGGTCGTGGCTCCGCCATCGGCGGCAATGTCTGGCTCACCCAGAGCGTGCCGCCCGGCGCCAACATTTCCCAGGCGAAGGCGCGCGTGGAAGTCTTCGACCATGGGGCAGGCATATGAGTTTCGATCGGCGGACCGGAAGCGCTTCGGCAGGAAGTGAAAGGATAGACGAATGACTATTCACAGCGTGAACTTCACCCCGGCGGCGCGGCCAGGGCGCGGCCGGATCTACGACTCCATCACCCAAACCATCGGCGACACGCCGATCGTGCGGCTCGATCGCATTGCGCGCCTCAAAGGCGTGAAGGCGAATATTCTGGCGAAGCTCGAATTCTTCAATCCCATCTCCAGCGTCAAGGACCGCATCGGCGTTGCGATGATCGAGACGCTCGAAAAGGAGGGGCGTATTGCGCCCGGCAGGACGGTTCTAATCGAGCCGACATCCGGCAACACCGGCATTGCGCTCGCCTTCGTCGCCGCCGCGCGCGGCTACCGGCTCATTCTGGTGATGCCTGAATCGATGTCGCTCGAACGGCGCAAGATGCTCGCTCTGCTCGGCGCGGAGCTCGTGCTCACGCCTGCCTCGCAAGGAATGAAGGGCGCGCTCGCGAAAGCCAATGAGCTTCTTGCGCAGAACCCCGACGCGCTCATCCCCCAGCAGTTCGAGAACCCCGCCAATCCCGAAATTCATCGCGCGACCACGGCGGAGGAAATCTGGAACGACACCAATGGCGAGATCGATTATTTCATTTCAGGCGTCGGCACGGGCGGCACGATCACCGGCGTCGGACAAGTGCTGAAGCGGCGCAACCAAAATCTGCGCGTCGTCGCCGTGGAGCCGGAAGACTCGGCGGTGCTCTCCGGCCGCCCGCCGGGACCGCACAAGATTCAGGGCATTGGCGCAGGCTTCGTGCCGCCCGTTCTCGACCGGAGCGTGATCGACGAGATCGTCACCATCGGCAATCAGACGGCGCTCGACACCGCGCGACTCATTGCACGGACCGAAGGCGTCCCCGTCGGCATTTCTTCGGGCGCGGCGCTCGCGGCCGCATTGGAGATCGGCGCCCGCCCGGAGGCCGAAGGAAAGAATATTGTCGTGATCGTTCCGTCTTTCGCGGAGCGTTATCTCTCCACGGCGCTTTTCGAAGGGTTGTAGCCGCCGTCATTCCCGGCGGGCTGAAAGCCCGACCGGGAATCCAGAGCCCGCAACAGCGCTGTTTCGCGCTGGATTCCCGATCGCTTGCTTTGCGAGCGTCGGGAATGACGCGACTCGCCTCAGCAGTAGGATTTTTCCTCGACCAGAGACGAGCCGCAGAGTTGGTTCAGCCGATATTTCAGCGCGGCGCGCCGGTCGTTCTGGTGATAAACGCTGCGCGCAAGCTCGATGAAACGCGGGCCGAAATCGCCCTTGCGCTCACAGTCGCGGATTTCGTCCTCGATCGCCCAAAGCGCCGCATTCACCTCGGCCAATTGGCGACGTACGGACTCCAGATCGGAGGCCCCGAGACCGAGACGAAACTCCGTTTCGCGCAAGAGCTTCAGCTCCTGCCGAACATTGGTAAGCTTCTTTGCATCTTCGATGTGATGCTCCTTGAGCTCCAATATGGAGATGCGATCGAAGAGTTCTCCGATCGAAGACGGAAGCATCAAGGGATCATTGTTTCCGAAGATCGACTGCTTCGTCGTCATAGCCTCGCTCGCAAAGCCTCCGTCATGTCCGCAATCACGCCGCCCCAATCGCCCAACGTGCGCGGGCGAAAAAGCCGCGCGGTCGGATACCATGGGCTATCGTCGCGCTGCAGCAGCCAGCGCCACTCGGGCACATATTTGAGGGCGATCCATAGCGGACGACCTAGCGCGCCCGCGAGATGGGCGATCGACGTGTCGATCGTGATGACGAGGTCCATCGCCTCCATCGCCGCCGCCGTGTCGAGAAAAGCATCGGGCCCCGTGTCGAAATCCGGGCCCAGCTCCTCGATCCGAAACACCCCATTGGCCTTCGTGATTTCCTGCACGCCCTCGTTCTTCTGCAGGCTGATGAGACGAACGCCCGGAAGCTCGGCGAGCGGCGCGAAAGCGGAAAGCGGCGCGCTGCGGGTATCATCCGACTGGGCGGTCGAGCTGCCGCGCCAGGAGACGCCGATCTTGAACCCGTGGGCGCCGATCCGCTGCCGCCAGACGTCACGCCGCCGAGGATCGGCCGCCAGGTAACGCGCGGGCGCCGGTATGCTGTCGACCCTCGTCCCTAAGACGAGCGGAAGGCTGCAAAGCGGCGTGAAAAGATCGAACTCGTCGACCCGCACATCCGTCACCAGCTCGGTCGGCGGGTCGAGTGTCTCGATCAAAGCGCGCATGCTCGCGCGACAACCAAATGCAACTCGGCGCGCAGGTTCTCGCGCCAATAAGGGAAAATAGCGGCTATATTGGATGACGTCGCCGAGACCGGCTTCATCCATCACCAGCAGGCGCTTACCTGTTAAATCCTCGCCGCGCCATTCCGGCCAGGGCAACCACGCTTTCAAGTGTAGAGTGTGGCTATTCGCCCGCCGATATTCGAAGAGCGGAAGCCCCTCGGGATAGCGGCCAAGCAGCAACAAGAGAGCGCCCTTGTTGCTTTTCACATCTTCATTTTCAGGGTTGATCGCCAGCGCCGCATCGAATGTGCGCAAAGCGGCGTCGATCTCTCCGAGTTCTTTGAGCGCAATGGCCTGGCCGCTCAAGGCATCCGCGTCATTGGGGGAGAGCTCCAGCGCGCGGATGAAGGCGTCCCGCGCCGTCTCATACAAGCCGAGCTTCAAAGCGACAGTGCCATAGGCGCGCCAGGCCAGCGACACGTTTGCGTCGCAAGCAAGGGCTTCTTTTGCGCTGGCGAAGGCTTCGTCGCGCCGATTGAGCGAGAGAAGCGCCGTAGAGCGATTGACGAGAAGCTCGACGTCGCGCGGTGAAAGGCGCAAGGCAGCATCGTAGATTTTCAACGCCTCGTCGAAGCGTTTCGCCGCGAGCAGCGCATCGGCCTTGAGGCGCAAGGCGCGCTGGTTGCGCGGGTCTTTCTCGAGCAGCCGATCGCAATAGGCGATCGCCTCCAGAAATCGCCCACGCTTGCTCTCGGCGAAAGCCGCCGAATCCGCGGCAATCGCATAGCTCGGGTTGATTTCCAGCGCCCGCGCAAAGGCGAGAAGCGCGTCGTCGACCGCGCCGAGCCCCAATAATGAGACGCCGAAATTGTACCATAGATCCTCTTCTCGCGGCGCAAGAGCGAGCGCGGCGTCGTAATCGAAGAGGGCTTCATTGTCGCGGCCCAATGCGTGCAGAGACAGCGCGCGTCCCCTCAGCGCGTCGATGCAGTTTTTATCGAATTTGAGCGCCTTGCTATAAGCGGCATGCGCCTGCGCATAGCGCCGCGCCAAAAGCTCGGCCGCGCCTTTCGCGACAAAATACGCCGCGCCTACTGGCGGCGCGAAGGCGCTGGGCGCATGTCGTACTGTCTGATGTCGAGACCGGGCCATAGGCAAAGGTGAGCCGAAAAAAGGAAGTCGCCGGCTGCAAGCCTATGAAGACAAGCTTTCCGCAAGCTGACTGCCTCGACCGGTCCAATTTGCGCCAGGCATATGCATAGCGATCAGCGCGGCGTCTGCGCGCCCTGCCCCGCGAAGGCGCCGTCGACCCAGACGCCTTCCTTCAAAATCTTTCCCGATTTATCAGTGAGCACGCCGCGCCCATTCGGTCTATCATTTTTGAATTCGCCCGACCATTTGTTGCCGTTCTGGCTCGTATAGACGCCTGCGCCTTCGCGGCGGTCATTCACGAAGCCGCCGGTATATTGCTGCCCATCCGGATAAGTGATCGCGCCCTGCCCATGTCTTTTATCGTCTTTGAACGCGCCGACATATTTCGACCAATCGTCATAAGTGTAAGCGCCTTCGCAATCGGTCCACACGACCTTTCGGCTCGCCGGGCAAGGCGGGAGCTTGCCGGCCGCAATGACTGATTGCGGCGCCGACATCGACAGCAGGAGCAGCGTCAGAAGCAGAAAACGCGACAAGGGGCCTCCTCCTCGGTTCTCAATGTGCAAGCGGCGACGGGCGAAGCTGGAAGTTCACGACAAGCGGCGCCGAATAGGTTTCCGGCGTCTTGCCCGGCGCGCCCGGCGCAGGGGCGTCGATCGCCTCGATATGGAAAGGCGTGCGATTGCCGGAAGTCGTCCAAAGGCCGCGGCCTTTCCAGCCAGCGGACGGATCGTCGATGCGGCCGTCGACGCCCTTTGCATAGAAACCCATCGGATAGGGGACGCGCAGCTCGACAATCTGTCCGTTCACCAGCGCGTGCAGCGAGTCCGATTGATTGCCGGTGGCGAAGGGCGTGTTCGGCCCGAGGCCCAGAATATCGTGCTGATCCACCCAGGCGTAATAGGGCGTCTCCGCCGCGCCCGGCGCGCCGGCGAAACCGGGGCCCGGAAGCGGATAGAAGCTCCAGCCCTCAGGGCATTTCTCGCCCTTTTCGGCGCCGGCCCCGTTGAGCGGCCCCTTGCATTTGCGGCGGTCGAAGCTCGCCAGATGCCCGCTGCCGAGCGCCGCCCAAAAGACGCCGTTGCGATCTACGTCCGCGCCGCGAATGCCATAGCCCGGCGACGGCACTTTGTAGATTTCGGTGAGCGCCGTCTCCGGCGGATTGGCGCCGAGCGCGACGCGCACCGCATAGCCGGGGAAAGTGAGATTGGAGCCCCACACGGAACCGTCGAGCGGGCTGGAGGCGACGCTGTAGAGCCCGTAAGGCACGCGCGTGTCTTTCGTCGCGTCGATCGGCTTGCCCGGTTGGTTGTAGTCCTCCGAGCGCTTGCCGTCGCCATTGGTGTCGACGACGAGCGCCGTCCACCCCTGCGATTGCGCGCTGTCGCCGGTCTCCCAGAATTTCCTGGTGTTGACCCAGCCGAGGACGGCAAGCTCCCCCTGCCCCACATTGTTGAGGAACAGCGTGTCGCTCTTATCCTCGGCAAAATTCAAATGATGCGAGCCGAAGCAGGTGTCGATGAAGGCCCATTTCTTCGTCTTCGGATCATAGACCGAGACCTGACGCGCATTGCCGACGAAGCCTTCGGGCTTAGCGGGCAACGGATAAAGCTGCGCAGAACGCAGTGGGGAGTCCTTCGTGCAATAATCTGGCGTGTTCTTTGGCGAGCGGATTTGCGCCGCGAAATAGACGCGGCCTTGCGAATCCATCGTCGGCGTATGGGCGTTGAATTTGCTGTTCCACAAGGCCTCATTGCCGAAATAGGGCGAAGGCGCGATCACCGGATTGGCGAGGAGCGAGCTTGGCGCATCCGCGTCGCGCAACTGCGCGGGCAGCAGCGATTTCGTGTTCCTGACCGGATCGAGAACCGGAATGTCGTCGCTGCCGAGTTCGGTCGCGCCATAGATCAGGCCATAGGGATTGACGGTCGGCTTGCGCTTGTCGGTCAAAGTCAGGTCGTGGAGATAATGCTTCGCGTCCGCATAATCATGCACGGTGACGACGATGTTGCGCTCGACGCCGGACGGGCGAGGCGGCGTCTCATGCGGCAACTCTCCGCCGGCGATACGGTCGGTCCAATCAGCAAAAAGCGCGAGCTGCCCGCCATCCGGCGAATCGAGACGGGCAATCCCGTTGATCATTGCCGTGCCGCCCTGACCCGATTGCAGGCGCCGCCGCCAAGCCTCGATGGATGAATCGAAGTGCCCCAGCGAAGCGGGAATGGCGCGCGTGGCCAGATTGCCGAGCTGATGACAAGGACCGCAACCATTAGTCTTCACAAGATCGAGCCATTGCTCTTGCGATGTAAAATTCTCAGGCACACCATTGCCGCTCGCTCCCGTGCCGGGAAACTTCTCACGGCCGGGAACTTTGAGCAGGGAAAGCCAGTAGATCGGCGGATAATATTGCGCCGCGGCCGAGAGGCTCGGCGCAACGACTGCCTGCAGATCGATCTTTTGTCCCGGCTCCGCGGCGACCTTTGGCGAATCGACCAGCCCATAGCCGCGCACCCAAAGCCGGTAATGCGCTTTGGGCAGATCCGGGATGACGTAGCGCCCCGCCTCGTCCGTCACCGCGATCTTCGCGAAACGAGTCCCGAGTTCCGTCGTCTCGGCGATGACCCATACGCCCGCCTCGGCGCCGACGCGGCTCGTCACGACGCCGCCGATGTCGTCGGGGTCGAGCGTGAGCGCTGTTTCGGCGCCGGCTTGGGCCGCGGCGGACAGCGAGAGGCTCAAAGCAAGGACGACGGATGATTTCATAGGCGCTTCCTTCGAGGCGACGTCTTCGGCGCGGCAAACTAACATGTTCTTACCTATCCACAAGAAGGATATTTTATATTGCCGCGACAAGCGCGCGCTCGTCATGCACAACTTTTTCCTTATATAAAAGCACCAAACACTCTATTCTCTTCGTCCCGGTCGCAGGCTATTGCATACCAAAACACTATAGTTATAATCGCCTCAGTTCCAGGCGACGGAGAGGTAGACTCATGGCTCATTCGACGGCTTGCGCGCTCGTTCAGAACCAATCTCGCAAGCAGCGGCTCCTCGCTTTGACGGGCGCCGCTTTCTTTTTCTTCGCGATGCGCGCGGCGCCGCCCGCCCACGCCGAACCGAGCGTCTACCCCACCGGAACCACGATCTACGATCCGGCCAAGGCCTATAATTCCTACGTGCTCTTTCCGGGCGGCGACGACGTTTCCCGCTTGATCGACCTCACCGGAAAGGTCGTGCACGAATGGAAATATTCGGGGCAGCCCGTCGCCTTTATCGATCCGGCGCTTGTCGGCGGCGCGCGCGGCCATGTCTTCGTCACGCTGGAAACGGAGGAAGGCAAAGGCACGGATCTCGTGCCCGGCCGCACCTTCACGCGAATCCGCAAAAGCGTCGGCGAGGTGGACTGGAACGGCGCCAAGCTCTGGGAATTCGGCGCCAACGCGCCCGGCGGCCGTGCGCAGCAACATCACGACATTGCACGGCTGCCAAACGGCAATACGCTCGTGCTCTCGAATATCGTCTACCCGCTGCCGGGCTTCGCCACGCCGCAAGTGCTCGACGACGTCGCCTATGAAGTGAATCCGGAGGGCGACATCGTCTGGACATGGGCTGCATCGGACCATATCGACGAGATCGGCTTTACCGCCGACGAGCTGAAACTCGTAAAGAACTCGAAAAGCGCCGACTATCTTCACGTCAATGATCTGAAGCCCGTCGGCCCGAACCATTGGTTCGACGAAGGCGACCAGCGTTTCGCGCCGGACAATCTCATCTTCGATTCACGCTCTGCGAACTTCATCGCGATCATCGACCGCAAGACGCGCAAGATCGCCTGGACCCTGGGGCCGCATTATCCGGGGATTTCGGAAGATGGGAGCCCGACCTCGCGGAAGGTGCCACGTCCGGTCGATCAGATCTCCGGCCAGCACGACGCGCATATCATTCCAAAAGGCTTGCCGGGCGCGGGCAATCTCCTCGTCTTCGACAACCAGGGCGAGGCCGGCTATCCGCACGCCGCCGTCTCCATCACCGGCGGCTCGCGCGTGCTCGAGATCAATCCAGTGACGAAGGAAATTGTCTGGCAATATACGGGCGCCAGCTCGGGCCAGCAGGGATGGGCGTTCCGAAGCACGCATATCAGCAATGCGCGCCGGCTTCCCAACGGCAACACCTTCATCGACGAAGGTCAGATCGGCCGTTTCTTCCAGGTGACGCCGGCGGGCGAGATCGTCTGGGAATATGTCAATCCTTATCCGCGCCGCGGCAAAGATCCCGAGACCGGTCGCGCCACTGTGAGTTACGCGGTCTATCGGGCGCAGCCGGTTCCTTACGAATGGGCGCCGGAGGGAACGCCGCATAGCGAAGAAAGCGTGACGCCGCCAGAGAACGCGAGTTTCCATATTTCGGCCAAAGCAAAGTAAGCACGGCGATCGAGCGAGGCCAGCGATGTTTCACGTCTATTTGATCAAGATCGGCGTCGACCCCGTCGGCGTCGTCGCGGACGGACCCGAGGGCTACCGCTTCTACGCGATCGAAGACTCTTTTCGAGAACTCGAAGAGCTCGTATTCGACCGCGCGGAGGATGCGAGAAGCGCTGCGGTCATTTTGTTCGATAGCAAATGAGGTCGATGCATGGCCGCTCGAGCCGCTCGTATCCGGGAGTGAGATAGACATGGGTAAATTGCTGAACGCGTCGCTCGGCGCGGGTCTTGTTCTGGGCCTCGCGGGGGCGCTTCAAGTCGCCCTCCCGAGCCGGGCGGACACGGAAAACGGATTCATCCGCCTTTTGCCCGAGCAGGCGCCCTTCAAATCGCCGCTTGGCGCAGGGCCGTCCCAGGCGATCATCTATGGCGATCCTTCCAAACCCGGTCTCTATGTCGTGCGCAACCGCTTCCCGCCCGGCGCGCATTCCAACCCGCATTTCCATTCCCAGGACCGGCACGCGACCGTCATCAAGGGCGTCTGGTACACTGGAGTGGGCGAGAAGATCGACTTCAACGCCGCCGCGCCGCTGAAGGAAGGCTCTTACATGCTGCATCCGGCCAATGGCGTGCATTGGGACGGCGCCGGCGCGGAAGAGGTTGTCGTGCAGATCATCGGCGTCGGACCGGTAACGACGACGCAAGTCGGCGCGCCGGATCCGCAGAGCAGCAATTGGCCGAAACCGAAGTAAAATAAACGACTGTTGCCCTTCCGCCGCTCGCGAAGCGAGCGATCAGGAACCCAGAACAAATCCAGCGCTATATTTTGGCGCCCACCGTCATTGCGAGGAGCAGAGCGACGAAGCAATCCAGGGCAGCTATAGCGGCTCTGGATTGCTTCGCTTCGCTCGCAACGACGGAAGGCTCTGAATTTCCGGTCGGGGTTCCAGCCCGCCGGGAATAACAGCCCCACTTTTCGAGGCGGCGCGATTTCTCGCCACTCGACCGCACCCGGGCGAGCGGAAAGCGTCACCGCAAAATCTGCGTCTCTCGATTGCCGCGGTTGCGCAGCGACGCAATGCTGGTGCGGTCCAGAATGAGCGCGATCGAATCGCGCACGTCCAGCATGATGTCGCGGATCGCGCAGGCGTCTTCGTCCGGGCAGTCGGCGCAGCGCTGATAGGCCGTGCGGCTCGCGCAGGCGATCGGCGCGAGCGGGCCGTCGAGGATGCGGATGATCTGGCCGACGGTGATCTTCTCCGCCGGGCGCGCCAGATGATAGCCGCCGCCCTTGCCCTTCCGGCTGTTGAGAATGCCGGCGTTGCGCAGCTCGACCAGGATGGCGTCCAGGAATTTCCGAGGGATGTTGTTGGCGGTCGCGATATCGCCAGCCAGACATTTGTCGTCCGCCTTGGCGAGATGGATGAGCGCCTTCAGCCCGTATTTCGCTTTATTCGAGAGCATTCTTCTTTCGAGGCCAAATCGGCCTGCCCGCGCGCTTGGGAGGCCCTCCGATGCGGACCGCCCCGATCAACGCTAGCTATCATATAGGAACATCGGGCGAAAGCAGAAGCGCAAATCTGCCTGCCTATCGGCCTCCGCCGCCTGGGCGGTCGGGGCAAGCAACTGATTTTATAATCTGAAATTATCAAAAAACACGTCCCGGGCCCGGGAGAAACTGGGCGCTCCGAGGACGGCGGAGCGCCTTGAGGAAACGAGCCCGGGACGTTTCGCGCGCCTATTGCGCCGCCGAAGCGGCCCTGGCGCCCGATCCAGCGCCCTCGGAGACGAGAGCGACCTTCACATAGCCGGCGGCGTTGATCACGCCCATCGCCTCGGCGACCTTGCCATAGGCGACGGCCTTGTCGGCGCGCAGATGGATGCGGCGGTCCTTGTTGTTCTCGCTGTTCTCCTTGAGCACGGCGAGCAGGCCCTCGACGCCGGTCGCCTCTTTCTTGTCGACGAAATAGGAGCCGTTGGCGTCGACGCTGACAACGATCGGCGGCTGCTGGTCATTGAGCTGCTTGGCCGCCGTCTTGGGCAGATCGACAGGCACGCCCGAGGTCATCAAGGGCGCCGCCACCATGAAGACGATGAGCAGCACCAGCATGACGTCGACGAGCGGCGTGACATTGATGTCGGCGATAGGCTGCGAGTCGAATTCCGAATCGTGCTTACGCAACGCGAAGGCCATTGCGCTCTCCTCTCTTGGACAGATGACGGGACAGTTCCACCTCGAAGACGCCGATGAAGGCGGTCAGGCGTTTGCCATAGGCGCCGATGTCGCCGCTGATGCGGTTGTAGAAAATGACGGCGGGAATGGCGGCGACGAGGCCGAGCGCGGTCGCGAAGAGCGCTTCGGCGATGCCGGGCGCAACCACCGCGAGGCTGGTGTTGTTCGACGCCGCAATGCCCTGGAACGAGTTCATGATGCCCCAGACCGTGCCGAAGAGGCCGACGAAGGGCGCCACTGCGCCGATGGTGGCGAGGAACGGCAGCCGCAACTGCAGTTGATCGAGCGCATGGGAGCTCGCAAGCTGCGCAACGCGGTGAACGCGGTCTTGCAGGGAGTCGCGCTGCGCCTCCGTATAAACGAGATCCGCCGAACGTGTCTGCTCGTCGACCATCGCCCGATAGACCTGCACGAGCGGATCGTCCTCGGAAGCCGAGCTGAAGCTCTCCGCGACCGCCGCAACCGGCAGGCCGTCCTGAACGCTGGCGATGAGCTTGTCGGCGCGCTTATGCAGAATGCGCAGACGGATGAGCTTCTCCGCGATCACCGCCCAACCCCAAGCCGAAGCGATGATGAGCAGGATGATGACGCTCTTCACGATGGCGTCGGCTTGCAGGAAGAGCTCGATGGGCGTCAGCGTATGCGCGAGCGCCGTCGAGGCCGTGTTGGTGACAGGATCTGCCATTTATCTGCCTTTCAATAGCTGGGAATCAGGGGCTGAAGGTGAAGGAGCCCGAAAGCGAGACCGGCTTGCCGGGCGCGGCGACGGAGCCGCAACGGCCCCCGAGCCGGTTGGCGACCGCATCGAAAGCGCCATTGCCCGAAGGCGTGATCGAGAAAGAGGTCATCGATCCGGTGGCGCCGAAGGTCGCGCGGTAGCCGATATGCGCGGTGCGCGGCGCCTGCGAATCCGGATAGGCGTTGGCGGCGGCGCGCTGCATGCAAGCGTGGAACTGGTTGGCGATCGCCGAGGCCGTTGCGCCCGAGGGAGCCGCCGGCGCACGAACAGCAGGCGCATCCGTTCTCGCGGCCGTCGGCGCGCGGGCGGTCGCCGGCTTCGCGGCGACCGGCTTTTCGATTTTCTTCTCGAGCTTGGGCTTGATGGCGGGTTTCTCGATCGGCTTCGGCGGTTCGATCGGCGCAATCGGGTCCAAGACCGGCGGGGGCGGCGGCGGCTCGTCAGGGAGCACGAGCTCCTCGGGCGGCGGCGGCGTGTCCTCTGGCGGGGGCGGCTCCTCGGCCGGCACGGGCGCAAGTTCGATTACTTGCTGCTCTTCGACGGGCGCCTCCGCGGCTTTGAAAGACAGGGTGACGATCAGGCCGAGCAGAAGAGCGTAGAGGGCGGCCGCGCCCAATTGGGCGGGATAATTCGGCCGCAGCCCACTCGGCTGCAGCAATCCCTGCACACCCTGCGGATCAACGAGGAAATCATCGCCGGCGGCGTCGGCGGAGTCGAAATTCGGCGCGGCGGCTGTCGCCATCGATGTCGCCCTTTCTCATGAAAACCAGACGCCCAATGACTAGCGTATATTTCCTATAGACGCAATGTGATTATAGCTGCATCGCACATTCTTTTCACTTCATGCGTCAGCCGCGCAACAAAAAAGGGCTCGGAACAAATGCCCCGAGCCCAAAGCGCCGCAAACCACCAAAACCTATTTAACGAGCGCCGGCGGCGCCGCGAGCGGGCCAGCGGAGAAATGATAGTTTATTCCAGCGCGCACCACATGTCCGGCGCTCGAAACATTCGCATTGAGGACGCCGCGATTAGTGTTGTAGGCGACGCCTGTCTCGGCAAGCCAGGCATAGAGATATTCACCCTTGATCGAGATTTTGTCGTTCCAGGCATATTCGAAGCCGGCGCCAGCGGTCCAACCGGGACGCAGCGTCGGCCCCGAACTCAACTGCCCATAGGTGAAAGGCGGAAGGCTCGAAAAATTATTCGAGATGAAATTCGTTCCGTAAGCCAAGCCGGCGCTGACATAAGCGAGCCAGCGCGGCGCGAAGGCGTAGCCCACTCTGCCACGCAGGGTCCCGAGCACCCCGGAGTCGGTCCGGCCGGGATAGCTCCAACCCGTGCGACCAGGCTGAATGCTGCCGCGATAGCCGAAATCGGCTTCCGCGCCGAGAACGATCGTATCGGTCCATTGCCAATTATAGCCGATCGTTCCACCACCCACGAAAGCCGAGCCGCGCAGGGGCGTTTGATTGACGAGCGTGAATGCGCCCTCGCCGAGAATTGCGCCCGCGTAAACGCCGACATAGCCGCCCTGCCAGCTAAACACCGGCGGCGGCGGGGGCGGTGGAGGCGCTTTGGCGCTCGGCAGATCGGCCGCCGCCGCCGATCCTGCGAGCAGCGAGATCGTCATAGCGGCCAGATGGAAGACGGTAATTCTCTTCATCGTACGAACTCCTGAACGTGTAGCGAGACGTTGCTCAATAGAGCTTGACGCGCAGCGTCGCGCCGAAGGTGCGTGGGTTGTATGCGTCGAAGGTGACGGTGGACGGCGAGGGTGACAGGCCCGTAGACGCGATCGTTTGTGCGACGATGATGCGCTCGTCGAGAAGATTGCGGACCCAGAGATTGAAACTGTAGACATCGTCGTCAGTCTTCAGACCGACGCCAGCGTTCCAGATCGCGTAGGCTGGCATGAACAGCGGATAGATGGACAGCGGATTGGAAAGCTGCGTGCGCGCCCGCCATGCGGCGTTGGAATAGCTGAAGAGCGTCACGGGCCCCGTATAGCCGACGTCGCGGAAGATCGCACCAAGCGGATATTCGTGATTGAAGCCGAGGTTGAAGGAGAACGGCGCAACCGGGTTATTTCCCGAAACGCCGCCGGTGATGCTGTGGCCCGAGAGGCTCATATAGGCCGGCGCCGCCACGCCGCCGATATTGCTCGAGGCCGGCCACAGGAATTCCGGCGATGGCGAGGCCTTGGGGAAATCGACGTATTGGGCGTTGGTATAAGCGCCCGAGAAGGTCAGCCAGAGGCGATCGATCGGGCTCCAGCGTCCGTCGATTTCGAAACCGCGCAGACGCACATGACCGATGTTGCCGAGATAGTTCTTGCGAATCGGCACGCCGGAGACGTCGGTATAATCCGTGTTCACGAGCACCGACTGGAAATTGTAGATATCATTCCAATAGGCGTTGGCGTTGAGGATGAGCCGGTTGTCGAACCAGTTCGTCTTGACGCCGATTTCATAGTCCCATGAGACTTCCGGCTTGGTGATGACGGGCTGCCACCCTTGGAAAACGCCGGCGCTGTTGAGGATCGGCAAGGCCTGGGTATTGACCGCGCCGGATTTTTCGCCGCGCGCCACCGAGCCATAGGTCATGACGTTTTCGTTGATGCGATAGGAGGGATTGAAAAGTCCCGAGATCGAATTGACGCGTTTCTGCTGTCCGCCCGTGTCGAAGAACGTCGTGCCGCCGGTCGCCTGCCTGACCGCCGCGAGCTGGCTGAGGCTGGAAAGCCCCTGAATCCAGCCGAAATCCGACCCCTCACGTATCTCGTAAGTGTCGCGCAACCCCGCCGTCAGCGCCCATTTTTCGTCGATGTGCCAAGTTCCCTGGCCGAAAGCAGCCGTGCTGAAAGTGCGCGCGACGCCGTCGTTGCGATAGGAGAGGCCCCAGAGATTATAGGGATTGGCGTTGATGTTGTTGGCGAACCACTGGCTCGCCTGTGAACCGAAATCGACGTGGTTATACGACCAGACATGTTCGTAGAGATTGTAGTTGCCGATCGTCCACTCGAATTCCTGGCCCTGCGGCGACGCAAGGCGCGTTTCGTGCGAGAATTGATCGACCTTCACGTCATAGGCGTTCGCGCTGATGTCGGTGAGCTGATTGCCGGTCGAGTTGTTGGGATGCAGAATGAATTGACGCCAGGCCGAGACGCCGGTCAGCGTATTCTCTCCCAAAGTGTAATTGAACTCGTTCGAGACGCCGGTCGTGCGCTGATCGAGCTTGCCCAGTCGCGTGAGATAAGGCTGGTAGGGATCGAATGTGAGGATCGGCGTGCGCAGGCGCGTCCAGAGATTTTGCGCATAGGTCCTCGCCAGAGCGCCATTTGCCCATAGCGGGAAGGAGTTTCCGACGACGCCGCTGTAGTTGTTGTATTCATCGGAACGCAGGCGGTCGAAAATCAGGCGATCGGTGAAGTTCTCGCCGACATAGAGCAACTGCCCGCGAATGCCCCAGCGATTATTGTCCAGGAGCTTCTGGCTGTTGAACTGGTTATGGATCCAGCCGTCGCCACGATCGTAATAGAGCGTCACACGATAGGCGAGCTTGTCGTCGATGATCGGACCGGTGACGTTGAGCTTTTGCGTGACGCGGTTGTAGGCGCCGATGGTCGTCTCGGACGTCGCAGATCGGGCAAAGGACGGCAATTGCGTGCGGATCACGACGGCGCCCACCGTCGTGTTTTTGCCGAGCAGCGTGCCTTGCGGGCCGCGCGCAACCTCGAGCGATTGCAAATCGACGAAGTCGGCCCATTGGAAGCCGACATGCGTGTAGAAGACGTTGTCGACGATGAGGCCGACCGCCGACTCGGAACCGTCGGCGCCGCCAGAGATGCCGGAAATGCCGCGAATCGACATGGCCGAGGTGCGCGGATTGTTGATCGACGGCACGAAATTCGGGACTTTCTGCGCGAAGTCCTGCAGGCGCTCGAGACGCTCTCTCTCCTGCGTCTTGGCGCCGACCACGCTGACCGGCAACGGCACATCCTGCGCTTTCTCCTCGCGCTGACGCGCCGTGACCTTTACCTCCTCCACCTGCGCATCCTGGGCGCGAGCGGCGTCGGCGACCAGCGTCGCAAGCGCGCCAAGGGACAGCGGCGCGAGTGCGGCGCTGGAAAGAAGCATTCTACGAAACGCGAAGCCGTTACGGCGCATTGGAACACCCACCCGTTTGCTTATTATATCTACCAACTATGTATATTTGTAACTGCCGGTCAAGCTGGCAATCGCATTCGCGCCCGATCTCGCCGCCAGACTGCGCCCAATATCGCCTGATGTTGCAAAACGGCAACAAAACGCACACAAAACAAAATCGGCCGCGATCTCGTGAGAGATCGCGGCCTTGTCGCCACGTAGGAGAACGCGAGGGGACCTACGCGGCTATTCCATCGTTCGTGACTATGGATAAAGTTCAGAAAGCGGCGATATCGACCTGCGCCCCGGGCACAAAGCGCAGGCCGAACGCGAAAGCGGCGACGATCGCGACGAACAGGAGAAAGGCGACCGCGCCGCGAGAAGATCGCAGCGTTTCCTCGGCCGGCACGAATTCACTGGGTTTGCTTCCCGTCACCATGGCGCGGATGATCGGCTCCCGCGCAACGACGACATGCGCGAGCACTGCGGCGACATGCACGAAGACCGCCGCGAGAATGAGGTAAAAGAGCTTGCGATGAAGCGAGGTCAGCAGGAGGCTTGCGTCCTTGCTGACAAGAGGGGCAAGCGGCCCCGCATTGAATATCTCATCGTCGCCGAAGAGCCCGAAAGCCGCCTGCGCGCCGAGCGCCGCCAGCAGCGCGATCACCATCAATGCGCCGAGCGGGTTGTGCCCAACATAGCGTGTATGTCGACCGCGTCCAACCGCGCTCACATAATGCAACACGCTGCGCGGCCCTTTTAAAAAACTGGCGAAACGCGCATGCCGCGCCCCGACGAAGCCCCAGACGATGCGGAAAGTCACGAGGACGATAACCGCATAGCCGAAAAACAAATGCAGCGAGAAATAGGCCGCGCCGAGCTTGTTGGACGCATAGGCTCCGGCGAATGCGGCGACGAGGCTCCAATGGAAGAACCGTGTCGGCCAATCCCAGACCTTGCGATAAGTCCTCGTCTCACTGTACGACGTCGCAGAAGAGAGACGGTCATTCTCGATGGTGGTCATATCGGCCTCGTCACCGTTTTAGTCTTATTTCGCCTTGGTTATTTCGCCTTGTAGGTCTCGTGGCAGCCCTTGCAGTCACCCGCCAGAGCCGCGACGGCCGCTTTGAAAGCGTCGGTCGCGCCCTTTTCTTTGGCGTTGACCTCGACGAGCGCCTGGGCGTGCGCCTGGAAATCTTTCAGCTTCTTGTCGAAATCGGCGCGATTGCTCCAGACGTCGGCCTTGGCCTTGGATTCGGGCTCGCCGGGGTTCGAGCCTTCGGGAAAGGCGTCTTCGACAATCGTCGACAAAAAGGCGATTCTCGACGCGCGCTTTGTCGCCTCCGCTTCGTCATACGGGGCGGTCCCCTTCGAAACAGCGCCGAAATAGCGAAAGTAATTGCCGATCAGCAGGAAACCGGCCTTGCGGTTCTCGACGGCCTGCTTACCAGGCGCGGGCGCGTTCTGCGCCTGAGCGCCAGCCACAATAGCGACGCTCGCGAGGGCAACGGCGGCGGCAATCATGAGAGGCCCGGCGCGGTGTGATAGACGAGACATATGCAACGAACTCCATTTGCGATGAGTAATAGTGGTGGAAACAGCCGGCTTACGGCTTGTGCTCTTCACGCCATTTGCGAACGAACTCGAGCGTGCTCTCGACATGCCGGCTCGGGTTGGAGTCGGTCAGTGAGAAAGCGACTTTTCCGTCCGGCAGGATCACATAAGAGATGCGGTCGGCAACCGTATCCCCCGAGGCGCTCGGCTTGAGCCGCTTGGCGTCATAGGCGTTGATCACCTTGAAGGCTGGATCGGCGGCAACAGGAAATTTGTCGCGGCACTCTTTCGTCGAGAATTCGCGCTGCGTCTCGATCGTGTCGCTCGATACGCCGATGAGGGATGCGCCCGCCGCAGCAAAACTGTCATAGCTTTCGGCGAATTCATGCGCCTCGATCGTGCAGCCGCGCGTAAACGATTTCGGATAGAAGTAGAGGACGACGGGGCCCTTCTTCAAAGCCTCCGTGAGGGAGAAGTTGAAATCCTTGCCGCCGATCGCCGCTTGCGCGGCGAAGTCCGGCGCTGCGTCGCCGGGCTTCAACGCGGCTTGCGCCGCGCTGGCCGACAAAGCGAGGAACAGCGAAATGATGACGCGCGTGATGTTCATCGCGACGGACCTTTTCTATTTCGCCTGTTGAGCAGGAGCCGCGGCAGCCGTTTGCGCGGCGCTAGGCGCGGCGGCGCTCTGCGCAGGCGGCGCGATCTTCAACAGGGAACCGCCCTCGTCTTCATAATCGCGCACGCCGATGGCGCCGACGACACGGAATCCATAAGACGAGAGCAGATCACCGACAGCGCCGGCGCGATGCGCGCGATTTGAAACGACGACGATCAGCCGATCCCGGGGGATATAGGCGAGACTATTCTGCACCTCTTTCGTCTGAATGCTGAGATAGACAGGAAAGCCCCCCACTTTCGTGAGCTCGTCGGGCCGCCGCACATCGAGAACGAGCAGCTCACCGGGACGCGCCGCGAGCGCATCGAAAGCCGCGCGATTGAGGCGAAGCGTCTTATAGGTATAGGCCGGGTCATTTGCCGGCGTGACAGGCGCCGGATTCGTCGCCGCGGGCGCCGCCGCTGCGGGCGCAGCCGGATTGTCGGCGGCGAAGGCCGTCGTGGCGGCGAGAAAAGAGACGAGGAACAAGAGCGGTGTCTTCATGGCGTGTATCCTTTGGGAACTGTGTCAGCCGCGCAGATGGGCGTTGAAGAAATCGATGGTGCGCCCCCATGCGAGCTTCGCCGCAGCCTCGTCGTAGCGAGGCGTGGTGTCATTGTTGAAGCCATGCTGTACGCCGGGATAGACGTGCGCTTCATAGGAGATCTTCGCGTCCTTGAGCGCCGCCTCATAGGCCGGCCAGCCTGCATTGATGCGATCGTCATTGCCGGCGTAATGGAGCAGCAGAGGCGCCTTGATGTTCTTGACGTCCTCGGCCTTCGGCTGTCCGCCGTAAAACGGCACGGACGCCGCCAGATCCGGAACTTTGGTCGCCAGGAAATTGGAGACGCCGCCGCCGTAGCAGAAGCCCACGACGCCAACCTTGCCATTGCCGTCCGGCAGCGCCTTCAGCGCCGAAACCGCCGCGACGAAATCCTTGCGTGTTTTTTCCTGATCGAGCTTTTGGAAAAGTTCGCGCGCTTTGTCTTCATCGCCAGGGTAGCCGCCGAGCGGCGCCAGCGCGTCCGGCGCAAAGGCGATGAAATTGGCGAGCGCCAGGCGGCGCGCAATATCTTCGATGTGCGGATTGAGGCCGCGGTTCTCATGGACGACGAGAACGACAGGCAGCTTCCCGCTGACATTCGCCGGCTTTACGAGATAGCCCTTCACCACGCTATTGCCGTCCGGCGACGGATATTCGACTATCCGCCCGACAATACGCGCATCGTCTTTCTTGACCTGTTCGGCCTCGGCGAAGCGCGGATTCAAGGCGTCGAGCATCGCGGCCGCGCCGGCGGCGCCGAGCCCGAGCTTGCCGACGCGATCGAGGAAGCCCCGCCGGTCGATGTCGCCGTGGACATAGAGATCGAAAGACTTCAGCACAGCGGGACTGAAATCCTTTGCCGTCTTGCGAGTCATGTTCTTCCCTTTGGCGTTGGATTGAAGGCCTAGCGCGCGAGACGCGGCTTGTAGATGTCGTGGCAGGATTTGCAGAGATCGGGCGCGCCGCGCGCGGCCGACGCCGCCGCATCGAAGTCGTTGCTGTCGACGCTCGCCAATACGGCGCTGATGAGCTTCACGCCCTTGCGCGAGATTTCGACGGCGTCGTCGGCGCCCTTCTTGGCGAAATAGTCTTCTGTATATTTGAAGCCGTCGAGCAGCACCTGCGCATCTTCCTTCGCCGCATCCGCATTCTTCGCGGTGATGTCGGGCTCGAAATATTTGACGGTCTTATCGAGGTCCCGCATGAGATCATTGTCGTAGTCACGCAGATCGATCGCTGCGATGACGGGCGCGCTCACGAGAACCGCGGCGAATGCAATCAGGAAGTCGACACGCAGTAGCTTGAGAAACTCGATCATTTGGTCACCGTGATTTTCCCTTGCATCCCCGAGTGCACGCCGCAGTAATAAACCGCTTCGCCGGGCGCCGAGAGCACGACGCCGAAGCTCTCGCCCTCGTCGAGCTGCTCCTTGGAGCGAAAGGTCTCGCCATTCGGCCCTTCGAGGACAATCGAATGGGGAATTTGGTCGTTGTTAGTGAATTCGATCCTCTCTCCAACTTTCACGCTGAGAGCCGGCGGACCGAATGCATAGTGTTCGATGACGATCTTTGCCGGCGCGCTTTGCGCCCCTGCTGTGGAAGGACTGGCGGAGACCGCCAGTCCAAAGAGGAGAAAGAAAGATCCGCGACCAAGCTGCATGAAGCGGCGCCTAGGCGAGGATGTCTTTGACGACCTTGCCATAGACGACGGTCGGACGTTCGGCGCGGCCGGCGCGCAAATAGATCGTCTTCAGGTGATCCAGGCCGAGAAGCTGGAGGACCGTCGCATGGACGTCGTAGGTGTCCACCGGATTTTCGACGGTCTTCAAGCCGATCTCGTCGGTCTGACCATAGGTGAGACCGTGCTTCAGACCGCCGCCGGCGAGCCATTGCGTATAGCCCCATGGATTATGGTCACGGCCGTCGCCACTCTGGCCGTAAGAGGTGCGGCCGAATTCCGAGGTCCAGATGACGAGCGTCTGATCCAGCAGGCCGCGCGCCTCGAGATCGGCGAGGAGAGCGCCGATCGGCTTGTCCACCGCTTTGACATGCATGCTGTGGTTCTTTTCGAGCTGGCGATGCGCGTCCCAGTTAGAGTCGTCGCCGACGCCGGAACCTTCGATGGGGCCCGAAACAACCTGGATGAAGCGAACGCCGCGCTCGACGAGGCGACGCGCGCGCAGCAGCACGGTGCCGTAGTCCTTCGTGGCGTCTTCATTGAGGCCATAAGCCGCTTTGGTGGCCTCGGTTTCCTTGGAGAGATCGACAGCCTCCGGCGCCGTCGCCTCCATGCGATAGGCGAGATCATAGGAGCGCGTGCGCGCCTCGAGTTCGGTGTCCTCCGGATGCGCTGCGCCGCGCAGATCGTTGAGCTGCTTCAAGAGGTCGAGGCTCTCGCGCTGCTGCTGCAAGCCGATGAGATCCGGCGGCGCCTGATGCAGGATCGGCTGCGCGCCGGGACGGAAGGCCGTGCCCTGATAGACAGCCGGAAGGAATCCGGAACTCCAGTTCACCGAGCCCGCGCGCGGCTCGCGCTTGCCGCTGTAGAGCACGACATAGGGCGGAAGATCGGGATTGGCGGAGCCAAGCGCATAAGTGACCCAGGCGCCGAGCGACGGGCGGCCCGGCGAGAGGTCGCCGGTGTTGAGCTTCAGGATCGAAATATCATGCGTGGCGCCGACGGTGACGCTCGATTTGATGAAGGTGAGCTTATCGGCGTGCTGCGCGATGTTTGGAACCCAATCGGAGAACCAGGCGCCGCTCTGGCCATATTGCTTCCAGGTGCGGTTGGTGGCGAAGAGCTTGCCGACGCCGCCCTGGGTCGAGGTCTTGATGCCCTTGAGGAAGGATTCCGGCACCTCCTGCCCGGCGAGGCGCACGAGCTCGGGCTTATAGTCGAAGAGATCGAGCGTCGAGGGCGCGCCATCCATGTGAAGCCAGATCACCGACTTCACTTTCGGCTCGAAATGCGGGGCCTTGGGGGCCAGCGGATCGACGAAGCCGGCGGCGTTGGCCGCTGGAGCGCCGAACCAGCCGCCCCCCGGCATCATGCCGCTGACGGCGTAGCCGCCGAGACCGTAAGCGGCGCCGCGCAACCAGTCGCGACGAGAGGTCTTGATCAACATGACGAATGTTCCTTTCGAAGGATCAGAAGCGATAGACGAAGTCGTTGGAGTTCATGACCGTGTGCACGAGATCGACGAAGGCCGAGGCGCGCAGCGGATCGGAAGGCTTTTCCTTGGCGCCGATCGGCAAAGCGATGGCGAGCTTTCCGTCTTCGGCCTTTTGCGCGATCGTCTTCTGGTGCTGATCGAGGAAGGCGCGCAGCGCTTCCTTCTCGGCGTCGGTCGCTTTGCGCGAGAAGAGGATTTGATACAGGCGGTCGATGCGCGCCGTCTCATCCGGACCGGCTTCATTGATCACGCGGCCGGCGAGCGCCTGCGACCACTGGAAGAACTGATCGCTGTTGTAGAGCGTCAGCGCTTGCAGCGGCGTCGTCGTCACGTCGCGCTTGCTGTGAATCTGCTGCGCATTCGCCATGTCGAAGGTTTCGAGCAGCGGATAGGGCAGACTGCGGCGCGTGAAGATGTAGAGGCTACGGCGCGCATGGTCCTTCGGGTCTTTCGACGTCGTCCAGGCCGGGTCCGCGTTGAAGTTGTTGCCGCCGCTCACATTGGCGGGAAGCGGCGGGAAGACGCTCGGGCCGCCGATTTCTTCATTGAGCTTACCCGACGCGACGAGAACAGAGTCGCGAATCTCTTCGGCCTCGAGACGCTTGCGCGGGAAGACGGCGAGGAGCTTGTTCTCCGGATCGGCCTTGGCGATATCCTCGCGGAAATCGGAGGATTGGCGATAGGTCGACGAGAGCAGAATGTCGCGATGGAGCTTTTTGACGCTCCAACCGTCCTTCACGAAATGATCGGCAAGGTAATCCAGCAGCTCCGGATTGGTCGGCTTGTCGCCAGCCTTGCCGAAATCGGAGACCGTGCCGACAATGCCCTTGCCGAAATATTGGTTCCAGACGCGATTGACGAAGACGCGCGCGGTGAGCGGATTCGTCGCGCTCGCCAGCCAGCTCGCCAGAGCCGTGCGACGGCCCGACGATGTCGCCGTCGGCTTGATGTCGGGCTTCTCGCCGGTGATCGCCTCGGGGAAAGCGGGCTGGACTTCTTCCAGAGGCTTCTCGTGATTGCCGCCGAACAGGACATAGGTTGGCGGCGCGTCCGGATGGCCGAGCTCCGTCGCCGTCGTGAAGGTGTTGGCGCCGCGCGCGGGCTTTTTATCGGCGAATTTTTGCAGCTCACGCTGGAGCTTCTGATACTCCTCGTATTTCTGCACCGCCTCTGGGCTGTGCTCGGGCGCCGATTTATCCTCGGCGGCGTAACGCAGATAGGCGGCGAGCTGCGGCCGGTCTGTCACCGCGTCGAGACGATGATTGACCCAGCGATCGAGCGCGTTCCACTGGTCCTTCGGCTTGAAGATGGATTCGCGGCTGTCGGTGAGGTAGCGCTCTTTGTGATATTTGAGCGCGGCTTCGTAAACGCCATCGATAATGGCTTTCTGCTTGGCCCGAATATCCTTCGTGGCCTCGTCGTAAATCGCCTGCGCCTTTTCATAGGCGAGCTCCTGCTCGCCTTTCTTCGCGGGCGCCTTCTCCTGGAAGGCGGTATTGGCGAAGAATGCCTGCAGCGAGAAATAATCTCTCTGGGTGAACTTGTCGCTCTTGTGATTGTGGCAGCGGGCGCAGCTCACCGTCGTGCCGAGAACGGCCTGGCCGATCGTATCGACGATGTCCGTGGTGATCTGATATTTGCGCTGCACGAGGTCGCGCGAATTGCTGTTGTCGGGATATCCCGCGAGAAAGCCGGTTGCGACGAGGACGTCCTGATCGTTCGGGGCAATCTCGTCGCCGGCAATCTGCTCCTGAATGAAACGCGAATAAGGCTTGTCCTCATTGAACGCCTTGATGACATAGTCGCGGTAGCGGAAGAGATTGGGCCTCGTATTGTCGTTCTGGAAGCCGGTCGAATCCGCATAGCGCGCGAGATCGAGCCACAGGCGCGCCTGACGCTCGCCGTAACGCGGCGAGGCGAGAAGGCGGTCGACAAGCTTCTCATAGGCGTCTGACGCGGTGTCGTTCACAAAGGCGTCGACCTCCTCCGGCGCCGGGACAATGCCCCAGGCGTCGAGCGTGGCGCGCCGGATGAAGGTGGCGCGGTCGGCGTCCTTGGAGGGCGCGAGGCTCTTGCCTTCGATCTTCGCGAGCACAAAGGCGTCGAGGGGCGAGCGCACCCACTCCTTCTGCTTCACGACAGGAACGAATTGCGCCTGGACGGGCAGCCACGACCAATGCGGCTTAGATGAGGGGCTTGCGGCCTTCGGAGCTTCGGGCGCCGCCGCGGCGGAATCATTGGGCTTCACCTCCGCCGCCACGGCAAGCGCGGCGAGGGAGACGCTCATGAGCATCGCAAGGTAGGCTTTCTTCGCAGTTTTCTTCATTTCTTCTGCCTCGATCCAATGGCTCTCTGCGGATTCGCTTTTGGGATAGGCGTGTCCCGAATGAGCGAAAGCTAGCCTACCTAAACTATGAAGTCTACCTATATTGTATGTTTTAAATCCAGATTTTTTGGCGCGGCGGACCTGGCGGTTGACGGCTAGCCTTCGGGTTTCGCTATAGCAATTGAGAGGCCCCCTGCCCCCGAGGGCGAAGGGAGCACACATTTCGAGGACCGTCATGGGAAAGCTTGTCCCGGCGACCCACGCCCCCCGGGCGCAGCTCAACGAGACGCGTTATCGCTATGGATAAAGCTCGGTACAGGCTTTGCGGTCACGCCGACCTATGACCGGCATTCGCCGTTGTTTGCGTGGCGTGAGCGGCCGGGAAAAGCCCGGCCATGACGAGGGCGGCGACATGAAGATATGTGCATGCGAGCAGCCCTTGCGGGGCCGGCCCAAACTGATCGAATTGTCTCAAAGCGCCCCGTCTGGAGGGCAAAATTCATAGGACATGACTAGATAAAGCGTCGCAGGCGCGTCGCCGAGGTTCCGATACAGGTGCGGCACATCGGCCAGGAAATCGATGGCGTCGCCCTCCTGCAGAATTTGCGGGCTCTCACGGCCGACGACGATTTCGATCGCCCCCTTGGCGACGACCAGATTCTCTTTGGTGCCGGGCGCATGCGCCTCGACATGCTGGCTATGGTGGGGCGCGAGCGTGATCTCGTAGAACTCCGCGCTACGGAGCCCGTCATAAGGAAAGAGAGGACGCGTGCTGAAATTTCCGTCCTGCGACGTGACGCTCTGACGCGAGTCGCTGCGCAAAACCAGGACGCCGCGGCGCCCCGCCGAGGCGACGAGACGGCCGAAGGGAACCCCCAGCGCATTGGCGATGCGCCAGAGATGGTTGATCGTCGGCGCCACCGCCCCCGCCTCGATCCGCAAAAGCTCGGAAGGATCTATGCCGGTCAGTTGCGCAAGCCTCTTGAAGGAACGGCCCTCGAGCGTGACGAGTTGCTTCAATCGATCGGCGACAAGCGCGGCAAGGGCGCTTTCCGCTGCGGCCTCGCGCTTCTGACCATGCTTGTTCATGTCTATAGACCCTATCATCTAACCATTTATGTCTCCAACTCAGCCGTGGTCAAGGAGTTTTGTTGATTAGGCAAAAAGGGATGGGTATGCCTACCCATCTGGCGCGATATGCGTGCGATCTGCGCCGCGGTCTTGACTGAGTAAAATGCATAATCCTAGTATGAATATGCCTGCCGACCCGGCGGCCTCAGTTTGGAGCTGAATTTATGAGGTTTCTTGCCACTTTCGCCGCCGTCGCGACGCTTGGCGCTTCTCTTGGCGCGCCGTTCGCTTTGCCGGCGCGCGCCGAGCTTCTCTCGCTCAAGGCGCTGTCAGCGCCCATCGCCTTGAGCATCGCTCAAACCGCCTATGACGCCTGCCTGCAGCAGGGCTATCATGTGTCGGTGACTGTCGTTGGTCTCGAAGGCCAACCGCTGATCTCGCTTCGTGGCGACAGCACCTCGCCTCACACGATCGAGAATAGCCTCCGCAAGGCCTATACCTCGCGCACCTTCCGCATCCCCTCCGGCGAATTTGCGCAGCGCGTGAAGGACAATCCGACCTCGGGGCAGGTGCATCTCGCCAATATCGTCGCCGCCCAGGGCGCGCTGCCGATCAAGACCGGCGACACGGTGATCGGCGCCGTCGGCGTCTCCGGCGCGCCCGGCGGAGAGAAGGACGAAGCCTGCGCGAAAGCGGCGATCGACAAGGTAGCGGATCAGCTCAAGTAAACATCTGCGAGAAAAGAGAGGCCGCGAATACGCGCGGCCTCCATAGGCAATTTGCCCGACGTCATACCGCGAGCGCCAAAAGCGCGCCGCTCATATTGCACTCATCCTGATTGCTGATCTAATGGCCGCTCCCTTGGGCCCCGATCACGCAATCGAACATGAGCGATGTGAGAATCCTTCTCGTCGACGACCATCCTGTTGTTCGGGAGGGCTATCGCCGTCTCCTGGAGCGCCACGCAGGCTTCTCGGTGGTCGCGGAGGCCGAAGACGCCGTTGCGGCCTATCGCCTTTATCGCGAGACCTCGCCTGATGTCGTCATCATGGATCTATCGCTCCCGGGCGCCGGAGGCATAGAGGCGGTGCGCCATATCCGGCAATGGGACAAGCAGGCGCGCATCCTCGTTTTCACCATGCATAGCGCCGCAGCCTTCGCGCTCAAGGCTTTCGAAGCAGGCGCCGCTGGCTATATCACCAAGAGCAGCGACGCCGCGGAGCTGCTGCGGGCCGTGTCGACCGTGGCCCATGGCGGGCGCGCCCTCAGCGACGACATTGCGCGCGAAATCGCCGCCGAACGCCTCGGCGAGGGCCGTTCGCTCGCCGACGAGCTCGGCCCGCGCGAGACGGAAATATTGCGTCTTGTGGCGTCGGGGCGAACGAGCGACGAGATCGCCGCGCTGCTCAACCTCAGTTGCAAGACGGTTCAGAATTATCACTACCAAATCAAATCCAAGATCGGCGCGAAGACGGACGCCCATCTGGTTTGGCTCGCCATCGGCGCAGGACTCGTCGGTGACGCCGACGTGACGTGATCTCCAGGAATTTTGCCCGGCAGGCGGCGGGAAAAGCGCCGAGGCCTTCGGTCCGGACCCTCTCCTAAAATAGCCGCGCAGACGCAAAGTCTGCGAGACGACTTCAGGAGACGCCTATGCGCAGCCGCGCCTTCAATATGGCCGCACCCGCCTGCCTGCTCGCCTTCGGGCTGTTTTTATTTCAGCCGTCGGCGAGCGTCGCGGAAACCACGCGCCCGATCAAGCTTGCCGTATTCGATATGGAGCT
This sequence comes from Methylocystis iwaonis, assembly GCF_027925385.1. Lineage (NCBI taxonomy): Bacteria > Pseudomonadati > Pseudomonadota > Alphaproteobacteria > Hyphomicrobiales > Methylocystaceae > Methylocystis > Methylocystis iwaonis. Next base: position 3,382,198 of record NZ_AP027142.1, read on the forward strand.
GGACGATTTCAGCGCCGGCGGCCCGCTCGCGGGCGAGAGCCCCGCTGAGACCGAGCGGCTCCAGCGCATGAATCGCCTGGTGCGCGACTTATTGGCCCGCTCCGGCCTGTTCGAGATCGTCGACGCAAGCAACTCCAGTCACCCGATGGCCAAGGATCACTGGCTGCGAAAGTGCAACGGATGCGAGGCTGACGCCGCCCGCGAACTCGGGGCCGACATGTCCTTCATGGGCTTCTTCCGCAAGATCAGCGTCATGGAGCAAAATCTGGAGTTTCGTATCCGCGACGCCAAAACCGGCGCGCTCGTCAATGTCTCGCAAACTGACCTGCGCAACGAAACCGACGAATCCTGGAGCCGGGCGCTGAAATTTCTGATCCGCTACAGTCTGGTGGAGCCGGAACTCGCCAATAGGAAGAACGAGCGCTGACCAGCATCGGTGCCGAATGGCTGTCGTCTTACAGCACGATCCTTGAAAGGATGGTGCCCAGGAGAGGACTCGAACCTCCACGGCTTTCACCACTGGTACCTGAAACCAGCGCGTCTACCAATTCCGCCACCTGGGCACGTGGGACGCTCTCTTAGGGGCGCCGCATGGCGTCTGTCAATGTGGCTCTGTGGGAAAATGCGCCTTCGAACGGAAAAAGAGCGCCAGCGGGGCGGCCAAAGCCTCGCGGCGCATTTCCTTCCCCACCGAATTTCGCTAGAGCACGGGCGACGAATTTTCCAGCCGGCCCGGCCGGCGCGGCGAACGGAGCAAGAGAACGATGAACGGCGTGAACGGTGGCGCGGGGCGCGTTGTGACGGTATTTGGCGGTTCGGGCTTCGTCGGACGCTATGTCGTGCGGGCGCTGGCGCGCGACGGCTGGCGCGTGCGCATCGCCTGCCGCCGCCCTGACCTCGCCTTTCACCTGCAGCCGCAGGGCCGCGTCGGCCAGGTGATGGCGGTGCAGGCCAATGTCCGCCATCCCGAATCGGTCGCCGCCGCGCTGCGCGGCGCTTCGGCGGTGGTGAATCTCGTCGGCATCCTGGCCGAGAGCGGCGCGCAGAAATTCTCCAAGGTGCAGGCCGAGGGCGCCAAGACCATCGCCGAGGCCGCCAAGGCCGCCGGCATCGACACTCTCGTGCATATTTCGGCGATCGGGGCGGACGCCAGTTCGGCCTCGCAATACGCCCGCAGCAAGGCCGCTGGCGAGGCCGCCGTGCTCGCCGCGGTTCCCACCGCCGTCATTTTGCGCCCGTCGGTGATCTTCGGCATCGAGGACCAGTTCTTCAACCGCTTCGCCACCATGGCCCGCTACTTCCCCGCGATCCCGGTCGTCGGCGCGGAGACGAAGTTCCAGCCGGTCTATGTCGGCGATGTCGCCGAGGCGGTTGCCGCCGCCATCGCCGGCCGCGCCACGGCGGGCGCGGTCTATGAGCTCGGCGGCCCCGAGGTGCGCAGCTTCGCGGCGCTGATCGACTTCGTCCTGAAGGTCACCGAGCGCGAGCGGCATGTCGCCAAGCTCTCCTTCGCGACCGGCAAGCTCGTCGCCTCCATCACCAGCTTGTTCACCAAGCTGTCGCTCGGGTTGTTCCCGACGCTGCTGCGCATGACGGCCGATCAGGTGGAGCTGCTGCAGCACGACAATGTCGTGAGCGCTGCGGCGATCAAGGAAGGCCGCACGCTGCAGGGGCTCGGCGTCGAGCCGCAGTCCTTCGAGGCCATCGCGCCGACCTATCTCTATCGCTACCGCAAGACCGGCCAGTATCAGGCGCAGCGCCTGGAGGCGTGAGGGATAATCAGGCGCGCGGGTCTTACCATTTTCGTTTGAACAGCTCGCATTAGGACAGCTCGCATTAGGATTGTCATTCCCGGCGGGCTGAAAGCCCGACCGGGAATCCAGAGCCACAACAGCGCTGGTTTTGCTCTGGATTCCCGATCGCTCGCTTTGCGAGCGTCGGGAATGACATCATTCCCGGCGAGCGACCACCCCGTCATTGCGAGGAGCAAAGCGACGAAGCAATCCAGAGCCACATCACGGCCCTGGATTGCTTCGCTTCGCTCGCAATGACGGCGGCGCGGGCGCGCGAAATCACCGCCCCGCCCAACGCGCCTGCCGCTCCGCCGACAGCATTTTGTGAATCCGCGCCATGAAGGCGACGCCGAAGAGCGGCGTCAGCACATTGAGGCCCGGCGTCACGACGAAGGCGGCCATGAACAGGCCGGCGAGAAAGAGCTGCGGCGCGTAGCGCCGGCGCAGCTCCATCGCCTCCTCGAGCGAGCGAAAGCGCGTCGCGGCGAAGAGGAAATATTCGCGCCCGAGCAGATAGGCGTTGGCGAGCAGAAAGGCCACGGCGTTTATGCCGGGCAGAAGCAGCAGCAGCAAAGCCAGGAAATTCACGCCCGCCGACACGACTGCGAATTTCACGCCCATCATGACCGCCTGAGAGACCGGTATGGCCGTGCCCCTTTCGCCGGGTGGATAAAGATCGGCTTCGACGACATCGGCGAGATCATCGAGAAAAAGCCCCGCCACCAGCACCGATATCGGGCCGATGAGAAAAGCGAGAAAGACAAACAGCCCGACGCCCGTCGCATAAGTCAGCGCGAGCTGCAGCCAGGAATGGTCGACGGAGATATAGGACAAAGCAAGCTTATCGAGCCCGACCCATGCCAGCGCGAGCAGCAGGAAGGTCATCCCTAAGCTCTTGAACAGCACATTGCGGAACGGCGGCGAGACGATCTCGCGCAGGGAGGCGAGGGCGGCGTCGAACATGAAAGTCATGCATGGCCTCTTCTTGGAAGCGCGCCTTTGATGAAAAGCGGCGATGGTTGCGCGCTCCGGCAGCCGCCCGCGCGGCGACCGCACAGCAAATGGCGATAGAACGGCACGGACGCAAGGGGGCTTGCATCCAGCGTTTCATTGCATGAGCCAGGGGGCGATGCAGCCAAGGCAATTTCTCTCCAGCAAATTCACCGACGCCAAACGCCCCGCCGTCTCTCGACGCGAGTTGTAAGGGAAGTCCGGAACGCCCCGGCCCCGTTCGGCCGAGATGTATTTTGTTTATGCGCACCGGAGCTAAAGCGTCCCGGACACGGTCTTTATACACGCGCACCTCTTCCCGACGGAGTGACCTCGCTCCCGGACACGGCCCCTGACAGGACCGCTTCTTTCCCTCCTGACCAAATGGCCAGACGGGCGCGCGCTCGAACGCCGCGGGCAATGTCATTCCCGCAGTCTTCCAATGCCGTCTTCCTTGAGGCGCGGGCTCCCTTTTCAGGAGGGACCGCGGCGTAGCCCGAAGGAATATTGAGGCCCAGCCTTTTGCGCGTGAGCATTCACGCGCCCCCCGCCAAGGGGAAGCCCGACCGACGACCCGCCCACATCCGCCGAAAGGCCCGGCGGACGCTTGACCGGCCCCGCCGCGCCGCCGACCTTGACGACGCCCCTTAGGTGACGAGGCGGGGGGAGCGTAAGGGCGAGTCAGGGGGGTGGGGATAGATTTATTTGACGAAGGCCCGCGCGCAGCTTTCCCCCTGTTGGGCAGGGTGGGCGGGTCGCGTTCGTGAGGGGTTTTGAGAGATAAGTGGCCGCATCGCCCATGCGTGTGTGCTGGTGCTGACACCTATGAACTCGAGTCATCCCGGCAGGAGGCTCGCTTGATAAGCTCGGAACAAGAAAAGGAACAGTAAAGCAAGCAGACTCGCCGCAAGAGCAAAAATTTGCTGTTTGGCCGCTGCCTGCTGATGGCTACCTGCCTCCACTTGGATTAGCCCATGATGATCATCGGGCCGGTCTTCGGCATCTCATAATCGTGCAAATATCAAGAATTATGCATATGGGCGCAGCGGTAAAGTGCAAAAGCCCGCCGGAAGGGCGGACTTTTGCGTAATTTGAGTTGGTATCACCTGACGAAGGAAAGCGCCTCCTGCGAGAGGCCAAGGGCCGCTAAATCGTCGGTCGTGACGACCGCCCACTCTTTCATATTGCCCCGCGCTCCCGCATAGGGCTCAACGCAGCCTGCCATCATGAGGCTAGCGACGCGCGTCGCGGGGAGCTTCACGACAAGCCGCCCCTTGCTGGCTTTTGCAAACACCTTCCCCTTGATCCGCAGGCAGTCGAACCCGAATAGTTTCACCCGCTCAACGTGCGACTCAGTCGCGTGCATTGCTTCGGCGACGACTTCGAACAGGCGGGAACCTTCCCACTGTGTGTCACGTTGCTGCGGCTTTTTCTTAGACGAGTTCTTAGCCATTAAGTGCCCCCGCTCGATTGATTGCCGCGTCCGTTTTTAGCCACGCGATTAGTTCGGCCGGATCCTGTCGCTCCAGATAGTTCGCGTCGAGAAACCGATATTTTAGCCGACCGTCCCTGACCACGAATGTCGCGGGCACCGGAAGTTCCCAAGCGCCATTGATTTCCAGAAGATCAAGCCCGAGCTTTCCGTAAATGTCCTTAACCTCGTTGCCAACAGCGAACGAAATACCGAGTCGACGAGCGAGCTTATTATCGTTGTCCCACAGGAATCTGAAATTCGCCGCAGCCTTCGCTTTGGTCTCGATGAGCGCCATAGATTTTTCCGGCGCGATCGCAAAAACCCCGGCGTTTAACAGCTCAAAGTCTGGCTGATGCTTTTGCAGAGCTTTAAGCTCCAGATTGCAGTAGGGACACCATCCGACCGCGATAAAATTTGATAATCAGGGTGCGACGGCCCCAATAGTCACTGGCGCGCACATTGTTCCCGCCGTCATCGTGCAACTCGAAGTCTGGAAATTCCGCGCCAACCACTGGCGTGCAATATCCGATACCTTCATTCTTGAGACGGGCCACCAAGGCTCGGAAAGAGTCGATGTAGCCAGACGGAAGACGCTGCTCCGCCGCTGCGGTGAATGCAGCGATCTGCTGTGTAAGGGACTCGTGCGCGAGGATTTCCGGGTCGATGCTGTTGGCTTGCTGCTTGCTCATGATCTTAAGCCACCCGCCGCGCTTTGCCGCCCTTGCCGCCGAGCAGCCTCTTAAGGTTTGCAAGGGACATGTTCAGGATCATCGGCATCATGTGCGCCGCCACAAAACGCATTGGTCCCGGCTGCCAGTTGAAGTAGGTTCGGAAAACGAATTCACTGCCGCCATTTCCATGAGGACGCACGAGGAAAACGACCGAGTGATCGCGAGTCGGCATCATGACCCGGTTTTTGGGCTGAAAGCTGAAAGCATAACCACGCGGCGGGTCCCACCAGATCACCCGCTCGAAAACGTCGCCCATCATGCTGAATGAACAGCTGCGCTCCGAACCGATTCCGCATGAGGCGGGACCGTTGTCAGACGCCGCATGACTCAAATGCAATGATTTGAGCATCGGGAGCCATTTGCTCATCAACTCCGGCTCGGAGATGGCCGCAAACATTTTTTCGGGGGCGGCGTCATAGTAGCCGACACCTTCGAAGCGCAATGGCGCTCGAATTTTGCTGGCGGCTTCCGCACACACGGCTTCATTCCCGACCGCAAATACATTCATGCATCCACTCCTTTTGCAACATCAACATCCGCGAACGAACCGTCTTGCGAGTGTTCGCTTTTAATCTCGACAGATAACAGAACATGCGTTCTGAAAAGAGTCAATAGGGACAAGAACAATTGTTCTGTTATTTTTAGAGACGCTGCGCGCTTAGCTCAGGGTCCCAAGGCTGATATTTACAAAATTGGCGATGGAGCGAGGACTCGCGCTCGACCGCGCGAGAGCGGCGAGATTTTGAACAACACCCGCAAGGAAATCTGCCTCCCCCTTGGTGTCGAACTCAGGCCTCAACTCGCCGTTAGCCACTGCATTGCGAAGGGCGCTTTCGAAGCCTGTTGACAGGAAAGTTCGAAAGTCGGCGACTTTTCGCGCTACCGCTTTGTCATCGGGGCCAACCTCAGTAGCTGTATTCCACAGCAAACATCCTATCCGGCCCGATGGCTTAGCCGCGATTTCTCCGAGGCGATGTATAAAGTCTTTGATTGTATCGAGCGAGGCATCGTCGCGGTGCAGGACGCCCGCTAGTTCCCGAACCACAGTGGTTAGGTAGTGGTCAAGCGCCGCAAGAAAGAGACCATGCTTGCTCTCATACAACCCATAAAGGCCATAGCGGCTGACGCCCGTGCCAGTTACGAGGTCCTCAATAGAGGTCGCGTGATAGCCGTATCGCCAAAACACTTTCATCGCAGCATCGAGCGCCGCCGCAGGATCAAATTCTCGGGTTCTAGCCATCGATAACCGCCCTGAAATATCAGAACTGAAATTCTGTATCTCGATTGGGTCAGGGTGTCGAGTTGGTTTTTGTACTGCCGGTTCAATCGCGCCGATAAAGTTTTTCCGGCAAAAGTCGCGTTTCGGCGCAATTCACGGCGCGCCGGAGTTCGATGAAGCGCAGGTCGCGCATGGGAAAGGCGCTCGATAATCCCCCGGCCCCTCACCCAACCTCTCCCCGCAAGCGGGGAGAGGAGTCGGGCGCGTCCCGATTACGCCTTCGCTGGCTCGCGCTGCGCATAGCCGAGGCGGATGTTCAGCTCATACAGCAGCTTCTCGGCCGCAGCGGGAATATTCGTGCCGGGCGGGAAGATCGCCGCGGCGCCGAAATCGTAGAGGGCCTGGAAATCGTCCGGCGGAATGACGCCGCCGACGACCATCATAATGTCCTGGCGGCCCACTCCCGCCAGCGCGTCGCGCAGCTCCGGGGTCAGCGTCAGATGGCCCGCCGTCATGGTCGAGACGCCGACGATATGGACGTCGGCCTCCTTGGCCTTCTGCGCCACTTCGTCCGGCGTCGCGAAAAGATCGCCGATCACCACGTCGAAGCCCATGTCGGCGAAGGCCGAGGCGATGACCTTCTGGCCGCGGTCGTGGCCGTCCTGGCCCATCTTCGCGACGAGGATGCGCGGCTTGCGGCCGGTGTTGTCCTCGAAGTCGCGGGTCATGCCGACAACGCGGCCGACCTGGGCGCTGTCCTTGCCGGCCTCGCGCGCATAGACGCCCGAAATGACATTGGCCTTGGGCTTGTGGCGCGTGAAGACCTTTTCGAGCGCGAAGGAAATCTCGCCGACGCTCGCCTTGGCGCGCGCCGCCTTCACCGCAAGGTCGAGCAGATTGGCGCCCGAGGTCGCGCCCTCGGTCAGCACATTCAGCGCGGCCTGCGTCGTCGCCTCGTCGCGCTCGCCGCGCTCGCCGCGCAGGCGCTTCAGCTTGTCGAGCTGCGCGGCGCGCACGGCGGCGTTGTCGACCTTGAGCACATTCGGCTTGGCGTCGTTCTCGGGCTGATATTTATTGACGCCCACGACGATCTGCGTCCCGCTATCGATGCGCGCCTGCGTCTTGGCGGCGGCCTCCTCGATGCGCTGCTTGGGCACGCCCGCCGCAATGGCCTTGGCCATGCCCCCTAACGCCTCGATCTCCTCGATATGCGCCCAGGCCTTTTTGGCGAGTTCCGCCGTGAGGCGCTCGACATAATAGGAGCCGCCCCAGGGGTCGATCACGCGCGTCGTGCCGCTCTCCTGCTGCAACACGATCTGCGTGTTGCGGGCGATGCGGGCGGAGAAGTCGGTGGGGAGCGCCAGCGCCTCGTCCAGCGCATTGGTGTGCAGCGATTGGGTGTGGCCTTGCGTCGCCGCCATGGCCTCCACGCAGGTGCGGATCGAATTGACATAGACGTCCTGCGCGGTGAGTGACCAGCCGGAGGTCTGGCAGTGGGTGCGCAGCGTGAGGCTCTTTTCCGACTTGGCGCCGAGATCCTTCATGAGGCGCGCCCAGAGCAGCCGCGCGGCGCGCAGCTTGGCGACCTCCATGAAGAAATTCATGCCGATGGCGAAGAAGAAGGAGAGACGCGGCGCGAAAGCGTCGATATCGAGGCCCGCCGCAACGCCGGCGCGCACATATTCGACGCCGTCGGCGAGCGTGTAGCCGAGCTCCAAATCCGCCGAGGCGCCCGCTTCCTGCATGTGATAGCCGGAGATCGAGATCGAGTTGAACTTCGGCATGTTCTGCGAGGTGTACGCAAAAATATCCGACACGATCCGCATGGAGGGGTCCGGCGGATAGATGTAGGTGTTGCGCACCATGAACTCTTTGAGAATATCGTTCTGAATCGTGCCTGTGAGCTTGTCGGCCGACACGCCCTGCTCTTCCGCCGCAACGATGAAGAGCGCGAGAACCGGCAGCACCGCGCCGTTCATCGTCATCGACACGGACATCTGATCGAGCGGAATGCCGTCGAAGAGCGTGCGCATGTCGTAGATGGAGTCGATCGCAACGCCCGCCATGCCGACGTCGCCCATGACGCGCGGATGGTCGGAGTCATAGCCGCGGTGGGTCGCGAGGTCGAAGGCGACGGAGAGGCCCTTCTGGCCGGCGGCGAGATTGCGGCGATAGAAGGCGTTGGAGTCCTCGGCCGTGGAGAAGCCGGCATATTGGCGGATTGTCCAGGGCTGGGCGACATACATGGTGGAGTAAGGCCCGCGCACGAAAGGCGCGACGCCGGGGAAACCGTCGATGAAGGAAAGCCCCTCGACATCCCCCGGCCCGTAGGCGCTTTTCACCTCGATGCCCTCGGGCGTCAGCCAACTGCGCGGCGGCGCCTCCTGCGCGACTTTGGTGGCGGCGAAGGGGATTTTGGTGAAATCGGGGATGGCGGACATCTTTTCCTCGGCTGCTTTCGGGGCGTTTTAGACCAGCCCAAGGGGAAGCGCAAAGTCCGCTCAGAAACGCCGGCGCGGGGCGTTGCAGGCCTATCGCTGGATCGACGCCAGATAAGCGAGCAGCGCCTCGATCTGCTGCGCGTCGAACCGGAACTGCGGCATCTCCGGCCCCTCATGGCCGACGACGATGCCCTCGCCCAGCGCCTCCTCCAGATTGGAGAGCGGATATCTGCGGGCGAGGTAACGGAAGGGCGGCGCTTTGGGGTTGGCGCTCGCGCCTGTTCGGCCGATGGCGTGGCAACGGCTGCAATTGGCTTTTGCGATGCTGGCCCCGAGCGCCAGACGCCCCCTGTCCGCCGCGGCAGGCGCCAAGCCGAGCGTGGCGGCAAGAACAACGAGGGCGGCGGAGAGCGCGAAGCGAAGCATGTTCGTCAATCTAGCCGCCGCTCCTGCGCCCGCCATCCGCGCCTATTGCCGCACCACCAGCACCGAGCATTTGGCGTGGCGCACGATCGTCTTGGCGTTGGAGCCCAGGAGATAGGTCGCCATGGTCGGGCGATGCGAGCCGACGACGATGAGATCGGCGCCCCAGTCTTCAGCCTCGGCGAGGACCTCGGGATAGACGGCGCCGAAACGCACCGTGGAAGAAACCCGCCCGGCCGGCAGATCGACCTTGCCGGCGACATCCGCCAGATCCCTCTCCGCCGCAAGGCGCATTTCCTCGTCGAAATTCGGCGGGATGTAATCGACAAAAGCCACCGGCACGAGCGGCTGGACGCTCACGAGGCGCAACTGCGCCTCGGGGGCGGCCTTCGCCAGAGACAAGGCGGCGTCGAGCCCGATCCTAGTCATGTCGGCTTCGCCCAAATCCACGGGCACGAGAATCTTCTTGTACATCGCCGCCGCCTCCCTCTATGGTTTTCGTTCAAATCGTCCGGCCTAATATAGGCGCTCGGCCATCCCCGCGCGAGCGGGCGGGTCGCCGCATGGCTAGAAAATCCTTATTGCTTGCGCGTCAGGCGGCCGACCGCCGCTTTCGTCGCCATGATGGTCTCGAGCGACTGCGCGCGCTTGGAGGCGGCCTGCGCCACAGCGGCTTTCACCTCCTCGACCGTGTAAGGCTTGGGTATCACCAACACGGGCTCGAGGTCGCCGGTTTGAAGCCATTGCGGAACGGCGGTCACGAACACCACCGCGGCGTCGATCTGCTTGAGCATCTCGTCGACCGCGACGATTCCCGAGCTGCCGTCGGCCAGCCGCACATCGGCGACCACCACCGCCGGCCGCGATTTGAGGGCGAGCGACAACGCCTCTTCCTGGGTGCGGGCCGGACCGATCACCCGATGCCCGAGATCGGTGATGATGAACTCGATGTCCTTGGCGATGATCGACTCGTCTTCCACGACCAGCACGTCGAGGGCGCGCTGGCGACGTTTCATCCGGGGGTGCGGCGCTGTTTCGGGCGCCTGCGCTTCATCCAGGGGCAAATTCACGGCGGAGCCTCTCTCCTCGCAGCAATCCTGCGGTTTCGGACGCCAATCTCCCGAGTAGAAGCGCGTCGATTAACGGCAAGCGCTTACGCGCGGCTCAAGCAATGGATCGTTAACGCGCGTAAATGCCGAGCGTTCCGAGGCGCTTGCCGCTTTTGCGCGACGCGCTGCGTTGCGGCATTTTGTCCATTCTTGCGTTCTACGCCCAAAATGGGCGCGGCCTCGTTGAAGCAAACGGAAGCGCCCAATAGATTCACAATCAGTCAGCTTACCTTCCTGCTGATCTTGCCCTTTTGGGCGTTCTCCCCCCGACTTGGGCTGCTGGCGACGGCAGCCCATTTTTCTTTCGTGATCAGATATAAGGCGCGAGCGCGCGCACCAGTTTCACGAGGCGGCGCATTTCTCGCTGCCAGAACTGTTCGTAATCCGCCCGGATGATCGGCTGGTCGTTACGCACGGCCACCTGCCATTTATCCGGCTCGACCTTTTCCAGAAGGCCGCGCTTCTGCAAAGCGAGCAGCTTTCTGCGCACCGTCTCCCGCGGGATTCCGGTAAGTTCCGATATTCGGGAGAGGGTGGGCGGAACCGCCCACAGAACGTCCTGCTCCTGCTCCTGCAGGCGGCCGCGCTCCTCGCGCAGATAGTAACGGGAAACGAAAATAAAGATCAGCAGCTCGTCGAGATCACCGTTGAATACCTTACGAAAATCGATGAGCTGGGCGACCAGAAACTCGATGAACTCGTGCTGAAAGGTCACATAGTTTTCCTGAACGATCGTATCCGGAAAACTCCTCTCTTCTTCGGGCATGGGATTATCCAGTCGGGCAATTTTCATCGGGAATGAGCGGAACGACGCTTCGGCGCGCCACGCACGCGAGACCGGCGCCCTCGGCTCGCGACGCTGGCGCGAAGGCAAACGCCGGCGATAGTCGTTCCGTCACGAGATAAAGGGCGTCCCTCGCCAGAGAGGTCGAGGGACGCTCATTTTCGACAATCAGACCGCCTGCATCGCCTCCGGCTTGGAGCGGCCGCGCTTCACCATCAGCTTATTGAGCGCCGAGACATAGGCGCGCGCCGAAGCGACGAGCGTGTCCGGATCGGCGCCCCGGCCGGTGACGGATTTGCCCTCTTCGGTGAGGCGCACGGAGACTTCCGCCTGCGCGTCGGTGCCCTCGGTGACGGCGTGGACCTGATAGAGCTCCAGCGTCGCCTCATGCGGCGCGAGCGCCTTGATGGCGTTGAAGATCGCGTCCACCGGGCCATTGCCGGTCGCCTGGTGAGTCACCTTGTCGCCGTCGATGTCGAGCGTGAGAGCCGCCGACTGCGGACCATGCGTGCCGGCCATGACCATCAAGGCGAGCACCTTGATGTGATCATGCGCCGAAACGATCTCGTCGTCGACGAGCGCAACCAGATCTTCGTCGTAGACGAACTTCTTGCGGTCGGCGAGATCCTTGAAGCGGTTGAAGGCGTCCTGCAACGCATTCTCGCCGAGGTCGTAGCCCAGCTCCTTCAGCTTTTCGCGGAAGGCGTGGCGGCCGGAGTGCTTGCCCATGACGAGCGAGGTCTTGGTGACGCCGACGCTCTCGGGCGTCATGATCTCGTAAGTATGCGCATTTTTGAGCATGCCGTCCTGATGGATGCCGCTCTCATGCGCAAAGGCGTTACGGCCGACGATCGCCTTGTTGTATTGCACCGGGAAGGACGTCACCGCCGAGACGAGCTTGGAGGCGCGCGTCAGCAGCGTGGCGTCGATGTTGGTGTGATAGGGCAGAATGTCGTGACGCGTCTTCAACGCCATCACGATTTCCTCCATCGCGGCGTTGCCCGCGCGCTCGCCCAGACCATTGATCGTGCATTCGACCTGCCGCGCGCCGCCGCGCACGCCGGCGAGCGAATTGGCGACCGCGAGACCCAGATCGTCGTGGCAATGGACGGAGAAAATCGCCTTGTCCGAATTGGGCACGCGCTCGCGCACGGTGCGGAAAAGCTGCTCATATTCCTGCGGCGTCGTATAGCCGACGGTGTCGGGAATATTGATCGTCGTCGCGCCGGCTTTGATCGCCGTTTCGACGCAGCGGCACAGGAAATCGATTTCCGTGCGCGTGCCGTCCTCCGCCGACCATTCGACGTCCGCCACCTGATTGCGCGCGCGACCAACCGAGGAGGCGACCAGCTCCAGCACCCGCGCCGGCTCCATCTGGAGCTTGTATTTCATGTGAACGGGCGAGGTGGAGATGAAAGTGTGGATGCGCGCCCGCTTCGCCTCGCGCAGCGCCTCGGCGCAGCGGTCGATGTCTTTTTCGGACGCGCGCGCCAGGCCGGCGACCGTCGCATTCTTCACGCGCCGCGCGACCTCGCAGACGCTTTCGAAATCGCCGGGGCTCGCAATTGGAAAGCCCGCCTCGATGATGTCGACGCCCAATTGGTCGAGCAGTTCGGCGACTTCCAGCTTTTCCTCCAGCGTCATGGAGGCGCCGGGCGATTGCTCGCCGTCACGCAGGGTCGTGTCGAAAATGACGACGCGCTCGCCGTCCTGGCAGCCATGTGCGGTATGGGTCATGATGAAACTTTCTGAAGCTGCTGCGCCCGATGTCAGGGCATATCCGGGTTACGTCGAGCCCCTGACCGCCTGGGCAAAAGCCCTGCGGGCGTCAGGGGCGACGAAGAAGCAGCAGGCCGGCGCGCGCAAAAGCCGCGCAAGAGCCGGCAAGCCCGCACGCCTTTTTAGCTTCAAATGTGGCGGTATCGGCAGCCACCTTCCGACGTCCTCGCTTCGACGGCCTTCTCCAGGCCGAAATCGCCCAAGGATAAGCAAATACGCGGCGGCAGGCAAGCGACCGCCTGCGTGTCCGACGTAAGTCGAGGCTATCAAAAGTCTATTCGAAGCGCATTTGTTTTTTTGCGCTTTCCGCCTTTCGTGCCTCTTGCCCAAAGGCCGATATGAGCCCTAACATCTCTCCATGGTCAAAACCGCCTTCTCGATCCGCCACGCACGCCCCGGCGACGCCGAGGAAATTGCACGCGTTCACGACGCTTCCTGGCGCGACGCCTATCGCGGCGTCATTCCTGGCGTCGAACTCGAACGCATGATTGCGCGGCGCGGGCCGGCTTGGTGGCATTCCGCGATCGTGCGCGGCACGGGCCTGCTCGTGCTGGATTTCGACAAGCAGATCGCCGGCTACTCGACCTATGGCCGCAACCGCGTGCCGTCGATGCCCTATTCGGGCGAAATCTTCGAGCTGTATTTGGCGCCGCAGCATCAGGGCCTGGGCTTGGGCCGGCGCCTGTTCAACGCGGCGCGGCGCGAGCTCGCCGAGCACGGCTATCTCTCGACGATCGTCTGGGCGCTCGCTGATAATGAGAAGGCGCTGTCTTTCTACCGCGGCCTCGGCGGCCAGACCGTCCGTCGCGCGGAAGAGCGCTTCGGCTCGGATATGCTGACGCGCGTCGCCTTCGGCTTCGTCTCCGCGCCCGTACGCTAATCACGCCGTCATTGCGAGCGTAGCGAAGCGCGATCTCCTCGCAATGATCGACCGGTGCTAGGTCCGCATGGACTGGGTCAGTGTCATTCCCGACGCTCGCGCAGCGAGCGATCGGGAATCCAGAGCAAAACCAGCGCTATTTTGGCTCTGGATTCCCGGTCGGGCTTTCAGCACTTGTTCAAACGGAAATGGTCTGACGCTCAGCGCCCTTTCAACCTCGTGAGGATTTCCTTCGTCGCGAAGCCGTCGGCGGGCTGTATCCCTTCCGCGATCTGAAAGGCATGGACGGCGTTACGGCTGGTGCGGCCCAACTTCCCGTCGATTGCGCCCCGGTAATAGCCCTTCTCGGTCAGCAACTGCTGCATCGCCTTGACGTCGCCGGTGGAAAGTGGCGCGACGCGCGGCCAAGGGGTTAACGGCGTCTCTCGTCCGGCGATACGATCCGCGAGAATAGCAACCGACATCGCATAGGCGTCCGAAGTATTATATTGCCGAATGACCTCGAAGTTATCCGAGATCAGAAACGCCGGCCCATTCGCGCCAGCCGGCAAGTAAAGGCTTGCTGCGCCACTTGAAGGCAGCGCCTCTCCGTCCGCCCGCTGAACGCCCAGCGACCGACAGCGACCGAAGTCGAGATCGAAAGCCGCGTAATCGAAGCCATCCGGCAGGCGGACCTCGACCACCGCAGGAAGGCCAGCGACCCAACCGGATTTCGCAAGGAAACGCGCGATCGAGGCGACGGCGTCCGCATGCGAACGCCAGATATCCGGCGCGCCGGCGCCGTCGTCGCTTTCCGCATATTTAAGATAGGCGGAAGGCATGAACTGCGGCTGGCCCATGGCGCCCGCCCAGGAGCCGCGCAATTGCGCGCGCGTCGCATAGCCCTTTTCCAGCATCACCAGAGCGGCGACGAATTCCTCGATGAACGTCTCGGCGCGGTGGCCTTTCCAGGCGAGCGTCGCCAGCACCTTCAGAACATCGGCGCCCCCGGTCGCCGTCCCGAAATTGCTCTCGACGCCGAGAATGGCGACGATGATCTCGCCAGGAACGCCATGCCGCGCCGTCGCCCGGCGCAAAGGGCCGGCGAGCTCCGCCGCGACGGATTGGCCGCGCGCGACGCGGCTGCTCGTCACCGCTCCAGCGAGATAGGCGGGGATGGAGATGGTGAATTCGGCCTGGGCCTTGGGCTTGGCGAGAACGCCCGGCTCCGGCGCGAGGCCAAAGACCGCCGCCTCGAAGGTGGCGCGGGAGACGCCCGCCGCCTGGGCTTGCGGCCAGATGTTTTGCAGAAATTGCGCGAAATCTTCAGCCTGCGCCGGAAGGGCGAGCGCGATCAGGCTCAGAGCCAGCCCCTGCAAGGCGCGGCGACGATCGAGAGGGCCCAAGGCCCTTTCCCTGCGGCTCATTGTCTTCCCCTGGCCCTGCTTGTTTGGAAATCTTTCATATTGCAGCATTTGACAGGCCAGCCGCGCTGCCGTCTACTGAAGACAACAGAGTTTCGAGGGGCGAGATTGCTCGCTGTCGGTCCTTACAATGACACATCAAGCTGTGCCTAGAAGCTTCAACGACTCCCGCCGCTTGCGGGAGCAGCCCGCCGGCGTTCCGCTGGATCCGAAGACCAAGCTCCGCAACGCCGGCCTGCGCCCCACCGTGCAACGTCTGGCGCTCAGTAAGCTTCTCTTCGGCAAAGGCGATCGCCACGTCAGCGCCGAGGCGCTCCATGCCGAGGCGCGCGAAGCCGGCCTCACCATGTCGCTCTCGACTGTCTACAACACGCTGAACCAATTCGCGCAAGCTGGGCTTCTGCGGGAGATCGCGGTCCAGGGCCCGCGCACCTATTTCCACACCCGCACCTCGCCTCACCACCATTTCATGGATGAAGCCACAGGCCGCATGTTCGACGCGGCCGATCGCTCGGTGGAGTTCTCCCGCCTGCCGGCGCCGCCGGAGGGCATGGAGATCGTCGGCTGCGACGTGATCATCCGCATTCGCCCCAAGAAGGGCTGAGCGGTCCCGGATGCGCGCCTGAAGGCGCGCGGTCCAGCGCCACCATTGGACCGCGCGCCTTCAGGCGCGCTCAGTTTATCAGCAAACCTCCAAGGCGGCCTCGTCCTTCGAGACGCGAGCTTCGCTCGCTCCTCAGGATGAGGCCTAAGTGTTTGATGCAGAAGCCCCTCATGCTGAGGAGCCTGCGCAGCAGGCGTCTCGAAGCACGAGGGGCGTCGCCGCCACTTTATCAGCAGTCCGAGCGCGCCTTTAGGCGCGCTTGATTATCTTCAGCCCAGAAGCTTTTTCAGCTCCGCCCGCAGCCCATCGGCCACATCCGGCCGCGCCAAGCCGAAGGCGACATTCGCCGCCAGGAAGCCGAGCTTCGAGCCCGTGTCATAGGTGCGGCCGTCGAAGCGCACGCCGTGGAAGGGCCGCTCCTTGGCGAGGTGGATCATGGCGTCGGTCAATTGGATCTCGCCGCCCGCGCCCTTCTCGCCCTTTTCGAGCAGCGCGAAGATCTCCGGCTCAAGAATATAGCGTCCCGAGATAATGAAGTTGCTGGGCGCGGTGCCCTGCGGCGGCTTCTCCACCATGCCGGTGATCTCGAACGTCTCGCCGAAATCCTTGCCCTTGGCGACGATCCCGTATTGATGCGTCTCCTCGGGTCTCACCTCCTCGACGGCGATGATGTTGCCGCCGTGCTTCTCATAGGCCTCGACGGCCTGCGCCATGCAGCGCGAGGTTTTGCCGGCGGCCGGGAGGGTGATCATGTCGGGAAGCAGCACCGCGAAGGGCTCGTCGCCGATGATCTCGCGCGCGCACCAGACGGCGTGGCCGAGACCCAGCGGCGCTTGCTGGCGCGTGAAGCTCGTGGCGCCCGCCTTCGGCAGATCGGCCATCAGGCTTTCGTATTCTTTTGTCTTGTTGCGGCGCTTAAGGGTGTCCTCGAGCTCATAGGACATGTCGAAGTGGTCCTCGATCGCGGCCTTGCCGCGTCCGGTGACGAAAACGAAATGCTCGATGCCGGCTTCGCGCGCCTCGTCGACCACATGCTGGACCACAGGACGGTCGACGACCGTCAGCATTTCCTTCGGCACCGCCTTTGTGGCCGGCAGGAAGCGCGTGCCGAGGCCGGCGACAGGAAAAACAGCCTTACGTATGCGTTTGGTCATTGGTCCGACTTCGAGTGGTTAGGTTACGGAAGCGCCGAATCTCGCGTAAAAGACTCAAATTCTACGCAGCCGGCCTGAGTTTTAACGATGCGGCGTTAATTTGGGGTGAGGAACACCGGAGGGGCAAGATGACGGTTTTGGTCACGGGCGGCGCTGGCTACATCGGCAGCCATACAGTTCTCGAGCTCCTCGACGCCGGCGAAAGACCGGTCGTGCTGGACGATCTGTCGACCGGCTTTCGTTGGGCTGTCCCCGAGGGGGCGCAACTCGTCGTCGGCGACGACGGCGACGAAAAGCTCGTCGCGGAGCTGATCCGCGACCACAAAGTCGACGCCATCATCCATTTCGCCGCCAAGATCGTCGTCCCCGACTCCGTCGCCGATCCTTTGGGCTACTATCTCAACAATACGGCGAAAGCGCGCTCGCTGATCGCGACCGCGGTCGGCTGCGGCGTGAAGCATTTCATCTTCTCCTCGACCGCCGCCGTCTATGGCGATCCCGAGCATCTGCCCGTGACCGAAGACGAGCCCTTGAAGCCCGTCTCGCCCTATGGCCGCTCCAAGCTCATGGTCGAATGGATGCTGGAGGATACCGCGCGGGCGCATGATTTCGACTATGTAGCGCTGCGTTATTTCAACGTCGCGGGAGCCGACCCCAAGGGCCGCTCCGGCCAATCCACGCCCAACGCCACCCATCTCATCAAGGTCGCGGCGCAGGCGGCGCTCGGCAAGCGGCCGAAGATGCAGGTCTTCGGCACGGATTATCCCACCCCCGACGGCACCTGCGTTCGCGACTATATCCAGGTCACGGACCTCGCCCGCGCCCATCTCGACGCTTTGCGCTATCTGCGCGACGGCGGGAAAAGCCTCGTCGCCAATTGCGGTTATGCGCATGGCTTTTCGGTGCTGGAGGTCATCGAGGCGGTCAAGCGCATCTCCGGCGTCGATTTTCCGGTCGACTACGCCCCGCGCCGGCCGGGCGATCCGGCGGCGATCGTCGCCGCCAATGATCGCGCGCGAAATGTGCTCGGCTGGACGCCGGAGCACGACAATCTGGACGAGATCGTGCGGCAAGCGCTCGACTGGGAGAGGAAGCTCGGCGAGCGGTCGGGTCATCCGGGGTAGGCCGGTTCTGCGGTGGGTCGCCGCGTCGCCCACCGCTGAAAACTCAGGGCTCCGAATCCAGGTTAGAAAACCCTACGCAGCCGCGTCATGCCCGCGCTTGTCGCGGGCATCCACGCCGGGACGTTACGACACGCGGGCAGCATAAGCGTTGGTCCCGCTCATGTTCTCAGCTTTCCGCTTCGGCGCGGCGTGGATGGCCGCGACAAGCGCGGCCATGACGCGGGAGACGTCTACGCCGGTTGAAGGCGCACGAAGCCGAGTTGAAGGGGCTCTCCAATCACGCCTCCAGCCGCTCGACGATGGTTCGCAGCACCTTGAGACGGGCGAACTTCTTGTCATTGGCCTCGACCAGCGTCCAGGGCGCGAGCCGCGAGCTGGTGCGGTCGACCATTTCGGTCATCGCCTGTTCGTAAAGGGCCCATTTCTCGCGGTTGCGCCAATCGTCGGGGGTCAGCTTGTAGCGCTTGAACGGCTTGGCTTCCCGATCCTGGAAGCGGCGCAACTGCTCGTCCTGCGAGATGGCGAGCCAGAATTTGACGACGAGATAGCCGCACTCGCCGAGCTGGCGTTCGAAATCATTGATCTCCGGATAGGCGCGCATCCAATCCTCCGGCGGCGCGAAGCCCTCGACGCGCTCGACGAGCACGCGTCCGTACCAGCTACGGTCGAAGATGGCGACGTCGCCGCGGCGCGGGAGATTGCGCCAGAAGCGCCAGAGATAGGGCCGCGCCAGCTCTTCGTCGCTGGGCGCGGCGACGCCATGGACCCGGAAGCGGCGCGGATCGAGCGCCTCGCGCACGCGCCGGATCGCCCCGCCCTTCCCCGCCGCGTCATTGCCCTCGAAGACCAGGACCAGCCCTCTGTTCCGAAAGCTCTTGGCCGTCGTGGCCTCGGTCAGGCGCTGCTGCAAGTCCCGCAGCTCCTGGCTGTAGGTCTCCCGATCGGCGGTTTTCGCCAGATCCAGCGCGGAAACGAGGCTCGGCCGCGGCAAAGCGCTCTCCGGCGTCGCGACGGCCTGCGTGCTCGGCGCTGCCGGCGTCCCCTCGGCGGCGCCGGTCAGAGTCTGCAACAAGAGATCGCCGACGGCGGCGTCGCGGTAATGCGGGTCGGACGCCGGCACCACGGCCCAGGGCGCATTGCCGGTGGAGGTCTTTTCGATCATCTCCAACGCCGCGTCGGTCAGGCGGGCCCGAGCCTTACCGCCGTCGATCTCGTCCCATTCGATGACGGCGGGGCGGCGCAGCGCGCCATTGGCCTCGCGCAGCTTCTCGAGCCGCTTCTGCGCCTCGCGATCGTCCATATGGAGCCAGATCTTGAGGAGATGCACGCCCTCGCGGCGCAGCATTTCCTCGGAGCGGATCATATCCTCCAGGGCGTTGTCATAAGCGTTTTTGTCCAGCCGCCCCAAGGCGCGGTTGCGCAGCAGCCGATGGTGCCAGGAGCCGATGACGAGCGCGATGCGTCCCTTGGACGGCATATCCCGCCAATAGCGCCAGGAGCCGGGGCGCGCCCGTTCTTCGTCCGTCGGTTTGCGGTAAGAGAGGGTCTCGACGAGATGGTCGTCGAGCCAGTCGTAGAGCCGGTTGACGACCTCGCCCTTGCCGGCCCCGTCCGAGCCGTTGACGAGCACCATGATCGCGGCGCGCCTCTGCTCCGCCACCTCGAACTGCGCGTCGAGCAAAAGCTCGCGCAACCGCGTCTCGGCGGCCTCGAACTCGTCTCTGGTCATGACATGCGGCAGGTTGGCGGATTCGAACATGGGTCTCTTTCCGGCAAAGGCAACTTTTCAAACGGGCAAGCTGTGGTAGATGTAGCGGCGAGCGGGTCCCGTAGCTCAGCAGGATAGAGCAGCGGTTTCCTAAACCGAAGGTCACAGGTTCGAATCCTGTCGGGACCGCCACTCAATCTACTGATTTCTATACACATTTGGCTTTGACCTCTCTGCGCCGCCGCAAAGTTTGACACTTTTCCTAGGCGGGTTTGACAGTCTTTGTTCGCCGCTTGTCCAATTCGGCCTCCAGAGAAGTGACAACGCCTCTCATCTTCGGGCGGAGGTCGGCGCCGCGAGCGTAGCGACGCGCCATCTCGATGGTGCGTTGCCCGAGGGCGTCGGCGATCGTGCGTTCATCGTGGCCCGCCTCTCGGAGGATGACCGCGACCGTGTGGCGGAGCCCGTAGAGGGTGAGGCCCGGCCCGACCTCCTCTTCCTTTTCCAGTTTCAAGCGCAGCGTCCGCCACGAAGCCCGAAAGCCGTCGAGGGTCCAGGGGCGGCCCGTGGAGCTGGCGCAAAGCGTTACGGCGTCGTGACCCGGCGCGGCTCGCAAAATCGCTTCCAATGGCGCCGGGACAGGCCAGAACACAGGCTCACCGGTCTTGGCGCGCTTCGTTGCAATCTCGCCGTTGCGCCAGTGATTGCGTGGGAGCGCGAGCGCATCCTTGGGGCCAAGCCCTGTCATCATCATGAGCGCGATTGCCGGCTGCATATGCGCCGGCGCTGCGTCGAGAACGGCATGGCGTTCCGCGTCGCTCCACGGCCGGTTCGCATCCGGCGCGCCCTTTGGCCGACGGATCGATTTAATGCCCGACGCGGGATTGTCGGCGAGATAGCCACGCTCTCGACCCCAGCCAAAAAGCACGGAAAGCGTCGCCTTGAGATAGTTTCCGAATCGCCGGCCCTTGGTAGCCGCCGCCTTGTCGCGGATGCGCACAACAAGCGGCCGATCAAAGCGGGCGAGCGGCGTGTCGGCGATCGGCCGCAAGTAGTCGAAATGCCCCTGGTAGTCCGCCTGCGTGCGGGGCGCGAGGTCGAGGAACGCGGTATGCGAGCGATAGCCTGCGATGAGCATCCCAAGAGTGCCCGGCTTTTCCTTCGGCGTCTGCGCCTCTTTCAGCGCCGCAATCCGCGAGCATTCCGCAAAAAACTCAGCCGAGCCGAGCTGGAACTTCATAAGGTCTATAGCTGTACGCGATTTCCGATGGTAGCAGCGCCACCGCCCATGGCGGTCTTTGAAAATCTGGAAGCCGCGTAGCTTTATCTTCGTCACTCGAGCCTCCCGACAATATCGTCGGCGTCGCTTGAGCATCCACCTTTAAGGCTATCAAGCCAAGCGTCGAGATCGCGCACATCGTAGCGAGCGTCGCCATTCGGAAAGCGCACGGGCGCAACGTGGCACTCAACTTCGAAGCGTTTGACCGGCCTGCCGCAATGGTGTGCGGCTTCCGCCCTGGTCAGCATGCGCTTTGGAATGATGTTGAGTTGCACTGTCGCACTGGCCACGTCGTCAACCTCACGCTTTTCGGATGGCGGCCCGCGCGCAGAGCGAGGATTACCCCACACGCGGGCCGCGCTCGCCAGTTCCGCCGTTCCGCCAAGAAATTCGGAAGACGAGCGCTCATCCCCTCGCACGGCCGCTGTTTCGCGCGAGGGGAAAGCTTGCGGGCGTCAGTTGCCCGGATTGAGATAAGCGCCACGCCAATCGGTCGCGCCGCATCCGAAGTCTAGGATGGCGCGGAATTCGACGCCAAGCGTTGTCCACCCCTCGCGCGTTTCGAGGATCGGCCCGCCGCGCCCGTTCAAGAACGCATGGCTGATAACGGACTGCTGCGCGGGATCGGCGAAGACGCGCCAGGCGTTCCCCGCGAAGCGGGGCTCGACTAGGATTTCGAGCTTGCCGGCGAAGGGATTGGCGTTGCTAACCTGGTTCGCCATGATCGCCGAGATTGCCTGTTCGGCCTCGGTTTCCTTGGCGGGACCGACAACGAGGTAACGCGGCGTGAGGCCGATCGGCGTCTTGCCGTCGAGGCCCTTTGTTTCCCTCAGCGCCTGTCGCGCGGCGCCGAGCGAGTCGACAGCGATCACCGCCCCGGCTGCCGCTTTGTTCCCGCGCGCCGTCGTGAACAGCGCGCTTCCGTCCGAGAGGTTTACGCCGTTGCCGCTATTCGCCGTGAAAAGCGCAACCATCTGGCTTGCCGCCGTCTCGGCCGCCGCGCGACCGAAGGCTTGCAGAAAGTCGGCGAAAGCCGAAAGGTCGTCATTCGTATAGGCTTGCCGGCTCAGAGAGAAGAGGCGCGCGAAGGTCTTCACGCTGAAAGCCTGAGCCTCTTCGCCACGCGAACCATAGGTGATTTCGCCGCTCTCCTTCACTTCCTTGAGTTCCGGTGCCTCCGAAATCTTGAGAATGTTCACGGGCCGAAAATCGGCGCTCATGCGCTCGCGGCTCAACATCATGAGAGGCGATTGCGCGACCTGATAGGCGTCCTGAAGCACGCGGTTGCCCGCGCCCATCAATAGATTCGGGAAGTCGCTCGTCGTGTGTGAGGCCCGCGCTCCGCCAAACCAGCGGCCCGGTCCGCGCGAGAGCCAGGAGCGGCGCTCGCCGCCCGACTCGGCGAGAATGTCATCATAGTCCGCAAGCCGGGTGTTAACGAACTGTTTGGCAGCGCCTTCCGGCGGCTTGCCTGCCATCCGCGCATAGAGGGCGTTTTCGAGCGTCTGGCGCAAGAACTGCGGGTTGTCGAGAGTCTCTGCGTTTGCGCGCATATAGCCACGTTCTCCGATGTCATGTTCGGACGAATTTCGAGGCTCTAGGCGATAGCCTCGGGCATCGCTTGCCTCACGATTGATGTTGGAAATGATTGGGCCGGCTTCGGTCAGCGCACGCTTGTAGGCCATCGCCGCTTCACGAACGGAGGCAAACGAGGCGTCCTGGGCGACAAGTTGGTCGAGATGCGGCTTGAAGCCCTCCCCGAAAATTTCGACGAAGAGCTGGTAGCCGCGTGCGTCGATCGGCTTTTCCAGTGGATTTTTGCGTTTTCGCGCTCCGCTTGATGCAGGAGCGGACCCGCCGAAATCCTCGTCGTCGAAATCCTCCTCGCCTTCGTCTAACGAGCGGATCATCGCGCCCGCGTCGGCGGGAACGCTGACGGCGGAAGCTTCCAACAGCGCCCACTTATCGGCGCGCCAGGTTTCGACGTCGCCGCTCGCAACCAACGTCCACTGATCGACGCGATAGCCGATCGAAATGCCCTTGATATGCCCGGCCGCAATATCCGGCTCGATTGCGTGCGCCGCTTCAGACTCGGCAAGCTGCACGATCCCGACCAAAAGCCCATTCTCGAAACGAGCGTCTGTCAAAGTGCCAATAATGGCGCCGACCGCGCCCTGATTATGGGAGTCGAGAAACTTCACCTGCCCAAGCGCGACTCGCGAAAGGTCGACGGCGGCGGGGTCCATGTTCAGTTCTTCGTTGAAGCCGTAGCGCTTGACGCTCGCACCCGTCGAGAGGACGGTGCGGAAACTGCGCATCTCGGGGTCGTAAGAGCCCGGCGCGACACTCGCAGAGCGCGACTGGCTCGACGCGGGAGGCCCACTGCGCTTCGCGCCAACACGGGGCGCTGCACGCGTCATGATCGCCCCCTGCGAGGGGGTGAATTTTTTGACAGGCAAAGACTCAAGCGTGAGATGCGAGACCTTCTGGCCCCGAGCGGCCCTCTCGCAGCGCTTGGTCTCAAACTGGAAGGCTTTCGCGGTCTTTTTCATCGTTGCGCCCTCAGTCCTGCGGAGCCGTTAGTTCGGGGCGGCCGAGATGCTCACGCAGCGCGGGGAAATCGAGCCCCGCCTCACGCGCGCGATGCTGAACGCGAGCCGCTGCCGCGTGCACGTTGAAAAGATGCACCTGATTGACGCAGATACTCGTATCGCACGCGGCGAGTTTCTCAATGATCTGCTCACGGCTTCCACACGCCGTCGCAAGGTAGCTGTGTTTCGACGCGATATCGTCGCCCGCGTGGGTGTAGAACCATATGGCGACATAGAGGTCTTTGGTGCGATCGGTCCAAATCTCTGTCTTCTTCCCGCGCGGATAGGGCTCGAAAACGTCGTCGAACGCGGCGGGAAGGTGGTCGACGCTGTCGAGGTTACGAAAAAGGTCGACCGCAGACATGCCGCCTGTTTTCCCATCCAGGTCGGCGGCGTTGAAGGCTATCTCAGCGCGAAGCACCTGCGACGCAAACCAGCGGCGTTTGCCGCCTTCCGTGAGGAAAAAGGTTCCTACCGCCTTCGTCGCGAGCTGCTCGGCGAACTTATTCACGCGGTCGTGCTTACGGCCCGTGAGGACGGCAAGCTTTCCTGTCGATACGTGGTACCCATCGGCGAAGATCACGACGGCCTCCGTCTTGTATGCTCGTGCCTGAATATAACTCAAACACAGCGATATTCAAGTATCATCATACTCGAAATAGACACTGCGGACGGGCGACGCAAAACCCGTCGTTGGAAATCAGTTGGTTAGCGGATCAAAAAAGCGCGACGCCACGCACGAACGTGCGTCTTTCAGATCATTCGGCCGCTCCGGTCCAACTCGGGCATTGTTCGGCGAGGCCATCCGCATCGCCAACTCCCGATAATTCAGCGACGTCTCCTTCCTCATCGTTCGGGCCGGTTGTGAATTCGCGGTCGTGGTCATAGCCTCGGTTGAAGGCTCCCGGCGCACCGTAGCCATGTCGCGTCCAGCCGAGAGACGGCTCCAGTTCGCCCTCGCCGCCCGTTATCCAAGTGTCGCGTGGGGACGCCCAGGCGGTCGGTTGGTTGAGCGCCGCCGTCGCGCCCAGGGTCGGCTCGCGCTCGTCTCCCGAGGGCTCATCGTCGCCGCCTTCTTCGTCTTCGCCCTCCGGCGCGCCGCTCGCGCCCCAATAGAGCTGGCTGCGTTCTGCCGACATTTCGGTAGATCCGAGGCTCGGCTCGACATCGGAATCGCCGTCCATTTCATCGAGGGCTGCTACCAACGCCTCGATCGTCGCTTCGATGCGCGCCCGTATTCCTCGTGGCAATTCAACGAATTCCCGCGCCTGGCTCATGGCAAAATTCTCCTGTTCACCGAAACGTTGGTTTCGCCGTTGGTTACGTGATATGAAATCGAAACGAGGCTACTTTTTAGAGGCCATTAATCGATACGTCAACGCCAAAAGAGAGCATGGTTTCGAAATGAATGCGATCCAGTGCAAAATGGCCCGGGTTGCGACTGGGCTTGGCATACGAGAGTTGGCACAATTGGCTCAGGTAGCGCCCAATACGATCTCGCGTTTGGAAGCAGGCGAAGAGCTAAAGCCCCGCACAATTGCCGCCATACAGGCCGCGCTTGAAGCGGCCGGCGTCGAATTCCTACCCGAAAACGGCGGCGGCGCAGGCGTTCGACTAAAAAAATCCTAGAAGGAACTGTCAGCCTGCGCATGTAGAGGACGCTGGGGAGGCTGACCGGTTTTGATCCGCTTGATAGTACCTTGACCAAATTTTTCAGAAAGCCTCAATAGAAAATCAGGCTCGACTGCCTTGACAAAAGCCAGCATACCACCGAGGCGAGATATTTCTTTAGAATCAAGCCGGCCCATCGTGTAATGGTGGACGGCTGCGCGAATTTCCCGCTTGCGATCGCGTCCGAGCGACACAGTCCCCGCGTCCGAAAGAACCAATCCGGTAACAACTCTTCGGTATTTCTTGGTTGCAAGAACAGTTTTATCTTCATTTAACCGCAATCTTGGAAAAGATACCTCCTTTATAGTTCTACGCAACGCACGTTCAACACCAGATAGATTACCAACCCGCTTGGCAGAGAAAGTTAGATCATCTGCATAGCGCGTGTAATTTACCTTATCTTTTTTCATTTCCTCTGTTATCAGGCTGTCAAAGTCGAACATTAGAATATTAGAAAGAGCCGGCGACGATGGAGCGCCTATCGCCAATCTCAAGAGCGACCCATAACTAGTGCGACTAAACAATAACATGGAACTTAGATATATATCTTCGTCTTCATCGAATACACTATTTTTCTTACAGTAAAGCGACCAATCATCCGATCGGATCGACGGAAAGAAATTCGAAAAGTCAAATTTAAGTATAGCACCGGATTCAGCGTGAACTTCCGCGTTGCTTCGAATGGACAGGCCTTCTCGATACGCTTTTGCCGCGCTGTGCACCGGAAGTTTTGTCAAAAATTCTTCAACGAAAATACGCTGGAGATATTTCACCTCTTTAGCAGGCTGAGATATTATCCGCTCGCCACCATTTCTCTTTTCTATAGAATATCTTTTGTAGCGCACGGGTGCCGTGGTGACAATTACTCGTACATCCAGTTCACTCATCCCAGAGGCTTCAACGAGCGAGCGGATAAATTTAGACACTGGCGAGAGACCTTGCCGATTGCTGAATTGCTGCAAATCGAATCTTGTCCTTTTCCTTCCAATACTCCCTTATGAAAGCGCGTCGACGTGGCTTGCTCGTCTCTTTGGACCCATCCTTCATTGGCAAAGTCGCGGCATCCACCCCCTTCGCAAGGCTGCTAAGGGTCTGAACATAATAATCATCACTTCCTTTCGAGATTACCGTCAACCAACCGACGACCATTGCACACCTGAGATAGCCTTTTATTTGCTTTTCATCCCTAGGCGCTTCGAATTTCTCTAATAAAAGCGAAATTTCTGCCAACGTAAGCGCGCCGTATTCTTGGACAAGACCAACTATTAACTTTATCACATGCCCTGCACGCGCGGGATCGAACGTGGTGGACTCACGATCGACACTTAAGCGCCTCTCTAGAGGCCCATCAAGAAGCTCTATCAATTTATGCTTATCGACTTTAGCGGCCGATCGCTCTTCTAAGCCAACGTCCGCATCCGCAATTACTTGTATTGCACTGCGATCAACCTCATTTTCTATGCGCTTGAGAGGGCCTAGCCTTACAAAAGAGGCATTCTTCCAATGCTTTTCTCTGATAACGACGAACAAACGCTTTAGAGTCTCTTCCATAACAGCGAATGCGCCTAACTCAGCAAGGCTACCTTCGCTTTCACAGAACAAAATTATAAGGTCCACTATTTGCGCGAGGTCAGTCTCAAAAATTAGTATGTCTGGATAGCTTTCAAAGAAATCATACTCCTTAGTGATACTTTCGGCCTGTATTAGCTCGCGATTGGCGATGGACTTCGGAGGAGTTGCCTTCAAAAAGGCATCGCGCAGTGATTTCGGAACCGGTTCATTTATGTCACCGTATTCGCCGCCGCATAGAAGTATTACCTCAAACGGCTCCCTTACATGGATGCGATCTACATCAAAATCTTCGATAAACGGCAACAATAGCTTACCTTTAAGGACTCGGAAGACGGCTTTGGGCCATCGAGCGGAGCGGTCCCCAGACGATGGCCCAAAGCCGTCTTCCGAGGCCGCAAGTGGGAACAATAAAATGAGACCTAGCGAAGCGCCAGGCCAGCGCCTGTTGGGGCGCTTCACGCGTAAGCTCCGGAAAACGTATCGAGACGCCCATTAACAGTCAAGACGACGTCGCCGATCTAAGGCGCGCTCGTAGAGCAGGCTTCCGGCAACGCGGCTGTTTGCGAAGGCCTTTGGACTGCACGCCTGGCTAATCTCAGTCCCGCTTTGCTTTGTTTGCGCGATCGTCAGTTCGACCGCGCCGCCGCATCCTTCGCTTCGCCAAATTCACCTAGCTTCTGCATATCTTCACCGATCAAGCGACATACCTCGGCGACTTCCTGTGTCAGCGTTGCCGCCAGCGCCTCTTCCCCGCCCTTGGATGCCGCATAGAGCTTCCCGGCCAGCGTCTTCAACGCGGCGACGCGCTGCGCAATGCTTGTTCCAACCGCGACTGCGGCGCCCTCGAGGTCCCGCGCCGAAACAAGCTCTCCCCGGCGGCGCGACAGTTCCAACTCGGCGAGCGCGGCCTTGGCGTTCTTCTCCCGCGCGGCGGCGTCGTCATAGTCCGCGACGGAAGCCCGCCCCTTCCCCGCAACATCGCGGGGCTGAATAGTCGTCGTTGGGTTTGAGTCGCTCGCGGCCTTGACGTGCCTTAGGCGAAGACCCTGCGCCGGATCATGCGCCGCGAGAGCGAGCGCCTCGTAGGTTGGCCGATGGACCAGCTTCGTCTTTCCCGCCCGCCTTGTCTGCAACAAACCCTTCCTAACGAAGGCAGCGACACGTTTTGAGATGTTTTGATGCGACGTGCCGGTAATGCAGGCCAGGTCTGTCATCGAGGCCCAGTCGCCAGCATCCTCCCTCAACTCCGCATCGCTCGCGCAACCATCCAGGTCCATCTGCAACCTCAACTAACGTGCAACCTGCAATCCGCAACTCTGCCGCAAATTCCAACCTCGTCCCCACCCCCGGACCCCCGCCTCTATCGTATTGGCTTCGCGCGGGGAGGACCCGTAACCCGTTCGGGGGCCGTGTCCTTAGCCTGTAGCATTCGATCACGTGCCAGCGCCGTTTGATTGCTGCTCGCCTCGCCGGATGCCCCCGGGTCACACTCAACTAAAGTGTCCCACCTGTCCCACCTCGATAGATAAAAAAATAAAGGTGGGACACGCTAACAACCTGATTACACGTCGCTTGTCCCACCTGTCCCACCTGTCCCACCTATTTTGCTTATCGGACCGCGCCGGCCAATTTGTTCGAATTGCCGAAAAAGGTAGGACAGGTGGGACAACGCTCTTGAATTCAGTTGCTTACAGTGTCCCACCTTTGCGAGAAGGTGGGACAAGGTGGGACACTTTCAGATCGCGTCGGGCTCCGCTTCTTCCTCGGGCACGGCTTCGCCCCATGGAAATTCCTGCTTCAGCGCCGCCTCGAAACTCCTCTTGCACTGCGCGAGAGACGGAAAACGCAAGCACCATACGCGCCGCGTGACCTGGACGGGCTTTAGCGTCTCTTCGTCCCAGACCTCGATTTCTTCGACGGAGCGCACGCGCTCGACGCCAGGCACCAAGCGGCGAATCGCTATTCCGAATTCTGTCTCGCTCGCCTTTCGCCGCACACCAATCTTTTCGTTCGTGCGGAGATAATCATTGAAGAGCATTGCAGCCGGCACCTTCTCGCGCCAGGCCCCCGCACGATGCGTCTGCGCGCCATCTTCGAGGCGCTGAAGCCACCAGGCCGCGATCGGATCGAGTGACCGAATTTTCTGTTCGAGCAGCGCCGGTGTTTTCGGGATCACTCGCAGGTTGGGAGCATCCGGCGCGTCGAGATCGACCGACAGCAAATCGGCCAACAACGCCTCTCTCCCGCCGCTATTGAGCTCGGCGTAAAGCTGCGCAAAACGTCCGTGATCTTCCTTCCAATGGTCCGCGACATCAAAGCAGGCGAAGCGGCGCTCATCCATGCCAGCGGGGATCACCCAGTTTTCATTCGATGAGAAGAGCAGACGGACGTAATTGTCTAGCCGTATTGGATCGACGCCCTTGGCTTCGATCATCTGCTTGGGCGCGGTGACGAGGCCCTTCAGCCGACCTTCCGCCGCCTTGTCGCCGGCCCAAATGCCCTCATCCACCTGCAGCAGAATGCAAGAGCCCATATGGGCGTTGAACTGGCCGACGAGGTAACGCGGATCGTCGACGAGAAAATAGTGCGAGGCGAAGAGCGAGCCGATGACGTCGCCGACGACGGTCTTGCCAGTGCCCATCTTGCCGCGCAACACGATCGCCGTGCCGATGCGCTCGCGTGGCCGTTGCACGAGATGGGCGAACCAGTGCCAGACCCAGCGATAGATTTCGTAGTTGCTATCGCAGATGTTCGCCTTCACGTGATCCTGGAAGGTGAAATATTTCTTCCAACGCTCTTTGGCAGGCGTCTCCATGTCCGGCGAGACAGAGAAACCTCGCCACAAATTGAAATAGCCCTTCGTCCCCGGCGCATTGTTCGGATCGGGGAAAAACTCGATGCCATCATAGGTGCGCCGGCGCGCGTGCTTGAGCCAATAGGGCGCGACGGACACATAGCGACGGACGGTCTGATAGGAGCCGTCTTCCTGTCGCTCCCGCTTGAGGACGGGACAGAACGTGTTCTGAAAATACGCTTTGAACGCGTCGATTGACAGAACTCGCGTCTGATCCTCGATCGGCGCCTGAGGCGTTTCACGCATCACGACGGCACGGGAGCCCATCAAAACGAAGCTCCACTCACGATTCATATCGTCAATTAAATCGCCCGATCCGCCGTCCCCCTCTTCTGGCGACGCGTCATCTTTGGGTGGCTCGGAGTCGCCGCCACCACTACACGGCCGATCATGCTCAAACTCGGCAGCGGCTCCGCCCTCCGCCCGCGTCGCCTTGCGCGCCCCTGGGAAGGCCAAGATTTCCGCGCCCTCGACGGCCTGGGCGATTTCGTCTTTTCCCATCACGCCCCCCTGGTCGAACGGTCGGAGTCGCGATGGTCTTGGTTTGACAAATCGACCGTAAGCCGCTGATTTCCCGTCGCCGGTTTTACAGCCCGGCGAGCGCTAAGGCTTTGATGGCTCGGCCCTGACTGAGGCTTCCTAAACCGAAGGTCACAGGTTCGAATCCTGTCGGGACCGCCACAGATCACAACGCGGGCGCCAAGGCGCCCCTGCTGCAAGAGCCGCTGACGCCTCATCATTCGGTGTGCGATGGCCGACTTCTCGTTGTATCGTCCTAGCCGAATTAATTGAATGTTCGTTTTTTCAGGTCGCGGGGGCGGCTATTTTGCTCGGCGAATATCTTGGGCTTGACGCTGAGCAGAAAGCTGAGGCGGTTTATATTGCCATGCTTCGCGCATATATGCGTCAACCTTCTCAACTGGAACGTCTATCTCACCGAGCTCAAATTGAATGAAAAGCGAAATTTTCAGCAGGTCCGCACAAGCATGCTTTAGGTGTTCAATATTTATCTGATACAATTTCGGCTTTAGAGGCTTCCTATCATAATTTGAAATAATGAAGTTTCCGCATAAATCCGAGCTTGCTCCCCAGTGCACAACTTCGTTCCTAAGTGTGGCGATAGCTCCAAACTGATCAAACGGCCTCTCAATCCTAAGTTTGCGTTTTTTCTGTTTTGTTGCGTCTAACACCGACTTTATATACGTCCTCGCGACGTCTTGTCTTACCCCATTAAAAATGGCTCCTGCTTTGGCAATTATCACCTTGACGTAGTAGTGGCCATATGTTGTTATGCTCCCATAAGGAGCAATTCAGATGGCCAACGACCTTTCCAACCCGATTTTCCATGACGAAGACGCCGCTCGCGCTTGGTTGGAAGCACGGGTTTGGCCGAACGGCCCGGTTTGCCCCCATTGCAAGGCGGAGAACCACGCCACCCTTATGAAGGGCAAGAGCCATCGCGCGGGCCTCTACCAGTGCAACGCCTGCCTTAAGCCGTTCACCGTCACCGTTGGCACGCTTTACGAAAGCTCAAAGGTGCCGCTGCATACGTGGCTGGCCGTCACCTTCCTGATGATGTCTTCAAAGAAGGGCATGAGCGCCCTTCAAATCAGCCGCATGATCGGCCGCCCCTACAAGACGGTCTGGTTCATGTGCCATCGCATCCGCGAGAGCTTCCGCAATGACGCTGCCACGCCGTTCGGCGGCCCGAACACGCCGGTTGAAGCCGATGAAACCTTCGTCGGCGGCAAGGCGAAGAACCGCGCCTTTAAGGAACCCGCCCCCAAGAAGGCCGTTCTCTCCCTTATCGACCGCGAGAAAGGCCAAGTCCGCTCGTTCCATGTGCCGAACGTGACCGCCAAGACGCTGAAGCCCATCATCGCGAAGAACGTCGAGGCGGCTTCCGTGCTCATGACCGATGAAGCGCCGGTTTATAGCGGCATTGGCAAGCGTTTCGATGCCCACCACACGGTCAACCATTCCGCCAACGAGTATGTCCGCCTTGGTTCCTACATCCACATCAACACAGCCGAGAGCTTCTTCAGCATCGTGAAGCGCGGCATCATCGGCTCGTATCATCACGTTTCCGAGGCGCACCTTCACCGCTACATGCTCGAATTCGATTACCGCTACAACACGCGCTCTACGCGCGATTTCGACCGTATGGCCGGGAGCATCCCCGGCATTGTCGGAAAGCGCTTGATGTATCGGCGCGCTGGTGAAGCAGGCCCACTTTAAAAAGGCGGCTCACGCTTTCATTCGTTGGAGAAAGAGGAATAAGCCATGACAGAATTTGAGGAAAAGACGCTTCAGCAATTGGAGCAAATGAATGAGACGCTGAAGGCAATCCAAAAAATCATGCAGTCGTTTGCCGATCAGCAAGAACACCAGAGGCGCATGATGGAGAAGATGGCGCGCCTAAGCTCTCAATACGGGACAAGTTCAAGATAGCGTCCTTGATTGTCGTTACGGCACGCGCCGGGTCCTCCCACAAATGCGGGCTCGAAAGATAAAGCGCAGCTGCTAAAACCGACGCGAGCCTATCCTCATCCATCTTTCTTCCCCTTATGGACACGCCCTTTGCTCGCGGGGCGCGCCTTCTTGTTCACAGGCTGCGGCGCAGGATTGCGTTTCGGCCCGCTCTTAACCGCTGCATCGACGGCGCGTTCAAAGCGGGACCATGCCTCCGGCTCATCCCCCACGCCAACAGGCTCTTTTTTATGGTTTCCCGGCATGTCCTCGACCCCAGACAGGTTTGACAGCGCAGCCCAACATCTGGGCGTTGACAAAGACCACCTTACCGCCATCGGAATTGTTTCACTAGGATGGGTAAGTGCCGAATTCGACATGCAATATGCGCTCTGGACCATGCTAGGTCTTGATCAAAAGGTTGGCGAGCTAATCACAAACATGATCGCCAACGTGAGTCGCACAGAATTGCTACGCAACGCCGCTATGGTGCACTTTCAAGACGCTGATTTTTTGAGTGAAGTCGACGACATATGCGCGTTTTTCAACGCGATAAGGGTGGAGCGAAACAACCTAAGCCACGCCCTCCCGCCGGAGGGCGATAAAACAGCAACGCTAACGAAACGCCATGTCACAGGTAAGGCGACAGGCGCGGTAAAATCTAAAATAATTCAGTCAGATGTCGAGCATTGCTTTGAGATTTTTGCCGACATGCAGACATTTAGAAAATGCGTCGCTCCAATGGCCCTGAACGTAAAGTCAGCCCTGTCACACGGCAACCAGCCGAAGACACTGATGGGTCATGCTGTAACATCGCGACATATAATACACATGCGAAGTCGTCTGGACTTCCTACGCAAGCGTCAAAGCTCTCCATAACCCGACACGCCGCGTCCAACATCTCAGTGGTTATAACCACCTCTCTCCCTTGCTGGTCAGCTTGAGATGTTGCCGACATTTAGTCGCCTACTACGTTATGGTGATAATTGCCCCTGCTTTGCTTTTCGGAGACCTAGAATTTTGACCAAAAGCCTTAGCAGATCGGATTCCGTTCCGGAGAATGCATGGATGAATTTCCCGAGATGGAACCAATAGTCGTGGTACAGCTCCTCGAAGGCGCTAATGAACGTGGCAAATTCGGAGTTCTCATCGTCGCCGGGGATGTAAGGCATGTCAAAGTCCAAACAGGAAAGTGAGCCGCGCGGTGACGCGTCTGATCAAGATGCTTGGGCGCGATTTGAGTGTGCCGTAGACGCTGCGGTTAAGGGCGGCCTAAAGCATAAATCCGCCCGCCTAGCATGGATAAAAAGACGCGCCCTGCGAGCAAGGGGCGCGTCCACAAGGGCAAGTCTAAGAGCTAGACGAGGCGTTTGCTGCGGTCGGCGCGGTCTGCTTCGATCGCGCTACGGATACTCGCAGCACTTTTGGTGGCCGCAATCTCACACTGGTGAACGCCGCGCGAGTCTTCGTCTTCGATCCGTTCTTTAGCCAATTGCTCGGAGGCCATGACGAACACAAGGTCGCGAGTATTCATCGCGTCCCGTAAACTGGCGGTTTTTGACAGGCCTTTCTCAGCTCTCAATTGTTTGGCGGTCTTGCCCAGAAGGCCTTTGTATGTGCCATTGGTAACGCGAGCGAATTCAAGAGGCTTCGTTACATCGTGCTCTTTGAGGGTCGCGGTTAGATCGATGCGCTTGGCTCGACCAAGAGCGCGAACGCCAGCCCATTCGTTATCCTTCGCGGGCGCGTGCTGGAGGATTTCATCCGCAAGCGTTGCGTCGCCGGCCTTGTAGCGAAGGAAAACCTCGTTGACTTCGTAATGAAGCGACGGGCTCAGATACTTAGCGTATGCGAGGGCAAGATTTGGATGCGCCCAAACGCCACCAAGGTTCCCACGTCTAGCGCAAAACACTGATAACAGATCATCTTTTGACAAGAGACGGGATTTCCCCGTGTTTTTTTCTGCCGTAAACGTGATAAGCGAGAGCGTCGTTGCAAGCCTGCCCCACTCGTAGGGTGTTTGTCGCGTAAAGCCGCCGGCTTTGTGGATGTCATCGAGGCGGATGCGCCCTTTTCCATCCACTGCGATTTTACGGCCTTTGACTTTGAAGAAGTCGAGTTTGTTATCAGTCATTTGTACGCCTTTGTGCGGCGACAAGACACTAGACTGCCCACGGACTTTCGGCATAGGGTCCGCTTGTTCAGGGAGGAAGGGCCTAGCGGCTTGACCTGAATTTGGGGGACGCCGCGGCAATCGGCTGTCCCCCTCTTGATTCGCCGAAGGCATGAGTTTTGCGCTGGCGCTCTCGCGAGTCGAGTGCCAACTGAGCATATTCCACCGCAAACCCTTGATACTAGTACATAAAGATATCGTTATGCGTTGATCCGGCGCGTCATTTGCGCCTCTGCTTTTAGCCTAAGGTTCTTTGCTTACCCGTTTGATTTGTTTCGTCGTTCGATGATCACTAGCCAAAAAGAAAAGGCCCGGCGTGAACCGGGCCTCCCCTTGACGAACGAAAGGCTGGATTTCGCTCGGTCAAAAACTCGCGAGGACCGGCGCCGAGCCCCAGTTGAAATGGTAGTTCACGCCCGCGCGCACGATATTGCCGCGGATGGGCGCGGAGACCACAGGCGTTGTCGCTGCAAAGCTCCAAGTGGGAACCGGCGTGAAAGCGATGCCTGCGCCGCCGAAGGTGTGGATCGTGCCCAGGTCGTAATAGAGATATTCGACCTTTGCGGACCAGTTTGGCATGAACATCCATTCGAGGCCGCCGCCCGCCGTCCAGCCCGTCGCCGTGTCGGAGAAGCTCGAGAAGCCGGCGCCGAACTGGCCGGTCGGGTTGAGGATTTGAAGCGTGCTCGCGTTCAAGGTCACGCCGCCATAGGCGAAGCCGCCCGTGCCATAGAGCAAGAGGGTCGGCATGACGAGCCAGCCCAAGCGACCACGCACCGTGCCGAGATAGTCGAGGCTGCCTGAAAGCCGCGTGAACTGGCTCACGCTGAAGCCCGAGGGGAGCGGCAGCACGCCAAAAAGGGTGGTGTCGCCGCCGCCGCTGGCGACGCCCTGGATGTCCGCCTCCAGGCCCACGAGGAAGTTCTGGTAGAACTGGTAATTATAGCCCACCTGGCCGCCGCCGATGAAGCCGGAACGGTTGCCGATCCCCGCAAATCCCTGGCCGCCGCTGAACCAGGCCCATTGGCCGGGCGCAGGCGCAGGCTGGGGGCCGCCCCAGCGCTTGGCGGGCGCAGACGTCACCAGGACGCCGTCGAACTGCGTGAGCGTCGCCGTTGTGTCGGAGGCCCATGTCCCGCCGGCGTTCACGCCAGCATAGAAACCTGTCCAGGTCGGCAAGGGCGCAGCCGCCGGCGCCACGGCGGGCGGAGCCTTAAGGGACGGAAGGTCCGCCGCAAAGGCGGAGCCCGCCATCAACGCCGAAGCTGCAACCGAAAGACAGAATTTTTTCATAACGATCATCCTCCTTGAATCACGCCTCTAGTGATCGCGGGGAATAGATCGCACGTATAGTTTTATGAGAAGATGGATATTACGGCAAAGTCGTTCTTTATTATCGCATGTGCCAAATGTGCAACAAATATTGCCAATAATACAGTTAAGTCATAGGCATGTGTAGTATTTATACTTACTTATATCTGCTTACGTGTAGCTACGTACAGGAGGACATGCTTTGCCGTGCGCCAATGAGGGTCGCTGTGCGGCGTCCGTGCGAGGAAGCGCCCGGTTCCATGACGTCGCATCTGAGCCATCTTCGCGCCTCTTTTCACACGGACGCTTCCGCCAAAAGATGCGCTGCGGCGTCGATGCCGCGGTACGCTCTCGCGCCCTTCCTTTTTGATGGATTTTCGGATATGCGCCGCCGCCCAACAGCTTTCCTTGCCGCTGTGATCATCATGCTCGCCGCGGGGTGGGCCAATGCGCAAGATCGACCGTCCCACGCAAGGAAATCCAGCGCGGAAAAGCGACCGGCGCCGCCCGTGAGCGAGCCGGCGCCCTGCCCTCGCGCCACATGGAAGGACGATCCCGTCTGCTTCGGAGAAGGAGACCGAGACGCTTTGCCGGTTCCCTCGGCTGCCTCGATCCAACACGAGCGGACCGCCGACGGCATCGAGATCAAGCCGACAGCGAAGCTCAACCCGCGCCCGACCGGCCCCGGCGGCGGCGCCTATCAATCGGAAAACACCTACCAATCGAACGGAAACTCGGTTACGTCGAATTACGGCGGCGGCCTCAGCCTGCATCTTCCCTTCTGAAACTGGCGTCGGAGACGCGCCCGCCGGCTCGACAACCGATTATTCCGGAGCCTGATCCATGGCCGATGAAGCCCGCCCGCCGCTGCCCCCGTTCACCGACGAAACGGCGCGGCAGAAAGTAAGGCTCGCCGAAGACGCCTGGAACAGCAGGGACCCGGCGCGCGTGGCCTTGGCCTATACCTGCGACAGCCAGTGGCGGAATCGGTCGCGATTCATTTCGGGCCGCGCGGAAATCATCGCCTTTCTCGAAGCCAAATGGGCGGCCGAACAAGACTACCGGTTGATCAAGGAGATCTGGGCGCATCAGGGCAATCGCATCGCCGTGCGCTTCGCCTATGAATATCACGACGCGTCCGGCAACTGGTTTCGCGCCTATGGCAACGAGAATTGGGAGTTCGCCGAAAACGGGCTCGTGCGCCGGCGCATCGCCAGCATCAATGATCTGCCGATCGACGAAAAAGAGCGCAAGCTGACCTTCCCGCAAGGGCGTCGTCCCGACGATTTCCCCGGCCTCACCGAACTCGGTCTTTGAGTCCTCACACGGGGAAGCAGGACGACGCACGGATGTCGAAACTCGGCAGGTTCAAATAGGGCGCGAAATTCGGGAAGGCGTAGCTCGCCGAAACGAGATTGCCGCAGGATGACTGGCTGAACGAGAAGGTCGTAGCGGGAAGGTTCAGACCGAAAGCCTGACCGACTGCGAACTGCTGGATCGCGGCGGGCGAGCTGCAGACCGCCGGATTAATGGTCGCGCATCGCGCGGCCATTTCGGCCCCGTGCTGCAATCCGACTTGCGTCCACATCCACATGCCGAGCTGAAAGGTCGCCAACAGACCGAGCAGAAACAGCGGCGCCGTGAAAGCGAATTCAACGGCGGCGACGCCAGAGACATTATCGAGGAATTTTTTGGAAATCATTTGATGCGCACCGTCGATTGAGCCGTGAGGGCGAAGCTTTTGGGAAGCAGCGGATAGGCAAGGACGGTCTGGTAGGTCGCGCTCGCCGACGCCTGCACGAACTGACCGGCTGCCGAACCGGAGGCGCAAATCGAGCCGCAGGCGGCCGCCACAACACCGGTCGCCGAGGCGCAACCGCAATAGAGCTGCGGCTGCGGAGCGGCGCTGACCCCCGAATAGCTCGTGGCGGCGAGAATGGCGTTGGTCGTTCCGTTCTGATCGTAGCCATGCACGGCGGCATATTCGGCGCCGGCTTGCGCGGCTGATTGCACCTGCATCTTTCGGTAGATCCCGAGACCCAGATCCGCGACGCAGATGATGCAAAGGGCAAGCGCCGGAAGGA
Source organism: Methylocystis iwaonis (assembly GCF_027925385.1). Classification (NCBI taxonomy): domain Bacteria; kingdom Pseudomonadati; phylum Pseudomonadota; class Alphaproteobacteria; order Hyphomicrobiales; family Methylocystaceae; genus Methylocystis; species Methylocystis iwaonis. The sequence continues at coordinate 3,419,818 of NZ_AP027142.1, forward strand.
TGAGCGCGAGCTCTATGCTCATTACCCCCGCGATCGACCGCCCGCTGTGGTCGAACAAAGTCCGAAGAGCGAATAGCGCGCCGCTCGCCGTTTGCGCGTAAAGACGCATCATCTTCACTCCACGAGCGACGCGAGATTGGACATTTGCTTCGTCCCATAGGCGCCGCAGTTGATGGCGAGGTTCGAGACGCCGACGAAATTGATGGTGTCGGCGATGAGCTGGGTGCAATTATTCGCGCCGCCCGTGCCGCCGGAAAAGGAGAGCGCGCCTTTCGGCAGATAGACGGCGCCGCCAAAGACCTGGTCGCCATTGCCGGCGAATTTGAAGCTCGTCGATGTCGGCATTCCGCGATCGCCGAAAATGACGACGCCCGCCAGCGGACCCGTCGTCGGCGCGGTGAGATTGATGGTCGCCCCGCCCGTCGATGTCGCGGTGGCGTAGTTTTTTCCCGTGCTGGACGTGAAAACCAGCGTGACGCCCGCGCCCTGAATGGTTGACTGGCCGGCCGCCTGAAAGCTTCCCTGATCGAGATAATAAACGCCCGGAGACAGCGTGACATTCGCGCCGGCTTTGAACGTCATGCCGCCGCAGTAGACGCCCGGGGCCATAGTTTGCGTGATGCTTGTCGTGAAATTGTTGTAGTCGCAGCCTGAGAACGGCGGATAGGCCGCATTGGCGTAAGGGTCCGCGGCAGCGGATGCGCCGGACTTCATGCCCAGCATGGTCGTGATATTCGACGCGCCGGATATGCCGCCGACGACCGCGGCGTACATCGCTGAGAGCGTGGCGGAGCCGCCGACGTTGAGCGCCGCGCCGCTGCTGGAATTACCGTAGAGGCTGCAATTGTTCAGAGCGACCGTGTTGGTCCCTTGAAGATTGATCGCGCTGCTCGCGCTCGCGTTCAAGGATAGGACGCAGCCCGGATGGCCGCTCACCGCGACGGCGCGCGCTGCAACGGCGAGAGGCTGCGAACTGAAAAACTGCGAAAAGAAACGCGGCTGGGGCCCTTGCAGGACGATCTCTAAAGCGCCCGCGGTCGCCCGATTGGGGCCGGAGAGCGGCGGCGTGTTGAGGGCGAGCGTGACCCCGTTCGTTCCCGGCGCAACGCCATAGGAGGACGCAATGGCCGCGGCTTGCGTCGTGAGATTGCTCTCGCCGAGAGCGGCCGCCGCCGCAGCGCTGAGCGCGGCGGAGTCGGCCGCGCTCTGCATGAGCTGATGCTTGTAATACCAGAGCCCAACTTCCGCCCCGAGACTGACGCTGCCGATGATGACAGGCATCGAGAGAGCGGCGAGGACGACATAAGACCCAGCAGTGTCCCCGGCGAATGCGCCGAACGCCAAAGCAGTGGCATTGCGGAGATATTGTCGCAAAGCTGAAGCATATCTTCCAGGCATACTGCCACGCTCATCCAAAACTCGCGGAAACTGCATAGTTTATGCAAGTATTTACTCGAATAAGCTGCGGTAATTTTCTTAACTCCCTGTTACAAAATTTCCAGCGACCTATAATTTTTGAGATACATCAAACGCTAAGCCAGCGCTTTTCTTTGTATGCTGAAAGAGCGCCTCATTGGACGCCTTTGGAGGCGGCCCACACGCTCTCGCTTGCCGGCGTTTCACACGGCAAAGGGAGATAAGGGACGTCCTTTATTTCCCGCCGGCGGTGGCCTCGTGATAGTTTTCGATGTTCGTTTGGAAATCGGCGATGCATTTGGGCGGAATTTTATCGGCGATGGCCGGCCGTTTGTCGAAGCAGCGCCCGAGCATTTCCGGCCCGGGCTCGAATCCCTTGCAGAGTCCGGCATAGATCGCATTGCAGTCGCGCGACCGCTTGTCCTCGGCCGCAGCGCCTGCGCCAAGCGCGCCGTCGATAAGCCCGCGCGCTTCCTCATTTGTCGCCGCGGAGCCAATGAAGGCAGGCTCCCCGCGCAGATCGAACACGAAGAGCGCCGAGGCGGAGGCGCCGGGCTTCTCCGCACGCTGATAGGAGACGCGCACGATCAGCCCCGCCGCCTTGCCGTCGGCGTCGAGCCGCCACTCCGCTTTCTTGGCGCCCGAGACATTGGGAAACTCGCCGAGCTTGAAATTCGAGACCAGCGGCTTTTCCAGGGAGAAAAGCTTTCCGTCGCGCCCCAAAACCAGAAAGCTGCGCGGATCGTCCTCGATCACATAGACAGAATAATTGTCGATCCCCTTGCAACGGAAAATGCCCGTCCCGGCCCCTTTCTCGAGCGCGCGCCCGGGCAGCTTCAGGCGTTCGAGCGTCTCGCAATCCTGGAGAGAGGTGTATTGCGATTTGAGTTCCTCGGCGGAGACGGCGCCAGAGATGAGAAGGCCGGCAAAAAACACAAGCCCGCGCGCGAAAGTCCTATCGAGTGTCAAGACCGCTCTCCCCTTGAATAAAAGCTCGAGCTTACGTTACGGGAAATACGCAGAAGCTTGAAGCGCATCCGCCGCCTCTCAGCGGTCCGCCTCTTTAAAAAAGGCCGAGAATCGACTTTCAGAGTTCTCGCCGCTGGCCCGCCGCGGCGGGGGGATTCTCATGCGCCAGCGCGTCGCGCATTTCGACGATGGGCGCGGGGTCGACAGTGACGCCGCCCCGGAACGGATTATCGAGCGCGGCAATCAGAAAGACGACGGCGCCGAGAAAGAGCGCGGTGGTCGCCCCCAGCAAGACATGCACATGCGCCTCCATATCGAAGAGGCACATGAGCAGAATGAAGAGAAAGGCGCCGATATAAACGACGGCCCACATCGCGCCCGGAATGCCGTTGCCTTCGCTCGACAGCAGGAGGCGGCGCTGCTCGATGAGCAGATTGACCTGGCGGAAAACCTCGCCGTAAACGAGTTCCTCGCTCTTGGTCGCGGGCTGGAATGCGAGGAGTCTGCCGAGCATGCGGCGCAAGATCGGCGACGCGCCGGTCGGCGTCGGCGTCGTCACATCCTTGGGCCAGTGGGTCTCGAGCGCCTCCACGGCGTAATCGCGCAAATCCTCCTGCAGCGCCCCGCTCACAGGCGCCGGCAAGCCATCGAGATTGTGGCGCAGCGTCGCGAAAGTGAGCGCCTGCTTCGAAACGGCGTCCTTGACGCTCGAGAAGTCCTGATAGGCCTCGACGGCGAGCAGGCCGAGCAGAATGCCGTAGAGCGCCGCGAAGCTCTGCAGCGAAAAGCCGATCATGTCATTGGCGTTGCGTCGGCCGTGAATCCATCGCCGCGAATAGGGCCGACACAGGAAGATACAGGCCACGGTGAGCGCCGCGAAGCCGACGCAGTAAATGAGGGCCAGCTCCATCGTCGAAAAACCTTTTAACAAATCATGCATCGCCTACTCCCCGCGCCATCATTTTGGCGATGGAAGCAAGGCTTTGTCAAAACCCGCTCTATCGGTTGAGGAGCCAAAAGATCAGGCTCAATATGACGCTCAGCAGCAGCGACGTGGCGAGCGGAATATAGACGCGCAGATTGCCGCGCTCGAAGACGATGTCGCCGGGCAGGCGCCCGAGGCCCAGACGTTCCGCCGCGAGCCACAACAGGCCGAGCGCAATAAGCACGATCCCGACCAAAATCAACAATCTAGGCATTACTCGCCTCTCCGCTGCGCATCCCCCGCACGAGGCGACATATTGTCGCGAAAGGCCAAATCGCGAGCCTCTTCGCTTGCAAAAAAGCGGGCGCGCCGATACCTCGCTGTCGGGTTTCGAGCAGCGACGGATCGCGCCACAGTGCGACGAAATCGCTCAGCCGAATGAAGGCGCCATGGCGCGTCTTTCGCAAGGGCCTGTCGAGACGCGGACGCCCTGAACCCGAATAACAAAACGTCTCTTCTTCACTCTCAGCGAAGGCGCGGGCGCCGTACGCGCTCGATCGAAAAGGTAAAAGTAACATGATGAGGCCGGACCATCTCTTTATCGCTATGACAATGGTGAAGCACGGCACGCTCGCCGGCGCGTGCATCTTCGCGTTCAAGATTCTGCGCTTCGCTTTGGCCCACTGACGCTCGCGCTCCCGCGTCGGCGCCGATTTCTTGGGCGTCGCCGCCTCTTGACCTCGGCGCGCGAACCCGTGACAGCTAATCTGTCAAAAAGGGGGGAGCGCGACATATGGCTGCGGCGATCGACGGTCCGAGAGTTGGGGCGAAATCGGGCAAGGCCCGCCAGCTTGTCGTCTTCCTGCATGGCTTTGGAGCGGATGGCGCCGATCTCATCGAGATCGGGCGGCAATGGCGCTCCTTCCTGCCCGACGCGGATTTCATCGCCCCCCATGCGCCCGAGCGCTGCGCCATGTCGCCCATGGGGCGGCAATGGTTCCCGCTCACCATGCGCGACCCGGACGAGCGCTGGCGCGGGGTGATTTCCGCCCGCCCGACCCTCGACGCCTTCCTCGACGCGGAGCTGGAAAAGCGCGGCTTCGACGAGCGCTCGCTGGCGCTGGTCGGCTTCAGCCAGGGCACGATGATGGCGCTGCATACGGGGCTGCGCCGGCCCAAGGCGCCGCGCGCCATTCTCGGCTATTCCGGCATTCTGGTGCTCGGCCCCAACCAGCCGGGGGCCGAACGGCCGCCGCAGAACCCGCCGCCTTCCGTGCTGCTCGTGCATGGCGAAGAGGATGACCTCATCCCCGTGGACGCCATGATGCTATCGGCCAATTCGCTCGCCGACATGAGCGTGCCGGCGCAATGGCATATGTCCGCCGGCCTGGGCCACGGCATCGACAACGCCGGGCTGATCCATGGGGCGCTGTTTCTGGCGCAGGCTTTTGGGGTGAAGGTGGAATACGGGCGGCGGTAGGCGGGGCGCGCCCTCATCCGCCCCCGCTTCGCGGGGCCACCTTCTCCCGTAAACGGGCGAAGGAATCGCGTCCCAATATTTGTGATCCAAAACCGAGAGGTTCTTCCCTTCTCCCGCAAGCGCAGGGCTGTCCGGGGAATGAGTCGAAAGGTCGCGGGCGCATGCCCGGTTTTCCCGACGGTTGTCGGGTATTTTCCGGTTGTCGAGACTGGAAAAAAGGACCGGACATGCCCGTGCACTCTACTGTATTCGCCCAACTGCTCAAGCCGGTCGATCGGCGCGCCTTCAAGCAGATCGTCGAGCGGCATGGCGGCGACGCCTACGACAAATCCTTCAAGAGCTGGGATCACCTCGTCGCGCTCATCTACGCCCAGCTTGCCGGGGTCTCCAGCCTGCGCGCCCTCGTTCCCGCCTTCAACGCCGACGCGCGCGCGCATTATCACCTCGGGACGCGGCGGCTCGCGCGCACGACCCTTTCCGACGCCAACGCCCGCCGGCCCGTCGCCGTCTTCGCCGATCTCTTCGCCATGCTCTCCGGCGCGCTCGACCGTCATACGCGCCGGGAGGGCGCGGACATGATCCGCCTCATCGATTCGACGCCCATCCCTTTGAGCAAATTCCTCGATTACGCCCGCTCCAACGGCCGCACTCACGGCCTCAAAATGCACGTGGTCCATGACCCGCGCGCCAATCGGCCCCTTCGCGCGGAAGTCACGCCCGCCAATGTGAACGACATAGAGATCGGCAAGAAAACCGATATCGAGCCGGGCGCCGCTTATGTCTTCGACAAAGGCTATTGCGACTATCGCTGGTGGACCGAGATCGCCGCGCAAGGCGCTTTCTTCGTCACCCGGCCGAAGGCGAACGCCCGCTTCCGGGCGATCGCCGCCCGCCCGCTCGACCCCGAAAGCGCGCGGGGCGACGGCTTCGCCGTGATCGCCGACGAGGAGGTGGCGCTGGCCAGCAAAGGCGATTCCAAGCTGCCCATGCCGCTGCGGCGCATCACCGTGGAAAGAGACGAGGCCAAAGGCCGCATCGTCCTCATCGTCAACGACATGCGCCGCCCGGCCGCGGAAATCGCCGCGCTCTACAAGGGCCGCTGGGCAATCGAGCTGCTGTTCCGTTGGATCAAGCAGCATCTCAACATCAAGAGCTTCATCGGCGAGGCCGAAAACGCCGTGCGCCTGCAGCTCTTCGCCGCGATGATCGCCTTCACCCTGCTGCGCATCGCCGCCTGCGTCCACAAGATCGACATGGCGGCACTGCGTTTCGCCGAGCTCGTCGGCCGCTTCCTCTTCGACCGCCGGCCGATCGCGCTTATCGACAAGCCGCCAATCAGGCCCAAGCCCGGCCGAGACTTCTCTAGTCTGCAGCTCCAGCTCGCGGCCCTATGATTTCCCCGGACAGCCCTGCCGCAAGCGGGAGAAGGTGGCCCCTGCGTTAGCAGGGGTCGGATGAGGGCCTACGCCTCACGCCGGCTCCGCCCCGTCCGGCTCGAGCGCCGGCTCCAGCACCGGCTCCGCGAATCGCGGAATCCGCCGCACGGCGCGGCGGACGATCGGGCGATAGAGCTGCTTCGTCGCCTCCACCACATGCACGCCGCCGCCCGGCAGCGAGAAGCGCCCGGCGATGCGCTCGAAGGCCGGGGCCGAGCGCAGCAGCGTGACCCGCTGGAAAGGCGGCACATAGAGCGCCTCCCCCCAGAAAACCGGCAGAAACTGCGCCTCCTGCAACAGCGTCTGCAACTGGCCGCGAGAATAGGGATGGCCATGGCCGAAGGGCGTGGTGTCGAGGCGCGCCCAGAGGCCGGTGCGGCTCGGCGCGACGATCACCACCCGCCCGCCGGGCGCCAGAATGCGCCAGACCTCGTCGAGCAAATCCTGCGGATGCTCCTCGACCTCCAGCGCATGCACCAGCAGGATACGATCCATGCTGGCGTCGGGCAGCGGCGTCATGGAAGCCTCGACCAGCGCCGTCGCCGAGCGGCCGTCGAGCGGCCAATGCATCACGCCCTGGGTCGCCGGCATGAAGGCCAGCACGCGCTGGGCTTTCTCGCGGAAATTGTCGAGATAGGGCGGCGCATAGCCCATGCCGAGCACGCGCAGGCCGACATGGTCGTCCCAGCGCGCGCGCAGCAGACGCCCGACGACGCGGCGGGCGACCTCGCCCAAAGCGGTTTCGTAAAAGGCCCGCAGCTCGACCACGTCCAGCGCCATGGCCGGATCATCTCCTTATTCGCGGCGAGGCGCAAGGGAGCCGCCGGTCGCATTTTTGCTTGCAAGCGGTATGATGGCCGCGACCAGCGCTATCCAACATAGCGGAGCGACTTCCTGCCGGCTGTTTCGGCAAGGTTCGCTCGCGGGGGAAAACGATGTCTATAGAGGTCGACCAATTCATTTGCCTCACCGACAATTTCGGCCTGCTGGTCCATGATCGCGAGACCGGCGCGACCGCCAGCATCGACGCGCCCGAAGGCGAGGCCATTGCTGCTGAGGCCGAGCGGCGCGGCTGGCCGCTCACCCATCTTCTCATCACCCATCACCATCTCGACCATATCGAGGGCTGGGACGTGCTGAAAAAGCGTTTTCCCGGCATGAAGATCGTCGGCTCCGCCAAGGACGCGCATCGCCTGCCGCCGCTCGACCAGGCCGTCTCGGACGGCGACGAGCTGCGCCTCGGCGCCTCCCGCGCGCAGATCATCGCCACGCCCGGCCATACCTCGGGGCATGTCTGCTATTATTTCCCGGACGACGCGGCGGTTTTCGTCGGCGACACGCTGTTTTCCTTGGGCTGCGGGCGGGTTTTCGACGGCACGATGGCGCAAATGCGCCACTCCCTCGAAAGGATCGCCAATCTGCCGCGCGAGACCCGCGTTTATTGTGGCCACGAATACACCCAGGCGAACGGCCGCTTCGCCGTCACGGTCGACCCGGAAAATCCTGCCTTGCGGGACCGGATCCAGGACGTCGCGCGACTGCGCGCGGCGGGCGAGTTCACCCTGCCCTCGACGGTGGGTCTCGAAAACGCGACCAATCCCTTCCTGCGCGCCGAAGACCCGAAGGTGAAGGCGGCGATGGGCATGGCCGGCGCCGATCCCTTCGCCGTTTTCGCCACGATGCGCGAACGCAAAAACAGTTTCGCCGGATGAGCGGGCTCGATCGCCTCTCAGCGGAAGAGGTTGCGCGGCTGCTCGATCTCGCCCCGCATCCGGAAGGCGGCTTCTACCGCGAGACCTTCCGCGATCCGCGCCTCATCGACGGCCGGTCGGCGTCGACCGCGATTTACTATCTGCTGCCGGCCGGACAAATCTCGGCCTGGCACAGGGTCGACGCCGCTGAAATCTGGCATTGGCACGCCGGCGCGCCCTTGGCGCTCTCGCTGTTCGAAAACGGCGCCCGCACGGCCATACGGCTCGGCGCTGATCTCTTGGGCGGCGAGCGCCCGCAGGGGATCGTGCCGGCGGGGGTCTGGCAATCGGCCGAGAGCCTCGGCGCCTGGACGCTTGTCGGCTGCACCGTCGCGCCGGGCTTCGAATTCGCCCATTTCGAGATCGCCGAGCCGGGCCAGATCCCGCTCGCTTGAGGCGAGTCCGAGAGCGGGGCTTTTTGCAGGCCGCGGGATAGTGTATCGGGGCGCATAACAACATTTCACGAGGAAACCGCGCCCATGTGCTGGAGTGGGGAAGCTTCTACTGTCTTGGCGGCGACTGGCATCGCCGGCGCGGCCTATTCCGCGCTCAAAAAGAACCCCGAGCCGCTCGCGCTATGGGTGTGCCTTCTCTATTTCGCGAGCATGGAGTCGCTGCAGGCGGTCGCCTATTCGGTGCTCAACCAATGCGACTCGCCACTAAATCAGGTGATGACCCTGTTCGGTTATCTGCACATCACCTTCCAGCCCTTCTTCATCAACGCCGTGGCGCTGTATTTCATGCCGAAGGACAGCGCCCGGATCATCGCGCCCTGGGCCTATTTCGGCTGTTTCGTCGCGGCGATCCTCATGCTGATCCAGCTTTATCCCTTCGCCTGGGCGGGCCATTGCGCCGTCGGCCGTCCGCTTTGCGGCGATGTGCTCTGCACGGTGAAGGGCGAATGGCACATCGCCTGGCTGCTGCCGACCAACGGCATCGGCAATTCCATGGCCGGCGACGCGTGGCTTGGTCGCGGCTTTATCGGCTATCCGATGATGGCCTTCTTCATTCCCTCGCTCTACGGAAGCTGGCGCTTCATCCTGTTCTCCTGGGTGGCGGGCCCGTTCCTGGCGGGGCTCACGACAAGCAACATCAATGAATGGCCGGCGGTCTGGTGCCTGTTCTCGATCGGCCTGGTGCTCGCCATCATCAAGACGCCGCTGCGCTACCATCTGCATGTCGGCGATCCCTGGTGGATGATGCTGTGGAAATGGCGCAAGGCGCGCAAGGCCACGCAGGCGCCCGTCGTCGCGGCGGCGGCGGAGAATGCCACGCTGGTCAAGGAGCCGGCGGAGTAAAGGGCGGGCTGAAGCCCACCGTCATTGCGAGGAGCGAAGCGACGAAGCAATCCAGAGCCACATCACGGCCTTGGATTGCTTCGCTTCGCTCGCAATGACGGCGCTGGGCGTCCCCCGTTTCACTCCCGCCCGCTCACGACCCCGCCAATCAAATTCACGGCAAGCAGCTTCTCCGTCGAGACCTCGGCGGCGAGGGGCGTCAAAACCGCTCCCGCCGCCAATTTATTTTTAAGCGCCGCCCGCGCAGCGACGGCTTCCGCCCACCCCACCTTCGTGAACCGCAGGGTCTCCCCGGGGCGCAATTGCGCCAGCCGCCCGAGGTCGGCGCCGATGACCGTCGCGATCTTGGGGTAACCGCCGGTCGGTTGGCGGTCGGCCATCAAGACAAATGGCGCGCCGGAGCCGGGAATCTGAATAGCGCCGATGGCGGCGCCGTCGGATACGATGTCGTGGCCGCGCGAATGGGTAAGTTGCGGCCCCTCCAGCGCATAGGCCATACGGTCGCTGCGCGCGCCGACCCGCCATTCGGCCGAGAGAAGAGCCTCGATCGCTTTGGGCGTGAAATAATCATCCTGCGGGCCGAGCATCACGCGGATCGGCGCGTCATCGCGCGCGAGCCAGGGCGCCTCGATCGCTTGCGCGCCATCCGGCGCAGGCGCCACGCCGAGAAACCTTAAGGCGTCGCCAGCTGCAAGCGGCTTGGGGCCGATGCCTGAGCGGGCGTGGGTCGAAAGCGACCCAAGCGCCAGGGGCAGATCGAAGCGCGCGCCGACGGCCACATAGCACCAGGCGCCAGAAACGCCCGCGCGTATCGTCAGCCGCGCGCCCGGCGTAAGCGGAATGAGGCAGGCGGAAGGGAGTTTTTGCTGATCGAGCCGGATGTCGAAGGCGCCGCCCGCGATGGCGACCGCCAGCGATGCGCCTTCGGTCTCCAAAGTCACGCCGCCGAGCGAGATTTCTATCGCCGCAGCGGCGCCGACGGCGCGGGTCGCCGTCAGGAAGGCGGCTTCGTCCATCGGGCCCGCGGGCGTGACGCCATAGCGCGAATAGCCGAAGCGCCCCGCATCCTGCACGGTGACGCCCGGCCCGGCGGCGCATATGTGCAACCGCGCGCTCACGCCCTCTCCTCGCGCCGCGCGAGGATTTCGCCCTTCGCCGCGCGGGCGTCGAGCGCCGCGAAAGTCTCGGCGTCGATGGGTTCGAAACGCAGCGCCTCGCCAGGCGCGATAAGGAAAGGCGGCTCGCGGGTGAGCGAAAACAGCCGCTCTGGCGTGCGACCGATGATATACCAACCTGTCGGCATAGGGTTGGTCGCGACAAGCGACAACCCGCCCCCGATCAGCACGGCGCCCTCGGGCGTCAGGCCGCGCGGCGCCAGGCGACGCGGGATGGCGAGCGCCTCGGGCAGGCCGCCGAGATAGCACCAGCCGGGCGCGAAGCCATACATGAAGGCGCGGTAGTCCGCCGCCGCGTGTGCTTCGGCGAGCGACGACGGGGAGAGGCCCAGAATTGACCCTGCCTCCTTTATGTCCTCGGCAATCTCAGGATCGTAGCAACACGGGATAACCCATACCCCGCCGTCATTGCGAGAAGCGCCAGCGACCGCGGCTCTGGATTGCTTCGCTTCGCTCGCAATGACGGGAAGGCGCTGCTCGATCCAGCCGATGAGCGCCTGCCGCGACATCTCCAATGGCTCGTAATGCACGAGCAGCGAACGGTAAGTTGGCGTGGTTTCCCGCACGCCCTGCAAACCCTCTTGGAGAAAAGCGCCGTCGAGCGCGAGAACCAGTGCATTGAGCTCGGCGTCGACGGCGTCGCCGAACTCCACTGTCAGCGCCGCTTCGCCCTGGTCGAGAAAGCGCGGACGATCGTAGCGCATCTCAGCCCTCGACGAAGGGACGCAGCCGGAACCCCTCTTGCGCCAGCGCCACCCTCAGGCGTCGCGCCATCTCCACGGCATGGGGCGTATCGCCATGCACGCAGACGGAGTCGATCTTCGTCGGCAGGCGCTTGCCGCTGACCGTGACGAGAGCGCCCGCGCTCAGCATCTCGCGCAGGCGCGCAATCGCCGCGTCGCAATCTGAGATCACCGCGTCGGGCTCGGCGCGCGGTTGCAGCCTTGCGTCGTCCAGATAGGCGCGGTCGGCGAATATCTCATGGGCGATCTGCAAGCCCGCCCGCTCGCCCGCCCGCGTCTGTTCGGAAAGCGCAATGGCCAGAAGAGTCAGCGAAGGATCGACCGCGCGCGTCGCGCGCGCCAGAGCGTCGGCGACACTTGCATCCTTCTCCGCAATATTCGCCAGCGCGCCATGCGCCTTCACATAAGCGATGCGATGGCCCGCATAGGCGGCGAGCGCCTGCGCCGCGCCGATCTGATAGGCGACCGCATGTTCAATCTCCTTAGGCGTCATCGCCATCGGGCGGCGCCCGAAGCCTGCGAGATCGGGAAAGCCCACATGGGCGCCGATCGCGACGCCTTTCTCCCGGGCAAGCGCAAAGGTTCTGGCCATGATGTCGGGGTCGCCGGCGTGAAAGCCGCAAGCGACATTGGCGCTGGTCACAATATCGAGCATGGCGGCGTCGTCGCCCATGCGCCAAGGGCCGAAGCCTTCGCCGAGATCGGCGTTGAGATCGATTTGCTGGGGCGTCGTCGGCATCGCGACGATCTTAGCGCGCTAGCCCGCAACAGGACAGCGCCGCGCATGGTGGAGTCGCCGCAGCGCCGAGGAGCGCTAGTTTGACCTCCATGCGCGCGCCAGGGAGGCGATCATGCTGGGCGTCGGGCTCGTTCTGCTTTATTTCGCGCTGGCCCTGCTTGCCGCCGCGATCATCCTGCAATCCGACCGCTATATGGTGCGGCGCTCGATCGCGATCGACGCGGGGACGCACAAGCTGTTCAATCTCGTGAGCGATCCCGCGCGTTGGTCCGCGCTCGGCGCGGCCGCGGTGATCGAAAGCCGCCCCGACGCGCTTGTCGTCCTGCAGCTCGACTTGGGGAGGACGGAAAGCGTCGCGACCGTCGGCCTGCATCCGGAGGGCGGGCAAACCTTTGTCGATTGCATGATCGCCGGCCGAAACTCATACACCGACAAGGTCAGGAACCTATTGGCCAGCCGGGAGAAAACTCTCGGCCCCAAAATAGAACAGGCGCTCGCCGAGCTCGCGGCGAGCGCCTGATTATCGACGCGAGGCTCTTACGCCAGGATGGTCTTCAGCTCGGCCACGATGGCGTCGCCCATCTGGGCGGTCGAGATGGAGGTCGGCGCATCGCCCTTGATGTCGATGGTGCGCAGGCCCTTGGCGAGCACGCCGGCGATGGCGTTGTCGATCGCATCCGCCGCCTTGGCGTTGTCGAAGGAATAGCGCAGCGCCATGCCGAGCGAGCCGATCATGGCGATCGGATTGGCGATGCCCTTGCCGGCGATGTCCGGCGCCGAGCCGTGGCAGGGCTCATACATGGCGTGGCGCTTGCCGCTGGCGTCGGCGGCGCCGAGCGAAGCCGAGGGCAGCATGCCGAGCGAGCCGGTGAGCATGGAGGCGACGTCCGACAGCATGTCGCCGAAGAGGTTGTCGGTGCAGATCACGTCGAACTGCTTGGGCCAGCGCACGAGCTGCATGCCGAGCGCGTCGGCGAGCATGTGCTCGAGCTTCACATCCGGATATTCGCGCTTGTGCAGCGCGGTGATGACTTCGCGCCACAAATGGCCCGACTTCATCACATTCGCCTTTTCGGACGAGGTGACCTTGTTGTTGCGCTTGCGCGCGAGCTCGAAGGCGACGCGGCCGATGCGCTCGATCTCGTGGGTCGTGTAGACCTGCGTGTCGACGGCGCGCTTCTCGCCGTTCTCGAGGGTGACGACCTCCTTCGGCTCGCCGAAATAGACGCCGCCGGTGAGCTCGCGCACGATCATGATGTCGAGGCCGTCGACCAGCTCGCGTTTGAGCGACGAGGCGTCGGCCAGCGCCGGATAGCAGATCGCCGGGCGCAGATTGGCGAAGAGGGCGAGGTCCTTGCGCAGGCGCAAGAGGCCCGCCTCGGGGCGCACGTCATAAGGCACGCCGTCCCATTTCGGCCCGCCGACGGCGGCCAGCAGCACGGCGTCGGCGGCCTGGGCCAGGGCCATGTCGCCTTCGCTGATCGCGACGCCATGAGCGTCATAGGCGGAGCCGCCCACGAGGCCGCGCTCCACCTCGAATTTCGCCACGCCCGCCTGCCCCAGGAAGTCGATCACCTTCTCGGCCTCGGCGGAGATTTCGGGGCCGATCCCGTCGCCGGGCAGGAGCAGGAGCTTATAGGCGGACATGAAACCCTCTTCTTTGCGTTCGAGAAGCCTGCGCCGGTCAATAGAGCGGCGCGGCGAGCGGCGCAACATGGCGACGCGCGGGGCCTTCCGTGCGACAATTCGCGCGGCCGCGCCGCTCTTGCCGGAAAGGGCGAAGCCGTGCAGCTTGAAAAATGTCAAAAGCGTTGCGGTTCGAAGTCGACGCCATTTCCAACGCGCGATTTTTGCTGGGCGATTCCGCCCGAGCCGAAAGCGCGCTAAACGAGCGTCGATCGTTCGCAACGCCGAGGGCGGAACGAGGGAGACGCTACTCATGAAGCTTATGAAGATTGTCGCGCTGGCGGCGTTCGCCGCCTTTGCCGGGGCGCTGCCCGCCAAGGCTTTCTGCCTGTTCAACTGCGAGCCCAAGCCCGAGGACGCGCGCAAGGTTTTCGAAAATCTGATCAAGAAGAGGTTCGACCCGGACGCGACCATCGAGAAGTTCGGCGTCACCCGTTATTGGCCGCTCGACGTCGAGGGCGCGGGTCACAAGGGCTATGAATTCTACTTTACCGCAAGTGTGCGCTTCCCCAAGGGCGCCAATCTGGAATGCAAGCCCGACAGCGCCGGCCAGGTGAAGCAAGGCTGCTCGGCGAGCGCCTATTATTCGACCACCGTCCAGAACCAGATGATCAAGGAAAAGCAGTATATCGAGCCCGGCAAGGTCGTCGAGTTCAAGGACGAGACGCGTTTCGACCAGAGCGGCGGCAAGTGGAAAGGCCAGGACGGCAATCTCTATTGAGCCGAAGCATCGGAGAAATCGAGAAGCGGGCCCGGGCGGCCCGCTTTTTTGTTGAGCGATGCGATTGCAGAATTCGTCGCCTTCGCCTAACTTTAGCTAGCTTAGCTAAGGGGGCTTCCTTGCTGGTCAATATCCATAAGGCGAAAACGCAGCTTTCGAAGCTGATCGAAGCCGCGCTCGCTGGCGAGGACGTGATCATCGCCAGGGGCGACAAGCCGGTCGTTCGGCTCGTCGCGATGGAGCAAGGCGCATTCAAGATCGGCTTGCTGAGGGACAAGAAGCTCGGGTCCGGGCCGGATTTTCTTCAGCCGCTCGATGAGGAAGAGCTTGGTCTTTGGGAGGGCGGCGGGCCGTCACAAGCGTTCTGAGCGCCGTTCTGCTCGACACGCATGCGTGGGCATGGAGCCTGACGGACGATCCGCGGCTCTCCGAAGCGGCGCGTCGGGCGATCGGATCGGCGGGCGTGGTCTATGTGAGCCCGATCACTTTCTATGAAATCGCCCAAAAGGTGCGGCTCGGCAAATGGCCCCAAATGGAGCCACATATCGGGTCCCTGCCTGATCTGCTCCTCGAACAGGGCGGTCGCGCGGCCCGGTTTGACCCCGTTGTCTGCACTTTAGCGGGCACGATGGATTGGGCGCATCGCGATCCCTTCGACCGGCTGATCGCAGCGACAGCGATACTGGACAGGCTGACGCTCGTTTCCGCCGATCCGGCGTTCGACGGCGTCTTACCGCGCCTTTGGTAAAAAAGCCGGCGAAACAGGCCCCTTCCTTGCGCCTTCCGCATAGTGTAGAAGCCGCCTAGGGATTAGGCGTCGAGCCCGGCCAGGCCGCGGCTCCGCTCGGGAAGAAGGTCGAAAATGCAGCAGGTCATTATCGCGATCCACCTGATGGTGGTGACGGCGCTCGTTATCCTCGTTCTTTATCAAAAGTCCGAGGGGGGCGCGCTCGGCATGGGCGGCAGCGGCGTCTTCACCGGACGCGGCCAGGCCAATGCGCTCACCCGCGCGACCGGCATTCTCGCGACGATCTTCTTCCTCACCAGCATTGCGCTGACCGTGCTGCCGGCCTGGGAACGCCGCGCCGCGGGCGGCGACGACTGGACCAAGGCGATCGACCAGGGCGACATCAAGCTCAAGGAAGTGAAGCCCGGCGAGAAGGCGCCGGAGGCCGGGAAAGACTCGGTCTTCGAGCAGCTCCAGCGCGCCCAGCAGAAGCGCCAGCAGAGCACGCCGGTCGCTCCGGCCGAGGAAAAGCCGGCCCTCCGCCCGTCGCAGGAGCCGCCGAAGGCCGAGGCCCCGAAGTCCGAGCCGGCGACGGAAGCCCCCAAGACTGAGGCTCCGAAGGCCGAGGCTCCGAAGAACGAAGCGCCGGCCGCGGAAGCGCCCAAGGCCCCGGAGGCGACCAAGTCCGAAGCGCCGGCTCCCGCCGAGGCTCCGAAAGCTGAGGCTCCCAAGCCCGAGACCGCCGCGCCGGAAGCGCCCAAGGCCTCGGACGCGACCAAGGCCGAGACGCCCGCCGACAAGCCGTCGGCCCCGACGCAGTGGAAGTCGCCTACCCAATAAGCGCGCGGCTCCTTCACACAGACGACACGCAACTCCGCTGGGGAAGACTGCTTCCCCGGCGCAATCAGCGCTATCAAAATCCACCGAAAGGCGTTAGGCGTTAGGCCCCATGGCGCGCTACATCTTCATCACCGGCGGCGTGGTTTCCTCCCTCGGCAAGGGTCTCGCGTCGGCGGTTCTCGGCGCGCTCTTGCAGGCGCGCGGCTACACCGTCCGGCTCCGCAAGCTCGACCCCTATCTCAACATCGATCCGGGGACGATGTCCCCCTATCAGCACGGCGAAGTCTTCGTCACCGACGACGGCGCCGAGACAGATCTCGACCTTGGGCATTACGAACGCTTCACTGGCCGTCCGGCCACGAAGCAGGACAATGTCACGACCGGCCGCATCTATCAGGACATCATCAACAAGGAGCGGCGCGGCGACTATCTCGGCGCGACGATCCAGGTCATTCCGCATGTCACCAACGCCATCAAGGAGTTCGTCCTCGACGGCAATGACAATGTCGATTTCGCGCTGATCGAGATCGGCGGCACGGTGGGCGACATCGAGGGCCTGCCCTTCTTCGAGGCGATCCGCCAGCTCAAGAACGACCTGCCGCCGCATCACTGCATCTATGTGCATCTGACGCTGCTGCCCTTCATCCCGAGCGCCGGGGAGCTCAAGACCAAGCCGACGCAGCATTCGGTGAAGGAGCTGCGCTCGATCGGCATTCAGCCGGACATTCTGCTCTGCCGCACCGACCGCGAGATTCCGCGCGAGGAGCGCCGCAAGCTCGGCCTCTTCTGCAACGTGCGCGAACAGGCGGTGATCGAGGCGCGCGACGCGGCCAATATCTACGACGTTCCGCGCGCCTATCATGCGGCGGGCCTCGACGCGCAGGTGCTGGCGGCCTTCGGCATCGAGCCGGCGCCCAAGCCCGATATGAGCCGCTGGAGCGCAGTAACGCAGCGGATTATGAATCCCGAGGGCGAGGTCACCATCGCCGTCGTCGGCAAATATACCGAGATGAAGGACGCTTATAAGAGCCTCATCGAGGCTCTTGCCCATGGCGGCCTGGCAAATCGCGTGAAGGTCAATCTCGACTGGATCGAATCGGAAGTTTTCGAGGAAGGCGATCCGGCCGCCTATCTCGAACATGTGCACGGCATTCTCGTGCCGGGCGGCTTCGGCCAGCGCGGCGCCGAGGGCAAGATTCTCGCGGCGCGCTTCGCCCGCGAGCGCAAGGTGCCTTATTTCGGCATCTGCTTCGGCATGCAGATGGCGGTGATCGAGGCGGCGCGCGCGCTTGCCGGAATTGAGAAGGCCAACTCCACCGAATTCGGCCCCTGCGAGGAGCCGGTCGTCGGCCTGATGACCGAATGGCTCAAGGGCAACGAGCTCGAGAAACGCGCGGCGGGCGGCGATCTCGGCGGCACCATGCGCCTCGGCGCCTTTCCGGCGCTGCTGAAGCCCGGCTCGCGCATCGCTGACATCTACGGCAAGACCCAAATCTCCGAGCGCCATCGCCACCGCTATGAGGTGAACTTCGGATATCGCGAGCGGCTGGAGTCCTGCGGGCTCCTGTTCGCCGGCTCCTCGCCGGACGGTCTCCTGCCCGAGACGGTCGAAATCCCTGACCATCCGTGGTTCATTGGCGTGCAATATCACCCCGAGCTGAAGTCGCGGCCGTTCGAGCCGCATCCGCTGTTCGCGAGCTTTATTGCGGCGGCGAAGGCGCAGAGCCGGTTGGTGTGATTCCCTAGGATAGCTGGCTCCCCAACGAGCCTCGCAGCGTTTCCTTCGTCATGGCCGGGCTTGTTGTTCAGTCCGGGAACATAGCCGACACATGTTCGGAGACATGACCGACGCCTTCGGGGTCGGTCAAGTCGATAGTTGTGATCTGATGCGAGGCGAAGCAGACGGCGAACCGACCGTCCTTGTCGCGGGGGCGGATGGCCAGGCGCTCTCCCCGAAAGGCTTGAGGCACTTTCCACAGACGGCCCTTGAAGCTGATGTAGTCTTTGGAGCGCGGCACGATGCGCAGGATCTCGCCTTCGTCATATTCGGGCGCGGGCAGGCGCTTTGGCATCGGCCGCGGGCTTGGGCGGTAGCGGCTGGCGGGAGGCTTCTGGCCCAAGGCTTCATGGGGGCGTTCGAAATTATAGACCTCGCGCCAAGCATCGAAGGCGCGCTGGACCTGGGCTTGGTCGGCGAAGCGCTTCATGGCGAAGACTTCGGCCTTGAGGGTGCGATGGAAGCGCTCGTTCTTGCCGCGGCCTTGCGGGTGATAGGGCCGGGAATAGATGACTTTAACGTCCAGCTTCAAAAGCCAGAGCCGCAAGGCCGTCCAATGGCCCGAGGCGTCCCCCCACGGCGCGCCGTTATCGACGAACAGGGCGTCAGGCAAACCATAGCGTTCGAACGTCGTCGTCAAATGGCCTTGAACTGTCGGGCCTTGTTGATTGCCGCAGGCTTTGAGGCAAGGCGCAAAGCGAGAGTGATCGTCCACGATGGTCAAAGGGTGGCAGCGGCGGCCGTCGGCGAGCTTGATCCAACCTTTGAAGTCCATCTGCCAGAGCTGATTGGGGGCGTCCTTCTCGAAGCGCTGATAGGGCCCGGCCGGCGCGCCTGCGGGCAAGACAATGCGGCCGCGCCGGCTCAATATGACGTGGATGGTCGAAGAGGCGGGAACGGCGTGGCCGCGCTCTTCCAGAACGCGCCGGATTTTGCGCGCGCCCCAGGCTGGATGGTCGTCCCGCACCGACAGCACCAGCGCTTCGGTCTCGGCCGCGCTCCGCGAGGGGCTGTTGCGCGGCCGGCGGGAGCGATCGGCCAGCCCCGCCTCGCCTTCGGCCCAGCGGGCCAACCATTTGTAACCCGTATCCGGGTGTATGCCGAACCGGCGGCATAGTTCCCGCCGGTTCGCCCCCTCCTGGCTCGCAAGCCGCACAAACTCCCGACGCTGTTCCACGATCGACACCTCCAGCCACGGCATGGACGGCCCTCCAAATTGCCAATCCAAGCCATTGTGAACGTGTCGGCTATGTCCCCGAACACCCGTCGGTCATCTATCCGGACTGAACACTTGTCCCGGCCATCCACGCCAAGACACTGCGGCTTTCGATCGACGTAGTCATGGCGGCGCCGCGTGGATGCCCGGCACAAGGCCGGGCATGACGTGAACTGGATTTGCGAACTCTAGGCTTCATAAGTTATACTGACGTATAACTTGAGGCTATCCAATGCCCACAACCACTCTTCGGAAAGTCGGCGGGTCAGTCATGTTGGCTCTGCCGCCTGCCATTCTCGACCTCCTTAACTTGAAGGCCGGGGCGACGGTTGGCGTCTCCGTCGAAGACGGCAAGCTTGTTATCGCGCCAGCGTCAAAGCCGCGCTACACGCTCGGCGACCTTCTCGCCCAATGCGACGCCCAGGGCGAATCTTCCGAGGAAGATCGCGCCTGGCTCGGTGATAAGCCGCAAGGCTCGGAGCTGCTCTGACATGGAGCGCGGCGACATCTACCTCGTCTCGCTCGATCCGACCTCGGGGCACGAGCAACGGGGCGCGCGGCCGGTGCTCATCGTCTCGGCGACGGCCTTCAACAAAATAACGAAAACGCCCATCGTCCTGCCGATTACCAGCAGCGGCAATTTCGCGCGCACAGCCGGCTTTGCAGTGTCTCTCTCGGGCGCAGGCACGCAGACGACCGGCGTCATCCGTTGCGACCAGCCGCGCGCCCTCGACCTCGGCGCACGCCGTGGCCGCAAGCTCGAAAGCGCACCGCCGGAAATCGTCGACGAAGCGCTCGCCAAGCTCGCCGCCATTTTGGAATAGCGCCAGAGCGTCGACTCTCAGTCGGCCGACGGTCGGCCCCCCATCGTCGCCCGCTCCAGCAGAACACTCGCATCGCGGATATCTACGGCAAGACCTGACCCAAATCTCCGAGCGCCACCGGCGCTGAAGTCGCGGCCGTTCGAACCGCATCCGCTGTTCGCGAGCTTTATTGCGGCGGCGAAGGCGCAGAGCCGGTTGGTGTGACCGAAGTGTTGGGATAGAGGCGGTCGAAGGCTATAATCCGGGCAGGAGGCCGCCAATGTCCGACCCATCGCGCCGCATTATTCTCGACTCCGAAATTCTGGCCGGCAAACCAATTGTCCGCGGCACGCGCCTTTCGGTCGAGTTTGTCATCGGCCTTATGGCGGATGGCTGGAGCGAGGCCGATATCCTGCGCAACTATCCGGCGCTGGCGCACGAGGATATCTCTGCCTGCCTTGCCTATGCGCGAGACGCTCTGAGATCCGAGAAAACCTACCCCAGCGCCGCCTGACATGCGCTTCCTCGCCGATGAAAACTTCCCCGGCGAGGCGGTGACGGCGCTGCGCTCAGCAGGGCACGACATTCTCTGGGTAAGCGAGACGGCGTCTGGCGCGAGTGACGCCCGCGTCCTGGAAATGGCGGTTGCGCAAGCGCGCATCCTTCTGACTTTCGATAAGGATTTCGGCGAGCTTGCGTGGCGCAAAGGTCATTCGGCCTGTTGCGGGATTATTCTTTTCCGCTTGCCGACGCCGCCAGCGCAATCGATCGGCGCGACGTTGCTCGCTCGAATAGAAGAACGCGGTGACTGGGAAAGTCACTTTTCCGTAATCGAGCCCGGCAGAGTCCGGATGCGCGCGATGAGGGCTTAACCCAGCCCGGGAAGTGTATTCAGTCGTCGGACGGCCGGCGCTCCTTCGCCCGCTCCAGCACAAACACCCGCAGCGCAGAGGAGAGATTCGCCTCGCCGCGCTCGGCGTCCACGCGCGCAACCAACCCGGCAAGCGAGACGCCGTCCTTTGCCGCGATGCCTTTCAGCGCGCGCCAGAAGGCGTCTTCTAGCGAGACGCTGGTGCGGTGGCCGGCGATGACGATGGAATGTTTGACGACCCGGACGCCGGACTTGCGGCCTTCCGGCTGCGGACCTTCGCCGAAGCCATCCGCTTGCGCGCCGGAAGGCGCGCGGTCCGTGCTCATGGGGCGTCATCGCGCTTATGCGCGTCGAGCTTGGCGGCCTCCAGCCGCTTTTGCGCGTCGGTCAGGTCGCGCTCCGCTTTCGTGCGGCCGAAAGCGACGCGATTCTCCTGCGCCTGCGCCTCTTTCTCGCGCTTCGCGCGGTCCTTGCGGGCGCGGCGGAGATTGACGACTTCGGCCATCAGGTCTTTTTGCGGAATGCGTCGATGGAGACGACCTTGGCGTCGCCTTCGCCTTCCGCGGCTTCGGCGGCCGCAGGCTTGGGACTATCCGCCTTCTCCAGCTTTTGGGGCTCTGGCTTTGCCTCGGCCTTCTCCTCGGCCGGGCGCGCCGCGACGAGGCTCGGGCGCGTGGGCGAAACCTCTTCCTCCTCTTCCTCCTCCTCGAGATCGGCAGCCTCGAAGCGCAGGCCGAACTCCACCGACGGATCGTAGAAGCCGGTGATCGAGGCGTAGGGGACGTAGAGGCGCTCGGGGATCGAGCGGAAGGACAGGGTGACGCCGAAGCCCTCGTCGTCGACCTCGAGGTTGGTATATTGATGCTGCAGGATGATCGTCAGCTCCTGCGGCCATTGCTCGGCCAGACGGCGCGAGATTTTCACGCCGGGCGCGTCGGTTTTGAAGCTTATGGTGAAGTGATGATCGCCGGGTAGATAGCCGCTCGCCGCCACATCTCCCAAAACCTTGCGCACCACGCTGCGCATCGCATCCTGAACGAGTAGATCGTAACGAATAAGATCAGTGGCCATGCGCTCTTCCCCGGCGCATGGTCCCGTCCCAAAAGGGGCGCCACGATCACGCGCCTGCGCCCAGCCTCCCGGCCAGCGCGAAAAATGAAGTGGAGGCTTCTGTTGCCAGGCGCCTCCGAGCCCCGCCTAGAAGTGCTAACCCCTAGGGCTTTGATCCCAGTTTGGGCGCCGCATTACGCGGCGACGGCCACCGGAGCATAGTTGTCGTTGGCAACTATAAGGTTTGACCCGATAACGGCGGTATCATGCCGAGCGAAAAAGCACCCTTTACGCCCCCGTCGATCCTATTTCGCCCCCGCCGCAGCGCGCCGTGACGCGCTGTGGTGGAGGCGCCGGGTACCGCCCCCGGGTCCGGATGGTTTATTTCGATGTTCGTTTATCGCCATAGCCGGCGCGAACCGGCAGAACGAATATAGGGGTTTGGACGCGTTTGTGAAAGGGGAGCGACGAACTCCGTCGGATCATCCTCTTCTAATGGAAGACGAGCCGGGGCGAGAGCGCTTGCGGCATGCGCTCGGCCTGTCCCTGCGCCAAAATTAATCCCGACAGCCCGCCAAGTGGGCGCTTTCCGCCTTGTATGCGGGCGATCTTCCCAATAGTTTGGCGACCGCGAAAAATCGCGGCGCGAGAGCCCGGCTCCCCTTGGGGAGGCGGCGGCTCGCGCTTTCCGCGCCGCCCGTTCTCTTTAGGAATCGCTGCATGTCCGTGCTGATCGACAAGAACACCAAAGTCATCACTCAAGGCTTCACCGGGAAGACCGCCACTTTCCATTCGGAACAGGCGATCGCCTATGGAACCAAGATGGTCGGCGGCGTGTCTCCGGGCAAAGGCGGCTCCAGCCATCTGGGCCTCCCCGTCTTCGACACGGTCGTGGAAGCGCGCGAGAAAACCGGCGCCGAGGCCTCGGTCATCTATGTCCCGCCGCCGGGCGCGGCCGACGCCATCTGCGAGGCGATCGACGCGGAAATCCCGCTGATCGTCTGCATCACCGAGGGCGTGCCGGTGCAGGACATGATCCGCGTCAAGCGCTCGCTGTCAGGCTCCAAGTCCCGCCTCATCGGGCCGAACTGCCCGGGCGTCGTCACCGCGGGCGAGAGCAAGATCGGCATCATGCCCGGCAATATCTTCTCGAAGGGCTCGGTCGGCGTCGTGTCGCGCTCCGGCACGCTGACCTATGAAGCCGTCTTCCAGACGAGCCGCGAGGGCCTCGGCCAGACGAGCGCGGTCGGCATCGGCGGCGATCCGGTCAAGGGCTCCGACTTCATCGAGATCCTGGAGCTCTTCCTCGCCGACGAGGCGACGAAGTCGATCATCATGATCGGCGAGATCGGCGGCTCGGCCGAGGAAGAAGCGGCCCAATTCTTGAAGGACGAAGCCAAGCGCGGTCGCAAGAAGCCCATGGTGGGCTTCATTGCCGGCCGCACGGCCCCTCCCGGCCGTCGAATGGGCCACGCCGGCGCGATTATTTCGGGCGGCAAGGGCGACGCCGAGAGCAAGATCGCGGCGATGGAATCGGCCGGCATTCGCGTGTCGCCGTCTCCGGCCCGTCTGGGCAAGACTTTGGTCGAGGTGCTCAAAGGTTAGGCGCAGCCGCGCCTCTTCTATACCGCCTCGAGGAACTTAAATTAGAGGCGACGCCGCAAGTCGGCGGCGCCTCGAAATCAGCCTTCGGCGGCGGGTTGCATGCTCGCAGACGCGCCATCGTCGGCTCCAAGAGAAGCGAGACAATGGCGCGTCTTGAAACTGATGGCGTGGCCGGACCGGCGGCTCCCGGCGGCCCGCGTTCTACGCAAAACAATAATTTTGCAGCCACTTCATTTTTACAGGGCGCCAATGCAGCCTATATCGAGGGCCTGCTCGACGCCTATGAGGCCGACCCTTCCTCGGTCAGTCCCGAATGGGCGAAATTCTTCGTAGAAATGGGAATAGCGCCGACCGCCGCCCAGCCCCCTGCTTCCGGCCCCTCCTGGGCGCGCCGCGATTGGCCGCCGACGGCCAATGGCGAATGGGTCAGCGCGCTCACCGGCGAATACCCCGCCCCGGCCCAAAAGCCCGCCGCCAAAGGCGCGCCGGCGCCGGCCCCCGCGGCCGCAACGGCCGACGATATTCAACGCGCCACGCGCGACTCCGTGCGCGCTTTGATGATGATCCGCGCCTATCGCATGCGCGGCCATCTCCACGCCAATCTCGATCCTTTGGGCCTCGAGCAGCGCCCCGACCATGGCGAGCTGCATCCCGAAACCTACGGTTTCAAGGACGAGGACTACGACCGCAAGATCTTCATCGACGGCGTCTTGGGCATGCAATACGCCAGCGTCTTCGAGATGGTGACGATCCTGCGCCGCACCTATTGCGGCTCGATCGGCTTCGAATTTATGCATATCTCCAATCCGGAGGAGAAGGCCTGGCTGCAGGCGCGCATCGAAGGCCCCAAGAAGGAGATCGTCTTCACCGACGAGGGCAAGCGCGCGATTTACAAGAAGCTTGTCGAGGCCGAGGGCTTCGAGAAATTCCTCGACGTGAAATATACCGGCACCAAGCGCTTCGGCCTCGACGGCGCGGAGGCGATGGTCCCGGCGCTGGAGCAGATCATCAAGCGCGGCGGCGCGCTCGGCGTGCAGGAGATCGTCCTGGGCATGGCCCATCGCGGCCGCCTGAATGTTCTCTGCCAGGTGATGGGCAAGCCGCATCGCGCGCTCTTCCACGAATTCAAGGGCGGCTCTTTCCTGCCCGACGAGGTGGAAGGCTCCGGCGACGTGAAATATCACTTGGGCGCCTCGTCCGATCGCGAGTTCGATAACAACAAGGTCCATCTCTCGCTCACGGCGAACCCCTCGCATCTCGAAATCGTCGATCCGGTCGTGCTCGGGAAAGTCCGCGCCAAGCAGGATCAGCATGATGGCGACCGCCGCACGGTGCTGCCGCTGCTCATCCATGGCGATGCAGCTTTCGCGGGCCAGGGCGTCGTGGCGGAATGTTTCGGCCTCTCTGGGCTCAAGGGCCATCGCACCGGCGGCTCGGTGCATTTCATCATCAACAACCAGATCGGCTTCACCACCTATCCGCGCTTCTCGCGCTCTTCGCCCTATCCGTCGGATGTCGCGAAAATGGTCGAAGCGCCGATCTTCCACGTCAATGGCGACGATCCGGAGGCGGTCGTCTTCGCTGCGCGCGTCGCGACCGAGTTCCGCCAGCAATTCCAGAAACCCGTCGTCATCGACATGTGGTGCTACCGCCGCTTCGGCCACAATGAAGGCGACGAGCCCGGCTTCACCCAGCCGCTGATGTACAAAAAGATCCGCGCGCACCGCACGACGCTCGACCTCTATGGCGAGAAGCTCGCCAACGAAGGCCAGCTCGCCAAGGCCGACGCAGACCGGATGAAGGAGGAGTGGCGCGCGCGGCTCGAGGTCGAGTTCGAAGCGAGCGGGACCTATAAGCCCAACAAGGCGGATTGGCTCGACGGGCGCTGGGCGGGCTTGAAGCCCGGCTATCAGGCGTCCGAGGACGAGCGAAGAGGAAAGACCGGCGCGCCGCTCGAAACCTTGCGCGACATCGGCGCGAGACTGACGACGATTCCCCCGGATTTCAAAGCGCATCGCACCATCCAGCGTTTCCTCGACAATCGCCGCAATGCGATCGAGGAAGGGACGTCGATCGACTGGGCGACGGCGGAGGCGCTGGCCTTCGGCGCGCTGCTGATCGAGGGCTGGGACGTGCGCCTCTCCGGCCAGGACAGCGAGCGCGGCACCTTCTCGCAGCGCCACAGCGTGCTGATCGATCAGGAAACGGAAGCGCGCTACATTCCGCTCGATCACATCTCGCCAGAGCAGGGCCGGTTCGAGGTCATCAATTCGATGCTCTCTGAAGAAGCCGTGCTCGGCTTCGAATATGGCTATTCCCTCGCCGAGCCCAATGCGCTCGTGCTGTGGGAAGCGCAGTTCGGCGACTTCGCCAATGGCGCGCAGGTGATCTTCGACCAGTTCCTATCGGCGGGCGAGCGCAAATGGCTGCGCATGTCCGGCCTCGTCTGCCTGCTGCCGCATGGCTATGAGGGACAGGGGCCGGAACATTCCTCGGCGCGCCTCGAACGCTATCTGCAGCTTTGCGCCGAAGACAATATGCAGGTGGCGAACTGCTCGACGCCGGCGAACTACTTCCACATTCTGCGCCGCCAGCTCCATCGCAACTTGCGCAAGCCGCTCATTCTCATGGCGCCGAAGTCGTTGCTGCGTCACAAGCGCTGCGTCTCGCGCCTCGGCGAGATGGGCATGGCGTCGAGCTTCCAGCGCATCCTGCTCGACGACGGCGAGACGCATGAGACGGCGCTGCTGAAACCCGACGAGCAGATTCGCCGCGTCGTGCTGTGCAGCGGCAAGGTCTATTACGATTTGCTGGAAGACCGTGAGAAGCGCGGGATCGACGACGTTTATCTGCTGCGCGTCGAGCAGCTTTATCCCTTCCCGCTGAAGAGCCTCGTCACCGCTTTGTCGCGGTTCAAGAACGCCGACATCGCCTGGTGCCAGGAGGAGCCCAAGAACATGGGCGCCTGGTTCTTCGTCGAACCTTATCTGGAATGGGTGCTGGCCCAGGTGGGCGCGACGGCGAAGCGCGCGCGTTATATCGGACGCCCCGCCTCGGCCTCGACCGCCGCCGGCGCCATGTCGAAGCATCTCGCGCAGCTTCGGGCTTTCCTGGATGACGCTTTTGCGGCCTAGCGCCCCCTCCCCAGCCCTCCCCCGCTTTGCGGGAGAGGGAGAACATCGTGGCCTTCATCGACAACGCTGATCACGAGCGTCCCCTCTCCCGCGGAGCGGGGGAGGGACAGGGAGGGGGCCTCGCCAGCACATTTAGAAAATTAGCTAACTCCGCTGAGCCATACGAGGAATGATCGATGACTGAAATTCGTGTCCCGACCCTCGGCGAATCCGTCACGGAGGCGACGATCGGCCGCTGGTTCAAAAAGGCGGGCGACGTGGTGCGCGCCGATGAAACGCTTGCCGAGCTCGAGACCGACAAGGTGACCTTAGAGGTCAACGCCCCTGCGGCGGGCGTCCTCGCCGAAGTTCTGGTCAAGGAAGGCGAAACGGTGCAGCCGGGCGCGCTGCTCGGCCAGATCGTCGCCGGGGGCGCTGCTGCTGCGCCGGCGCCGGCCGCAAAACCCGCTCCGGCGCCTGCCGCCGCTGCGCCCGCTCCCGCCGCGCCGAGCCAGCCGGCCACGACCATGCCGCCCTCGCCCGCCGCCGCCAAGATCGCGGCGGAGAAAGGCATCGACGTCTCGCAGGTCTCAGGTTCCGGCAAGCGCGGTCAGGCGCTCAAATCCGACGTGATCGATTTCGCCGCCCGAGCCCCTGCACCGCCGGCGCCAGTCGTCGAAGCGCCGCCGCCGCCCGCCCCGCGCGCCCCCGCGCCGCAGGAGGACGCCGCGCGCGAGGAGCGCGTGAAAATGTCGCGCCTGCGCCAGACCATCGCTCGGCGCCTGAAGGAAGCGCAGAGCGTCGCGGCGATGCTGACGACCTTCAACGAGGTCGACATGTCGGCGCTCATCGCCCAGCGCAACAAATACAAGGATCTCTTCGAGAAGAAGCACGGCGTTAAGCTCGGCTTCATGTCCTATTTCGTGAAAGCCTGCTGTCAGGCGCTGGAGGAAATCCCGGCGGTCAACGCCGAGATCGACGGGACGGACATCATCTACAAGCGCTTCTGCCACATCGGCGTGGCGGTGGGCACGGATAAGGGCCTCGTCGTGCCCGTGGTGCGCGACGCCGATCGCATGTCTCTGGCCGAGATCGAGAAAAGCATCGCCGCGCTGGGCAAGAAGGCGCGCGACGGCGCGCTCGACATCGCCGATCTGCAGGGCGGCACTTTCACCATTTCGAACGGCGGAGTCTATGGCTCGCTGATGTCGACGCCCATATTGAACGCGCCGCAATCCGGCATTCTGGGCATGCACAAGATTCAGGAGCGCCCGATTGCGGTCGACGGCAAGATCGAGATCCGCCCGATGATGTATCTGGCGCTCTCCTACGACCATCGCCTCGTCGACGGGAAGGAGGCGGTGACCTTCCTCGTGCGCGTCAAGGAGACGCTGGAGGACCCGGGCCGTCTGGCGCTGGCGCTGTAAGGGGAGGGGAGCGCCCCTCCCCGAAACCCGCACGGTTCCTGCTAGAGAGGGTGAGGCGCTGAGCCAGAAACAGCCGCTTCGCTCCCGCATAAAGGGGTAACCTTGGCCGCAGAATCGGCCTTGGCGCCCTCTTTAAAACTGCTCCAAAGCGCCACACATCTAGGTGCAAGACGCGCTGCGCGGCAGGCGTCGACGGGCGGGTCGTCACGGACGCCGAGGAGGAGCAACATGCAAGAAAAAATCACGATCGAGCGAAGGGAGCCGCTCCTGACGCCGGAACAATTCGCCAATCTGGGCGACGGCATGATAGCTTATGTGCGCGCCATGCGGTCCGAAGACGTCAACCGCCTCTATCCGCAAGCGCCGCAGATCCAACCCGGTCTCACCATTTTCGCGCTGATCGGCGCCGACGGCGCCCCGATCGTTCTCGCCGACTCGGAAGAGGGCGCCATTGGCAACGCCCGGGAAAACGACCTCACCATGGTCAGCCTGCACTGATGTTGGGCAATAGACCCGGCCCGCCGCGGGGCCGGGGCCGCCTTTGCATTTTCATTTGATAACCGCCATTCGCCCTACCGGCGGGACGAAGGCAGGGTTTTTGCTTCCATATCGGAAAGGGGCCGCCTGCCCCGCCATGGAGGCGTTCATGCCGGCAACCGAGTTATTTGCTGTCTGTCACGTTAACGACGTCGCCAAGCGCGGCGCGGTCGGCTTCGTGCTGGCGCGCAGGGAGGGCGACAAGACCGTGCCCTTCCCAATCTTCGTCGTCCGCCAGGGCAGGGTCTACCACGCTTACGCCAACCGCTGCCCGCATCAGGGCGCGCGGATCGACTTCCAGCCCGGCCACTTCCTCGACCAGGGCCACCGCGCCATCGTCTGCGGCAAGCACGGCGCGCTCTTTGATCCGGTGACGGGCAATTGTTACGACGGCCCTTGCGCCGGCGCCGCGCTGGAAAAGATCGAGGTCGTCGTCGACGGCGAGGACGTCTGCATCACCGGGGTGGAGCTTGCCGAGGAAGATGGACTCGATCGTCCGGAAAACGACGAGATGCCGCCAGTCATGGTGACGTCGGACTGAGCGGGCGAGGCTCGCGCGTTCAATTGCCCCCGAAGAGCTGTTCGAAAATATTCTTCTCCTGCGGCGCCGGGCTGCGCCCGCGCCGCGGGCTGGGGGGCGGCGCCGCGCCGGCATTGGGGACGTCCGCGGGCGGCAGCAGGTCGTCGATCTCTCTCGTGCGCGCCGCGCGAGCGCGTGGGGGCGGCAGTATCGTCGCCGTTTCGTCCGGCGACGACAGCGTCTCCTCGGCGGCCCGATTTTCCGCCGGAGGCGGCGGCGCTTGTCTTTGTGGCCTCGGCGGCGGCGCGGGCGCAGGCTGGTGGTCGGCGCCTGTGAAGATGCCGATCAACTCATCGAGCGGCTTGGCGATGACTTCCTCGGCGTCCGAGCGCCAGGAGCCGGTCGGCAGGCTCGCGACCGGCGCGCCGCGCAGGGCGATCCCCATATAGCGGCTCCAGATTTCCACCGGCAGATTGCCGCCCGAGGCCTTCTTCGTCGGCGAGCTGTCGTCATTGCCAAGCCACACGCCGGTGACGAGCCGGCTCGTATAGCCGACAAACCAGGCGTCGCGGAAATCCTGGCTGGTCCCTGTCTTGCCGGCCGCCTGCCAGCCGGGCAGCGCCGCCTTGCGCGCCGTGCCGGTCAGCAGCGTCTCCTGCATCATCGTGTTCATCATCGCCACATATTGCGGCTCGATCACGCGGCCGAAGACGGAGCCTTTGCGCTGGTAGAGCGTCTTGCCGCTCGCCGTCTTCACCCGTGTGATGATGTGCGGCTGCACGCCGACCCCGCCATTCGCGAAGGGCGCGTAGGCGGCGACAAGCTCCAGCGGCGTCACTTCCGACGTGCCGAGCGCGATGGAGGCGTTGGGCTGAAGGTCGGATTGGACGCCGAGCCGGTGCGCCGTCTTCACCACGGCCTTCGGCCCAACTTCCAGGCCGACGCGCACCGCGACCGTATTGAGCGAGAGCGCCAGCGCCTTGGTGAGCGTGACGGGGCCGAAATATTCGTGGCTGTAGTTCTCCGGCGTCCAGCCCTTGATGTTGAGCGGACCGTCCTCGCGCACGGACTCCGGCGTCATGCCATGTTCGAGACCGGCGAGATAGACGAAGGGTTTGAAGGCCGAGCCCGGCTGGCGCTTGGCGGAGACGGCGCGATTGAACTGGCTCTCCGAATAGTCGCGGCCGCCGACCAGCGCGCGGATCGCGCCATTGGGGTCGATCGACACGATGGCGCCTTGCGACACGCCGTATTTTGCGCCCTTGTTGTCGAGCTCCTCCTTCAGCGCGCCTTCCGCCACGGCCTGCAGGCGCGGGTCGATGGTTGTCGTGACGACAATGTCCTGGTCGATGGCGCCGATCGTGTCGTCGAGCATGTCCATAACGTAGTCGGCCGCATAATTGGCCGAGCCCGCGCCCAAGCCTTTGGCCGCCTGCGCCGGATGGGCGAGCGCCGCCTTGGCCATTGTCTCGCTGATATGGCCTTCCTGCGCCATGGCCGTGATGACCTGCGCGGCGCGCTCGGTCGCGCCTTCGGGATTGCGGTCGGGGGCGAGCTTGCTCGGGGCCTTCATCAACCCTGCGAGCACGGCGGATTCGGAAAGCGTCGCGGTCCTGGCGCTATGGCCGAAATAACGCTGCGTCGCCGCCTCCACGCCATAGGCGCCGGAGCCGAAATAGACGCGGTTGAGGTAAAGCTCGAGAATCTGGTCCTTCGAATATTTATGCTCGAGCCACAGCGCGAGGATCGCCTCCTGGATCTTGCGTGAAATCGTCCGCTCCTGCGTCAGGAACAGGTTTTTGGCGAGCTGCTGGGTCAGCGTCGAGCCGCCCTGCATGCCGCCGCGGCCGGTGACATTGCGCAGCAGCGCGCGGCCGATGCCTTGCGGATCGACGCCCCAATGCGAATAGAAACGCCGGTCCTCGATGGCGATGAAGGCCTTGGGCAGATAGGGCGGCAGCTCCGAAATGCGGATCGCCGCGCCCCCCGTATCGCCGCGATTGGCGAGCAGCTCGCCATCCGAGCCCATGATCGCAATATTGGGCGGGCGCTTGGGCACCGCGAGCTGGTCGATCGGCGGCAATTGCGAGCCGTAATAGACCGCGAGCGCGCCGGCGCCGACCACGCCCCAGATTGAAAGGGTGAAGCCCCAATAAAAGAGCGCGCCGATCATCGATCTGGACCGCCGAGGCTTCGGTTTGGCAGTTGCTTCAGCGTCGAAATCGTCCGGCTCCTCCGCCTCACGCGCCTGACGAGACCGGGGCGAGGGCCGTCTTTCAGCCCGCAAGTCCCAGTCGTCGTCCTCGCCGTCGTCGAACCTAGGTTCCTGACGTTTGCCGCCGCGCGCCATTTTTTCCGTCCAGAGGCTCTCCGCCTGCCCCTGAATTCAACTTAAGGAAGGCGCTTTAAGGGCTGGTTAAGAAATCGCGCGGGCGCGGGCTATTAATTTTTGTGATTTTTTGAGAGCATGCCGCATGCGCACGATGACAATCTCTCTCTCTGACCAGCAGGCCCGCCGTATCCAGCTAGCGGTGGAAACGGGCGCCTATGCATCGAATAGCGAGGTGCTCCGTGAAGCGCTTCGCCTTTGGGAGCAACGCGAGGAAATCCGCGCGCTCGAACTCAAGCGACTCAAGCAGGCCTATGAGACTGGCCTGGCGAGCGGCCCCGGACGCGAGGTGGAAGCAGATTCGCTGCTGGCCGAGTTCAAAAGGAAAGCCGGCCTGAGTGGCTAGGGTCACCCTCACGCCGGCTGCGGAAGCGGCGCTTTTCGATATATGGGCGACAGTGGCGCTCGATAATGTCCGAGCGGCCGACGGGCTTTTCCAACGCATAATGAAGAAAGCGCGACTTGCCGCGGAAAATCCGCGGATGGGCGCGCCCCGACCCGAGCTGAGCGCTAACGCCCGCATCCTCGTCGAGGGGCGCTACCTGATTATTTACGAGCCTGCGGAAGACGGCCTCACAATCATCGCCATTGTTCATGGCGCAAGAGACCCCGAAAGCTGGCTCGCAGGCTGAATTTCTCCACCACT
Source organism: Methylocystis iwaonis (assembly GCF_027925385.1). Taxonomy (NCBI): domain Bacteria; kingdom Pseudomonadati; phylum Pseudomonadota; class Alphaproteobacteria; order Hyphomicrobiales; family Methylocystaceae; genus Methylocystis; species Methylocystis iwaonis. The sequence goes on from NZ_AP027142.1 coordinate 3,451,678, forward strand.
CCCGACGCGCCGCCCCTTGCGCTTCCTTCTCGGGCTTGCCAAAGTCACCGCCCCCGGCGCGCCGCGTCAATGAACGAGACGGTTTCCAAGGCGATGAAGGTTACGATCGAGAGAGCGGCGCTGTTGCGGGCGCTCGGCCATGTGCATCGGGTGGTTGAACGGCGCACCACGATCCCCATTCTCGCCAACGTGCTGATCGACGCCAGGGACCGAACGCTGACGCTGAAGGCGACCGACCTCGATCTCGAGATCACCGAAAAGGCGCCGGCCGAGGTCGGACAGGCCGGCGGCGCCACTCTTCCCGCCCATACGCTCTACGATATCGTCCGCAAGCTGCCCGAAGGCGCGCAGGTGTCGCTCGACGGCTCCGGAGAGGCCGGCCAGCTCACGCTGCGCTCGGGGCGTTCGCGCTTCAACCTGTCGACGCTGCCCGAAAGCGACTTCCCCGACGTGACCTCGGGCGAGTTCAGCCATAGCTTCTCGCTGGCGCCCGCCGATCTCAAGCGGCTCATCGAGAAGACGCAATTCGCCATCTCCAACGAAGAGACCCGCTATTATCTCAATGGCATCTACATCCATGCGATGGAGGTCGAGGGCCAGTTGATGCTGCGCGCAGTGGCGACCGACGGCCACCGCCTCGCCCGTCTTGAGCTGCCGGCGCCGGAAGGCTGCGCGGGCATGCCCGGCGTCATTCTCCCCCGTAAGGCGGTGCAGGAAGTGCAGCGCCTCATCGAAGACGCCCAGGGCGAGGTGCTGGTCGAGCTCTCGACGAACAAGATGCGCTTCTCCTTCGGCGACGCGCTGCTGACGACGAAGCTCATCGACGGCACCTTCCCCGACTACGGCCGCGTCATACCGGCGGGCAACGACAAGCGCCTGACCGTGGAGCGCGACGTCTTCGCCAAGGCCGTCGACCGCGTCTCCACCATTTCGTCGGAGCGCGGCCGCGCGGTTAAGCTCGCTCTGACGGAAGGCAAGCTCGTGCTCTCCGTCACCAACCCCGATCAGGGCTCGGCGGTCGAAGAGATCGAAGCTGACTACGACGGCGCGCCGCTCGACGTCGGCTTCAACGCCAGATATCTCCTCGACATCACCCAGCAGCTCGACAGCGATACGGCGCTCTTCAAGCTCGCCGATCCGGGCTCGCCGACGCTGATCCAAGACCGCGACGGGGCCAGCGCGCTTTACGTGCTGATGCCGATGCGCGTCTAACGGCGTTCAGCGCCCACCAAGCCCCCGGCGTGGCGGAGCAGGCGCGACGGCGTGTAGCGCTTCTGAGCGCTTGCGAGCGGCGAGGCGGCGCGTCATTGTCAAAAAGCCACGTTCCTACAGAACAAAGGCTTCCATGCTGGATTTCTATGTCCCTCTCTGGCCCTGGCTCGCCGCCTGCTTTGCCGTGGGCGCGGCGATGGGTGCGCTGGCCCCGGGGAAGACGAGGGGCAAGCCCCCGGCCCGCTGGCTGATATGGCTCGGCCTCGCGTCGATTGCCGGCGTCGCTGCAATCGCACTCGGGGCCGTTCAGGAGACTGCCTCCCTCCATATTGAAGCCGCGCTCGCTTGCTTTGCCGCCTTCCTGATCGGGGCTGGCGCCGGCGCGCTCATCTTCCAGCGCACGCTCGCAGGCCATGAGGCCTGGGCGCTCGGGCTCATTCCCGCCGCGCTCCTGTGGTGGGGCGCATCAGAGTTCATCGAGCGCACCTATGAAGCGGATCTGCAAAAACGCATCGCGGCGCTGACCCAGACGGCAGGCGCCGATCCCGCGGGAATGGCGCTTGCGGGACGAAACGCGTCGGCGCCCCCGGCAGTCGCCGCGAATAAGGAGCTGAATGTCGCAGCGCCCGCTGCGGAAGCTTCGCCGACGCTTGCGAGCACCTCGGCTTCTGTGTCCCGGCCGCCGGCCGAATTAGACCGCGCCGCCTGCCAGCGCGCGCTGGACGCTGTCCAAGTCTCCGACCCGGTCGCTTTCCACGAAGCGCGCGCCACGGTCAACCGACGCACGGCGCTTGCGCTCGACAAGGCCGCTGAAATCATTCGCCAGTGCCCCGAAGCGACCATCGAAGTGCGCGGCCATGGCGACGCCGGCGCCGAGGACGATCTCTTGTCGCGCCGCCGCGCGCTGGCGGCCGTGCATTATTTGCGCCTGGAAGGCGTTTCTGGCCATAAACTCGTCGCCATAGGCTGCTGCGAGAAGGCGGGCGAGGCGCGCCGCCCCGTCGCGATCGAATACATCCTGCGCTGAGCGGCACAGCTTTTGTTTTCGACAAAGAACGGCCCGGATCAGCCGTGCGGCGCCCTTCGCTGGAGAGAAAGACCGCCTTGAACGCCATCACGCCGCCCGATCACGCCGCAACCGTCGCCGCGCTGAAGGAAGAGGTGCTGCATCGCCTCACCTTCACGATCTGCAAGGACGCGGCGACCGCCAGCCCGCGCGACTGGTTCGTCGCCACCGCGCTGGCGGCGCGCGACCGGGTGGTCGAGTCCTGGCTCGCCTCGACCAAGCGCAATTACAGCGAAGATCGCCGCCGCGTTTATTATCTCTCGCTCGAATTCCTCATCGGCAGGCTTCTGATCGATACGCTGACCAATCTCGGCCTAACCGCCGCCATGCGCGACGCGCTCGCCGAGCTCGGGGTCGATCTGGAGAAGCGGCGCGACGTCGAGCCCGACGCTGCGCTCGGCAATGGCGGGCTGGGGCGCCTCGCCGCCTGCTTCATGGACAGCATGGCGACGCTGGAAATCGCCGCCTGCGGCTATGGCATCCGCTACGACCACGGCCTGTTCCGCCAGACGATCAAAGACGGCTGGCAGCATGAATATCCCGAGGATTGGCTGTCTTTCGGAAACCCCTGGGAGTTCCCGCGCCCGGAAATCACTTATGACATTGGCTTTGGCGGCCATGTGGAGACGACGCGGCTGCCGGATGGCGCTGCGGCGCATGTGTGGCGACCCGGCGAGACGATCGTCGCCGTCGCTTATGACACGCCGGTGGTCGGCTGGCACGGCAAGCATGTGAACACGCTGCGCCTATGGTCGGCGCGCGCCCTCGATCCGCTGCGTCTCGACGCCTTCAACCAGGGCGACCATGTGGGCGCGCTCACCGAGCAGGTGCGCGCCGAGGCGATCTCCAAGATTCTCTATCCCAGCGACGCGACGCCCGCCGGCCAGGAGCTGCGGCTGCGGCAGGAATATTTCTTCGTCTCCGCGTCGCTGCAGGATCTCATCCGCCGCCACATGAAACAGACCGGCGACATCACGAAGCTCGCCGAAAAAACCGCGATCCAGCTCAACGACACACATCCGGCGATCGGCGTCGCCGAGCTGATGCGCCTTCTCGTCGACGTCCATGGCGTTGAATGGAAGGAGGCCTGGAAAATCACACAGGCGACCTTCGCCTATACCAATCATACATTGCTTCCCGAGGCGCTCGAGACCTGGCCGGTGTGGCTGATGGAGAAGCTGCTGCCGCGCCACATGCAGATCATCTATCTCATCAACGCCATGCATCTCGACGGCTTACGCGAGAAGGGCGTTGCGGATTCTGGCGTTCTCTCATCCGTCTCGCTCATCGACGAGCACAATGGACGCCATGTCCGCATGGGTCATCTCGCCTTTCTCGGCTCGCATAAGGTCAATGGCGTTTCCGCCTTGCATAGCGAATTGGTGAAGGAAACGGTTTTCAAAGATTTCCATCGTCTCTACCCGGATCGCATCGTCAACAAGACAAATGGCGTGACCTTCCGGCGTTGGCTGCTCGAGGCCAATCCGCCGCTGTCGCGCCTGCTGGCCGAGACGATCGGAACAAGCGTCTTCGACGACGCCACACTGCTCAACAAGCTCGAAGCCTTCGCGGACGACCCCGATTTCCAGAGCCGCTTCGCCGCCGCCAAGCGCGAAAACAAGGAGCGGCTCGCCGTTAAAATCTTCGAGAGCGTCGGCGTCAGAGTGGATCCCGACGCGCTCTTTGACGCGCAGATCAAACGCATCCACGAATATAAGCGCCAGCTCCTCAATGTGCTGGAGGCTGTCGCGCTCTATCTCGACATCAAATCGCAGCCGAGCCGCGATTTCGTGCCGCGCGTGAAAATCTTCGCCGGGAAGGCGGCGGCGAGCTATCATCAAGCGAAGCTTATCATCAAGCTCGCAAATGACGTCGCGAGCATTGTGAACGCGGACGCCGCGACGCGCGATCTGCTCAAGATTGTTTTCCTGCCGAACTACAATGTGAGCCTGGCGGAAGTCATCATCCCCGCCGCCGATCTCTCCGAGCAGATTTCGACCGCCGGCATGGAAGCCTCAGGCACAGGCAATATGAAATTCGCGCTCAATGGCGCGCTGACCATCGGCACGCTCGACGGCGCCAATGTCGAAATCCAGGAACATGTCGGCGACGACAATATCTTCATCTTCGGGCTGACGGCGCAGCAGGTGGCGGAAAGCCGTGCGCGCGGAATAGACGCGCGCGAGACGATTGCGGCGAGCCCACGTCTCGCCGAAGCGCTGCAGGCGGTGGCGAGCGGCATGTTCTCGCCCGACGATCCGCATCGCTATGCGCAGCTCGTCGATACGCTGACCTATTACGATCACTTCTTGATTACGAAGGATTTCGACAGCTATTGCAACACGCAACGCAAGGTCGACGCGCGTTGGCGCGACCAGAAGGCGTGGCGTCGCTCAGCAATACTCAACACAGCGCGCGTCGCGTGGTTCTCGTCCGACCGCACCATTCGCGAATATGCGGAAGAGATTTGGAAGGTTGAGGTTTAACTCGCGTTTCGTTTGAACCGCTCGTATTGGGACATGTCATTCCCGGCGGGCTGAAAGCCCGACCGAGAATCCAGAGCCACAAAAGCGCTGGTTCGGCTCTGGATTCCCGATCGCTCGCTACGCGAGCGTCGGGAATGACACCGGCCCCAAGTTACGTGACTATCACCCAACCGAGCGGCGCGACGAGCGCAGCGGCGAGCGGAGTTGAAGCTTGGTCACCTTGCGGGGCTCGGGCGGCGGCTCGAGCGCCAGAGGCGCTTCTTCGCGCTCGATGAGCGCAACTCTCGTCTCCTGGAATTCCTCGACCACGCGCCGGCCGCTCTCGGTCTCGGACACATGAGCTGCGCCGTTCAGCACGCCGCCACGCGTCACCTCGATGGCGCCGCAGTCCCATTTGCCTTCGACGCGGCCCATGGCGCGGACGGCCAGCAAATCTCGCGCGGCAATGTCGGCGTTGACGTAGCCGGAGATGTCGGCGGTCGACGCCTCGATCTTGCCTTTGACGACGCCCGTCGGTCCAACGAGAAGGTGTCGGCAATCGATCTCGCCATCGAACGAACCGTCGACCACGACGCTGCCGCGCGCCTTAATCGCGCCCGTTAGCTCGGCGCCTTGTCCGATATAGATGGAATCTTCCTCTTCCGGCCTGAACGTCGCCATGTCGATCCCCTCTTCGCGCAATTCCCAGCTCGCTTGAACGATTCGCTACGGGCGCAAGCTTAATCCGTTTTCGCGCTTTTGCGGGTCGATTTCATTTCATTTTTCAACACTTGTGTGGATAAACGATGTTCAGACAAACACCCCGGCGCAGGCTTGAGCGGCCGCCGCCTCGATCAGTGTTGATGAACATATCTGCCCGGCGCGGGCTCGAGTGGCACGAAGCCTTTTTCCGGCGCGCCCATCTGGGGCGCAGCAACGCGCTCCTTGGCGCTCTCCCGCTCCAGCCATGAGGCCCAGGCCGGCCACCATGAGCCTTCAAAAAGCTTGGCGCGTTCGCGCCAATGCTCGGCGCTGACATAGCGGTCGTTTCGCGGGCGCACGGCGAGATGATAACGCCGCCCCTCATGGCCGGGCTCGGAAACAATGCCGGCATTGTGCCCGCCATTGGTGAGCACGAAGGTCAGATCGTTATCCGTGAAGAGGTGAACCTTATAGACGGAGCGCCAAGGCGAGATGTGGTCGGTCTCCGTGCCGACAACAAACATGGGAACGGAAATATCCTTCAAGGCGATGACGTCGTCATTGACGGCGTAGCGCCCGGCGGTCAGCCGGTTTTCCAAAAACAGACCGCGCAAATATTGCGAATGCATGAGATAGGGCATGCGCGTCTGATCCGCGCTCCAGGCCATGAGATCGGTGGCGTGATCTCTCTCGCCCAGGAAATATTCCTGTATTGCCCGCGCCCAGAAGAGCTCGTTGGAGCGCAGCGCCATGAAGACGCCGGACATTTGATGCGTGTCGAGATAGCCCTGATCCCACATCATGTCTTCGAGGAACGCGACCTGCGCCGCATCGACGAAGAGCATGAGGTCGCCGGGCTCGCTGAAGTCGGTTTGCGAAGCAAGAAGCGTCATCGACGCCAGCCGATCGTCGCCGTCACGCGCCATTGTCGCCGCCGCGATGGAGAGCAGCGTTCCGCCGAGGCAATAGCCGGCCGCATGGATCTTGCGTCCGGGCAAGACAGCGTTGACGACCTCGATCGCTTCCATGACGCCGAAGGTGCGATAGTCGTCGAACTCGACGTCGCGGTCCTTGGCCGTCGGATTGCGCCAGGAGATCATGAACACGGTGAAGCCGCGCTCGACCAGATAGCGCACAAGCGAATGATGCGCGGCAAGGTCGAGAACGTAATATTTCATGATCCAGGCCGGAACGATCAGTATGGGCTCGGCCACCACATTTTCGGTCGTCGGCTGATATTGAATCAGCTCTATGAGATGATTGCGGAAGATCACCTCGCCCGGCGTCGCCACAACATCCTTACCGATTTCATAGCCATTGTCGCCATTGCCGGATTGCGTCGCGACGTCGAGAAAATCCTGAATGAAAAATTCGAGCCCGCGCAGCAAATTGGCGCCGCCTTCCCGCTGGGTTCGATCCATGACGACGGGATTGAGCCAGGGAAAGTTCGAGGGCGAAAAGACGTCGATATATTTCGTCGCGAGAAAAGACACGCGCGCGGCGTTGTTCGGCCGCATGCCGCGCAACTCTCTCGTCGCCTTGCGCCACCATTGCTGCTGCGACAGAAATGCTTGCTCGAAGAAGAGATAGGGAAAAGCCGCCCAGGCGGGATCGTTGAAGCGTCTGTCGGAAGGCTCGGGCGCAAAGGGGCGCTCCGCCTTGTCGCTGACGAGATTATGCATGCCGAAATGGGCAAGTCGCGCGGCCGAAGAAAAGGCCTCCATCGTCAGTTCGAGTTGACGTCCCGGCGACTGTGCAAGATGCGCCGCCCAGTCGATCCAGGCCGAGATTTGCGCATGCGGCGAAATGCCCTGGGTAAAGCGCGCGATGGTCGCCTGCGCGACGCGGTCGACGGTCTCGAAAGATTGTGGCCGCGTCAACGACATGAGCGGCGGCGGCGCACGGCGCTCGAGAGCGCGGGGAGCATCCGAGCTACGCTTTGTAACAGGCTGGTCCATGGCTGGCCCTTTACGTCCACCCTACTCTGCCGCCGCATTATAGCAAATGCGTGAAGGTCAGGCTAAGGGCCCTCAGCCAGCAGCTCGGTGATCGAGCCGTTTTCATGACGCCACCTGATCGCTTGCGCGAAGAGATCGGCAATTGAAACGATGGTTAAGCGCTCTCCCAGCGCTTGCGCCGTTGCATCGCCGCCATGCAAAGGAACGGCGTCTGTAATGACGACGCCGTCGATCGGCGCGTCCCGCAGCGTCTGCGCCGCGGCCTTGGCGAAGACGCCGTGCGTCGCCGCGACGAAAACCCGCGCGGCGCCATGCGTGCGACATGCCGCCGCAGCCCGCGCCGCGGTGCCGCCTCCCGCGATAAGATCGTCCAGGATGATGGCGACGCGTCCGTCGACATCGCCCGCGAAAATCTCTCCCGTAACGCGTCCTTCGCTGCGCGTCTTATCCATGAAAGCCTTGGCGACAGGGCGACGCAGCACGCCCTCCAGCCGTTGGCGGAACAATTCGGCGCGTTTCTCGCCGCCGAGATCGGGAGAGACGACCGCGGCGGGCGCTTCGCCGATCAGAGGCTCGAAGTGGCGCGCGAAAAGCGCATGAGCGTCGAGCGGAATTGTCTCGCAACGAAAGGCGTTCTCGAAAGCCGCGATATTGTGGACGTCGACGGTCATCACCGCGTCTGTCCGCATGGCCTCGAAGAGCTGCGCCACGTAGCGTGTCGTGATGGGATCACGCGGCTTGGTGCGACGGTCCTTGCGCGAAAAGCAAAGATAAGGCGCGACCGCCGTCACCCGCGCCGCTCCGGAATCTTTCAGCGCGCCGATGAAAAACAGAAGCTTCAGGAGTTTATCCGCGCTGCTTGCGCCTGCTTCGCCATGCAGGCTGAAGAGCGCATAGGCGTCATGGCCGCGCACGCTCGTAAGCGGGCGCAGCTTATATTCGCCGTCTTCGAATGCGCGGTCTTCAAGCGGCGCGAGATCGACGCCAAGCCTACGCGCGACGGCCTCGCCAAAAGCGCGGCTGGAGCCCTGCGCAAAGAGAGAGAGCTTCCCCATGACGGCGCCTATGCCTCCACGAGCCAGGATGCGATGCGCGGCCATTCATTTGCAATCGTGCTGCGCCCCATGAAAAGCGCAAGATGGCCGCATGGCGCGATCGCCGTCTCCACCGCGCCTGCGACAAGATCCGCGCCGGCCAGAGCCTGCCCCGGCGGCGCGATTGTGTCATGCTCGCCGACGAGCAGAAACAGGGGCTTGTCGAGCGCGCAAATATTCGCCGCCTTGCCCAAGGCCGGAAAGGCGCCCCGCGCCAGTAGATTCTCACGGAAAAGACGGCAGAACACTTCGCGGTAGTAGGGGCCCGGCAGATCGACGACGCGTTTGTCCCAACGCTGGAAGGCGACGACGGCGGCCTGTTCAGGAGGCGACGAAAAAGGCGGCCGGAGCTGCAGCGAGTCGACGAGTCGCCTCTCCTCGCAATCCTCTCGCGGCCAGAGCGGAGCCATCTGCTCGCCTTTCACAATGCCGCCGCCGCTCTCGATCAGCCGATCGATCACATGGTTCGTCGTTTTTTCGACTGGCTCGGACAGGGCCGAACATGCGGCCTGCAAATCGATTGGCGCGCCGGCGACCACGATACGGCGGATTTTGTGGGGAAAGCGCGCAGCATAGACGAGGGAAAACCAACCACCCTGGCACGGGCCGATGAGATCGACTGGCCCGCCGATGTCGTCGACCGCAACATTCAGCGCCGCAAGCTGAGCGTCGATGCCGACAAGCCGCGTTTCGGACGTGGCCGACTTCCATTCAGCGAGATAAAGCCTTTCACAGCCATTTTGCAGCAAAGCTTGAACAATGCTGTGATCCGGCGCGAGATCCGCAAGCTGAGCGTCATGAAGCGCATAAGGCGCGACGATAAGCACGGGCGCGCCTGCGTCCGAAACCGAAAAATCCCACAGCCGAAGCCCATTGAGCTCGAGCAAGAGCCGATTGGGCGTGCACCACTCGGGGCCGACGCCCGGCGCCGGCGCCGGAAAAGCGGCCTCTTCCAGCGCGCGGCGCCATATCTCCATGGTCAAGAGCGGCCAAGCGAAAGGATTTCGCGTCCATATGTCCCAGGCCATAGCCTTTTCCATCATGATCGAAGGCGGCCTATCATATGTGATGAACGGGCAGGAATGCGAATGGTTGCAAAGCTCGAACCAGGCGCTTCGGAGAGCGCGCTTTCAATTCGCGACAAGCTGCGCTTTCTCTGCGCGCCCTCCGCCTATCCGCATAAGCCGGCCATGGTCCAGCTGGTCGAGACGCATATGTCCTATGTCTTCCTTGCTGGCGCGCGCGCCTACAAGCTGAAGAAACCGGTGCGCTATCCTTTCCTCGACTTCTCCACCATCGAGGCGCGCGAGCGCGATTGCCGCGAAGAGCTGCGCCTGAACCGCCGCCTGTCGGAAGACGTCTATCTCGACGTGGCGCCGCTCACGGCAGTCGGTGATCGCCTGTCGCTTGGCGATACAGGCGAGATCGTGGATTGGCTTGTCGAGATGCGCCGCCTGCCGGGCGAGCTCATGCTCAACTCTCTGCTCCAGACCAGGGGCGTAAGCGTTTCACAGATTACGGCCGTTTGCGAAACGCTCGCGCAATTCTACCGGCGCGCAGAGCGCTCCAAGATTCGGCCTGAGCAATATATCGCGCGCTTCGCTGCCGAGCAGGACATCAATCGCGCAATGCTGACGCATCCCGGGATCGACGGCGCCCCGCAGATCCTCGAGCGTCTCGACGCGCGCCTCGCCGCCCAGCGCCCGCAGCTCGAAGCGCGCGTCACGGCGGGGCGCATCGTCGATGGGCATGGCGATCTACGCCCCGAACATATTTGCCTCACCGAGCCCGTCGTCATTTTCGATTGCCTCGAATTCAACGCCGAGCTGCGTCAGGTCGATCCGTTCGACGAGGTCGCCTTTCTGGGCGTCGAATGCGCGCAACTCGGCGCGCCCCACTTGTTGCGCCGCTTCATCGAGGCGCTTGCGTCGCATTTGGAAGAGGCCGTCCCGCCATGGGACTTGATCTGGCTTTACGCCGCCTGGCGCGCGGCGCTGCGCGCGCGCCTTTCCATCGCGCACCTGCTGGATGCGTCGCCGCGCCACCCGGAGAAATGGGCCCCTCTCGCAAATCGTTATCTTGGTCTCGCTGCGCGGGCGCTCGACGGCGGGTTTTAATCGAAGGGAGGAGGATTTGCCGTTCCAGGATCGTCAAGAAGCCGGCCAGCGCCTTGCCGAAGCGCTCAAGCGCTTCAAGGGCCCGGACACTGTGGTCTTCGCTCTGCCGCGCGGCGGCGTTCCTGTCGCCGCGCAAATCGCCAAGGCGCTCGGCGCGCCGCTCGATCTCGTGCTGGTGCGTAAGATAGGCGTTCCCTTTCAGCCCGAGCTGGCGATGGGCGCCATCGCGGATGGCGGCGAGCTCGTCGTCGCGCGCAACGAGGACGTCATCGCGCTCGCGGGCGTGACCGAAACGCAGTTCCACCGCGCCGTCTCCCATGAAACTGTGGAAATCGAACGCCGCCGACGCCTCTATCTTGGCGGGCGCGAACGCGCTGACGCGAAAGGACGCGTTGCGATCGTCGTCGACGACGGCGTGGCGACCGGCGCCACGACGCGCGCGGCGCTCCGGGCGGTCCGCGCCCGCGCGCCGAAGAAGCTGATCCTCGCCGTGCCGGTGGCGCCGACAGAGAGCCTCGGAGAGCTGCGCGCCGAGGCCGACGAGATTACCTGCCTGGAGTCGCATGACTATTTCCTGGGAGTTGGCTGCTACTACGCCGATTTCAGCCAGACGGAAGACGATGAGGTCATCGACCTTCTCGACCGCTATGGCGCCGAAGCGACGCGCGGCTAAATGCCTCCAAGGCGAACAGGCAAGGCCCCGTTAGGCTGAATGTCGCAAAATCGACTCGCTATCCAACTGACATAAGGCGCTGGAAGCGCCCAATGAGAGGGAAGGAAGACATGCAGCCGACCAAAAACACACGCGCGTCGGGGAAGACCGAGGCAGGCCGTTATGTCCGTTTCTTTTCGCAGATCGGGATCGCCGACGTGCCGCTCGTCGGCGGCAAGAATGCGTCGCTCGGCGAGATGTATCGCGAGCTGACGGCGAAAGGGCTTCTCATTCCCAATGGTTTTGCTGTTACCGCCGAAGCCTATCGGCATGCGCTCGACGCCGCCGGCGCTTGGCCGGCGCTGAAGGAATCGTTGCAAGGCTTGAATCCCGACGACGTGGACGATCTCGCCCGCCGCGCCGCCCGTGCGCGGGAAATCGTCTATGGCGCCGGCCTGCCGGCGGAGGTCGAAGCGGATATTCGCGCGGCGCTCGCGCGGCTGGCCGAAGAATATGGCGCGGAGCTGACGGTCGCGGTGCGCTCTTCCGCGACGGCGGAAGATTTGCCGAGCGCGAGTTTTGCCGGCCAGCACGACACCTATCTCAACATTCACGGCGAGGCGGCGACACTCGACTCGGTGCGCCATTGCTTTGCGAGTCTCTTCACAGACCGCGCCATCCGTTACCGGATCGACAATGGCTTCGATCATTTCAAAGTGTTCAACTCCGTCGCCGTCATGAAGATGGTGCGCTCGGACCTCGCCGCCTCCGGCGTGATTTTTACGATCGACACGGAAACCGGCTTCGAGGACGTCGTCTTCATCACAGGCGCCTATGGGCTCGGCGAAAACGTCGTGCAGGGCGCGGTCGATCCCGATGAATTCTATGTCTTCAAGCCGACCTATGCGCAAGGCAAGCGCGGCGTGCTGAAACGGACTTTGGGCCCCAAGAAGATCAAGATGATCTTTTCCAGCGGCGGCCGCGTCACCACGCGCAACATCCCCACCGACCGCAAGGAGCGCGAGAAATTCTGCATCGCGGATGACGAAGTTCTGACGCTCGCGGGCCAAGCGATCGAGATCGAGAAACATTACAGCGCCAAGGCGGGCGAACATCGCCCGATGGACATCGAATGGGCGAAGGACGGCGTCGACGGCAAGCTCTACATCGTGCAGGCGCGGCCCGAGACCGTCGCGTCGCGGCGCAACCGCAATGTCGTCGAGGAATATAAGGTCAAGAAGCATGGCGCGGCAAAAGTCGAAGGCCGCGCCGTCGGGGCCAAGATCGCTTTCGGCAAGGCCCGCGTCATCGCGCATTCGACCGAGTTGTCGAGCTTCTTGCCGGGCGAGATCCTCGTCGCCGACACCACCTCGCCCGATTGGGGCACAGTGATGAAATCGGCCGCCGCCATCGTCACCAATCGCGGCGGACGCACCTGCCATGCGGCGATCGTCGCGCGCGAGCTCGGCATTCCAGCCATCGTGGGCACGGATCGGGCGACGCATGTCATCCGCACCGGCGACCTTATCGCCGTGAGCTGCGCCGAGGGAGACGTCGGCAAGGTCTATGAGGGCGAAATCGATTTCGAGGTGGTGAAAACGGATCTCGCCAATCTGGCGCGGCCGGCGACGCATGTGATGATGAATGTCGGCAACCCCGATATCGCCTTCGGCATTTCGGCGCTGCCCAATGACGGCGTCGGGCTTGCGCGCATGGAGTTCATCATCGCCGAGTCGATCAAGGCGCATCCGATGGCGCTCATCCACCCCGAACGCCTCGACGCAAAGGAGCGTGCCGAAATCGAACGGCTGACGGCGCAATATGAGAGCCCAAGCACATTCTTCGTCGAGCGCCTCTCGGAAGGCGTCGCGACCATCGCCGCCGCTTTCTATCCCAAGCCCGTGGTCGTGCGCATGTCGGACTTCAAGAGCAACGAATATGCCTCGCTTCTGGGCGGGCGCGTTTTCGAGTGCCATGAGGAAAATCCGATGATCGGTTTCCGCGGCGCGTCGCGCTACGCTCACCCCAACTATCGCGAGGGCTTTGCGCTGGAATGCGCGGCGATGAAGCGGGTGCGCGACGATCTCGGTCTGACGAACGTCAAACTGATGATCCCCTTCTGCCGCCGCATCGACGAAGCACAGAAGGTCATCGCGCTCATGAGCGAATTGGGCCTCGAGCGCGGCAAGGACGGACTCGAAATTTTCGTGATGTGCGAGATTCCCAACAATGTGATGCTGATCGACGAATTCTCGAAACATTTCGATGGATTCTCGATCGGATCGAACGATCTCACGCAGCTTACGCTCGGCGTTGATCGTGACTCGGAGATCGTGGCTTTTGATTTCGACGAACGCGACGAGGGCGTGAAGACGATCATCCGCATGGCGGTCGAGGGCGCGCAACGCAACGGGCGTCATTGCGGCATCTGCGGCCAGGCGCCGTCGGACTATCCTGAGATGGCGGAGTTTCTGGTGCGCCTCGGCATCGATTCGATCAGCCTGAACCCCGACACCATCCTGCGGACAACGACGCGTATCGTCGACGTCGAAAAAACACTCGGGCGCGCGCCAAAAGCGCGCTAGAGCGCATTCTGCAAAAGCTGATGCGCTCCAGCTTTTTGAACCTGCGCGCTTTCTCATCGCTCGCATGATTCCATGCGAGCGGAAAGCGCGCTAGGGCTTGAAAGACAGGCCGCCAGCGACAGGTTCCGTTCGTCGCCTTCGTCGAACGCGACGCTCGTACCCGGCGCTTAAATGCTGCGGGTCATTGTGAGCGAAGCGACGCCATCCAGAGCGGCCTTGCGGCCCTGGATGGCGCCCTCGCCAAGCCTTCGCAATGGCGCGTTCAGCGGTGTAGCCGCAGTGGAAGGATGTCTGGCATGAACCCTGTCAAATTTGCTGTCGCGGCGGCGTTCGCTTGTGGGGCCGCCGCCATGGCGCCGAGCGCGGCGTCGGCGATGCCGATCGCCAATGTCGATCTCGCCCCGGCGCCGCAGATCGAGGATGTGGCCGCCGTGCGCGTGTGCAATGCCTATGGCCATTGCTGGTGGAGAGCGACTGGCCCTTATTACGGCTATAGGCGCCCCTATTACGGCGCTTATCGTTACGGCTGGCGCCGTCCCTATGGCTACCACTACGGATGGCGCCATCCTCACTACCGCCATTACGGTTATGGCTGGCGTGGCGGGCATGGCGGCGGCTGGCATCACGGCTTCGGCGGGCGCGGCCACTGGCGTTGACATCGCGAAAAACGGCCCGGCGGTACCTTCGCGCTCGGGCCGTTTTTCTCCAGCGGACCAAGCCGCCGGCGCATTGGAGAGTTAACGCCTGATCGGGCGATTACAAGGCAGGCCGTTGGCGGATTGGCGGCAATGGCCTTTTCCGATCATTGGCCCGGCGCGACCTCGTGTGATCACGCGAAATATGCGGACGTGCGCTTGCCGGCTATTTGCAGAAGAAGACTCTGGTCAACCCCGATAACGCCATCCGTGCCCGCCACCGAGGCGCCGAGCAGGATCGCATTCGCCGCGCCCGCCCCCGTATAGGACGCGCTCGTCGGGTCGACGCTGTTGGAGTCGTACATGGCGGCGAAGCGCGAGATGAAGGCTTCGAGCTTTTTGGGGTCCTGGAAATCCTTGATGTTCAGCTTTTGGTTCAAGAGCCGATATTGCGTGTCGACGGGCTGCGCCTTTGTGAGCGGCGAAATGCCAAGGGCGGTTTGCACCACGGTCAAGATGTTTTTATCGGCGAGTATGCCATAGGCGCTGGTGATGCTCGGCGCATGTTGCTTGAAATAGAGCGCCAGTTGGACGCCCGGATTTTGCTGGCCCTGATCCGTCTCCAGCGCATTTTCCGTGTAGCGGTTGACGACGCTGGAAACGAGCGTGGACGACTTGGTCGTATCGGCGCCTTTGGCGGCGAAGTCGAAAGCCTTGGCGAATGCCTGAATATTAGGATCGTTGAGCTTGTTTGCGAGCGCCTTGCTGCTTGTCACCCCCTGCTGCAAGACCTGCTTCATGAGGCCCTTGGCGTAGGTCCGGTCGCCCAGCCCAAAAGCTGACATCGCGTAGTTGAAGAGGCGCGGATTTTTGATCAAATCATCCGCGTTTTTTACCTTTCCGATATTCTCTTGGAAGTATTTGTTCGCTGTCGAGACCTCAGGCTTTTTGGCCTCTATCGCCTGCCACTTGCTCAAATTTTTCGAGATCTGCTGATAGCTGGAAATCGTCGACACTTTTGGGCTCCGGGGAAGACGAGGCGGGGGTCGAAATTCATCTTCGAGCGGCGCGCCGATTCTACCGAATCAACTTAGCCCAGAAGGCTTGCCAAAACCTTATCGGCAACACGGAGATTGCGCGCATCGCCGCAAGCCTTGCATCGCAAGATCGGCGGCGTCTCACGAGGTCGCGCTCGGCTTGTCTGCGAGGCCGGGCGCGGGCGGCTTGACGAGTTCATCCAGATCGGGCTCGCCGCAATTCGCCAATATTGCGCGTCTCGCCGCGTCGCGCAGCTTCAGCAAGGAAGCGAAATCCTTTTCGGCGGGGCTTATGGGTTTTCCGATCGTGACGCCGAGCGGCGCCCACCTTGGAAACCATTGCTCGCCGCGCAGCATGGAGCGCGTTCCGCGCAATGCGCCTGGGACGACGGCGAGGCCCGCCTCCGCGGCGGTTTTGAAGGCGCCGAGATAGAAGCCTGAAAGTCCCGCCCGGCGCGTGAATGTCCCCTCGGGGAAGTAAACCAGATTGCGGCCTCCCCGCGCCGCCGCGATGAGCGCGTCGATGTCGCCGAGGCTGCTCGCGACATCGTAACGGTCGACAAATTGCACCCCGAGGCGACGCAGGAATGGTCCGGCGAACATCTGCCGCGCCAGCTCCTTTTTGGCGACGAAAGCCGGCGCGCCCGGCAATATGGCGGTAAGGAGAATGGCGTCGGCGTAGCTCGAATGGTTGAAGACGAGCATGGCGTTGCCGTTCGGAATATTTTCCAGCCCGCTCGCGGAGATGGGAACGCGCAACGCGGCGAGCGCGCCATTGGCGAGGCGTCGCACGAAAGCCCAACGTCGTCCCAGCCCCGGAAGCGCCATCACGCCCAACCAAGCGGCCGCATAGCTCGAACCGATAACCAGCCACCACCAGACCGCATAAAGGCCGCCGCCGACGAAACTCAGGGAACGGCGCAATTGCGGACCGAGACCCGCGAGCGCCAGGTGTAAAAATTGCCGCCATACTGGCTGCTGCGCCCCCCCGACGGCGCCGCGCTCGTAAAGAGCCTTGGCGGCGCTTCTGCGAATTTTGCCGCTCGACGTCTTCGGAACGCTGCGCGGCGGCGCCAGCACGATCTCGTCGGCGATCGTCCCGCTGATGTCCGTCGTGACCTCCTGCACCTTTGTTTCGAGCCCTGCGCGCGCCGATGGGTCGGTTTCGGCGGTTTCGGCGAGCACGACGACGCGCTCGGTTCCCGAACGCGGATCAGCGGCGCCGAAGACGGCGACGCAGCCTTTGCGAATCCCGGGGATGCGCGCAACGGCCTCCTCGATCTCCTGCGGATAGAGATGCTGGCCGGCGCGGATGATAATGTCCTTGATCCGCCCGGTGATGAACACGTCGCCATTGGCGATATAGGCGCGGTCGCCGCTGTCGAGCCACCCGTTGTGAATGAGCTCGCGGGTCTTCGCCTCATTCATGAAATAACCCGCCGTCGCCGAAGGGCCGCGGAATTCGAGGCGCCCTTCCTGGCGCTCGCCCAGCTCGCGCCCGCCCTCGTCGACGATGCGTATGTCGTTGCCCGGCAAGGGCTGGCCGCTGGCCGCGAGTTCGATCGCCTTGGCGTCCGCTTCGCGCGCCGGCTTTGCAAGGCCGCGGTGCGTCAGGGCGTCCCGCTCGATGCGGTCGATCACAGGGCGACGGCCGGTCGGCGGAAAGGCGAGGCCGACGGCGTTTTCGGCAAGGCCATAGACGGGCGCCATCGCCTCTTCCCTGAAGCCGAAGCGGCGGAATTTCTCGCAAAAGCGCCGGAGCGTATAGACGCTCACCGGCTCGGCGCCATTGGCGACCATGCGCAAGGAACTAAGATCGAGTCCAGCAAGGCTCGCTTCATCCACCTTGGCGACGCAGAGTTCGAAGCCGAAATTCGGCGAGGCGCTCAAAGTCGCGCGAAAGCGATGCAAGGCCCAGAGCCAGTTCGCGGGCCGCGCCAGGAAGCTCAGAGGCGACATGACAAAGAGCGGCGCGGCGAAATAAAGCGAGCCGAGCCAGGCGCCGATGAGCCCCATGTCGTGATAGAGCGGCAGCCAGCTCACGAACACATCCTTGGAGCTTGCGCCGATCGCCGCGCCCATCGCTCTCACATTGGCGAGCAGATTGGCGTGGCTGAGCACGACGCCTTTGGGATCGCCGGTGCTGCCGGACGTGTATTGGATCAGCGCGATGGATTTCTCGTCGCGCGACGTAGGCAAGGCGACGTCCTCGGCGGCTGAAAGGCTTGCGGCGCTTTCGATGGAATCGAGACTCTCGACCTGTGCGCGCAAGAGCTGCGCAAGGCGCAGCCCCTCGGGCATGGTGACGAGAATACGCGCGCCGGCGTTGCGCAGAATCCCGGCCTGCCGTTGCAGATGATCCTCGATCTGCGACAGCCGCATCGGCGGATAGATCGGAACCGGCGTCGCGCCCGCATACAAGATACCAAAGAACACCGTGAAGAAATCGAGCCCTGTCGGAAGCATGATCGCGACCCGGTCGCCGGGCACGATATCCCGCTCAACGAGGCCAGCCGCAACACGGCGCGCCTGCAACGCGAGCTGTCCATAAGTCAGCTCGCCGATGATTTTGCGGTCATCCTCCAGCACGCTGAGATGGCGCCGCTCCGGATGATGCGCGACATGCCATTCGAGCGCCTCGATCAGCGTACGCGCGGTCGTTGGCGTCGCTGCGCTCGGCAAGGGCGGCGCCGCCGCGACCGCGCTCGGTTCGGCGCCCGCCCCAGTCGCTGGCGCAAGTTCGAGCGCCGCAAGCAGATCGCCGACCGTCTCGGCCTGGCTGACGGCGTCGAAGGCTAAGCGAACGCCGAAGCGCCGCTCGATGCGCGCACTCAGCTCCGTTCGCGCCAGGCTATCTATGCCGAGATCCTGTTCGAGTCTGCTCGCCGCTCGAACGCCGAAAGGCTGGCTCTGCTTCGGGCGCAGCTCATGCGAAAGCTCTTCCAGCAAAGCGATGAGGGCGACCTCGCGCGACGGCCCGCCCGAGGGGGCGTCAGATCGCGCATTTGCGTTCATGTCCATAAGCGGCGCAGCGCCTGAAACGGGACCTCGTTCTTTCGTTAGCTAGAGCGACTTCCTGAAAAGTTCAGGGCGTTTTTCGATAAGAACGCGCGCTATTCCGGCGCCTTTTCGGCGATCGGCATGACGCGGCTGGCCTGCGGCCCCTGCGCGCCCTCCTCTTCGACGAAGTTCACGCGCACGCCGAGCTCCAGATGGTCGTAACCCGGCTCCCTCACGCTATTGCGGTGGAAATAGATTTCGCGACCATCGACGCTCTCGAGAAAACCGTAGCCGTCCTCGCGCATCAGCCGTTTCACGACACCTGTCGGCGCCTCCTCGTGATGCTTCACTTTCCCGCGCATTTGCCCGACTTGATCCTGTAGCTGGCGTCCGGCGCGGCTGAAGGCGTCGTTGAGGGCAAATTCGAAGCGCTGAAAACGCTCGTCGAGATGCGGGGTGCGGTCGACGGCGACCTCCCGCTCGTCCGGCAGGGCCAGGTAAATATGAACCTCGTAAAGACCGCCGGTGCGATGGCGCCCGCTCGGCGCCTCGACCACGACACGGCAGGCTGTCATCCGCCCGAATTTATCCTCGAGTCGCTGGATGTGTTCCAATATTTGCTGACGGTAAACAGGCGATGGCTCCATGCCCTGAAAATCGATTTGAGGCGTTGTCTCCATGCTCCCGGCTCCCTGCTAGGGCTAGGGCGGCCGCGGCCCGCCCCGTTGTGAGCATCTAGGTCCGAGCCGGACATGAGCCAGCCTTGCGGCTGCGACATTTTGTTAGACTGACGACCGGAAGCAGCGCTTCACCATCGCCAGCTTCGCCGCCTTTTAAATTCGCTCCGTTCGCGATCACTGGCGACAGTGTGCGCATTTAGTCGTGACGCGGGGCGCCCGCGTCTTTGCGCCAACGTCTCTGTTCGCCGCAGCGGCTGCCAGCGTGGCGTGACAGTCTTCTGCGCCGAACGAAGCGCATGCAGCATGGGCTCGCATAAAAGGCGCCCGGCGCAGGGATCGTGACGATGCATCGGATCCCACAAGCCCATCGGCGTCCAGATGTTTCGATCATGCCATTCGGGCATGCCGAGAATAGGGTAGAGACATACGCCGCGCAGCGGCGCGCCTTCGCAAAGCAGCGTCTCGCACGCAGCCGCGACCTCAAGCAGCCATGGTCCGCGATTGTCGCCGACGTGGCTCGTTTCCGTGATCATCACATCGCGGCCATAGCGCTTGCAAACCGCGCGGATGAGATCGGCGAGCGGCGCGCGGCGCGGATCGTCGTCGGCAAGCGGCGGGATAACCCCTTGCGCATTTGGGAGGCCATCGAGCGCCCATTGATTGGTCCAATAATAATTGATCCCGACGACATCGAGATGGTCTGGACTGCCGCCCAATTCCGGCAGCAGCCGCCCGCAAAGCATGTCCCAGGATTGGAACACCAGCGCTTCGTTGAAATGATGGGCTTGCGCCGCAAGATCGGGCCGGTCGGGGGGCGCGACCACGCGGCAGAGCGGATCGACATTGACGAAACGCGCAGTCGGGCAAGCAGCGCGAATGGCGTCTATGCCCGCGATCGCCGCGCGCGCGAGGGCGACCTTGAGCTCGAAGCCGCGGCCCGTCGCATGCGGCGCGAACAAGCCCTTCTCGCCCGCCGCATAAGACATGAACGACGGTTCGTTTACCGGGGTGAAAACATGAGGGCCGTCCATATGCGCGGCGACATAGCGCGCGAAGGCGTAGCAGTAAGCCGCAAAGCGCCGGGGCAAAGCATTCGACCAGAGATCGAGGTCGTCGGGAAAGCCGTAGTGGAAGAGATCCCAGATCACTTCCACATGGTGACGCTTCGCCGCCTCGATGAAGGGCTTCACAGTGGAAAAGTCGTGGCGTCCGGCAATATCGACAAGCGGCCAGCGAACCGTTTCCCGGACCGCGTGAAGGCCGACCCCGGCGATGTCGCGGTAATCCTCGTCCGCCATGGCGTCATGGCCGGTCGCGGCCACGTGATCGAACCATTCGCCATGCCGGTTGTAGCCGGTCGAGCCCTCGAAGCCGGCAAGAAAGAAGCTGCGAAACATAATTTTCCTCCGCATTCATTATTGGCCAAAGAGGAGGCGAAATGCGCGCTATCCGGCGCGCAGGCGATCGACGGAAGCCTCGGCCGTCGCGAGGCGTCCCACTGCCGCGGCGCCGCCGGACACGAGGCCGCGATAAGCGTCGACGAGCGGGGTTTCGATCCGCGCCAGACGCCTTTTGGGATCTGGATCGAGATCCCAGAGGCCCATTTGCAAGAGATGGTCGTGCAACGGCCGCAGGCCCTGGCGATAGGCCCAGGTCACCAGCGCGAACATCGGCCACCAAGTATAACCGATCATAGGAATTCCCTGCGCGCGCAGCGCGCCCACCGCGGCGACGGAGCGGCGCAGCCATTCGAGCCGCCGCTCGACCGAACCCTTGTCCGCCGTCTCGGAGATCATCAACGGAACGCCGTAGCGCTCGAAATACATATGTCCGATCTTCTCGACCAGATCGCCGGAGGCATAGGGCATTCTGATCCGCAGCCGCCCTTCGTGGTCGCGCAGAATCCGTTTCTTGGTGAAGATCGGATAGAGATTGACGCCGATGATCGGCAATTCCAGCGGCTCACGCGCAAAGCTTTCGAGCCGCTTCTCATCCGCCCCATTGCTGCGCAGCCAATTCCAAAGCGCGTGCCCCGGATTGACCCGCCCGCTGATAAGGTCGAGCGCAAGAAAGACGAGTTCCTGACGCCGGGCGGCCTCCGCCGCGAGCGCTGGATCGTCGGTCTCGAAGACATCCGTGGCGTCCACATGGAAGGGCGTGATTTCGGGATCGACCCGGCGTAGCGCCCGCACCGTCTCCACTATGCCTTGGCAGATCGCGAGCATGAGCGCGACAAATCCGCGCCAGCTTCGCTGATAGGGCGGCCACCAGCCGAGCCGGCCGCAATACCAAGCGGTGATGCGCGGCTCGTTCAGCGGCGTGTACCACCGCACGCGCCCACGGAACCGCTCCGCCAGTCGCGTGGCGTATTCGGCGACGTAATGTGGGTAATCCGGGTTGAGAAAAGCCTGGTCGATCCAGGCCGGCAGGCCGTAATGGACGAGATCGACGATCGGATCGATCTTTAGCGAGAGCATCCGCTCCAGCGCGGCGTCGACGAAATCCCATTGCCAGACATTGGGCGCAGGTTGGATGCGATGCCAGGGAACGCCGTAGCGCGCGCAAGGCGCGCCCAGTTGCGCCATCAGGCCGATGTCTTCGCGCCACCGGCCGTAATGGTCGGTCAGCTCATATTCGTCCAGCGTCCGCCCAGTTCCGCGATGCGGAGCCGTTATGAAAGTGTCTTCGATTCCCACCGCCCATAAAAATGCGTCGGGCGAGGTAAGTCGCCCGATGTCGGACGCGCCGGGAAGCATGATCAACCGCGACCCGAATGGGGCTCGCCGCCGGCCCCGCGCGTAAGCGGCGCCGCCGCCGCAGGCGTGAACGATAGGGGTCGCCGGGCGCTCGATCTCTGCGCGAAAGGCATTGTGTTCCCTTCATGCGTTGCGCCCGAGTCGGTTACGGTCGCAGATCGTCTCGGTAAAGCCCAACAACGCATCCAGAAGGTTTTTGTTCCTGTACGGGCGGGCCTCGCCAGCTCTGTTTGCGACGAGAATTTTTCCGGTCCGGAGGTTGCGGCGTCTACCCAGTGCAGACGAGGAATTGCCACATAAACGTGGCCTATAGCAGCGGCCGTACAGACGGACCGGGTTACTTCGTCTCCGACGCACCACGATCCTGTCTGCGAATCGACGCCCACGGGCTAATTTTGCGCTTGATTTCAGCTCACCTTACCAAGGCAGTTCTCGTGCTTCATTGACGAAAATACCATTGGGTCCCTCCTCGTCGAGCAACGCGAAGTTGACGGCAATGACGGCCGCCTGTTCGGGCGTGCGTGTCCCTGAAAAATTGGTCGCCTCGGTCGCCGTGTAGCCCGGGCAAATGGCGTTTACCTTGAACCCTTTATCTCTCAGTTGGTCGGCATAGCTGACGGTCAGCGAGTTCAGCGCCGCCTTAGATGCCGCATAGGTGGGAAGCTTGATGGCGCTATAAGCCCAGTTCGGATCCGCGCGCATTCCGAACGAACTCAGTTCCGACGATACGTTGACGATGCGCGGACGGTTAGATTTCGCCAGGAACGGCGCCATCGCTTCTGTGAGTCGTAAGACGCCGACGACGTTAACCTCCAAGGTCTGCCTCATCTGTTCGGCGACGGACAACGTCGGGTGATAATCCAACCCAATACCGGCGTTGTTGACCAGAGCGTCCAGTCGGCCGTATTCTCTTTCGATCAAGTCAGTAAGCGCCAATACGCTGTCTTCGTCCGTAGTGTCCAGTTGCACCGGCCTGACGCGTAGCCCCTCCGCCTGCAGCGGGATACTCGCCTCTTTGCCTCGGTCGAGATCGCGGCACCCAAGCAGCACATTCACGCCTTTATGACGGGCCAGCCCGGTTGCAATGGCGAGCCCGATGCCGCGGTTCGCGCCGCTGACCAAGACGATAATCTCTGTTGTCCCCATTATGTCCGTCCCATATGTGCAAGCGTCACGCCGGTCCTCCACGCGAACACGGCCGTCGACGCAGGAGACACTTCGGCCGAGCTTGGCTGAAGGGCTTGCATAGGCAAGCGGACACCTTGTATAAAACCTCAAGCATGGTTGAGGTCAAGGGTTTTTCGCATTGGACAGACGTGGGACACCGCCCCAGCAAATGACAGTGGGCGAAGTGGCGCAACGGAGCGGCGTCGCCGTTTCGACTTTGCATTTTTACGAGGCCAAGGGGCTCATCGCGGCAACCCGCAGCCGCGGCAATCAGCGGCGCTTTTCGAGGGATATTCTGCGTCGGATCGCCATTATCCGAGTGGCGCAGCACCTGGGGCTGCCGTTGGCGGAAATCACTGCCCTTCTGAAGCCGATACCAGCCGGAAAACAACCTACAGCCGCTGCTGTCCGTGAGATGGTCGGCAACTGGCGGCAGTCCTTGCAGGCTCGCATCGACGGACTGACCCGATTGCGCGACCATCTGGATGGCTGCATCGGGTGTGGATGCCTGTCGCTAGAGGATTGTCCGCTACGTAATCCCTCCGACGAGTTAGGCGCCACCGGCTCGGGGCCAGTGCTGTTGCAGCGCGATCAGGCATGACTCGCAAGACAAGGTCGATGCCGTCTTGGCGGCTCGTCTTGGCTTTTCGTACCGGCGATTTCAATTCTCATTCGCTTCATCATCGCCAGCCAGTCAGCGATGCAGCCAAGTCAGGGGCAAGAAATCATGCAAGGGCTATTGCAGCAGCTATCGCCGGAAATCCTGAGCGCCATGCAAAATATGACGACGTCGCTCCTTGCCGGCGGCGCCATTTTCACCGCATTGGCACTTGTCCCCGGCGTCGCGTGCAATCCCGGAAAGCCCTGGTGGCGAAATCGCGGCCTCGCCACAGACGGCTGCTTTCTGGCGCTGAATGCGATCCTGGCCACGTATCTTTCAACTGCCGTCGCAATCGCTCTTGCCTTGACTTTGACCTTGTTCCTCCCGGCGGTCGAAATTATCCGGCTGCTGCAGGGGAACGGCCTGTTTGCGCGTTTCCCGCTTGCCGCGCAATGCGCGCTCTATTTGGCCATATCCGATTTTTTGCTTTACTGGATTCACCGTGGGTTCCATCGCAAAATTCTCTGGCCGTTCCACGCGATTCATCACGCGAGCGAAGACGTCGATTGGACGAGCGGATACCGCATGCATCCCATCAATTTGGCGCTGAGCGCCCATTTGGTTCCGTTGCTGATGCTTTATCTTGGCATCCCACTCGAGGTCATCATCCTCCTGGCGCCCTTGGACACGGCAGTCGGCTATTTTGTGCATTCCAATCTCAACTGGACTCTCGGCCCGCTGCGATATGTGATTGCGACGCCTGTCTTTCACCGCTGGCATCACACCCGATCCAATCAGGGCGGCGCGGCCAATTTCGCGCCGACCTTCGCCATTTGGGATGTCCTGTTCGGCACGTTTTTCATGCCGGCCGGCGCGCTTCCGGCGCGTTACGGTATCGACGACCAAGCCTTTCCGCCGAGATTCACGCGCCAGCTCATCTATCCCTTTGAGGAGCTGCTTCGCCTTATCGGCCTTCGTAAGCGTTTGCCGCCGGTTGAAGGATCAACGCTCTAATCTGCTTTACCGCCTTCTCGATCTTTATGGTGAGCAACGCCTGCCCACGCTCCGCCGAAGCTCTCTTTGGATTGCCGATGACGCCGCTCACGGCAAAGGGCGACGCCTCATTGACGCGCGAGAGATCGACGCCTTTCGGATTTATCGCCATCAGCTCGGAGGTATCGACAATGCCGGCATGCTCTCCAATCGAGGCCGGCGTTTCGCCTTGGGCTTTCAAAAGATCATTCTGAGCCGCAATCGATCCGTAATAATCCGAGACATCGAAAACGCGCACGCCGTCGCCGGCCCATTCGCGCGTCAGACGTGTCGCAACCTCTGCTTGCGGCCCGACGCTGCCGCCATGGTCGGCAATGAGACATATATTCTTGAACCCGCTCCCTCTCAGGCTGCGCGCCGCGCCCTCGAGCACTCCGGCAAAAACCTCTTCGGGCACGCCGATGGTGCCGGGAAATTGCATCAGGCCCTCGCCCTCCGGAACAAAGGAGATCACCGGCGCCACCAGAGCGTTACCCAGCGCGCGCGCAATCTCGTGTGACGTCCTGCGAACGATCTGGTCGTGTTTTCCCAAGACCATATGCGGGCCGTTTTCCTCGATCCCCCCGCTCGGGACGATGACGGTCGTGTAGCCTTGCTCGATCGCCTGGCGCAGCTCCACCCAGGTCATATCGGCGATGTCGAGGCGCTCCGGCGCCGAAGGCTTGCTCGCCTGCGCAGCGGCGCCCGACGCGATGAGAACGACAGCGAACAGGCTCACAGCGCCGCGAAACGACCTCACGAACATCGGCTATCCTCGAACATCTCGGCGCAGCGCTATTTTTTCTGCTCGAGGCTCAGCATATAGGCCACGACCTCGTCGATCTGGAAATCGGCAAGCTCCGGATTGGGCATCTTCCCATGCGGGGTTCTCAAAAATCCCCGAAGAAACGCTTCAGTCACGCTCGGGCGGCGCATGATGCGCAAAAAGCTCGGCGCCGGCGGTTTCAAAATCGGCCGCGTCGTCTGGTCTTTGGCGACAACATGACAGGCCGCGCAGACCTGGAGCGCGAATTTATGGCCCGCGATGCGCGCATCGGCGGCGAGCGAATTCGATTCCTGGCCGACGCTCGGGACGACGCCGCCGAGGAGGCTCGCGATTGCCGCAAACGCAAAGAAAGCCCGCCCCACAATCCAGAGCCGCAAAAGCGATGATTTTGCTCTGGATTCCCGATCGCTTCGCTGGCGCGAAGCGTCGCGAATGGCGCCGAACCAATCGAGCGGATCTCTTCCCATACCCGCGCGCCTCACTTGTATCGAAGCGCCTGGATGGGGTCGAGGCGCCGCTTTCCTTGCCGGATAATAGCCGAAAAATATGCCCAGGTCGCTTGCAGCCGCGCCGTCGTTCGCTTGATCCGATCGCGCCCGCCCGTCGCGACGGCATTTCGCAGAGCGTAAGCTCGGCCAAAGTAAACTCCAAATACAAATTTGCGACGTCGCCTCCAGGTGGCCATTTTATCTATCAAGCGCGATCTTAGCTATATGTTGTACAAGTACCGCTGCGCGCGGCAATGTCGTTATATTTGATTTTCCGCAAAGACTTTTCCGGTTTTTGCCTGTTCGTTTGTGTTAGGGCGATTTGCGGTCGCCTCTAATTGGGATCAAAGACACATGCACAAAATCGCTCTTTCGGCTCTTGCCCTGACGATGACCGTCGGCTCGGCCCTCGCCGCCGACCTCCCCTCCCGCAAAGGTCCGCCGGTCCTTCCGCCGCCGCCCCCGCCGCCGCTTTGGACGGGCTTCTATGTCGGCCTGAACGCCGGCGGCACTTGGTCCAACAGCAACAATATTACTTACGCGTCCTTCCCGGGCGGGTGTAACGTAGGGTTCCCCGGCTGCGCCGCGGTTCCGAACTCCAGCCAGCTCCTGGCCGCGGTGTCGACCGGCAACATCAACAACGGAAACCAGGGCGGTTTCATCGGCGGCGGCCAGATTGGCTACAACTGGCAGTTCTACAACAGCTTCGTCGTCGGCGTCGAAGCGGACATCCAGGGCGTCGCCGCGTCCCGCCGCAACGCGATTTCCTCGGCCGCGCTGCAGAACCCGAGCTTCACCAATCTGCTCGTTCAGACGACCTCCGTGTCGCGTTCGCTCGATTATATCGGGACGGTGCGCGGTCGTCTCGGCTGGTTGGCCACGCCGACCCTGTTGATCTATGGCACGGGCGGCCTCGCTTACGGCGGCGTCAGCCTGAATTACGGCTCCGTCGGCACCGAACTCAGAGACGCAAGTCTGCCGAACAGCTATTTCTCGGCGGCGACCTTCTCGGATACGCGCGTCGGCTGGACGGCTGGCGGCGGCGTCGAATGGATGTTCTGGCCCAACTGGTCCGCCAAGGTCGAATATCTTTATTATGATCTCGGCAGCGTCACCGTGGCCGGCAGCCCGCTCGTCAATATCGGCGGCCCCGCGTCGGCCGTTCCCGGCGGCACTTACAGCTCGGCTTTCCCGCAAGTCACGACCCGCTTCAACGGCAACATCGTCCGCGCGGGCCTGAACTATCACTTCAACTGGGGCGCCCCTGCTCCGGTCGTCGCGAAATACTGATCGAACAGATCCAGCCTCTGTTCGTGACGTGAGAGATGGCCCGGCTAACGCCGGGCCTTTTCTTTTATGCGGCGACCCTTGCCTCCTCGGTCGGCGGGCCAGCCATAAACTCCAACGCCGTGGAATGCGCGCAAGCGCCCATGCCTCAGACGATTGAAGACTGTGCTCCAATAAAAGCAGGCCGATCTTTTTCAGCCTCGGACATTAGCCTGTCATATGGAATCCGCTTGATTGGCTCCTAGAGCTGGCCCCGCAAATTCGGACAGTAGCTTGAGTGGATTTTCTGCCTGACGGCGGCGAGGATTCTCGCCGCGAATCAGGAGCATTCGATGACGAAGCGAATGCCGCCGGATGCATTCTCCGGCGTTCAAGTCGAAAGTGGGTTTGGCCGCGATCAAGGGCGAGAAGACGCTGGCCGACTGGCGCAGCAGTTCGACGTCCATCCGAACCAGATCACGACCTGGGAGAGCCAGTTGCTCGAAGGCGCGGCGGGCGTGTTCGGGCAGGAGAAGGCGGAGCCGAAAGAGGCAGCCGTGGATTTGAAGTCGCTTCACGCCAAGATCGGCGAGTTGACCCTGGCCAATGATTTTTTAGAGGGCGCGCTCAGCAAATCCGGCCTGCTGAGCGCAAAGCGATGATCGATCGCAGCCACGCCTTCCCGATCAAAGGGCAAGCAAAGATGCTCGGCCTCGCCCGCAGCGCGGTCTATTACAAGACTCGGCCGGTCTCGAGCGATGATCTGAAGCTGATGCGGCGCCTCGACGAATTGCATCTCGATTACCCCTTCGCGGGGGCGCGGATGCTGCGCGATCTGTGCGGCGCGAGGGCGCCGTCGTCGGCCGCAGGCATGTGACGACGCTGATGAAACGAATGGGAATCGAGGCTATCTACCGGCGGCCGAATACGAGCAAGCCGGCGCCCGGCCACAAGATCTACGTATCTTTTGCGCGGCGTGACGGTCGAGCGGCCGGATCATGTCTGGGCGATGGACATCAGCTACATCCCCATGCGGCGCGGCTTTGTCTATCTCGCGGCAGTCGTCGACGTGGCCAGCCGCCGCGTTCTGTCGCATCGCGTGTCGATCACGATGGAGGCGGCGTTCTGCGTCGAAGCGCTCGAAGAGGCGCTGGCGAAACATGGCAAGCCTGAGATTTTCAACACGGATCAGGGGAGCCAGTTCACCAGTCTGGACTTCACCCGCGTGCTGCTCGACGCCAAGGTCGCCATCAGCATGGACGGCAAGGGCGCTTGGCGCGACAATGTCTTTGTCGAGCGACTGTGGCGCAGCGTGAAATATGAGGAAGTCTATCTGCACGCCTACGACAGCGTCTCCGAGGCGCGCGCGTCGATCGGGCGGTATTTGGAATTCTACAACGAGCGACGCCCGCATTCGTCGCTTGACGGGCGCACGCCGGACGAGGCCTATTTTGGGGCCAAGGAAACGGCGATGTCCGCATGACTTCGCCTTTCGATTTGTCGCCGCTCTGGTCGGGCCTACGGCCCTCCCGACGCCGCGGCAAATCGAAGAACCTCGCGTTCAGCAAACCCCGGCAGAGATCCACTTAAAATCCGTGGGGAGCTGTCCAAACAACTGGAGCCAGCTCTAACCGCTTCCGACGCTGGAGCATCAAGGGGCAGTGGCGGCACCAGTTCGCCGCCTTGGCGGAAACCAGCTCCGACGACGTCCAGATGATCGACTCCACCACGGCCAAGGCCCACCGCTCGGCGGCCGGCGGAAAAGGGGGCCACGGAACAGGCGATCGGGCGCTCGCGCGGGGACATACGACAAAGATCCACGCAGTCGTCGATGGAGAAGGACGCCCCGTCGCGTTTGAAGTGACGCCTGGCCAACTGGGTGACGTTCGCTGCGCTCTGGCGCTGCTGACGTCATTACCGCCTGCGCGTCTTTGCACGGCTGACGCTGCATACGACCAAGAGCGTCGATCCTCGAATCACCCATAGCCGGACATTTAAGCTGGTCGGTCATTCCATGACTTACGCCGTCATGGCTGATGGCGTCCGTACGATTTTGCTCGCCGATGCTGACGACGCTCGGCTTCGAAGGAAGAGACCAGCGGTAAAGTTTCAGGTGTGTTGTGAAAATGTGGGCGTCACGCTGGCGTCGCCCGGAAGTTCAATGTTCCGTTCGCGGAGCAGGATGGACTCTTCGTCCCCCTCGATTTTGTGCATCGGCTTATTTCCCAAAGGATGAAAGTCGTTTTTGGCTCATCACCTGAACTTGGAAGAAGCCCCGGTTGGCTGGCGCTGTAAAAAAATCGCTGGCGTGCTGCTTGGATATCTGGACTAGATTGCGCTCGTGGACGAAGCGCCGGGCTATCAGTATGAGCGCTCCGCCGACAATTTACAGCGTTTGCTCACGAAGCTCCTTGAGAATCGCCAAAGCGCAGCCGCTCCCGAGCCGCCGCTTTAACAAGCGGCGACTTGGCTTTTTCAGACCCAAGCGCCCCAACGCGGCCTCGATACGGGGAAGAGCGGCTCTTGCGGCTTCCCCGTATCGAACGAAGAATCTTGGATTGAGGTTCTCCAGGATGGTTTCTAGCTTTAGAAGCCGATGACGGTTCCCGAGGGTCTGTGAACTGGTAAGCGTCGCTGGTCCGCAGAACGCGCGCGTTTCCTTTCGGAAACCGTGAATCATAATCAGAGCAACACGCCAAGAATTTTATGGGTCTGGACCATCGTAATCGGCGTGGTTGATTCACAAAAGCGATTCTTTGTCGGCAAACGAATATCGCTTTGATGCAGATTACGTTCTCGAACGCCTTATTCAACCGCGTCTAGTACGATGAGCTCGCATTCGAATTATGACACTATATATTAGTCCGGCTTCCTTGCCAGCCCGAGCGCGTCACCATAGCGGATTTGATCTTTCGGGAGCACCTGTAGTAGATCCGGCGGAACCTTCGTCACACCATACCAGAACAAGATCAGCTCCACTGTCACGATCTCGCTGGCCGGCCCGGTGAAAATCCTAGCTGATTGAAAGTCATGATACATGGCAGGAATGCTGTTGTCTTTAATTCCGAGCTTGCCGAACTCCTCGTCAACGACGAAGAACGCGTTGGAATTCGTGACGGCGCAAAGCTCATAGCCCTTGTCCTTCCCGAGTTCGACGAGTGCCAACAATGAGCACCCCATGTTGATCGAAAAATCGCGCTCTTGTGTAAAGAACACGTCGTTCGGAACGGTCGGGTTAAACTCAATCACCACCACACGGGGACGGTATTTCGTCATCGAGTTCCAAATATGCCAGTCGTTGCCGTCGATGTCGATTGACAGTAAATCAAATTTCAGAGGAATGGCTGTCTTTGAGAGATAATATTCTAGGCTGTTTTTTTCGGGGTCGAAGTCAACCATACCACAGATCATGTGAGCCTTGCTATTGCCACTATAGGTCGCCTGCAGGTCCTTGAAGCGTTCGGTATTTCCTTCGATAAAGACACCATCCCATCCTTGCCGCATGAGCGCGTGTGTATTGCTCAGATACTTCCCATCCCACGCGCCGAATTCGACACTCCACCGCGAGTCCTCTTTGAGGATAGAAAATATTTTTTTGATCACGCCGTCTTCCCCATACTGGGAAAACTCGTTGAAACCGCTTCGGGAAATGTAGGTGCTTTCCAGCTTCGTTTGGTCGACGCGGCGGATTTCAGACACCCGCTTTTGGGGATCGACAAGCATTTCAGGCTCCGTTCGTTTTGCTAAAGGCTTATTGGTTCGCTTCCAGAAAAAGGACAAGGCAGTCAGGCGAAATTTGGAATTGTCTAATTCCGCCTTAGGGATACGGGAGTGTCGCCAAAACCCTGTATTTCGCTAGAAACGCCTCAATGCAAACCTCACGATAGACCTTTTTGCCGGGCAGGAGCTCACCTATCACCTCATTTTTCGTCGCAGATAATTTGCAACCCTGAGTGCAAATCGTGATTTGGAATTGCGCGCTATGCGATTCTTGCGGCGCGGGAATTTCGGTTTGCTGTCATATTTGGTGCGACGCACCATGCCAAGTTGCGCTTTCGGCCAGCTAACTCTCCACTTAATTTGCGGCATCTCCTTAATTGTTTCACGGGGCAGAAGTCAAGAAGACTCTGCGGAAACGGCAGGGGATTCGCATTTCCCCTGCATCTGCGATGAATTCGAGTGGCGATCACGTCCCGTCCCGATGAGGTAAATGCTATAACTTTGGCTGATTTTTTCCGCCTTCCCAAGGGCGCATATTGGTCAGGGCCTCGGCGCGCGCGCAAAAAGACCAGATACGGAACAGAGTCTGGTCAGCGCCGCATCGTCGCCAAGGTCGATGAATTGATGCGCCAGGGCGACCGGCTGGAGGCAGCACGGGAACGCCAAGAGGCGACGTGCGACCGGCTGGCGACGGCGAGCCTCGCCTCCGGCATGGGGTTGGGTTCGTGTAGGAGATGTGTCCGAAGCACGCCTCGGAAAGATGCTTGATAAGTCCAAGAACAAAGGAACGCCTCGGCCATATTGACCTGCCCTGAAAAACTCCTCCAGCTTCGATTAGAGTCCGGCACATTGCAGGACGGACGAGATGAAGAAGAAGAGGTTCACGGAAGAGCAGATCATCGGGATTTTGCGGGAGCAGGAAGCGGGCGCGAAGGTCGCGGATCTGGCGCGCAAATACGCGGTTTCGGAAGCGACGCTCTATAATTGGAAGGCCAAATTCGGGGGCATGGACGTTTCGGAAGCGAAGCGGCTGAAGGCGCTGGAGGAGGAGAACGTAAAGCTGAAGAAGCTCCTGGCGGATCAGATGCTCGAGGCCGCGGCGCTCCGGGAGCTTCTGGGAAAAAATGGTAGGGCCCGCCGTCAAGCGCGAAGCCATCGCGCACCTTCGGGCCGTGATGAGCCTGTCGGAGCGTCGGGCCTGCTGCCGGTTTCTTGTCTGACTGAATCGACGGGGATTCACGAATCGGCTGCAGTCTGATTCAACCTGCCTGCTGGCGAAGGAGGCTGGCAGGCATGTCGAAGAAGACCCTTTTGCTCGATCTTCGGGAACGCGTGGTCGCCGCCGTATCGAGTGGCATGTCTCGGCGGCAGGCGGCGGAACGC
The DNA here is from genome assembly GCF_027925385.1 of Methylocystis iwaonis. Taxonomy (NCBI): domain Bacteria; kingdom Pseudomonadati; phylum Pseudomonadota; class Alphaproteobacteria; order Hyphomicrobiales; family Methylocystaceae; genus Methylocystis; species Methylocystis iwaonis. The sequence continues at coordinate 3,484,081 of NZ_AP027142.1, forward strand.
TTCGGCGACTCCGCAGCAAGCGCCATCCGATGGTGTCAGAGGCAGAAGGAGATTGGCAGCCCGGCCTCCTACAAGCCCGGCGGCGATCGCTGGTCGGCGCGTATCGATGCGCACAAGAGCCTGATCCTGTCGCTCGTCGAGGAGACCTGCGACATCGCCCTCAGCATCGGCGCGCTATGGCGCTTCTTCGACCGCCACGACATCACCTGGAAAAAAAGACCGCTCACGCGAGCGAGCAGGACCGGCCGGACGTCATGAAGCGCCGCCAGGCATGGTTCTACGATCAACTGGACCTCGACCCCGAGAAGCTCGTCTTCATCGACGAGACCTGGGCGACTGCGCGCCGCTGTGCCCCACGGCCATTGGAAAACGACGAATTTTATCGCCGGCCTGCGCTTATCCGGGCTCACAGCGCCGACGGTTCTCGACAGGCCGATCAACGGCCAATGGTTCCAGGCCTATGTCGAGCAGGTTCTCGTTCCGACGCTCTCGCCGGGTGACATTGTTGTGATGGACAATCTCGGCAGCCACAAGGCCGCTGGGGTGCGCAGGGCGGTCGAGGAGGAGAGGGCGACGCTGCTTTACCTGCGGCCCTACAGCCCTGACTTCAACCCGTCGAAAAAGCCTTCTCGAAGCTCAAAGCGCTGCTGCGTAAGGCCGCGGAGCGGAGCGTCGATACATTGTGGGATAGAATTGGCGCCTTGCTCGAGAAGTTCACGCCGCAGGAAAGCGCCAACTTCTTCGCCGCAGCAGGCTATGAGCCTCTTTGAAAAGAAACCGCTCTAACGACAAGCGCCGCATCATCTCGGCAGTGAGAAACCTCTATTCGGGGGTGTTGCTGCTGGCGAAGGATGTGCTTCGCTAGCTGTCTCCGCTTGGATCAAACGATATTCTAATCCGCACGAAGAAGAGGGCGGTGAAGCAGCAGGATGGAACTGTTATGCTCGTCGGCGATGGTAAGAAGACACTCGACCGCTTCGAGATCGAGGAGACCTTCAAGCAACCTCAACTGGCAGTCGACCTCTCGAACCTGAAGCGCCTCGCCGACATTCGAAATGACATCGAGCACATGCATCCGCAGCATGCGCCCGCACTGATCCAAGAGGCGATCGCGGACGCGATGCCAATCATCCGCGACATCACCGTGAAGGAACTTCAAGAGGAACCATCCGCCTTGCTCGGACAAACCGCATGGGACGCCCTACCGGATCAAGCTAAGGTGTTTAAAGCCGAGCAGGATGCCTGCCGGAAAAGCTTCGAGGCTATCGACTGGGAAAGCGAGACCCTTGCCGAGACAGTAACGGAGTTCCGCTGCCCGAATTGTTCGGCCGCGCTCCTCCGCAACGATAACGCAGATGCAAAGGCACCGACGGACCTTCACCTGATCTGCTCCGAGTGCGGCAAAGAAGCCGACCACGAAGCGGTTATCGAGGCCGCAATCGAAGAGCATCTTGCGTGTGACGCTCACGTGGCGATCAAAGATGGCGGCGATTCTCCATTGGAGAACTGCCCGGAATGTGGGCGCGCGACATTTATCGTGCAGGAGAACCGATGCGCAAACTGCGGCTTTGAGCTTGAAGAAACCTCTTACGGAGTGTGCGGCGCGCAAGTGACCGTCGATGATTATCGCTATGGGACAGGGCATTTATCTGATTTCAGATGTTAAGACGGGCAAACGCTATATCGGATCCGCTACGGCGATCAAGGCATCTGGTCCCGCTGGTGCGATTACGTCACGAGCGGTCACGGCGGGAATGTGGAGCTTCGTACCCTCGTAAGCGATCCGTCGCTGGAATACTGCTGCAAGGCTTTTCGATTAGCGCTGCTCGAAACCCGTCCCGCGCCGACAGCTGACGACGTCATCCTCGCCCGCGAGGCATTCTGGAAGCGCATCCTCATGGCACGCGGCGATTTCGGTCTCAACCGGAACTGACGCTATACCTGTTCGCCCGCGCCCCTGCGTCGACTATTCGGGCAGAAACGATCATCGCGCGAGCAGTGTGATTATGCCCGTAATGGAATGACGGTTGCGCCTCGCCTCATTTCCTCACGCTTCTCTGCCCACCAACCCCTCATGCGGACGCGCTCGTCCCAGTAATCAGCTCGCGCATAGGCGCGGCGGACCGAATCGTTGTCGACATGCGCCAATTGACGCTCGATTGCGTCCACGTGCCAAAGGCCCGATTCGTTCAGGATCGACGAAGCGGCAGAGCGGAAACCGTGGCCGGTCATCTCATCCTTGCCGAAGCCAAGGCGACGCAACGCCGCATTGATCGTGTTTTCACTCATGCAACGATTCGGCGCACGAACCGGAAATAGGAACTTGCCCCGCCGGTAATCGCCTGAAGCTCGCGCAACTGGGCGACAGCCTGCGGCGCGAGAGGAACCCGGTGAGGGCGCTTCATTTTCATCCTTTTGGCCGGTATCGCCCATACGGCGGCGTCTAGGACAACTTCCGACTGATTGCCGCTCGATGACGCACGACTGGGGTGACGAAGGCTCCTTTGAGCGCTCCAGTCGGGTCTGTGTCGGCGCGGCCTGTCGCGACGGCGTAGCGGAAGACCTGCCCGATGGTGGCGCGCAGCCGGCGCGCCGTCTCGTGACGGCCCCGCGTTTCGACGGCCCGAAGAACTCGCAGGACTTCGGGGGCGCTGATTTCCGCAATCGGCCGACTGCCAATATCCGGCTTGGCGAGGCTCAGTAGCGATTCGATCTTGGAGAGTGTCCGGTCGGCCTTTTCGTCGCGGCGCTTCTTGTCCGTCAACTCGGCCGCGATGGCCTCAAATGTATCGGCAACCGCTTGTGCGCGGGCGGCCTTTGCAATCTTCTTGGCGACCGATGGGTCCTGTCCGTCCGCCAAGAGCCGCTTCGCCTCGTCACGCTTGGCACGCGCTTCCTTCAGGCCAACGGTCGGGTAGACGCCAATGGCGAGGTTTTTCTCCGCGCCAGCGAAGCGGTAGGCCAACCTCCAGCGCTTCGCCCCATCTGGCGTGACCCAGAGTTGAAGGCCGCCGCCGTCCGAAAGCTTCCTGAGTCGGTCGCCGGGCTTGGCGTTGCGGATTTCCAGATCGTTGAGCGGCGATGTTGGTATCGCCCTGTGCCAACAACGATACCAACGAATTTGTTGGACACAACCGGACGCCAAAGGACGCTCTCAGACGACATCTCCGCCTGAAGGCCTTCTTTTTCAGTGATTTTCGGCGAGGCTGAATTCTGCCCCGACGGGCCGAAGCTCGGAACGCTTACGGGCCTCTGTCCCAACTGTGCGGGCCTCATGCACCGGCGAACCTCCATCGCCAAGCTCCATGCAGCGACCGGTGATTTGAAGGTCTCAATCAAGCACGCGGAATCGCGCCTAGGCGAGACGCACAGCTCTAACTGCAATCCATACTTTGAAAGGGGGTAGGAACCCATGAAGAAATATGACCCAGAAAACGAGCGGGTTAAGCGCGATTACGCCTTCTTCCTGGAGGCGGCGAATGGCAAGCAGGACGCGTCCATCGACGCGGCCTTGCGCGCCATCGAGCGCTTCGAAGTCTTGACCGGCCGGAAGCCCTTCCGCAAATTCCATGTGGAACAGGCCCGCTCATTCCGCGCCCGTCTCCTGGAAGAAACCGGGAAGAATGGGAAGCCTCTCGGCGCCGCGACCATCACCACGACTCTCAAGCACCTTCGCAACTTCTTCCTCTGGCTGTCCCGCGAGCCCGGCTTTCGGTCTGCGCTGAACCCGAACGATGCCAACTATTTCACGCCCTCAGACCAGGACTTGCGCGTGGCGACGGCGCGGCGGGAAAAGCGCGTGGCGACCTTCGAAGAAATTGCCCAGGTCCTAGCCGCCATGCCGGCTGCAAGTCAGATCAAAAAGCGGGACCGGGCGCTCGTCGCCTTCACCATTCTTTCGGGCGCACGCGACAGCGCAATCGCCTCCTTTCGCCTGAAGCATGTCGACCTGAAGGCTCAGACCGTCTTCCAGGACGGGCGCGAGGTGAACACCAAGCGGCGCAAGACGTTCACTTCTGCCTTCTTCCCGGTTGGCCCCGAGCCTCTGGCGATCGTCTGCGATTACATTGCGATGCTGACGGGCGAACTGGGTTTCGGCCCCGAGGCCCCGCTTTTCCCCGCGACCCTCATCGGCCGGGGCGAGGACCGGGGCTTCATGCCGGTTGGCCTGTCTCGGGAGCATTGGCGGACCGCCGCGCCGATCCGGCAAATCTTCCGTGACGCCTTCGCGGCAGCCGGCCTGCCCTACGCCAAGCCCCATAGCTTCCGGGATACGCTGGCGCAGCTCGGCGAGCAGCTCTGCCGCACCCCCGAGGAGTGGAAGGCCTGGAGCCAAAATCTCGGGCATGAAAGCGAGGCCACGACTTTCGTTGGCTATGGCCATGTGCCGGCGCATCGCCAGTCGGAAATCATGCGCGCCCTAGCCACCCCCCGGCAAAATCTTTCGGTGAAAGGGCTCGATATCGATGGGCTGGAGAGCTTCCTCCGCAGCGCCAAAGAAGCCGCTCTTGCTTCGACAGACGTCTGAACCGCGAACCCGCTTGCGCGCCCCACCGGGGATGTGAAAGGTTACGTTTCCGGGATTCGGTTCACCAAAACCCCGTTTCCGACGAGAAAATAAGAACTTGCCCGACAGGGCGGACGATTGGAACAAGGCGATGGCAGGCGCGCGTAACGGCGGGGGCGACCTCAATTTCGAGGCGGAGCTTTTCAAGGCGGCGGATAAATTGCGGGGCAATCTGGAGCCCTCGGAATATAAGCACGTCGCCCTCGGCCTCATCTTCCTGAAATACATCTCCGACGCTTTCGAGATTCAGCGCGTGAAGCTGGAGAAGGAGGAATACGCCGACCCCGAAGACCCGGAGGAATACACGGCCGCCCGCGTCTTCTGGGTGCCGGAAATCGCCCGCTGGTCCAACCTCAAGGCCAACGCCCGCGCGCGCGATCTCGAAATCACGGACCCGGCCACCGGCAAGCCGCGCCGCGTCGACATCGGCGGGCTTATCGACGCCGCGATGGAGGCGATCGAGAAGGCCAACGAAGCGACCCTCAAGGGCGTGCTGCCCAAAGACTACGGCCGCCCGGCCCTCGACAAGCAGATGATCGGCGATCTCGTCGAACTCTTCTCCGATATCGGCATGCATGAAGAGGGCGAGGAGACGAAGGACCTTCTCGGCCGCGCCTATGAATATTTCCTCTCGGGCTTCGCGGGCGCCGAGGGCAAGCGCGGGGGGGAGTTCTTTACGCCGCGCTCGGTGGTGCGCGTCCTCGTCGACATGCTGGAGCCCTATAAGGGCCGCGTCTATGACCCCTGCTGCGGCTCGGGCGGCATGTTCGTCAGTTCAGAGAAATTCGTCGAGGAGCATGGCGGTCGGCTCAACGATCTTTCGATCTATGGGCAGGAGCGCAACAACACCACCTGGCGCCTCTGCAAGATGAACCTCGCCGTGCGCGGCATCGACGCGGACATCAAATGGAACAATGAAGGCTCCTTCGTCCGCGACGAATTCTCCAATGTGAAGTTCGACTTCATCCTCGCCAATCCGCCCTTCAACGTCTCCGACTGGTGGCGGGCGAATCTGGAGGACGACATCCGCTGGAGTTTCGGGACGCCGCCGCAGGGCAACGCCAATTATGCGTGGCTGTCGCACATCTATCATCACCTCGCGCCGCGCGGCACGGCGGGCGTGGTGCTGGCCAATGGCTCCATGTCATCGCAGCAATCGGGCGAAGGCGACATCCGCCGTAAGATGATTGACGCCGACGCCATCGACTGCATGGTGGCGCTGCCGGGCCAGCTTTTCTATTCGACGCAGATTCCCGCCTGCCTGTGGTTTCTGGCGCGCGACAAGAGCGCGAATGGCCATCGCGACCGGCGCGGCGAAATTCTCTTCATTGAAGCGCGCAATCTCGGGCGCATGGTCGACCGCACGCGGCGGGAGTTTTCGCCGGAGGATATCGAGAAGATCGCCGGGACCTATCACCGCTGGCGAGCAAAGGGCGCGGATTTCGGGCTTTATGAAGACGTGCCGGGCTTCTGTAAGTCAGCAAAGATCGCGGATATCGCCAAGCAGGGCTTTGTGCTGACGCCGGGGCGATATGTTGGGGCGGCAGATATCGAGGATGACGGGGTCGCGTTCGAGGAACGAATCGCCGATTTGAAAGACCGACTGTCAATTCAATTTGCGGAAGGAAGGGCTTTAGAGGCAAAGATTATCGAAGCTCTCTCAGGAGTGAGAGTCGGTGAATAATTGGGTTGTTTATTCCCTTGCTGCCTTGACGGAAAACCTCGATTCTCGACGAAAACCCGTAAAGGAAGCCGATCGCAAGCGTGGCCCATTCCCATATTATGGAGCATCGGGTGTTGTCGATTATGTCGATGATTACCTTTTCGAAGGGCTTCATTTGCTTATTGCGGAGGACGGGGAGAATCTGAGAACTCGCAAACTTCCGATCGCTTTTCTGGCAGACGGAAAATTCTGGGTAAACAACCACGCGCACATTGTGCGCGGGAATGACAAGGCAGATACGCGATTTCTGCATTACGCGCTGCAAATAGCCGACGTTACGAGCTATTTGTCTGGCTCAACGATGCCGAAATTGACCCAAGCCAACCTAAGTCGCATCCCTATTCGCGCGCCAGATATCGATACACAGCGAGCTATCGCGTCTGTCCTTTCAGCCCTCGACGACAAGATCGAACTGAACCGACGGATGAATGAGACGCTGGAGCAAATGGCGCAGGCGATTTTTCGGGATTGGTTTGTCGATTTCGGCCCCGTCCGCCGCAAGCAGGAAGGTGCGAGCGACCCCATAGCCATCATGGGCGGCCTCGTCCAGAACGCCGTCCGCGCCGATGAACTCGCGGCGCTGTTTCCCGATACGCTCGGCGATGATGGCGTGCCTGCGGGATGGAGCCCTAGCGAATTGGGGAAACTATTCGAGATAAAGATTGGGAGAACTCCGCCTCGCAAGGAAAGGCATCATTTCGTTGGAAATGAAGCCGACGGCATTCCATGGCTATCCATTCGCGATCTCGGAACATGCGGCACTTTCGCACACTCGACGTCTGAATGTTTGACCGCCGACGCAGTAAATGAATTTAGAGTTCCGCTTATCGAAAAGGGTACAGTCCTCGTTAGCTTTAAGCTGACCGTTGGGCGTGTCGCTATTGCAGAACGACAAATGCTGTCTAATGAGGCCATCGCGCAGTTAGCCATTAAAGCTGAAAGTCCGCCGACCGCCTTCACTTATTCCTTCATGAAGCAATTCGACTATTCCCTACTAGAGGGTGTTATGCACTCTGTATTACGAAGTCGGCTGCGCGTTTGAGCATGAGGCAGGCAAAAGCGACGACGTGGAGGCCAGCGAGTGTGTCGGCGTAGCGTTCGTAGTCTTTGACCAGCCGCCTGCATCGGGTCGCCCAAGCGAAGGATCGTTCGACAACCCAGCGTTTGGGCAACAGCACGAAGCCTTTTTTCGCTTCGGAGAGTTTGACCACGCAGAGTTCGACGCCCTGCGCTTTGGCCGCCTCCGTGGCTTTCTCGCCGGTATAACCTTGATCGACATAAATAAGCTCGACGTTCTCGCCTGTGGCGTCCTGCACAGCGGCGGCGAGCTTGCCGACCTCGGCGCGGTCGTCGACATTCGCTGGCGTAACGTGCAGCGCCAGCAAGTGCCCCAGCGTGTCGACCGCCATGTGCAGCTTGGAGCCGCGCTTGCGCTTGGCGCCGTCATAGCCGGCCCGTGGACCGCTTTCCGGCGTCGAACGCAGCGTGCGGCTGTCGATGATCGCCGCGGTTGGCTCCTCGGCGCGACCGGAGGCGACGCGCAACAAGGCGCGCAGGTCCTGCGCAAGCTCTTCGAACACGCCCGCCGCCAGCCAGCGCTGCGATTGCTGATACACTGCGGACCAGGGCGGCAGATCGTTGGGCATGGCGCGCCATGCTATGCCGTAACGCAGAACGTAGCGCAGGCCGTTGAATAGCTCACGAAGCAAATGCTGACGTTGCGGAGCGCCCTCGTCCATCAGCGTCAGATACGGCGCAACCAGCGACCATTCCTCGTCGCTGACATCAGACGGATACGGTTTGCGAATCGGAGACATCCGATTCCATTAAGATAATCAACTACCAAAGTACATAACACCCTCTAGGGAGCACATCGTCTATCGCAACTGCCGTAAACTCAGAGAGCATTCGACAAATCGTGCTGGATTTGCCGCCTGAAAAATTGCTGTCGGCGCACGACGAACTCGTAGGCCCGTTGCTGAACTTGATTCAAAGCCGAGGCTCCGAAAACCGCACCCTCGCCGAAACCCGCGACTATCTCCTTTCCAAACTCATGTCCGGCGGAGTGCGCGTGCGCGTGCGCGTGCGCGTGCGCGATGCTGAAAAGTTCGTTTGAGAGCTGCAATGGAATACTTTCGCCAACGCTTCCTTGATGAATTGAACGAAGAAGGCGATATCAAAATTCGCGGTCTTCGCTGGTCTCGTCAGCAAGTCCTCGAAGGTCTGGACCCTGACGGCTATATTCAGGTTTTCATCGAATGGGTGGACGATGCAAAGCAGGCTGCAAAAGAGCGCGCGCGCCAGTTCTTGACAGATAATGGAGGCCTCCCGCGATTTCGCGCGCTCACGCAAAGGTTTCGTAACGGCGCGGTCTTGCCTTTCGTGGGAGCCGGAATGTCGTTGGCCAGCGGCTTCAAGCCGTGGGGCACTTTCCTGCTCTCTCTTTTGGTGGACCTTCCCCATTTGAAATCAGACATAGAGCGGCTTCTACGTGAAGGGCTTTATGAGGAGGCGGCTGAGCGCATTCAAAATGAGCTGCGTGGAGCCTTCAATGAGGAAATTCATAGCCACCTCGGAAGTCACTGCCGGAACGTTGCAGGCCCCGTTCAGTTGATGCCGGTTCTGTTTGAGCAAGAAGTTATCACAACCAATTTTGATTACGTACTCACCCATGTCTATCGAAATGCCGGTAAGGCCTTTCCAATCGAATATTCAGGATCGCGTTTGGCTGATGCTCGGTCTCGCATCGCCAACAATCCTCATTGTCTCCTTCGCTTGCACGGCGAGGCAGATTCGAGTGACGGACGCGTGCTGACCAGGACCGAATACGAGGCCGCTTACAATGGGCGCACTACACTTACGGCAATTTTGAACGTGCTTCTTGGTAGCCGCAGCCTTCTGTTTATGGGATGCAGCCTGCAAGCGGACCGAACGATCAATGCATTACGAGAAATCCGGTCAAACGCGCCCGATACTCCAGTCCGACACTACGCATTCTTGCCTTGCCCGCCCGAAGCAGAAAGGCCAGAAAGACGCGCTTTTTTGGCCGATGCTGAAATCCACCCGATCTACTATCCACCGGACGATCATGATCAATCCATCGAGGACCTCCTAATCAGTTTGATGGAAGGCGGTTTAGATGGCTGACTTTCGCTTTGGTTTCTCCGAAGACCATGTCGAGCATGCCGGCATCGAGACGCTTAAATCGCTCGGCTGGGCCTATTTCCACGGGGGCGACATTTCCCCCGACGGCGCCGCCCCGCAACGCGCCTCCTTCAAGGATGCGATCCTCGTCAAGCGCTTTGAGGCCTGCGTCGCCGACATCAATCCGACCATTCCCGAAGAAGCGCGCGCCGAAGCCATCCGCCGCGTTCTCAATGACGAAACGCTGGTTCTCGTTGAAGAAAATCGCCGCCTGCATCGGCTCATCACCGAAGGCGTCGATGTCCAATATAAGGATGCGGGCCGAGTCCTTTCCGCCAAAGTCTGGCTGGTCGACTTTTCCAATCCCGCGGCCAATGACTGGCTCGTCGTCAATCAGTTCACGATGATCGAGCGTCGACGCAATCGCCGCGCCGATGTGGTTCTCTTCGTCAACGGCCTGCCGCTCGCCGTGCTGGAGTTTAAAAATCCCGGCGACGAAAACGCGACGATTTCCGCCGCCATTCGCCAAATCGAAACCTACAAGGCCGAAATTCCCTCGCTCTTTCGCGCCAACGCCGCCCTCGTCGTCTCCGACGGCATAAGGGCGCGCATCGGCTCTCTGACCGCCGACGAAGAGCGCTACATGCCCTGGCGCACCGTCAATGGCGCCGACTACGCCCCGCCCGGCGCGCCGGAACTCGACACGCTTTTACGCGGCGTCTTCGACCATGCAAACTTCCTGAAGCTCATTCGCGACTTCACCGTCTTCGGCGACAAGGGCGAAGGCCCGTTCAAGATCATCGCCGGCTATCACCAGTTCCACGGCGCGCAAAAGGCGATCAGCGAGGCCATCGCTGCGTCGCAGCCGGACGGCGACCGCAAGATCGGCATCATCTGGCATACCCAGGGCTCGGGCAAGAGCTATCTCATGGCATTTTTCGCCGGCCTTGCCGTGCGCGCGAGCGAACTGGCCAATCCGACGCTCGTTGTCCTCACCGACCGCAACGATCTCGACGATCAGCTTTTCGCGACCTTCAGCCTCTGCCGCGATCTCATCCGCCAGACGCCCGAACAGGCGACGAGCCGCGATGATTTGAAGCGTCTGCTGGAGCGCTCGGCTGGCGGCGTCATCTTCACCACCTTGCAGAAATTCTCGCCGGCGCCTGGCGAAGAGGATTTCCCGCTGCTGACCGATCGCCGCAATGTCATCGTCGTCGCCGACGAAGCGCATCGCAGCCAATATGGCTTCGACGCCAAGCTCGACACGAAGACCGGCAAGCGCCGCTACGGCTATGCGCATTATCTGCGGCAGGCGCTCCCCAACGCCTCCTTCATCGGCTTCACCGGCACGCCCGTTGAAGGCGACGACCGCAACACGCCTGCGATTTTCGGCGACTACATCGACATTTACGACATTTCCCGCGCGGTGGAGGATCGCGCTACCGTCCCGATCTATTACGAAAGCCGCGTCGCGCGCATCGAGCTGAACGAAGACGAAAAGCCGAAGATTGACGCCGAAATCGAGGAGATGCTCGAAGACGAGACGCTGACCGAGGCGGAGAAGTTCAAGGCGAAATGGTCGACGGTCGAAGCGCTGGTCGGCTCGGACAAGCGCATCAAGCAAATCGCCGCCGATCTCGTCACGCATCTGGAGGCGCGCCTCGAAGCCTTGCAGGGCAAGGCGATGGCGGTCTGCATGAGCCGGCGCATCTGCGTGAAACTCTACGACGAAATCGTCACTCTACGCCCCGATTGGCATTCGGACGACGACGCGGAAGGCGCGATCAAGATCGTCATGACCGGCGCCGCCTCCGACCCGGCACCTTGGCAACAGCATATTGGCGGCAAGCGCCGGCGCGACGCCCTGGCCAAGCGCGCGCGCAATCCCGACGACCCTCTAAAGCTCGTTCTTGTGCGCGACATGTGGCTGACGGGCTTCGACGCGCCCTGCATGAATACGATGTATATCGACAAACCGATGCGCGGCCACGGGCTCATGCAGGCCATCGCCCGCGTTAATCGGGTCTTTCGTGATAAAGAGGGCGGGCTTGTCGTCGACTATATCGGCATCGCCCAGAACCTCCGAAAGGCGCTCGCGGACTATAGCGACTCGGACCGCGATAAGACCGGCATCGACGAAGAAGCCGCCATCGCCAAGATGCGCGAATGCTTTGAGCGCGTGAAAGCGGTCTATCACGGCTTCGACTATGCCACCGGCATGGCTGGGCCGCCGCAGCAACGATTAGCGACGCTCGCCGGCGCCATCGACTGGGTGCTGAAATGGCAGGAGGGCGAGGCCGCCAAAAAGGCCAGCGACGAGGAGAAGAAGCGCGCCCATCGCGCCTATCAGGATCTGGTGCTGGAGCTGACCAAGGCCTATTCGCTGGCCTCGGCGAGCGACGAGGCGGCGGCCATCCGGGACGAGGTGGGCTTCTTCCAGACCGTCCGCGCGGCGATCGCCAAATCGACATTGAAAGGCGGAATCGGCAAGGCCGAGCGCGCCCTTGCCGTGCAACAACTGATCGACCGGGCCATCGCCTCGTCGGAAGTCGTCGACATCCTCAAGGCGGCGGGCGTGACCTCGCCGGATATTTCGATCCTGTCCGACGAGTTTCTCGCGGAAATTCAGGGCATGAAGCGCAAGAACCTTGCACTGGAGGCGCTGAAAAAGCTGCTGAACGGCGAAATTCGCAGCCGCTCGAAATCGAACCTTGTCGAAGCCAGGAAATTCTCCACCCGCCTTGAAGAGGCGGTGGCGCGCTACCACACCAACGCGATTTCCGCGCTCGAACTGATCAACGAACTCATCGCACTCGCCAAGGACATGCAATCGGCACGCGCGAGGGGCGAAGAGCTAGGGCTGTCCCCCGAAGAAGTCGCCTTCTATGAGGCGCTCGCGGAGAACGAAAGCGCAGTCAAGGCGATGGGCGACGAAAAGCTGCGCGTCATCGCGCATGAGCTTCTCGAAAACTTACGCAAGAATGTGACTGTCGATTGGGCGAAACGAGAAAGCGCACGCGCCAATATGCGCGTGTTGGTGAAGCGCATCCTGAAAAAATACGGCTATCCGCCGGACCTTGCGGAAGAAGCCGTTCAAACCGTGCTGGCCCAGGCCGAGGCGCTTCTGCAGGAAATCGCTTGATGGAAATCCGCCGCAGGCGGTGGGGTTAAAGTTCAGGGCCTCGGAGGGTCATATCGATCGGGCTCCCTTTCACGCGGAAATTTTTTCTGTCCGCGAAAGATAATCATTCACCGATCACGCTCGCAACGGGATGACAACCCCGCCACGGCGCATCTCCTCGCACCTTTCCGCCCACCAAGCCATCATGCGGACGCGCTCGTCCCAAAAATCCGCGCGGGCATAGGCGCGCCGAACCGAGTCATTGTCGACGTGAGCCAATTGGCGTTCGATGGCGTCGGCATTCCACAATCCCGATTCGTTCAGAATTGACGAAGCCGCAGACCGGAAACCGTGCCCCGTTATTTCCTCCTTGCCGAATCCGAGGCGACGCAATGCGGCGTTGATTGTGTTCTCGCTCATGCAGCGGTTCGCCGAGCGAACGGAAGGGAAAAGGAATTTGCCGTCACCGGTGATTGCGTGAAGTTCTCGCAACAGGGCGACGGCTTGGGGCGCGAGGGGAACCCGATGTGCGCTTCATTTTCATCTTTTCCGCCGGTATTGCCCAGACTGCGGCTTCCAGGTCGAATTCCGACCATCCGGCCGCGCGTAGTTCGCCAGGGCGGACGAAAGTCAGCGAAAGCAGGTCCAGCGCGATCCTGGTTTCAGGCGCGCCTTCGTAATCCCAAATGGCGCGCAGCAAGCCTCCGAATGCCTTTGGCTCGATTATTGCCGCCCGATGGCGCACCACCGGCGCGATGATAGCTCCTCTAAGCGCTCCAGTCGGATCGGTGTCGGCGCGGCCAGTGGCGACGGCGTAACGAAAAACCTGCCCGATGGTCGCACGTAACCGGCGCGCAGTCTCATGGCGGCCCCGCGCTTCGACGGCACGCAGGACCCGGAGAACTTCTGGGGCGCTGATTTCGGAAATCGGGCGCGCCCCAATATCGGACTTGGCGAGGCTCAACAGCCATTTGATCTTGGAGAGCGTCCGGTCGGCATTTTCCTCGCGGCGCTTCTTGTCTCCAGCGCTTCGCCCCGTCCGGTGTGATCCAAAGCTGGAGGCCTCCGCCGTCCGAAAGCTTCCTGAGTCGGTCGCTGGGCTTGGCGTTGCGGATTTCAAGATCGTTGAGCGGCATGTTGGTATCGCCCTGAAAGCGGGGAATATGCCAACAACGATACCAACGAATTTGTTGGACACAACCGGACGACAAAGGACGCCCTCAGACTACGAATTTGCCTGAAGGCTTTGTTTTTCAGCGATTTTTAGACGGATTTGGACGTTCTCGGAGGTAGATATGGTGCCGCAAGAGGGATTCGAACCCCCGACCCCATCATTACGAATGATGTGCTCTACCAGCTGAGCTATTGCGGCATGCGCGGCTCTGGGCGCGCGGGTTTCTCTTATCGGCGTGCGGCTGGTTTTTCAAGCGTCTTGGTTGCAAGATTTTGTGAGTCGCGCCTTCCGCCCGGTCGAGCCGTCAACGCTTGGCCGCCTTGGACTCGCTCGGCAGTTCCGCAAGCGCCTGCTGACGCAGCTTCTCGATCTCGAGCCGGGTTTTCTTGGCTTCGGCGCGCGCAACTTTGGCGGCGCGGCGCACCGGCAGATGGCCGAGCCAGGAGGAGACGCCGCCGGCGAGCACGCCGAGCGCCATCGCGGCCAGGACGACCAGATACATCGGCGCTTCGACAGAAGGCGCGTCGGCCGGATTGGCCGCGAAAGGATCGAGCCCGATCTTCACCATCGCGCGATTGGCCATGGAAAAGAACAGGATGATCAACGCCAGCGGAACGAAGACGAGGACTCGCAGAATGGATTTCATTGCCTCTCCCTAACGTCGACCGCGCGCCGGCTTGTTGGCAGCGCATCGGCCGCGGGAGCCCGGCGTCATGATGGCGCCGCGCCCGATCGAGCGCGGCGGCTGGCGTCAGCCCTGGTAGTTCTCGTTCAGGCGTTCGCGCATCTCCTTGCCCGTCTTGAAGAAGGGCACGGATTTTTCCTGCACGGAGACTTGCGCGCCCGTGCGCGGGTTGCGGCCAGTGCGCGCGTCCCGTTTCTTGACCGAGAAAGCGCCGAAACCGCGCAGCTCAACCCGGTCGCCGCGCGCCAGAGCCGCTGTGATCTCGTCGAGGATCGTGCTGACGATCGTCTCGACGTCACGTTGGTAAAGATGACCGTTGCGGCGTGCAATTCGCTGAATAAGCTCCGACTTGATCATGTTGGCTCTAGTGTCCTTTTCTGCTGAAAATCGACCTCGGGTCGGCGTCAGCGCGCGTCGAAACCCTGCCAAATCGCCAGAAGACCGTCAAGACTCGCGCTCCGCTCGGCGCTCGCCGCCTGATCCAGCACCTCGGCGATGGCGGCGAGGCCGGCGACCCTGGCGAGCGCGGCCGCGCCTTCGACGAGCCCAAGACGCTCGATGCTCGATTTCTTCTTCCAGTCCCGGACCGGCAAGTCCTTGGCGATGTTCTTATTGGTCTCGAGCCAGATGATCGCCTCGCGCTCGCCGCCGATAATATCCACGAGCTTGAGCGGCACACCCTGACGCGCGGTGAAAACGCGGCCGTCCGCGACCTTCGCCAGCTCGGCGTCGTCGAGCCCCCTGCGCTGCTTCACAAGCTCCTTGAACCAGCCATAGGAGTCGGCGACGAGGTTGGCGATCGCCGCCTTGGCCGCCTCGCTCGTGGGCTCGTAGCCATTGGGCGCGGCTTTCAGGGGCGAGGATTTCACCTCTTCGACCTTTACGCCGACATTTTCCAAAAGCTTGTAGAAATTGGGAAACTGGAACAGGACGCCGACCGAGCCGACGAGCGAATTGCTCTCGGCGACGATCGTATTGGCGGCGAGCGCCGCAATGTAAGCGCCGGAGGCCGCAACCGTGCCGACGACTGCGACGACGGGCTTTTTCTCGCCGAGGCGCCGCAGCTCGTTGTAGAGCCTCTCGGCTCCTGTCGTCGTCCCGCCGGGGCTATCGATCGTCAGCAGCACCGCCTTTGCCTGGCTCGATTCCCCGATCTTCTTGATGAGGTCGATCGTATCCTTGTCGCCGGTGATCACGCCCTGCAGCGACAGTCGGGCGACGTGGGGCGTAAGCTTGTCAGGAGAATCAGCGCCCGACAGCCGCGAGAGCGCAATGAGCGCGGCGATCACGGCCGCAACAATGGCGCCCATGCGCCACCAGCCGAGTTTTCGCCGCAACCGCCGACGGTCGAGCAAATAATCCGTGGTTGCCGTCATTCATCGCTCCTGGCAGCGCTGTGCTGCGGGCAGTAGGTAAGCGCCGCTGGGGCGGTTTGCAAAGCCCACGCCGCGAAAGGGCTCAAATTTTCGCAAAATCAGCCGCGCTGCGTCGACTCGCGCAGCCAGGCGGCATAGGCGGGATCCGTATCGGCCGCGTCGACGCGGAGTATCTCCGGCGTCTCGTAGCTGTGCAGGCGGCGCACCAAAGCCGCGAGCGCCGCATAATCTTCCGTGCGGTGCTTCATCTCGATTCGGAATTCGGACTCCTCGCAGCATGCGCCTTTCCAGACGTAGAGGCTGGAGATCGGCGTGATCTGCACGCAGGCGGCGAGCTTTTCGGCGAGAGCGGCATGCGCTAGGGCGCGCGCCTTCTCGTCCGAATCGATCGTCGTCACCAGGATCGAGACGCCGCTCATCCTAGCCGCCGACGACCGTGGTGAAGACCTGCCCGCCGCGCGCCAGCGTGATCTTCCAGTAATAAGCGCGGCTGGAGACGGCCTTTTCGAGGTCGCGGGTCGTCTCGATTTTCTGGTCGTTGACCGCGAGCACGACGTCGCCGCGCTGCAGATTGAGCTGCTGGGCGAAGGAGCCGTCCTCGATCTCGGACACGACGACGCCATTGGCGGCGCCCTGGACCGACATTTCCTCGACGACGGCCGGCGAGACATTGACCACCGTGGCGCCGGCGAAAGGCGACGGGCCCTTAAGCTTGATGGTATCGCGCGGCGGCGTCTCGGGCGCGGGGGTCAGGCGCATTTGCGCAACGATCTTCTTGCCGCCGCGGAGCACGCCGAGCGTCGCCTGCCCGCCGAGCGGCTTGGTGCCCAGGCGATAGCCGACCGCCTCCGGATCGTCCGCCGTTTGGCCGTCGATGGAGACAATCACGTCGCCGCGCTTTAGCCCCGCATCGGCGGCAGGCCCCTTGGGGTCGATGTCGGCGAGCAGCGCGCCGGTCGGGCGATCGAGCCCCAGACCTTCGGCGATCTCCTGAGAGATGGTTTGCAGCGTCGCGCCGAGCCACGGGCGCTTGACCATCTTGCCGCCGCCCTTGGCCGCAAGCAGCACGCTTTTCACCATATTGACGGGGATCGCGAAGCCAATGCCGATGGAGCCGCCGGACTTCGAGAAGATCGCTGAATTAATGCCGACGACGCGGGCGTTCATATCGACGAGCGGGCCACCGGAGTTGCCGGGATTGATGGCGGCGTCCGTCTGAATGAAGAAGCCATAGTCGGAGATGCCGACATGGGTGCGCGCCAGGGCCGAGACGATGCCTTGCGTGACAGTTTGGCCGACGCCGAAGGGATTGCCGATGGCGAGCGCCAGATCGCCGACTTCGAGCGCGTCCGAATCGCCAAGCTCCATCGTCGGGAAGTTCGTTCCCTCGGTAAGCTTCAGCACGGCGAGATCGGTGCGGGGATCGCGCAGCAGGATTTTGGCGGGGATCTCGCGCTTGTCGGCGAGCGCGACCTTCACGTCGGTCATGCCCTCGATGACGTGGTTATTTGTCACGACGAGACCCGCGGGGTCGACGATGACGCCGGAGCCGAGCGACTGCGCTGTATTGGAGCGGCCCGGCATGCCGCCACCCTCGCCGAAGAAGCGGCGAAAGATCGGGTCGTCGAGGAAGGGATTGGCCGGCATGCGCTCGACGCGCGAGGCGAAGACGTTGACGACCGCCGGCTGGGCTTTTTTGACGACCGGGGCGAAGGAAAGCGTGATCTCTGCGCGGCTTTTGGGAACGACGCTGCCCTCTACCGCCTGCGCATGCGCGGGCGCGGGCTCGGCCGCGCGTTCGATATAGGCGGCGCTAACGCCGGCCGCGCAGGCAAAAGCTCCAAAAACAAGGTGGCGCAGATCGAGGCGCATCAGCCGCTCCGGAAAGAGAATCCAACGGGGCGGTATATAAGCATGAATTCTGGCGACCGCGAGGATGCAGCTATGGACCGCCGCCTTTGGGCGCGCTTAGCAGATCCAAAAAGCTGGAGCGCATTCTTTTCGCAAAAGTCTATCGACGTTTGCGGAGTGCCTTTAGAAGCGAGCCTGAAGGCTCGCGGTCCGGGGCGCCGCCTTTCCAACCGGACCAAGATGCGTGGCGGAGAAGCTCACGCCATATTTGAGCCCGAAGCCCAGCAGCCGATCGAAGCCGATGTGGGCCAAATGGATCGCTGCGATCTGCATGAGCAGCGGCTGCCCGGTCGCGGCGCCCAAGACGCCATAGGCGAAGGGGCCGATGGTCGTGTGGGCGAGATTATAGGCGATCGCCCCGAGCCGCGGCCCAGCGAGATAAGCCAAGAGCGAAAGGTCCGGGAACAGAAACAGCAGCGCGAAACGTCCCCAGTCGCCGCCGGCCTGCGCGTAATAGAAAAGGGCGGCCGCCATCAGCGCCGCCCCTTCAATTCTCAGCAAAAGCTTCGGCGCGCCGGAAACAAAACCCGGTTCCGCGCCGATCGTCTTCATGGGCTTACGCCGCCTCTTCTTCGACCTGAACCGGGCCGGAGTCCTGACCGCGCGCATTGACGTCGCGATCGACGAATTCGATGACGGCCATCGGCGCATTGTCGCCATAGCGGAAGCCCGCCTTCAGAACGCGGGTGTAGCCGCCATTGCGCTCCTTGTAGCGTGGGCCGAGAACGTCGAAGAGCTTCGCGACGAGCTTGACGTCCTTGATCTGGGCGATCGCCTGACGGCGGGCGTGCAGATCGCCCCGCTTGCCGAGCGTCACCAGCTTCTCGACCACGGGACGAAGATCCTTCGCCTTCGGCAGAGTGGTGATGATCAGCTCATGCTTGATGAGCGCCTGCGCCATATTCGCGAACATGGCCTTGCGGTGCTCATGGGTGCGGCCGAAACGGCGCTTCTTGTGACCGTGATACATGTGGCTCTCCGTTGCTTATGCGGCCGCCGTGCCAAGGTACGGCCGTCTCCTTATGTCCCTCTCCCGTTTGCGGGAGAGGGTGGCCCCTGCGGAGCAGGGGTCGGGTGAGGGCCCTCATTTCTCCCGCAAGCGGGAGAAGGGCGCAAACTCAATAATGCTCTTCGAACCGCTTGGCGAGATCGTCGATGTTCTCCGGCGGCCAGCCGGGGACTTCCATGCCCAGATGCAGGCCCATCTGCGCAAGGACTTCCTTGATCTCGTTCAAGGATTTGCGGCCGAAGTTCGGGGTGCGGAGCATTTCCGCCTCCGACTTCTGAATAAGGTCGCCGATATAGACGATATTGTCGTTCTTCAGGCAATTCGCCGAGCGCACCGAAAGCTCCAGCTCGTCGACCTTCTTGAGCAGCGCCGGATTGAAGGCGAGCTGCGGGATCGACGGGGCGGCCTCTTCGCGGCGCGGCTCCTCGAAATTGACGAAGACGTTCAGCTGATCCTGCAGGATGCGCGCCGAGAAAGCGAGCGCGTCCTCCGGCGTGATCGCGCCATTGGTCTCGACGGTCAGCGTCAGCTTGTCATAGTCGAGCACCTGGCCTTCGCGGGTGTTCTCGACGCGATAGCTGACCTTCTTCACCGGCGAATAAAGGCTGTCCACCGGGATGAGGCCGATCGGCGCATCCTCGGCGCGATTGCGGTCAGCCGGCACATAGCCCTTGCCGGTCGAAATGGTGAATTCGACGCGGAACTCGGCGCCCTCGTCGAGCGTGCAGATGACGAGGTCGGGGTTGAGAACCTGCACGTCGCCCGTCGCCTGAATGTCGCCAGCGGTGACAATGCCCGGGCCCGTCTTCTTGAGCGTCAGGCGCTTCACGCCCTCGCCCTGATACTTGACCGAAATGTCCTTGATGTTGAGGACGATGTCGGTCACGTCCTCGCGCACGCCGGGGATCGACGAAAATTCGTGCAGAACGCCGTCGATGTGAATCGAGGTGATCGCCGCGCCCTGCAGCGACGAGAGAAGAATGCGGCGCAGGGCGTTGCCGAGCGTCACGCCGAAGCCCCGCTCCAGCGGCTCGGCAACGGCGGTCGCCACGCGGCGCGGATCGTCGCCGGGCGTCACGTCGAGCTTGTTCGGCTTGATGAGTTCCTGCCAGTTCTTCTGGATGCTCACTGGGGCGCCTTTCCTTGAAGCTCCTGAACGCGGCTCCGGCGGGGAGGAGCCGGGGCCGCGCGAAATATGCTCGATTGAAAGCAGGCTTCCTATTGCCGTAGCGTCAGACGCGACGGCGCTTGCGCGGACGGCAACCATTGTGCGGGATCGGCGTCACGTCGCGGATCGACGTAACGGTGAAGCCCGCCGCCTGCAGCGCGCGCAGAGCCGATTCGCGGCCCGAACCGGGGCCCGAAACCTCGACTTCGAGCGTGCGCACGCCATGCTCGCCGGCCTTGCGGGCGGCGTCCTCGGCGGCCATCTGCGCGGCGTAGGGGGTCGACTTACGCGAACCCTTGAAGCCCATCGAGCCGGCCGACGACCACGACACAGTATTGCCTTGAGCGTCGGTGATGGTGATCATCGTGTTGTTGAACGTCGAGTTCACATGCGCGACGCCGGAGACGATGTTCTTGCGCTCGCGACGACGAACGCGGGTAGTGTCCTTGGCCATTTAACTCTTGCCTTTCGATATCGACGCCGCCGTAACGCCAGCGGCTCCACCTTGCAGGCAGCCAGAGTTACCGACTGCCCGACTTGACGATTGCCGGAATTACTTCTTCTTGCCGGCGATCGGCTTCGCCTTGCCCTTGCGGGTGCGGGCGTTGGTATGCGTGCGCTGGCCGCGAACCGGAAGCTGACGGCGGTGGCGCAGGCCACGGTAGCAGCCGAGGTCCATCAGGCGCTTGATGTTGATCGCGACTTCGCGGCGCAGATCGCCTTCCACGAGATAGTCACGGTCGATGGTCTCGCGGATTTGCAGGACTTCCGCGTCGGTAAGCTGGGCCACGCGGCGCTCGGCCGGGATGCTCACCTTCTCGCAGATTTCTTCAGCCTTCTTGGGGCCGATGCCGTGAATATACTGAAGCGCGATGACGACGCGCTTGTTGGTCGGGATGTTGACGCCTGCGATACGTGCCACGATTTTCTCCATTTCGGGCGACAGCCTTGCGGCGCCGCCGGAGTGAACCCGCGTCCGGTGGAGGCCGGCCCCTGCGGGTGATTCCGATTGTCCGAACGCAAAAACGGAAGCCCTCCGAAGAGAGCTTCCCTCGAATTTCCGTCAGAAGTCAGGCGATAGCGAGCGATCGCGCACGAGTCAAGCAAAACTGGCGAGGGAAATGCGATTTTCTTCCCTCGCGAGACTCAAGCGCTGCGACGCAAGCCATCAGAACCGAATTTTCGTTGCGCGTCCAGCCCTAAGCCGAGACCCACGGCGCCGAACATATCGCCTTCGACGATTTTCGCGCCGGGTGTCTGGCCGGTGACCGCCGCACGCACGGCCGGAATTGCGGTCGAGCCGCCGGTGAGGAAGACCGCATCGATGCGCCCGCCGGAAAGCCCTGAGGCGGCGAGAGTTTCCTTCAGCGTGCGCGAGAGCGAGCCGAGCTGGTCCGCAATCGCCTCATGCAGCGTATTGGCGGAAGTTTCGACCTCGAATGCCCGCTCCACTTCTGTGAGGTCGATCGTCGCGCGATCCGAGTCCGACAGATCGATCTTAGCGTGCTCCACCGACAGCGCGATCGAATGGCCGCGGCGGCTTTCGATCACCTCCGCTAGACGGGCGATCTTCGCGGGCGAGAGCGAATAGCGCTCCATCTCCTCGAGCTCCCGGGCAACCTTGGGCGTATAGAGGAGATTGATCCGATGCCAGGTCGCGAGATCGACGAAAAAGCCGTTCGGGGCCGGCAGCACTTTGTCCCCGAAAGGCAGGCGCATCTCGCTCCCGAGCCCCAGATGCGGCATGACCGACTTCAGGCTGAAGAGCCGATCGATATCCGTGCCGCCGATATGCACGCCCTTATTGGCGAGCACGTCCCCTGCCCGATCCGCGCGCCAACGCGCCTGCGGCGAAACGCGCACCACGGAGAAATCCGACGTGCCGCCGCCGATGTCGGCGATAAGCGCATATTGCTCCTCCCGCACGCTCTGCTCATAGGTCAGCGCCGCGGCGATTGGCTCATATTGAAAGGCGATCTCGCGGAAACCCCGCGCCCGCGCGATTTCCTCGAGTGCGTCCTGCGCGCGGCGATCGGCGGCCGGGTCGTCGTCGACGAAATGCACAGGCCGGCCGAGCACGACCTTTGTAACGTCCTCGCCTGCGACGCCGTCGGCGGCGTCTTTCAGCTTTCCGACGATGAGGCCGATGATGTCCTTGAACGAATAGGCTTTCGTCTTGATTCGCGTGGTCTCGTCCATCAGCGCTGTGCCCAGCACCGATTTCAGGCTGCGCATCAGCCGCCCCTCGACGCCGTCGACATAGGCTTTGATCGCCGCGCGGCCGAAGATGGGCGAACCGTCCGAGAAATCGAAGAAGATCGAACTCGGCAGCGTGCGGCTTCCGCCTTCGAGCGGCGCGAGCTCCATGCCCTGCGCCCCCTCGACGGCGACTGTCGAATTCGACGTGCCGAAGTCCAGGCCGCAAAATGACTTTGCTTCCATCGGTGAAGTCTCTGGGTTTGTCGGGAGGACAAAAAGCATCGGCCCGGCAGAGCCGGGCCGATGTCTGATTTCTTGAAGCTTTCTATCAGGCGCCGAGCGATCTGTCGATTGCCGCCGTCACATCGTCTATCGGCGCCATGCCGTCGATCCGTTTCAGCTCGCCGCGCCCGGCGTAATGCGCCGAGACCGGCGCAGTCTGCGCGCGATAGGTGTCGAGCCGCGTCTTGAAGCTTTCCGGATTGTCGTCGGCGCGAACCGGCTTGCCGGCGGCAAGCGTCTCGGCGACGCGCCTGCGCATCCGGTCGACGAGCGCATTCTCGTCGACGACAAGCTCGATCACCGCGTCGAGCCTCAACCCCTTGCGGTCCAGAAGATCGCGGAGCGCCTCGGCCTGCGCGACGGTGCGCGGAAAGCCGTCCAGGATGAAGCCATTGGCGCAGTCGGCATCATCGATCCGCTGGTCGATGATGCCGATGACCACTTCGTCGGGCACGAGCTGGCCGGAGTCCATCAGCGCCTTGGCCTTCAGGCCGATCGGCGTTCCGGCCGCGACGGCCGCGCGCAGCATGTCGCCGGTCGAGAGCTGGGGCACGCCCAGCTTTTCGACGAGGCGAGCGGACTGCGTTCCCTTGCCGGCGCCCGGGGGGCCGAGAAGGACGAGCCTCATTTACGACGTCCCTTGAGCTTGGTCTTGCGGATCAGCCCCTCATATTGCTGCGCCTGCATATGGCCGTGGATCTGCGAGACCGTGTCCATGGTCACGCTCACCACGATGAGCAAAGAGGTGCCGCCGAAGTAGAAGGGCAGGTTCGCATAGGCGATGAGCCCTTCCGGCAGAAGACAGATGATGGCGAGATAGGCGGCGCCGAGCACGGTGATGCGCATGAGCACGTCGTCGATGAACTTCGCCGTGCGCTCGCCCGGGCGAATGCCGGGGATGAAGCCGCCATGCTTCTTGAGATTATCGGCCGTCTCCGTCGGGTTGAAGACGATGGCCGTGTAGAAGAACGCGAAGAAGACGATGAGGCCGACATAGGCCAGCATATAGAGCGGACGCCCGTGACCGAAATAGGCCGAGATCGTCGCAAAAATGCTTTCCGAGCCCGTCGATTGATAGAAGTTGGCGACAGTCGTCGGCAACAGCAGCAGCGACGAAGCGAAGATCGGCGGGATGACGCCGGCCGTGTTGAGCTTCAACGGCAGGAAGGACGTCTGCCCCTCATAGACGCGGTTGCCGTGCTGACGCTTCGGATAGGTGATCAGCAGGCGACGCTGGGCGCGCTCCATGAAGACGATGAAGGCGATGACGAGGAACGACATCGCAATCACGCCGAGGATGATGCCGGTCGAGATGGCGCCCTGGCGGCCGAGTTCGAGAGTCGAGACGATCGCTGAGGGGAAGGCTGCGACGATACCGGCGAAAATGATCAGCGACGAGCCGTTGCCGATGCCGCGCGAGGTGATCTGCTCGCCGAGCCACATCAGGAACATGGTGCCGCCGACAAGCGTCACGACGGTTGTAATGCGGAAGAAGAGCCCGGGCTCGGTGACGACGCCCTGCTGTCCTTCGAGGCCGATCGCCATGGCGTAGGCCTGGAAGGTCGCGAGCGCGACGGTGAGATAGCGGGTGTATTGATTGAGGACTTTGCGGCCCTGCTCGCCCTCTTTCTTCAGCGATTCGAGCGACGGAAACACCGAGGTCAAAAGCTGAATGATAATGGACGCCGAAATATACGGCATGATGTTGAGGGCGAAAATCGCGCGACGCTGCACGGCGCCGCCGGCGAACATGTTGAACAGCTCCAGCATGCCTTTCGACTGGCCGAAGAAGCTCTTCGCGAAAGCCTCCGGGTCGATGCCCGGCAGCGGCACATAGGTGCCGAGGCGATAGACAATCAGCGCCCCGAGCGTGAACAGGATGCGCTTCTTGAGTTCCTCGGACTTGCCGAAGGCGGAGAGATTGACGTTGGCCGCGAGCTGCTCGGCTGCCGATGCCATGGAGGAACTCCCCTTTGTCGCGCCTATTTTTCTTTGGCGCCTTTTTTGTTTGTCGCCCGGAGGGCAGTGTTCGCCCGATCGCATCAGCGACGGGAGACGCCTCTATAAGACAAAGCGGCCGCTCTTGCGAGAGCGGCCGCCTAAAAACCTGACCTTAGGCCGTGGCCGTTTCGCCCGCGAGGAGCTTCACCGACCCGCCCGCGCCCTCGATCGCCGCAATGGCGCTCTTGGAGGCGGCGGCGACCTCGAAGGCGAGCTTCGCCTTGATCTCGCCCTGCCCGAGGATCTTCACGCCGTCGCGGGCCTTGGCCACGAGGCCGGCCGCAATCAACGCTTCGACCGTCACCGGCGCATTCGCGTCGAGCTTGCCGGCGTCGACCGCCTGCTGCACGCGGCCGATGTTGATCTCATTGTAGTCGGTCGGGAAGGGATTGTGGAAGCCGCGCTTCGGCAGACGCCGATGCAACGGCATCTGACCGCCCTCGAAGCCCTTGATGGCGACGCCGGTGCGCGCCTTCTGGCCCTTCACGCCGCGTCCGCCGGTTTTGCCCTTGCCAGAGCCAATGCCGCGGCCAACGCGCATCCGGTTCTTGCTGGAGCCCGGATTGTCGGAGATTTCGTTGAGTTTCATTGCCGCGTCCTCACTTCTCGCCGACAATTTTGACGAGATGCGCCACCTTGGCGATCATGCCGCGCACAGCCGGAGTGTCCTCCAACTGGCGCTTGCGGCCGATGCGGGTCAGGCCGAGGCCCAAAAGCGTCTTGCGCTGACGCTCGTTACGGCCGATCGAGCTGCCCGTCTGCTCGACGGTGATCTGCTTGCCATTCGACATGTCGAGAGCCTCCCTTACGCGTCGACGGCGTCAGCGTCGACGCCCTGGCGGCGCGCCTGAAGCGCGGAGACTTTCAGCGAACGGCGCGCGGCGACGGAACGCGGCGAGTCCTCGCGACCGAGCGCGTCGAAGGTGGCGCGGATCATGTTGTAGGGGTTCGAGGAGCCCTGGCTCTTCGCCACCACATCATGCATGCCGAGCGTCTCGAAGACGGCGCGCATCGGGCCGCCCGCGATGATGCCCGTGCCGGCCGGCGCGGCGCGCAGAATCACGCGGCCCGAACCGTGACGACCATAGACGTCGTGATGCAGCGTGCGGCCTTCGCGCAGCGGCACGCGGATGAGCGCGCGCTTGGCGGCTTCCGTCGCCTTGCGGATCGCTTCCGGCACTTCGCGCGCCTTGCCATGGCCATAGCCGACGCGACCCTTCTGGTCGCCGACGACGACGAGAGCGGCGAAGCCGAAACGACGGCCGCCCTTCACGACTTTCGCGACGCGATTGATGTGGACCAGACGATCCACGAATTCGCTATCGCGCTCTTCTCTATCCCGGTCGCGACCGCGACCGCCTTCAGCTTCACGCGCCATTTTTTCTTCCGTCACTTACGCGGCGTCTCCGCCGCTCGCTTCGTTGGGCTTCCCGCCTCTCCCCCTTTCGGGAAACAGCGGACCCGGCCTCCGCAGAGGTCGGGTAAGGCCCTCATCCGCCACGCCTTCGCATGGCGCCCTCTCCCGCGTGCGGGAGAAGGGAAATTAAAACTGCAGGCCGCCCTCGCGGGCGCCGTCGGCCAGCGCCTTGACGCGGCCGTGATACATGTACGCGCCACGGTCGAACACGACCTCTTTGACGCCCTTTTCGGCGGCGCGCTCGGCGAGAAGCTTGCCCACGAATTTCGCGGCGTCGATATTCGCGCCGGTCTTCAAAGATTCGCGGTTCGCCTTCTCGATCGAGGAAGCGGCGACGAGGGTCTGCCCCTTCTCGTCGTCGATGATCTGAGCATAGATCTGCTTCGACGAGCGGAACACGGAGAGACGCGGGCGGCCATAGGCGCGCTCGCGGATCGCCTTGCGGACACGCGCCTTGCGGCGCTGTTCGATGCTGACATCCTTGGCCATGGAGCCTGGTCCTTACTTCTTCTTGCCTTCCTTGCGGAAGATGAATTCGTTCGCGTATTTGACGCCCTTGCCCTTATAGGGCTCGGGGCCGCGCAGCGCGCGGATCTCGGCCGCGACCTGGCCGACCTGTTGCTTGTCCATGCCGCTGATCGTGATTTCCGTCGGCTTCGGCGTCACGATGGCGATGCCGTTGGGGATCGGATAGTTCACGTCATGCGAATAGCCCAGCGCGAGCTGGAGCACCTTGCCCTGGACAGCGGCGCGATAGCCGACGCCGGTGATTTCGAGCTTCTTCTCGAAGCCCGAGGTGACGCCGACGATCAGATTGTTGACGCGGGCGCGGGACGTGCCCCACAGCGCGCGGGCGCGCTTGGAGTCGCCCCGCGGGTCGACCTTGATGGCGTTGTCCTGATGCACGACGGAAACGTCGTCCGGCACCAGGAATTCGAGCTGGCCCTTCGCGCCCTTCACGGACACGAGCTGGCCGTCGACCTTGGCGGTGACGCCGGCCGGGACGACCACAGGCTTCTTGCCGATACGTGACATAGTTGCAATCCTGTTCAGTCTGAGCGCTCACACAAGGTCAGAAGACCTTGCAGAGCACCTCGCCGCCGACGTTGTTCTCGCGGGCCGCATGATCGGCCATCACGCCCTTGGGCGTCGACATGATCGTCACGCCGAGGCCATTGGCCACGCGCGGAACGGCGTCGACAGCCGCGTAGACGCGGCGGCCCGGGCGGGAAACGCGCTCGATCTGCTTGATGACCGGCTGCCCGTCGAAATATTTCAGCTCGATCTCGAACTCGGTCCGGCCATTGCCGAAATCCGTCGCCGAGTAGCCGCGGATGTAGCCCTCGTCCTTGAGAACGTCGAGGACATGAGCGCGCAGCTTGGAGCCCGGCGAGGACACCTTGTCCTTGCGGCGCATCTGCGCGTTGCGAATGCGGGTGAGGAGATCTCCCAACGGATCGTTGATCGCCATTTTAAGAGTCTCCTTACCAGCTCGACTTCACCAGGCCCGGGATCAGACCCTTGGACCCGAGCTCGCGCAGCGCGATGCGCGACATCTTCAGCTTGCGATAAAAGGCGCGCGGGCGGCCGGAAATCTCGCAACGGTTACGAACGCGAATCTTCGCGGAGTTGCGCGGCAGCTCAGCGAGCTTCAGACGAGCCTCGAACTGCTCCTCGATGGAGAGCGACTTGTCGTTGGCCTTCGCCTTCAGCCGCTCGCGGCGGCCAGCGAAAGCCTTGACGAGCTTCGCCTTCTTTTTGTTGTTTTCGATCGCGCTTTTCTTCGCCATCAGTATTAGCCTTTCGGTATCCGCGTTTGAGAGGGATTAACCCCTCACTGCCGGAACGGGAAATTGAACGCACGCAGCAGAGCGCGCGCTTCGTCGTCGGTCTTGGCCGTCGTGCAGACGATCACGTCCATGCCGAGGATCGACTCCGCCTTGTCGTAGTCGATTTCAGGGAACACGATGTGCTCCTTGATGCCGAGCGCAAAATTGCCACGCCCGTCGAAGGACTTCGGGTTCAAGCCACGGAAGTCTCGCACGCGCGGCAGCGCGATCGTGATCAGACGATCGAGGAACTCGTACATGCGGGTCTTGCGGAGGGTCACCTTCGCGCCGATCGGCATGTTCTCGCGCACCTTGAAGGTCGAGATGGCCTTACGGGCGCGGGTAATGACCGGCTTCTGACCAGCGATGAGGCTGAGATCGCCAGCCGCCGACGTCACCTTCTTGGTGTCGTTGACCGCCTCGCCGACGCCCATGTTCAGCACGATCTTCTCGATGGTCGGCACTTCGAAAGCGTTCTTGTAGCCGAACTGCTCGATGAGCTGTCCGCGAACGACTTCTTCATAGTGCTTCCGCATGCGCGGCGTATAGCCAGCGATGCTCGCTTGAGCGACGGCGGCGACCGCCGGAGCTTCCTTGGCGGCCTTCGGCGCCTTGGCTCCCTTGGCTTTCTTTTCCTCAGCCATCGATCAATTCTCCGGAACGCTTGGCGACGCGGACCTTGCGGCCGTCGTCGAGAATCTTGAAGCCCACGCGGGTCGCCTTGCCGTCCTTGGGGTCGGCGATCGCAAGATTGGAAAGGTCGATCGGCGCGGCCTTGTTGATGATGCCCGCCTCGCGGTCCTTCGTCTGGCGCTGATGGCGCTTGACCATATTGACGCCGTCGACGATGGCGCGACCCTCGTCGGGGTTCACGCTCAGCACTTGGCCGGACTTGCCCTTGTCGCGGCCGGCGAGAACGACGACCTTGTCGCCCTTCTTGATTTTGGCGGCCATTACAGCACCTCCGGCGCGAGCGAGATGATCTTCATATGGTTCTTGGCGCGCAGCTCGCGCGGGACCGGCCCGAAGATACGGGTGCCGATCGGCTCCTTCTGATTGTTGATCAGAACGGCAGCATTCGAGTCGAAACGGATCACCGAACCGTCCGACCGCTTGATGTCCTTCGAGGTGCGCACGACGACGGCCTTCAGCACATCGCCCTTCTTGACGCGCCCGCGCGGAATCGCCTCCTTGATCGACACGACGATAATGTCGCCGACGCCGGCATATTTCCGCTTCGAGCCGCCCAACACCTTGATGCACATCACGCGGCGGGCGCCGGAGTTATCGGCGACGTCGAGGTTTGTTTGCATCTGAATCATGGCATTTCCGCCTTTCACTCCGGTCTGGTTTCGGACCCGCCCAATCGCGACGACCGACTTCGTCCGGAAAACCTTTGTTTCCAACTTCCAGCGCGCTTCCAAATCGCATGGTCCATGCGATCGAGAAGCGCGCCAGTTTTTTCAGGGCACGAGCGGCCGGGTCCGAAAAGCTTCGTGACCTCTGTCAGCCGGCTCGAGCGGGGTATTTACGCGGTTGCGCCGGTTTCCACAACCCGCCAGCGCTTCAATTTCGAGATCGGCGCGGTTTCTTCGATGAAAACCGTATCTCCGACCTTGAAGGCGCCGTTTTCGTCATGCGCGTGATAATGTTTCGTGCGACGCACCGTCTTCTGGAACAGCGGATGCGTGAAACGGCGCTCGACCTTCACGACCACGGTCTTGTTCTGCTTGTCGCTGACGACGACGCCCTGGAGAATTCGCTTCGGCATTGGGCTTTAACCTTGATTGTCCGCGCTCTTCTGCGCGGCGACGGTCTTGATCCGGGCGATGTCGCGACGAATGACGCGCACGCGGGCAGTGTCCTCGAGCTGGCCGGTCGCCCGCTGGAAGCGCAGATTGAACTGCTCCTTCTTGAGCTTCAGCACTTCGTCGTTGAGCTGGTCCTCGGTCATCGCCTTGATGTCGGAGAGGCGTTGCTTGGATTTCATGTCGTCCTCCCTTTATTCTGCGATGCGTTCGATGAAGCGGGTCTTGATCGGCAGCTTGGCCGCCGCGAGCGTCAAAGCTTCGCGGGCCAGCGCCGCCGGAACGCCGTCGACTTCGAACATGATGCGACCGGGCGCGATGCGCACGGCCCAGAAATCCGGAGCGCCCTTGCCCTTACCCATGCGGACTTCGGTCGGCTTGGTGGAGACCGGCACGTCGGGGAAGACGCGGATCCAGACGCGGCCGGCGCGCTTCATATGGCGCGTCATGGCGCGGCGGGCCGCCTCGATCTGACGCGCGGTGACGCGCTCGGGCTCGAGCGCCTTCAGGCCGAACTGACCAAAGTTCAGCGAGAAGCCGCCTTTCGCGACGCCGTGGATGCGGCCCTTGAAGGCCTTGCGGAACTTTGTGCGCTTGGGTGACAGCATGATGGGTGCTCTTTAAATCGTTTGTTGCGCCTTAGGCAGCGTCGCCGCGGGGTTCGCGCGGTTCACGACGACGCCGGTCGCGATCGCCGCGGTCGCCGCGTTCACGCTCGCCATGGTCGCCGGAAGACGCCTGCTCCGCCGCGCGCCGCTCGGACGCCATCGGATCGTGCTCGAGGATCTCGCCTTTGAAGATCCAAACCTTGATGCCGCAGGCGCCATAGGCGGTATGCGCGGTGGAGACGCCGTAATCGACGTCGGCGCGCAGCGTATGCAGCGGCACGCGGCCCTCGCGATACCATTCCAGACGGGCGATTTCCGCGCCGCCGAGACGGCCCGAGCAGTTGATGCGGATGCCCTGGGCGCCGAGACGAATGGCCGACTGAACGGCCCGCTTCATCGCGCGGCGGAAAGCCACACGGCGCTCGAGCTGCTGCGCGATCGACTCGGCGACGAGCGCGGCTTCCGTTTCCGGCTTGCGCACTTCGACGATGTTGATCACGACTTCGCTGCCCGTCAGCTTGGCGACGAGCTTGCGAATCTTGTCGATGTCCGCGCCCTTCTTGCCGATCACGACGCCCGGACGGGCGGAATGGATCGTCACGCGGCACTTCTTGTGCGGACGCTCGATGATGATCTTGGAGACGGCCGCCTGCTTCAGCGTCTTGGCCACCGTCTCGCGGATCTTCATGTCTTCGTGCAGAAGCTTGGCGTATTCGCCCTTGCTCGCGAACCAGCGCGAGTCCCAGGTGCGATTGACGCCGAGGCGCAGCCCGATCGGATTAACCTTCTGACCCATGGTTGTTATCCTTTAGGCGTTCGCTTGCGCTTCGACTTCGCGCACGATGATCGTGAGGTTCGAGAAGGGCTTCTCGACCCGGCTCGCGCGGCCGCGGGCGCGGGCGTGGAAGCGCTTCATGACCAGCGCCTTGCCGACATAGGCCTGGGCGACGATCA
This sequence comes from Methylocystis iwaonis, assembly GCF_027925385.1. Classification (NCBI taxonomy): domain Bacteria; kingdom Pseudomonadati; phylum Pseudomonadota; class Alphaproteobacteria; order Hyphomicrobiales; family Methylocystaceae; genus Methylocystis; species Methylocystis iwaonis. Next base: position 3,515,057 of record NZ_AP027142.1, read on the forward strand.
GATCGTCGACGTCGAGGCCGTGATTGTTCTCGGCGTTGGCGATGGCGCTTTCCAGCGTCTTCTTCACCTCATGCGCAATGCGCTTGCGGGAAAACTCGAGATCGGCAAGCGCGCGGTCGACCTTCTTGCCGCGGATGAGCTGGGCAAGAAGATTGAGCTTTTGCGGCGACACGCGGATCATGCGCGCGACGGCCCGCGCTTCATTCTCCGCGACGTGGGGCGGATTAGCCTCTTTGGACATTTCTTAGCCCCTCTTCGCCTTCTTGTCCGCCGCGTGGCCGTGGAAGGTGCGCGTCGGAGCAAATTCGCCGAACTTGTGCCCGATCATGTCTTCGCTGACATTCACAGGAATATGCTTCTGGCCGTTGTGCACGCCGAAGGTCAATCCGACGAACTGGGGCAGAATGGTGGAGCGGCGGCTCCAGATTTTGATAACTTCGGAGCGGCCGGAGGCGCGCGAGGTTTCCGCCTTCTTCAGCAGATAGCCGTCGACGAACGGGCCTTTCCAAATCGAGCGAGCCATGGATTAGCCCTTCTTCTTGCGATTGTGCCGCGAGGACACAATGAAACGGTCGGTGGACTTGTTGCTGCGGGTCTTCTTGCCCTTGGTCGGCTTGCCCCAGGGCGTGACCGGATGACGGCCGCCAGAGGTGCGGCCTTCACCGCCGCCGTGCGGATGGTCGATCGGGTTCATGGTGACGCCGCGGTTATGCGGGCGACGGCCAAGCCAGCGCGAACGACCGGCCTTGCCGATCGAGGTGTTCATGTGGTCGGGGTTCGACACCGCGCCGATGGTGGCGAAGCACTGGCCGTGAACCAGGCGCTGCTCACCCGAGTTCAGGCGGAGGATGACGTAACCCTGGTCGCGGCCGACGATCTGGGCGTAGGTGCCCGCCGAACGCGCGATCGCGCCGCCTTTGCCGATCTTCATCTCGACATTGTGGACGATCGTGCCGACCGGGATATTGGCGATCGGCATCGCATTGCCCGGTTTCACGTCGACCTGATTGCCGGCGACCACCGAATCGCCGACCGACAGACGTTGCGGGGCGAGGATGTAAGCCAGCGTGTCGTCCGCATAGCGGATGAGCGCGATGAAGGCCGTGCGGTTCGGATCATATTCCAGACGCTCGACCTTGCCGACGACATCGAGCTTACGACGCTTGAAGTCGACGAGGCGATAGGTCTGCTTATGTCCGCCGCCACGGAAGCGAACCGTGACGCGGCCGTTATTGTTGCGGCCGCCCTTGGAGCTCTTGCCCTCGGTGAGGGTTTTGACGGGCTTGCCCTTATAAAGATCGCTGCGGTCGACGATGACGAGCTGGCGAAGGCCCGGCGTGACCGGCTTGAATGTCTTCAGCGCCATGGTTCTCTAAGCCTTCCTTACAGTCCGGTCGTCACGTCGATCTTGTGCCCTTCGGCAAGCGTCACGACGGCCTTCTTGACGTCGCTCTGCTGGCCGCGCACGCCGCGGAACGCCTTCACCTTGCCCTTGCGGACAAGCGTGTTCACGGATTCGACCTTCACGTCGAAGAGACCCTCGACCGCCGCCTTGATCTGCGGCTTGGTCGCGGTCTTGGCGACCTTGAAGACCACCTTGTTGTTCTCGGAGGCGATGGTCGCCTTCTCGGTGATGACCGGGGCGACGATCACGTCGTAATGGCGCACGTCCTTGCTCATTTCAGGCGCGCCTCCAGCGCGTCCACCGCTTCGCGGGTCAGGACCAGCTTTTCGCGACGGATGATGTCGTAAACATTGACGCCCTCGACCGGCAGCACGTCGATCAGCGGGATGTTACGGGCGGCAAGCGCGAAATTCTGCTGCGGCGCGCCGCCGACGATGATGATCGCATTCTGCAGGCCGGTCTTGGCGAAGCCGGAGGCGAGAACCTTCGTCTTGGCGGCTTCGAGCTCGGCCTTTTCCCAGACGATGATGCCGCCGTCCTTGGCCTTGGCCGAGAGGGCGTGCTTCAGCGCGAGGGTGCGGACCTTCTTCGGCAGGTCGTGCTCATGGCTGCGCACGAGCGGGCCGAAAGCGCGGCCGCCGCCGCGGAACTGCGGCACGCGGGCGGAGCCGTGACGGGCGCCGCCGGTGCCCTTCTGCTTATACATCTTCTTGCCGGTGCGGGCGATATCCGCGCGGTTCTTCACCGCATGGGTGCCGGCGCGGCGCTTGGCGAGCTGCCAGCGGATCATCCGGTGGATGAGGTCCGTGCGCGGCTCCAGGCCAAAAATCTCATCGGAAAGTTCGATCGAACCGGCCGCCTGGCCGTCGAACGACGTGACGTCGATCTTCACGGCTCAGTCCTCCTTGTTTTCTTCTTGAGCGGGAGCGGCGGCGTCGGCAAGGCGGAACTTGCCCGGCTGCGGCGCGTCTGAGGGGAGCGCGCGCTTGACGGCGTCGCGGACATAAATCCAGCCGCCGGCGACGCCCGGAACGGCGCCTTCGACGAGCAGCAGGCCGCGCTCGACGTCGGTCTGCACGACGCGCAGATTCTGCGTGGTCACGCGGTCGACGCCCATATGGCCAGCCATCTTCTTGTTCTTGAAGGTCTTACCGGGATCCTGACGGCCGCCGGTCGAACCATGCGAACGATGCGAGATCGACACGCCGTGCGACGCGCGCAGACCGCCGAAGCCCCAACGCTTCATCGGGCCGGCGAAGCCCTTACCCGTCGTGGTGCCCGTCACGTCGACGAACTGACCGACAACGAAGTGATCCGCCGTGATCTCGGCGCCGACGGGAAGCAGCGCTTCCTCGTTCACGCGGAACTCGGCGAGCTTCAGCTTCGGCTCGACCTTCGCCGCGGCGAAGCGCGTGCGCTCGGCCTTCGACACATTCTTCACCTTGGCGCGGCCGATGCCGAGCTGAACGGCGGTGTAGCCGTTCTTCTCCTTGGTCCGCTGAGCGACGACTTGGCAGCCGTCCAGCTTCAGGACCGTGACCGGCACATGCTCGCCCGCCTCTGTGAAGACGCGGGTCATTCCGACCTTTTGCGCGATGACGCCCGACCGCATGTTCAATATTCCTTCGCGAAGCGGCGGCCTCTAAAGCGCGCCGCCCAATCCGTTCTTAGAGCTTGATCTCGACGTCGACGCCGGCGGCGAGATCGAGCTTCATCAGCGCATCCACCGTCTGCGGGGTGGGATCGACGATGTCGAGAACGCGCTTATGCGTTCTGATCTCAAACTGTTCGCGCGACTTCTTGTCGATGTGGGGCGAACGGTTCACCGTGAACTTCTCGATCTTGGTCGGCAGCGGAATCGGGCCACGAACCTGAGCGCCGGTGCGCTTCGCCGTGGAGACGATCTCCTTGGTCGACGTGTCGAGAATCCGGTGATCGAACGCCTTCAAGCGAATCCGGATATTTTGACCGTTCATTGCTTCATCCTTTGGGACCGCGATCCAGGAAGATCGCTTCTGGATCGCGAGCCTTCCGACTCGCGATCGTTTTTTCACAAGCGAGCCAGAAGGCTCGCGGTCCAGATCCGCTCAATTACTCGATGATCGAAGCGACGACGCCCGCGCCGACCGTGCGGCCGCCTTCGCGGATAGCGAAGCGCAGCTTCTCTTCCATGGCGACCGGAACGATCAGAGCCACTTCCATCGTGACGTTATCGCCCGGCATCACCATCTCGACGCCCTCGGGGAGCGTCACAATGCCGGTCACATCCGTCGTGCGGAAGTAGAACTGCGGACGATAGTTGGTGAAGAACGGCGTATGACGGCCGCCTTCTTCCTTGGTGAGGATATACGCCTCAGCCTTGAACTTCGTATGCGGCTTCACCGAACCCGGCTTGCACAGAACCTGGCCGCGCTCGACGTCCTCGCGCTTCGTGCCGCGCAGCAGGCAGCCGACGTTGTCGCCCGCCTCGCCCTGATCGAGCAGCTTGCGGAACATTTCGACGCCGGTCACCGTCGTCTTGGTCGTCGGACGGATGCCGACGATCTCGACTTCCTCGCCGACCTTCACCACGCCGCGCTCGATGCGGCCCGTCACCACCGTGCCGCGGCCCGAGATCGAGAACACGTCCTCGACCGGCATCAGGAAGGGCTGATCCTTCGGACGCTCCGGCTGCGGGATGTAGCGATCGACTTCCTGCATCAGCTTCAGGATCGCGTCATGGCCAATCTCGGGATTCTTGTTCTCGAGCGCGCACAGCGCGGAACCCTTGACGATCGGAATGTCGTCGCCGGGGAAGTCATACTTCGAGAGAAGCTCGCGAACTTCGAGCTCGACGAGCTCGAGCAGCTCCGGATCGTCGACCATGTCGACCTTGTTGAGGAACACGACGAGCGCCGGCACGCCGACCTGGCGGGCGAGCAGAATGTGCTCGCGGGTCTGCGGCATCGGGCCGTCGGCGGCGGAGCACACGAGGATCGCGCCGTCCATCTGCGCCGCGCCGGTGATCATGTTCTTCACATAGTCGGCGTGGCCGGGGCAGTCGACGTGGGCGTAGTGGCGGTTCTGCGTCTCATATTCGACGTGCGCCGTCGAAATGGTGATGCCGCGCGCCTTCTCTTCCGGAGCCTTGTCGATCTGATCGTAGGCCGTGAACGTCGCCCCGCCCGTCTCCGCCAGAACCTTGGTGATCGCCGCCGTCAAAGACGTCTTGCCGTGGTCGACGTGCCCGATCGTCCCGATGTTGCAGTGCGGCTTGGTGCGCGAGAATTTTTCCTTGGCCATTGCCGTGCTCCTTTAGAGAGTTCCGTTTAACCCGTGCGTTCGTGAGATCAGGCGTATTTCGCCTGGACCTTCTTCGACTCCGCCTCGGGCACTTGTTCGTAGTGATCGAAAAGCATGGTGTAGCTGGCGCGACCCTGCGTGCCGGAGCGCAACTGGTTCACATAGCCGAACATATTCGCGAGCGGGACCATGGCGTTGATGACCACGGCGTTGGCGCGCATGTCCTGGCCCTGGATCTGGCCGCGACGCGAGTTCAGATCGCCGATGACGAAGCCGGTGTATTCTTCCGGCGTCACCACTTCGACCTTCATGATCGGCTCGAGCAGGACCGAGCCGCCCTTCTGCAGGGCCTCACGGGTCGCCGCGCGGGACGCGATTTCGAAGGCCAGAACCGACGAGTCGACGTCATGGAACGCGCCGTCGATGAGCGTCGCCTTGAGATCGACGACCGGGAAGCCCGCGAGGATGCCCGAGGTCGTGACGGACTGAATGCCCTTGTCGACGCCCGGGATGTATTCCTTCGGAACCGCGCCGCCGACGATCTTCGACTCGAACTCATTGCCCGCGCCCGCTTCATTGGGCTCGTAGATGATCTTCACGCGCGCGAACTGGCCGGTGCCGCCGGTCTGCTTCTTATGCGTGTAGTCGATCTCGACCTTCTTGCCGAGACGCTCGCGATAGGCGACCTGCGGCGCGCCGATGTTGGCGTCGACCTTATAGGTGCGCTTCAGAATGTCGACCTTGATGTCGAGATGCAGCTCGCCCATGCCCTTGAGGATGGTCTGGCCGCTCTCCTGGTCGGTCGACACGCGGAAGGACGGATCCTCGGCCGCGAGCTTCTGCAGGGCGATGCCGAGCTTCTCCTGGTCCGCCTTGGACTTCGGCTCGATTGCGATCTCGATGACCGGATCGGGGAACTCCATGCGCTCCAGAATGACCGGCTTCTGCTGATCGCAGAGCGTGTCGCCCGTGCGGGTTTCCTTGAGGCCGGCGAGCGCGACGATGTCGCCCGCATAGGCTTCCTTGATGTCTTCGCGGTTGTTGGCGTGCATCAGCAGCATGCGGCCGATGCGCTCTTTCTTGTCCTTCGTGGAGTTCAGAACGGTCGTGCCCGACTCGATCTTGCCCGAATAGACGCGCGCGAAGGTGATGGTGCCGACGAAGGGGTCGTCCATGATCTTGAAGGCGAGCATGGAGAAGGGCTCGCTATCCGACGGATTGCGGACCATATCGGCGCCGGTGTCCATGTCGACGCCCTTGATCGCTTCGCGATCGATCGGCGACGGCAGGAAATCCACCACGGCGTCGAGCAGGGGCTGAACGCCCTTGTTCTTGAACGCCGAGCCGCAGAACACCGGGTGAAACACAATGGCGCGGACAGCCTTGCGGATCAGCGACTTCAGAGTCGCTTCGTCCGGCTCGACGCCGTCGAGATAGGCCGCCATGGCGTCGTCGTCGAGCTCCACAGCCGCCTCGATCAGCGCCGTGCGATATTCCTTGGCCTTGTCGAGAAGGTCCGCCGGAATCTCTTCGTCGTGATACTTTGCGCCAAGGCCTTCGTCTTCCCAGACGACCGCCTTCATGCGGATCAGGTCGATAACGCCCTTGAAGTTATTCTCAGAGCCGATCGGGAGCTGCACGCAGACCGGACGGCCGCCGACGCGGGTCTTGATCTCTTCTGCGCAGCGGTAGAAGTCGGCGCCGATCTTGTCCATCTTGTTGACGAACACGATGCGCGGAACGCTGTATTTGTCGGCCTGACGCCAAACCGTCTCGGTCTGAGGCTCGACGCCCTGGTTGCCGTCGAGGACGCAAACCGCGCCGTCGAGCACGCGCAGCGAACGCTCGACTTCGATGGTGAAGTCGACGTGGCCGGGAGTGTCGATGATGTTCAGACGCTTGCCGTTCCAGAACGTCGTCGTGGCCGCCGACGTGATCGTGATGCCACGCTCCTGCTCCTGCTCCATCCAGTCCATCGTCGCGGCGCCTTCGTGCACCTCGCCGATTTTGTGGCTCTTGCCGGAGTAATAGAGGATGCGCTCCGTCGTCGTCGTCTTACCGGCGTCGATATGCGCCATGATGCCGAAGTTGCGGTAGTCCTCGATCGGATGCGAGCGGGCCATGACTATAGTCCTCGTGAGAGCTCGGGCTTACCAGCGATAATGCGAGAAGGCGCGGTTGGCTTCGGCCATGCGGTGCGTGTCTTCGCGCTTCTTCACGGCGGCGCCGCGATTGTTGGAAGCGTCGAGAAGCTCCGCCGACAGGCGATCGACCATGGTCTTGTCGCTGCGGGCGCGGGCCGCGGTGATGATCCAGCGGATCGCCAGCGCCTGACGGCGCTCGTTGCGCACTTCGACCGGCACCTGATAGGTGGCGCCGCCGACGCGGCGGGAACGGACCTCGATCGCCGGCGCAACATTGTCCAGCGCCTGACGGAAGATCGCCAGCGGATCGCTCTTGGCCTTCGACTCGACCTGGTCGAGCGCGCCGTAAACGATCGCTTCCGCGACCGACTTCTTGCCGTCGTACATGATGGAGTTCATGAACTTCGCGAGAACGATGTCGCCAAACTTGGCGTCTTCGATGACTTCGCGCTTTTCCGCCCGGTGACGTCTCGACATGTGTGTCTCCCTACTTCGGCCGGATTACTTCGGACGCTTCGCGCCGTATTTCGAACGGCGCTGCTTGCGGTCCTTGACGCCCTGCGTGTCGAGCACGCCGCGCAGAATGTGATAGCGAACGCCCGGAAGATCCTTCACGCGGCCGCCGCGGATCATGACCACGGAGTGCTCCTGAAGGTTATGGCCTTCGCCAGGAATGTAGCCGATGACCTCGAAGCCATTGGTCAGACGCACCTTGGCGACTTTACGAAGCGCCGAGTTCGGCTTCTTCGGCGTCGTGGTGTAGACGCGCGTGCACACGCCGCGCTTCTGCGGACAGGCGCCGAGATGGCGGGCCTTTTCGCGATACGTCTTCGGGTGACGCGGCTTGCGGATCAATTGGCTGATCGTCGGCATCAAAAAGTCCTTCGCTTCGCTTCTGACGCGAATGGCGGATGTTCGGGTGAACCCGAGAGCGCATTACTTAAAAACGCGCAAACGAGCGAAGCGCCGATGGCCGCAAGGCCAAGGCGCTCCTAACGCAGAGGACCCCGAGAGACCCGGGATCGTGCCTTCCTGTCCGTCGCCGCAAAGCGACGGGATGATTACCAAACCGACCGAAGCCGGTCTTTACTGGCGGTCACAGGCAAGGCGACAGCGTTTAAGTTCGGAAGATCGAGAGCGAGGCGCTCATCAACGGCGTGAACTTACGGCCTGTCGAAAGTGGGCGGAAACTAATCGCGGCTCGCCATCGCGTCAAGCGAAGATTCAGCGGAAACCAAGAAAAAATCGGCTGTGGCGGCATGCCCGGCGCAAATGTCTTTCTCCGCAAACGCCGCGACGTGGTTTTACCTTATCAAAGGCCAAACCCGAATGTTGAAATTGCAAGCAATAGAACGGCAAACGTCATCGCGGCCGTAGCAATCCAGCCGAGCGCCGAAAGCCATTTCGGCGAAACATGAGCGCCCATCGCTCGCGCATTTCCGGAGACGATCATCATCGCAAACAGGAAGGGCGGCGCAATGATCCCGTTCAGCACCGCCGTCCACAAGAGCATCTGCATCGGCGGTATCGAGGTGAAATCCAGCGCCGCGCCCAAAAGCGTTGCAATGATCACGATCCCATAGAAGCCCGGCGCGCGGGCGAAGGGCGCCTCCAGACTGAATTTTCCGCCGATAACGTCGCTGACCGCATAGGCTGCGGAGCCGGCGAGAACGGGAATGGCCAACAAGCCCGTGCCAATGATGCCGAGCGCAAAAAGAAAGAAAGCGAAGTCGCCGGCGAGCGGCCGCAGGGCTTCCGCTGCTTGCGCCGCCGTGTCGATGCCCGAGACGCCATGGGCGTTGAGCGTCGCGGCGGTCGTCAGCATGATAAAAAAGGCGACAAGATTTGAGAGGATGACGCCGACGCCCGTATCGAAGCGCAACCGCCGCAACTCTCTGCGCGCGGAGGCGTCGCGTAAGGGGCCCTTGTGCCCCACCCTCATTTCCTCGATCTCCTGCGCGGCCTGCCAGACGAAAAGATAGGGGCTGATGGTCGTGCCGAGCACGGCGACGACCATCATCATCGCCTCGCGGCCCCAGCCGACATTTGGCAGAAGGGCGCCGCGCAAGGCGGCGCGCCAGTCGATCTCCACGGCAAAGGCGGCCGCCACATAGGTGAAGAGCGCGAGCGTCGACCAGCGCAGGAAGCCCGCATAGCGCCGGTAGGGCACGAGGACCTGAGCGAGAAGGCCGGCCGCGCCGAAGGCCAACGCATAGTTGCGCTGGGAGCCCTGCAGAATCAGCTTCAGCGCTTCGCCCATGGCGGCGAGATCGGCGGCGATATTGGCGACATTGGCGACGAGCATCAGCACGACGAGCCCGTGCGCCACGCCTCTCGGCAAATGCGCGCGTGCATTGGCGACGACGCCCGCGCCTGTTATCCGGCCGATGCGGGCGCTCACGAGCTGCGCGGCGAGCATCAGCGGCGTCGTCAGCATCACGGCCCAAAGCAAGCCATAACCGAAAGCGGCGCCGGCCTGCGAATAGGTCGCGACCCCGGAAGGGTCGTCGTCCGCAGCGCCGGCGACGAGGCCGGGGCCGAGAAGCTTGCGCCAGCCTGGCGTCGCCGCCTTTTTGTTTTCCGTCAATTAAATGCCTCGCTTGCGCGCTTTCGCCGCAGGACCCGAGGGCTTGGGCTTTGCCCTTGCCGGCCGGTAAAACTGGTTGGGAGACGCACAAGGCGTCGCGCGCTTAATTAAGAGGGAGAGAAAAATGAGCCATGTCGCGCATGAACTACACGAAGAGTTTCCCGAGAAGGCGCAGGCCATCCACGCGCTAAAGGCCAGCAACGCGCATTTCGCGCGTCTTGCCGAAGAGTATCACAGCCTCAACCGCACGATTCATCGCATGGAGACGGAGGTCGAGCCGGCGGACGACGCGGCCGTCGAGGCGCTGAAAAAGAAGCGCCTGGCGTTGAAGGATGAGATTGCGGGTCTGATGGCCGGGCTCTGACACGGCTGGAGGCGAAGACACGAGCGCGCCTGAAGGCGCGCGGTCCGGGGGCGCGCGCTTGGACCGCGCGCCTTCAGGCGCGCTTTTTAACTTGCATCAACTGCGCGAAACCTGCGCCAGCTCGACCAGCATCCGCCGCGCTTCCTCCGCCGTCTCCACGGCTCTGGGAAAGGCCACCCGCGCCGTTTCGTCGCCGCTGACGAGGTCGAGCCCCTCGGGGTCGATCCCGCTTGCCCGCCATTGGCCGGGCTTGGCCCCGGCGAGCTTCTGCGCATAGAGCGCCAGCGCGTCACCGTGGTCGGCGTTCATATGCTGGAGGATGTCTTCCTCGGCGGCGATCAGCGCCTCGGCGCTGTCGATTTTCGTCAAAAGCGGCACAGGGCCGAAATCCGCCGCCCGGGCGAAGCCGCCGTTGAGATGCACGGCCTCGATCTCCGCCCGCCAGAAAGAAAAGTCGGGAAAATCGGCGTAGAGCTGCGCCTTCGGGTTGCGGCGTAAAAATCGCCCGCGCGCCGCAGGGCTTTGCGTGCGCGCGGCGCGGGCGACGAGCGTCAGGCGCGGATGCGCCATCGGGTCGCCCCGCCCGCCCTGGGCCAGGAGCAGCGAGCAGCGCCCGTCCCGCTCGAGATTGCGCGTGTGCTGGGCCAGCTTCGACAGGAGGAGGATCGGCGTCCCGTCGTAATCCGTGGCGATGGCGGTCAAAGTCGCAAAGGGGGCGCCGCTTTCGGTCAATGTGGCCAGGGTGGCGGTTCGGATCGCGCGCAAAAGCCGCTTGGATTCACCCACCGGATCGAAGGCCGGATCCTGCCGAGGATCGCGCGGCGGCGCGGTATTATTTTCTAGCGTCATGATTTTGCCCGCATTTCTAACTCAAAAAGGCGCCGGGTCGCATTGCCGACCAAATGTGTATATAAGAGAGGCGCAAGGCTGTCGCAGACTGGAGCGGGTTCGAAAGACGCGCTCGAGAGATGAACAGGCGCCTCCTCGATGCGCATTAGGCGTTTTTGGCCGTTGTATCGGCCACATTTCAGCCGCGATGGGCCGGGACTCTGATCGGATCGAGAAAAACCGCAGAGTCGCCGGGCGTTACGGACGGCGTCGCCCGAAAGCATGGGCGCTGCCGGAGCTTTCGCGGATCCTGGAGGATCAGCGAGCGCCGCAAGCGCCCATCGCCGCCAACAGCAAAGGATGCTCATGCCGACCATCGCTCTCGTCGACGACGATCGCAACATCCTGACCTCGGTTTCCATCGCGCTCGAGGGCGAGGGCTATCGCGTTCAGACCTACACGGACGGCGTCCAAGCGCTCGACGGCTTGCGCGCCAATCCGCCCGATCTTGCCATCTTCGACATAAAGATGCCGCGCATGGACGGGATGGAGCTTCTGCGTCGCTTGCGGCAGAAATCGGACCTTCCGGTGATTTTTCTCACCTCGAAGGACGAGGAGATCGATGAGCTCTTCGGCCTCAAAATGGGCGCCGACGACTTCATCCATAAGCCCTTCTCGCAGCGCCTCCTCGTCGAGCGCGTGAAGGCGATCCTGCGCCGCGCCAACCCGAAGGAAGCCGCTGCGCAAAAGGAAACCGAAGCCAAGGTTCTGGAGCGCGGCGCGCTGGTGATGGACCCCGAGCGCCACACCTGCACCTGGAAGGGCGACCCTGTGGTGCTCACCGTGACGGAGTTCCTGATCCTGCAATCGCTGGCGCAGCGCCCGGGCGTGGTGAAGAGCCGCAATGCGCTGATGGACGCCGCCTATGACGATCAGGTCTATGTCGACGATCGCACCATCGACAGCCACATCAAACGGCTGCGCAAGAAGTTCAAGGTGGTCGACACGGATTTCGAGATGATCGAAACGCTCTACGGCGTCGGCTATCGCTTCAAGGAAATGTAACGGGACGCGCAGCCGATGAGCGCATCCGAGACCGGCGACATTCTTGCGTCGGGGGCTCCCGAGACCCCGGCCGACGCCGCCGCGCGCGCCGAGACCCAGGGCCGCCCGCCGGCGCGGCGCGCCCGCACGCTGAACATCCGCCTGCGGCGCCTGTCGCGGGCCGCGCAGTCGCATCTTTCGTCCTCGCTCACGCGCCGCATCGTCGTCCTCAATCTGGGCGGGCTGGTCGCGCTGCTCGGCGGCTTTCTCTATCTCAACCAGTTTCGTGAAGGCCTGATCGACGCGCGCGTGCAGAGCCTGCAAACGCAAGGCGAGATCATCGCCGCCGCCGTCGCCGCCTCGGCGACGGTCGACACCGACGCCATCACCATCGACCCGGAGAAGCTTCTACGGCTCGCGCCAGGCGAAAGCGCGAGCCCCGGCGAAGACCAGCCGGCGATGGAGTTCTCGCTCAATCCGGAACGCGTCGGCCCATTGCTGCGCCGCCTCGTCTCGCCGACACGGCTGCGCGCGCGCATCTATGACCGCGACGGCTATTTGCTGCTCGACTCGCGCTCGGTGTCCGGGCGCTCCAATATTTTGCGTTTCGACCTCCCGCCCTCGCCCAACACGACGACCATCGACGCCTCGTCTTTCCTGCAAAAGACCCTCGACCTTCTGCGCAGGTTGACGCGCCGCCCCGAGCTGCCGCTTTACGAAGACATCGGCATGGGCAATGGCAAGACCTATCCGGAAGTCGTGAGCGCGCTCGAAGCGCGCGCCCATTCGGTCGTGCGCGCCAACGCCAAGGGCGAGACCATCATCTCGGTCGCCGTCCCCGTGCAGCGCTTCCGCTCGGTGCGCGGCGCGCTGCTGCTCTCCACCATGGGCGGCGACATCGACGCCATCATCGCGATGGAGCGTTGGGGCATTATCCGCATCTTCCTCGTCTCGGCGGGGGTGATGCTGCTGCTTTCGCTCTTCTTCACCAACACCATCACCGAACCGATGCGCCTGCTCGCGGAAGCCGCGGAGCGCGTGCGCCGGGGCGCAAAGTCGCGTCAGGAGATCCCGGATTTCTCCGACCGCCAGGACGAGATCGGCCATCTCTCCTGCGCGCTGCGCGACATGACGACGGCGCTGTATAATCGCATCGAGGCGATCGAGCATTTCGCCGCCGACGTCGCGCATGAGCTGAAAAACCCGCTGACCTCGCTGCGCAGCGCCGTCGAGACGCTGCCCATCGCCAAGACGGAGTCGGCGCGCGACCGGCTCCTCGCCATCATCAAGCACGACGTCGGCCGCCTCGACAGGCTGATCAGCGACATCTCCGACGCCTCGCGTCTCGACGCCGAGCTCGCCCGCGCCGATATGGGCGACGTCGATCTGTCGAGGGCGCTCATTACCGTCGTCGACATGACCCGCGCCGTCGATCGCGGCGACGGGGTCAAGGCCGAGCTGACCATCCGCCATCTTTCGAGCGAGCCCCGCATTCGCTGGCGGGTGACCGGAAACGACTCGCGTCTGGGCCAGGTTTTCAACAATTTGATCGACAACGCCCGCTCATTCTCGAAGCCCGGCGGCGTCGTGCGGGTGCTCCTGTGGCCCGAACGCGCCAAAGGCCCGGGTGGCGCGCCGATCGACGGCTATGAGATCATCGTCGACGACGATGGGCCCGGCATTCCCGAAGGCGCCTTCGAGCGCGTTTTCGAGCGCTTTTACACCGACCGGCCGGAGCATGGTTTTGGCCAGAATTCCGGCCTCGGCCTCGCCATTTCCCGGCAGATCATCGAGGCGCATGGCGGCCGCATTCGCGCGCTGAACCGAACCCTCGCGCATCCCGACGGGACCGACGAGCCAGAGACTGGCGACAAGGTGCTCGGCGCGCGATTTGTGGTCTGGCTGCCGGCGGCGCGATGAGCGCCCAATATGTCCACGCCAATGCGCTGGTTCTGGGCGAGACAGGGGTGCTGCTGCGCGGCCCCTCCGGAAGCGGGAAAAGCGCGCTCACGCTCGCTTTGATCTCGCGCTACCAGTCGCAGGGCGATTTCGCCCGCCTTGTCGGCGACGACCGGGTGCGCCTGGAGGCGCTGAACGGACGCCTTATCGCGCGGCCGCATCCCGCCATCGCCGGCGTCATCGAAATCCGCGGCCACGGGCTGTCGCGCATCGACTACGAGGCCGCCTGCGTCCTGAACGCCATTGTCGATCTTTGTGCGCCCGACGATCCCCCCGCGCGCCTGCCGCAGGAAGCGGAAAAATATGCCGCGCTGCACGGGATTGTTCTGCCACGCCTCTGCACGCCGGATTGCGGCGATGTCTCAGTTGCGCGAATCATCTTTTTCATTCAATCAATTGCGACAATTTGACATGCGATCGCGATTTTCGCTTGCGAATTTCGCCGCAACGCACAAAATGGCGCCCCTGACGCGCGCCCAGGAAAAAAGAGGATGGGCGGGGCGGCTGAGCTTGTATATGCTGTCGTCAGGGGACGAGAAGCGACGGCAAGCTTATGTAGGAACCCCCGTTGTGGGGCCATCGCGTAGCGCGAGACGTCTTCATGAGTGGTAGGGTCGAATGATCGGAATGGTCTTGGTGACCCATGGCCACCTCGCCACGGAGTTCCGCGCGGCGCTCGAACATGTCGTGGGTCCTCAAAAACAGCTCGTTTCCATTTCAATCGGCCCCGAGGACGACATGGAGCGTCGCCGGGCCGAAATACTCGACGCTATCCATAACGCCGACAGCGGCGATGGCGTCGTTCTGCTGACCGACATGTTCGGGGGAACGCCGTCCAATCTTGCGATCTCCGTGATGAACGGCGGCAATGTCGAGGTTCTCGCCGGGGTGAACCTCCCCATGCTGATCAAGCTCGCCTCGGTCCGGGACAGCGCGACTTTGGAGCAGGCGGTTCTGCAGGCGCAGGACGCCGGCCGGAAATATGTCTATATCGCGAGCCGCGTGCTCAACCCCAAATGACGCTCCAAGTGGCGCCGCAAGTGACGTCTCAGAGCGGCCTTTTCCAGAGCGCTTTTTTCAGCTAGCCCTCCCCTACCGAGAAACCTAGCGAAGCGATCTTCCTATGCCTAATGCTGATGAGCGGGCGGCCGAGGCCGTCATCTCCCGCGATTTGCCGATTATCAATAAAAAAGGCCTCCACGCCCGGGCGACGGCGAAATTCGTCCAATGCTGCGAAAAGTTCGACGCCGAGATCACGGTCTCGAAGGACGGCGAGACGGTCGGGGGCAGCTCGATCATGGGCATTCTGACGCTGGGCGCCGGCCAGGGCTCGACGATCACCGTCACTGCAAACGGCCCTCAGGCCGAGGAAGCGATCGAGGCGCTCGACGCGCTCGTCGCCAACCGCTTCGGCGAGGACGAGTAGCGCGCGCCGGCTCGGCCTGGGCGCTTGCGCGACTGGGAACCCGCGAGGTATCCCAAAACGAAACAGCGGGCGAAAGATGTCGATCCTCAAGATCTACGCGCGTGTTCTGAGCCAACTGCGTCCCCAGGCCAGGCTCGCCTCCATCCTTGTTGCGGCGAATCTGGCGCTCGCCATTGCGCAATTTGCTGAACCAATTCTGTTTGGCCGCATCATCGACCGCATGACGCAAACGCAAGCGCCGGGTCAGACGGTGGCCTGGAGCGATCTCGCGCCCCTTCTTGCCGCCTGGGCTGGTTTCGGCCTGTTCTCGATCGGCGGCGCGATACTCGTCGGGCTGAACGCCGACCGCCTGGCGCACCGCCGCCGCGTCGCCGTCATGTCCGAATATTTCGAGCATGTTCTCAACCTGCCGCTGAACTTTCACGCCAATGTGCACTCCGGGCGTCTGCTCAAGACCATGCTCGACGGCGCCATGGCGATGTTCAGCCTTTGGCTCTCCTTCTTCCGTGAGAATTGCGCCTCCTTCGTCGCGCTGTTCATTCTTCTTCCGGCAACCCTGTTTCTCAATTGGCGGCTGGGCGGGCTCCTGGTCGTCCTTGTCCTCGCCTTTTATGTGTCGACGAGCTTTGTCGTCCGGCGCACGGAGAGGCTGCAGGGAAAGGTCGAGCGCATCAATTCCGCGCTTGCCGAACACGCCTCCGACGCGCTGGGGAATATTCCGGTCGTCCAGAGCTTCACGCGCGTCGAGAGCGAGTCTCGCGCGTTGAAGCGCATCGTCGATGACCTGCTCGCCGCACAGATGCCGGTGCTCTCCTGGTGGGCGCTGGTCGCGGCGGCGAGCCGGGCGTCGGCGACGCTGACGATCCTTTCGATCTTCCTGCTCGGCACGTGGCTGCATCTGCATGGCATGGCGACGATCGGCGAGATCGTGACCTTTACGAATTTCGCCACCATGCTGATCGGCCGGCTCGAGCAGGTCGTTGGCTTCGTCAACATCCTGCTTCAACAGTCGGCCAAGATCGGCGAGTTTTTCGAGGTCCTGGACACGCAGCCCACGGTGGCCGATCGGCCGGAGGCGCGCGACGCCGGTCGCCTCTCAGGCGCCGTCGCCTTCGAGAAGGTGACCTTCTCCTATGATGGGCGCCGCAAGGCGGTGAAGAACGTCAGCTTTTCCGTCAAGCCCGGACAGACGATCGCGCTCGTGGGCTCCACGGGCTCGGGCAAGTCGACGACGCTCGGGCTCCTGCATCGCGTCTTCGACCCCGAGGACGGCGCGGTGAAGATCGACGGCGTCGACATCAGGGAATTCACTCTGCTCTCGCTGCGGCGCAACATCGGCGTGGTCTTTCAGGAGCCGATGCTGTTCGCCCGCACAATCGAAGAAAATCTGCGCATCGGAAACCCCGACGCCACGGACGCCGAGATCGCGCGGGCCCTGGAGCTGGCGCAAGCGTCGGAATTCGTCTCCCGCCAGAGCGACGGGCGCGCCACCCGCATCGGCGAACGCGGCCGCTCGCTTTCCGGCGGCGAGCGCCAGCGCCTCTCCATCGCCCGCGCGCTGCTGAAAAACCCGCCGATCCTCGTCTTCGATGAAGCCACCTCGGCGCTCGACGCCACGACCGAGCGTCAGATTCAGAAGGCGCTGAAGGCCGCCACCCGGGGGCGCACGACCTTCGTCATCGCCCATCGCCTCGCGACTGTGCGCAACGCCGATCACATTTTGGTTTTCGATCAGGGCGAGATCGTCGAGAGCGGCTCCTTCGAGACGCTCGTGGCCAAGGGCGGCCGTTTCGAGGCGCTGGCGGCGGCGCAGTTCATGACCGAGCCAGCGCAGCCGGCGGCGGGGCTCGAAGGGTTGCACGAGCCGACGGCGCCGCAGGCGCGAGCGGGGTAGCGCAGCGCCCCCTCCCCATCCCTCCCCTTTGCGGCTATCGGATTCACACATCGTAGAAGGTCAGCGCGGCTCCGAACTTTATTCGTCGAAAGTCGTCGAGGCCCTGGCGCATTACTTTGGGGCCGGGCTTTCCGTAATAGGCGGTCCAGCCGCCGAGCCTGGCGACGACCCAGGCGGCGAAGGCGAGGCTGCCTTTGCGGTGGGGGTTCTTCTGGCGGGCCGTCGCGCCCTCGAGCTTCGCCGAGACGGCCTCGAGCAGCGCTTCGTCCTCGGGCTCGAAAGCGTCCGTCAGCAACTGGTCGGTCGCGCCGTCGCGCGCCTTGACCAGTTGCATGACCGTCACAGCGGCGACCGCCGTCGCCGCCACCAGCTTGATCATCACTTTCGGATCGCAGATGTCGGCCTGCTCGATCTCGAAGCCCGCCGTCTTCAGCGTGCGGAAGAATTCCTCGATGGTCCAGCGCATTCGATAGAGGTCGATCACCCGGCGCGCCTCGGCCAGGCTCGTCGCCGCATGGGTCGTGAGAAGCCGCCAATGAATGGGCGCGACGCCCTCGGCGGCCCCGACCTCGCGCACGTCGACCAAAGTCACGCCGACCGCGTCCGGCAAGTCGCGCGCGCCGTGGCGCGGCTTGCGCAAAGTGACCGGCGAGACGCGGACCGCGAGCGCCGCCTTGCGCGCCTTGCGTCCCGGAGCCGCCGGGATCTCGGCGACGAAGCGGCCCGCCTCGGCCAATCCGTCGGCGAAGGGGAACAAAAGCTCGATCGCATCCTCGCCGTCTGCGGCGATCGTCCGGTTCTGGCAGGCGCGCACAATCAGCTCCACGCCGCCCGGACGCTGCGCGAGATGCGCGTAGATGTCGCTCTCCCGATCCGAGACGACAGTGATCCGCTTCGCCGCCGCGAAATCCTCGCGCGCATGCGTCGCCACATCGAGCCAGCGCTGCGATTCCTTGTCCGCGAGCGCGCGCGAGCGCCGCGCCGCGACCTTGGCCCCCGTGTCGCGGTTCCAGACCTCGGCATGAGCGAGGCCGAGCAGCGCGCCCGTGCCGGCGTCGAGCGCCAGGGCCGCGTGCAGCAAAAGGCCGCGCGTCCCGCCGCCCTTGCCGACCGGCCCATAGCCGTTCGCCTGCGCGCGCTTGCCGCCGAGCGCCAGCTCGCTGGTGTCCTGCGCCACCACTATGTCGCGACCCGCCGCCCGCGCCGCTGTGAGCCCGGCGGCGTGCCGCGCCAT
The DNA here is from genome assembly GCF_027925385.1 of Methylocystis iwaonis. Classification (NCBI taxonomy): domain Bacteria; kingdom Pseudomonadati; phylum Pseudomonadota; class Alphaproteobacteria; order Hyphomicrobiales; family Methylocystaceae; genus Methylocystis; species Methylocystis iwaonis. The sequence goes on from NZ_AP027142.1 coordinate 3,533,224, forward strand.
CTCCTCGGCGGTCACCGCAGGATTGCGCAGGAAGCGCGCGAGCCGCACCTCCTGCGCCCGCCGCCCGCCGGCGATCCGACGGATGCGCGCGCACGGCCGCGCGACGAGGCCCCGATGCAACGAGACCCCCCTTTTTCCAGGCGGCGGTCGCCGAACCGCCCCAGTCCATACGAAATCGCCATGCCCCACCCCGCGAATCAAAACGCGACCAACGGAATCAAACAGACCCGACCGAGGCAATCACGATGTGTGCATTCGATAGCCCGCTTCGCGGGAGAGGGAGTCAGGCCGTGGCCTTCTTAGAGAATGCTGATCGCGAGCGTCCCCTCTCCCGCGAAGCGGGGGAGGGACAGGGAGGGGGCCGCGCTGCGCGAATCCTCAATAAAAAAGCGCCCGGCGAAATTTCGCCGGGCGCCAATCTTCGAATGCTACGCTCTGCCTCAGTTCGGCAGGGCGAAGACGGTCAGCACGCCGCCGAGGGCGGTGTAGTTGGCGAGCGAGGCGTAGTTGCCCACCGCGCCGAGGCCTTCGTTCGACTTCGACAGACCGGCCGCGAGGCCGATGCCCGCCCAGCCGCCGACGCCCGACAGAACCGCCACATACTGCTTGCCGGCGGATTCATAGGTGATCACGTTGCCGATGATGCCCGACGGGGTCTTATACTTGTAGAGCTCCTTGCCGGTCTTCGTGTCGACCGCCTTCAGATAGCCCTCCAGCGTGCCGTAGAAGGTCACGCCGCCGTCCGTCGACACAGCGCCCGACCAGGCCGAGAACTGCTCCTTGTTCGACCAGACGATCTTACCCGTCCGCGCGTCCCAGGCGATGAAGTTGCCGGTGTGGTTCGTGCCGTCGCCCAGCACCTTGCCGGCCGGGAACATTTCCAGCGTCGCGCCGACATAGGGCTGGCCCGCCGTGTAGGACACGCGGAACGGCTCATAGTCCATGCAGACGTGGTTGGTCGGCACCATGAACAGGCCCGTCGCCGGATCGAAAGAAGCCGGCTGTTCGTCCTTCGAGCCGAGAGCGGCCGGGCAGACGTTCTGGGTGTTCGTGTCCTCGCCATTGTGCTGCGTCGAATATTTGTCGACGACCAGCGGACGGCCGTAGGTCTTGGACGACTTGTCCATGTCGACCTTCGTCGCCCAGTTCACAGCCGGATCATACTTCTCGGCGACGAGCAGCTCGCCATTGGTGCGATCGAGCGTATAGGCGAAGCCGTTACGGTCGAAGTGGACGAGCGTCTTGACCTTCTTGCCGGCGCCGAAGTCCTGGTCGGCCAGGATCATCTCGTTGATGCCGTCATAGTCCCACTCGTCGTGGGGGGTCATCTGGTAGAGCCACTTCACCTTGCCGGTGTCGAGGTCGCGCGCCCAGATGGTCATCGACCAGCGGTTGTCGCCCGGACGCTGGTTCGGGTTCCAGGTCGAGGGGTTGCCGGAGCCGTAGTAGACGAGGTTCAGCTCGGGGTCGTAGCTATACCAGCCCCAGGTGGTGCCGCCGCCCGTCTGCCACTGGTCGCCCTGCCAGGTGTTGATGCCGGAGTCCTTGCCGACCGGCTGGCCGAGATGGGTGGTCTTCTCGGCGTCGATCAGCGTATCGGCGTCGGGGCCCATGGAATAGCCGCGCCACGCCTGCTTGCCGGTCTTGACGTCGTAAGCGGTGATATGGCCGCGCACGCCGAACTCGCCGCCGGCGATGCCGACGAACACCTTGTCCTTGAAGACATGCGGCGCGGCGGTCGAGGTCTGGCCCTTCGACGGATCGCCGTTCTTCACCGACCAGACGAGCTTACCGGTCTTGGCGTCGAGCGCGATCAGCGTGGTGTCGGCCTGAGCGAGGAAGATCTTGCCGTCGCCGTAAGCGAGGCCGCGGTTGACCGTGTCGCAGCACATGACCGGAACGACCGCCGGATCCTGCTTGGGCTCATATTTCCAGAGGATCTGATGCGCCGGATCCTTGGCGTCGAGCGCATAGACGATGTTCGGGAACGGCGTATGCAGATACATCACGTCGGTCGTGATGGTCTTGCCGGAGCTGTCGGTGACCGACACATTGTTGAGAACGAGCGGCGCGCCTTCGTGGCCGCGCAGCACGCCCGTCGAGAACTGCCAAGCCGGCTGGAGCTTTCCGACATTGTCCGCCGTGATCTGCTTGAGGCCCGAGTGGCGGAGATTGGCGTAGTCGCCGGTCGGAGAGACCCACTGCTTGGGGTCTTTCGACAAGGTCAGCAATTCGTCATAGGCGAGCGGCGCGGCCACTTTCACAGCGGCGGGAGCCTCCGCCTTCGGGGCGACAGGCGCCTCGGCTTTCGGAGCGGCGGGCGTTTCCGCGGCCGCGGCTTTCGCGCCATATTTCGCCGCCTCCTCGGGCGTCAGCTTCCAGGTTTGGGCGTGCAACTGGCCCGATGTAAGTAGCGCAATAATGCCTACAGAAGCTGTTCTGAGCAGCTTATGCATTCGCTTTCCCTCCCGAGGGTTTTTTGTCCGCATGAATTGGACCGAAGCACTCTTAGTGTATTTCGGCAAAGACGGCCATAGCGGAGAAGCGGCTGGGAGGCAGGCGGCGCAAGCAAAAAATGGCCTCTGAGGCGGGATCCTCAAAGGCCATAGATATTCTCATGCATTAAGCGCAATTTGGATCTCATACGGACGCGCTTGCGTCAAGAGCCCCTCTATCCGTTCGTGCGCCGCCCACAGCGAGACCAGGGCATTCGCGACGCATCAAGCGCACAAAAAAGCCGCGCCCTCTCGGGCGCGGCTCGTGATTCGATTTAAAGCCGAAATCTCAGCGGATCACATAAGGCAGCAGGCCCAGGAAGCGGGCGCGCTTGATGGCCTGAGCCAGCTCGCGCTGCTTCTTGGCGGAGACCGCCGTGATGCGCGAGGGCACGATCTTGCCGCGCTCGGAGATGTAGCGAGACAGCAGGCGCGTGTCCTTATAGTCGATCTTCGGCGCATTGGCGCCGGAGAAGGGGCAGGACTTGCGGCGGCGGAAGAAGGGGCGACGGGGCGCGGTGCTCATTCGGTCTCTCCTTCAGTCCGGCCTTCCTCACGACGCGGGCGACGCTCGCCACGATCGCCGCGCGGGGCGCCGCCGGGACCGCGACGCTCGCCGCGGTCGTCATCCTCACGCTTGCGAAGCTGCGCGGACGGACCTTCCTCCAGCTCCTCGACGCGCAGCGTCAGGACGCGAAGGATGTCTTCGTTGATGCTCTGCTGGCGCTCCAGCTCGGCGATGGCGGCCGGCGGGGCGTCGATGTTCATGAGCGTGAAATGCGCCTTGCGGTTCTTCTTGATCCGATAGGCGAGCGATTTGACGCCCCAATATTCGGTCTTGCCGACCGTGCCGCCGAGCGACGTGACGACGTTTTTGAACTGCCCGGTCAGAGTCTCCACCTGCTGGGGAGAAATGTCCTGACGGGCGAGATAGACATGCTCGTAGAGAGCCATGTGTTTCGCCTTTCCGTTGCCGCGAGCCGCTCCGGCGCCAAGCCCTTCGAGCGCTTCTTGGGGGCATTGACCCCTGGGAAAGGCTCGAGAGGAAGTGAGTTCGAAGGCGGAGACACGGGAAGACGGAGAGACCCCCTCGCCCTTTTTCCGCGCATATTCCTTGTCTTGAAAGCCGCTTCGCAGTTTTCGGGAATATGCGCCAGGGCGCTTCCGTTCAGCCCCCGGCCGGGAACGTCGCGATCCGCGCCTTATACGCAGGTTTCGCCAAGATGCAAGAGCGCCGGTAGCGTCCTAATTTGAAAGCGAGCCGGCGAAAGCCGAGAGTCCACCCAAGATGGCCGTAGCCGCAGCCCATAAAGAAGCGGTCTTGTTGAGCTGAGACGCTTCCATAGTTGCGGTAAGGATGCCCCCTATCCATCCATCTTGTGAAAGGCTGTGGATGCTTGGCTCGCATGGGTGCGGGCCGCGAGCCCATGAAGGAACAATTTCAACCTTGCTGGAGCGGTACCAGAACCATGCTGATCTGCAGCCGGCAAGAAGAGCTAGGACCGCAAGGATGATAGACGCGTATTTCATTTCCTCGCCCTCTGCTCCCCCACGATCGCAGCCCTTCCGCATCCTTCGGCGAGCTAATTTTCCGCAGGCCTACTTCGCGAGCACTGATTTTTTAGGCTTGATGTTCGGCCAAAGCTGAACAATTTGGCGGCACGTTCCCTTTATTGCGCGCAGTCTCGCGGTATGGTCGCCAGCAGGGCCAACCAACTCCCCGAGGCGGACATCTGCAACGAAACAAAGCTCGCTATCCGGCTTCCCAAAACTATGCCCTTGCGCCTCCAAAAGCAGTTGAGCAATCGCCACCATGTAGTACGCCATCTCGCGGCGATGGTCGTTGCGCCGTAGACGCGTCCCATCCTGCTTGCACGAAAGAGGGTCTGGCGCTTTTGCCACGCGAATAAATGCCGCCCCGACGCGGTCGTCTCCGCCGTCGACGAGCAAGTCTGGCTGGACGGAAATAGTCACGCCCTCAATGTCGATATGGTCGAAGCGCGGCGATTCGCGAAGCGCCATGCTCCGCATCCCGAGGGCGTTTTCATGACGCTCGAAAAGTTCAATGGCCTCTATGCAACGCTTTGCTTCGTCACGCGTTTTAGGTTTGACGTCGAGATCAAGCGACCTTAAAGTTAACGCGGCCTTAACCTTTTCTAGGATGGAATGGTCGCGACGCGGGTTTGAGTTGTAGGCGCGCAAAGCACGAAGTGCGTCAGCATTCGCCGAAACGATTGGTGGTCTTGCGAAGCGACAATCGTGCAGAATGTTCTCCTGCTTATCCGCATGGAGAATCATGTATTCGGCCAGCGCCGTAACAGACATACGTGGTTCGCGATTTTCACGAACCGAAGGATGGAAAGCTGGGGAAGCAGCCATGGATCAAGACCTTTCCATCACGATCGACAATCACCGCACGCTATGGCTTACCGAAATCTCACGCGAGACGTTCGAAGATCAGGCGCTCGATGACCTCGGCGGCGACGGTGGCGTCTTCGTGGTTCTTGAGGATTGTTCGGAAGGAAGCTTTGAGGTCCTTGCTAAGGCGGCATCGAAATGGGCTGGCGAGTCCTTGCTGACCCTTTTTGCTAGATCAATGCAGCATCGTCCTGAACTACGGGTGGTGAAATAGGTCGTTTCAGCGCCCCCGAATCGCTTTCTCCGCCCAATCCTGTCACTTTCTGCGGCTGAGCGCCAACCGCTAATTTGTACTTTTTCAGTGCATTGCGGAATGGCGCGGTGGAGACGGCCCATTGAAGGGCCGTCCATTCATTCGTCGTCGCTCCGACCAACTCTTGCAGTGACCATAGCCGGCTATCAACTCCCGCCGCCACGGCCGGGGTAACGCGACGCGTCTTATGCACTCGCACGAAGTTGTAATGCGCGAAGTGAAGCAAAACCGCCGCATTCAGGTTAGGATACTACCAGAGCGCCTGCAACGACGGCGCCGATTGACGAGCCGACATCCGGGTAGCACCTTTACTTTCCCACGCCCGTACAGGGAGAGGGAGGACTGATGCAACGCATTTCCAGCGTATTTTTCCTCCTGGCGCTCATCGCCGTCTCCGGCCCCGCGCGCGCGCAGACCTACGGCAGCGGCCTCATCCCCGCGAGCTCCGTGACCTTTGTCAACCGCGCCGCCAATCCGCGCTATGTCGCCTTTACGCTCCAGTCGGGAGCCCCCGGGCCGGCCGTATGGTCGTCGGATTGCGAGCGCTTCAACGACCAGGTCTATCTGGCGCCCGGCCAGGCCTGCACAGCCTCTGTGCCGAGCAGCGCCGGCCCCTCGCGCTTTTGCGCGCGGGAGAATCCCGCGCCGCCTGGAAAGTCGCCGAACTGCTTTGCGGCGCAAGCCGAGAATCTCACGATTATCGGAACGAATTTCACGAGCGGCGCGGGTTGTAATCGGACCGGCGATCCGCTCGCCGCCGGCGTCGTGCAGAAAAGCTGCGTCTGGTACGAGATCAGCGTCATCCCCGAACGCTGCACCAATTGCGCGTGGAACGCCGATAATTGCAAGAATAGCGGCGGCCCCTCCTACAATGCGCCCGTTCAGCTTGCCTGCTCGGGGGCGCCGACCTTCACCTGCCGCGGTCCCCTGGGACCGCTCGGCGTCTACGGCGCCAATTATCCCCAGAATTGCGGCGCGCCCTTCAATCAACCGAGCTGCATCGGCGGCCTCAACGGCGCCTGCCTGCAAGCCTACTTCTTCCCGATGTCGACCTCCGGCGCCTGCAAATATCCCGCGGATAAACCCCAGCCGAACGCCCAGTGCCCGCAAGGTCAGACGCTTTTCGTGACTTTCCTCGATGGCCTCTGACCCCCTGCCCCATCCTTGTCGGCGCCGGCGCGCGAGGCTATGGTCCGCGCGCAACCGGCAGGAGGGCGAGTGGCATGACAGGCAAAGCGGCATTGATTGTGACCCTCATCGGCCTCACGCTCGCGCTTTCCGCCTGTGACAAATGCGGCGGCTTCCAGGAAATTCGCGCGCCGAGCCTCCCCCACGCCTGTCGAGACGCCGCCGCGCGCTAAGATCGCATAAGGCCCAGAAGCGCGCTGCATTTGTGGCGCGCAAGGAATGCGCCAGCCGGAGGCCCAGCTTGTCGAAAGCCGATCCCTTCCTCGAAAAGAAACGCCGCGGCGAGAAGCTCGTCGTCGTCACCGCCTATGACGCGCCCACGGCGCGCATCGAGGCGGAGGCGGGCGTCGACATCATCCTCGTCGGCGACAGCGTCGGCGTGAATGTCCTCGGCTATGCGCATGAGCGCGACGTGACGCTTGCCGACATGGCGCACCACATCGCCGCCGTGCGGCGCGGCGCGCCTCAGATCTACGTCATCGGCGATCTTCCCTACGCCACCTATGACACGCCGGAAATGGCGCTCGCGAGCGCGCGCGTGTTGCGCGACGCCGGCGCCGATTGCGTGAAATTCGAAGGCGCGCAGCCCGATGTCGTAGCGGCGCTGACGGCGGCGGGCTTCGATGTCTGCGGGCATCTGGGGCTCGAATCCCAGCATCAGGAGATCAAGCGCCGACAGGGCAAGACCGCCGAGGCCGCCGCCAGGCTCTTTGACGACGCGCTTGCCGGCGACGCCGCGGGTCAAAAATTCCTCGTGCTGGAGCTCCTACCGAGCGAGCTTGCGGGACGCATTTCTCGAGCCGTCAAGGCGGCGACCATCGGCATCGGCGCAGGGCTGGAAACGGACGGGCAGGTGCTCGTCGTCAACGATCTCGCGGGCGTGACCACCCGCGAGTTCAAACACAACCGCCGTTATGGCGACATTGGCGCGGCGTTACGAGGGGCCGTCGCCGCCTATGCGCGGGATGTGCGGGCAGGCGCCTTCCCCGGTCCCGAGCATGCTTTCCAAATGGCCGCCGACGAACGCGCGGCCTTGGAGAACTGGCTGCAAGAGCGTAGGTGAACGGAGGGCGCTTTCAGGCGAAGTCGATCATCCCAGGGGCCATGCCGGACAGCTTGCGTCTCCACATCTCGGAATAAAGCGCCTCGATCCCGCGCGTATAGGCGCCGACGTCGAAGAGCGCCGTCGTCAGACGGTTTTCCGCCAGTTTCGACTTCAATCGAGCGAGGAGCGGCGGATCGCTGGCGAGCGTTCGCGCGATGGCGACGTAATCGTCGAAATCCGACGCGATCAGCTCGGGCAGCCCGACGGCGCTCAGAATGCTGCCCGCGACGCGCGCGGCGAAGGTTTCGCCGGGGCATGTGACGATTGGCGCCCCCGACCACAGAGCGTCGCTCGCCGTCGTATGCGCGCCGAAAGGACTCGTGTCCAACACGAGGTCGGCGAGCTGCAGGCGGGCGAGATGGTCGCTTTGGCCGAGATGGGCGGCGAAAATCAAACGCGCCGCATCGATCCCCCTGCCACGCATTTCGTTGCGCAGATTCCCCTTGGCGGCCTCGGTTTGCAAAAGCCACAGCACGCTCCCCGGCGCATCGTCGAGGAGGCGCGCCCATAGATCGAAGATGAAGGGCGTAAGCTTGTAGGCCTGGTTGAAGCAGCAGAAGACAAAGCCCTGCTCAGGCAGGCCGGCGGCGGCCCGCGTCGGCGCAAGCCCGAGCGGCGCGCGCCCGCGCGGCTGGTAGCATTGCGGCATATAAGCGAAGGCTTCGGCATAATCCGGCGCCGCGCCGCGCGGCGTAACGAAATGGTCGGTGATGATGTAATCACAGACGCCCGCGCCCATCGTTCCGGGATAACCAAGATAATTCACTTGCAGGGGCGCGGGCCGGAGCATGGTCACGCCAGTGCGCGCGCCGCTGGTGAATCCCTTGAGATCGACCAACATATCGACGCCGTCGGCGTGAATCCTCATTGCCGCCTCAGTGTCGCTTGCCGACGAAATATCGCAGAAGCCGTCGAAGGCCGCCGTCAGACGCCGCCGCATATTCCCATCATCGGCGCGGCCATAGCTGTAGCCGCGAATATCGAAGCGCGCCCGGTCGTGGGCCTCGAGTGTCTCGATGAGGAGATGCGCGGTAGCGTGGTCGTGGAAATCGGAAGACAGATAGCCGACCGTGATTTTTTCACGGCGGCGTAAGTCGAAACGCAAGCCGAGCCTGCCGCGCTCGAGAGCGGCCGCCACCCGTCTTTCCGCAGTCCAGCGTTCGGAACAGGCGCGCTGCTCACGCGCGGTGACGCCCGGCTCCGAGAGAAGAAGAAAGGGAGGGACAAGGCCGTCCCCGGGGGCCGTCATCATCGCGCGCATTTTCGGCGCGGCGCCGGCAAAGTCCCCCCATTCGCACATGGCGCGGGCGCGGTGGATGGACCTCATGGCGCCCTTTCGCAGGGAGAGCCGAGAATGTCGCGAATGCGACCCAGGGCGCCGACACCCAGCGAAACTCGTGCCGCTCTCTGCGCGTGCTGGCGAAGGCGCGGGATTTTCCGCCCCTGCAAAATTCTATATCTAGGCCTTGGTGGCCCTCTCGCGCCGGCGACGGCGTCCCTCGAATAGCAGGCGAAACATGACCTCTTTGGAGACGCCCGTCGGCCTCCTCATCATCAATCTCGGCACGCCGGACGCGCCGGACGTCGCTTCTGTGCGGCGCTACCTTGCGCAATTTCTCTCCGACCCCCGCGTGGTCGATCTGCCGCGCTTGCTTTGGCTGCCCATTCTGTACGGGATCGTGCTCAACACGCGGCCGAAGAAATCCGCCCATGCCTATGAGACGATCTGGAATCACGACATCGGCGAAGGCCCGCTGAAGACCATCACGCGGCTTCAGGCCGAAAAGCTTGCGGCGCTTGGGCTCTCCGGCAAGGCGCCCGTCATCGTGGATTACGCCTTGCGCTACGGCGCGCCGTCGATCGACGCGCAGATCGACGCGCTGATGGCCAAAGGCTGCGCGCGCATCGTTCTGTTGCCGCTCTATCCGCAATACGCCGCCTCGACCAACGCCTCGGTCGCCGACGCCGCCTTCGCCGCCGTAAAGCGCCTGCGCCGCCAGCCGGCGTTGCGCATCGGCGCGCCCTATTACGACGACCCCGCCTATATCGAGGCGCTGGCGGCGCGCATCACGCGCGACCTCGCCGCGCTCGATTTCGAGCCGGAAGTGATTATCGCCTCCTTCCACGGCCTGCCGCAGGCGCAGATCGATCGCGGCGACCCTTACCGCGCCCATTGCGAGGAAACGTGGCGTTTGCTGCGCGCTAGGCTTGGCATGGAGGAAGAGAAGCTGCGCCTCTCCTTCCAGTCGCGCTTCGGGCCGGCGAAATGGATCGGGCCTTATACGAGCGAAGTCGTCGAAGAGCTGGCGACGTCGGGCGTCAAGCGCCTGGCGATCGTCGCGCCGGGCTTTTCAGCCGATTGCCTCGAAACCATCGAGGAGCTCGGCGTGCAAATCCGCGATCTTTTCCTCCAAAAAGGCGGTGAGAAATTCGCGCGGCTGTCCTGCCTCAACGACAGCGAAGAAGGCATGGCGCTGGTTGCGACGCTGGCCAAGCGCGAGCTCTCGGGGTGGATTTGAGCCTTCTTGCTGACGCCGCAATTTTCGGGTCCGATATGCGCATGTCTCTGCCTCGTTTCCTCGCTATCGCCGCCGCCCTTGCCGTCGCCAGCCCTGCCGCGGCGCAGGACGGAGCCATTGCGACCGGCGGCCAGGCGGTCGGCGCGCTCTTCGAGTCGCTCGGCCTGCGCAAGCCGCCGCCGCCCGCGCCGGATTTCGTGCGCCAATCGCGTCCCGAGAAGATGGATTACGCGCCGCTCACGCCGACGCCTGAGAAAGACGGCAAGCAGCGCGCCGCCCAAATGCAGGCGGCGGGATCCGCGCTGGACCGCGCCGCCGCCGAGGCCCGTCGCCGCGCGGCGCGGGTGAAGGTCCCGAACTGATCGCCCCAAAAGGCGCTCGCAAAGCCGCTTGATCTTGCCGCGTTAAAAGTGGCCATATCGGCGCATGATGTCATTTGCATTTGAACAGCTCGCATCGGGCGCGTGTCATCCCCGGCGGGCAAAGCCCGATCGGGAAACCAGAGCCGCAAAAGCGCTGGTTTTGCCCGGAGCCCGTCATTGCGAGCGAAGCGAAGCAATCCAGGGCAGCGATGCGGCCCTGGATTGCTTCGCTTCGCTCGCAATGACGTCGGTGATTTCCTCTGTGTCCAAACGGCGCGAGCGTCAGGAATGGCGTCGCACCAATCGAGCGGATCTCGTATGAGATATTTTTCCCTCTTCGCCCTCGCCCTTTTCGCCGCGCCGCTTTGGGCGGAAGGCGCCTGCGCCCAGGCCAGCCGCTCGGTCGTTGCGATGACCTTGACGCAAAGCGATTACGGCGGCGGGCGCATCTATCTCCCGATGCGCTTCGGCAATGTCATGGGGACCATAAGGCTCGACACCGGCGCCTCGACGACGCGCCTGCGGCTCGCGCCCTGGAACAAGGACTTGCCCGCACTGTCGCAAAGCCTTTCGGCCGGGGCCACCGGGCAGACGACGCTTTGCGAGGATGTCGAAGCGAAGAATGTCGCGTTGAAGGCGGAGCAAGGCAATGACATCGCGCGAGGGGCGTATGAGGTCTCGCGCTGCGCCGCGAATGACGGCGACGATCTCCTTGGCCTCGATTTTTTCAGGAAGGCGCGCTTCTCGCTCGATTTCCAGCGCCGCGAGATGGTCTTTTTCGGCGAGCCGCTTGCGAGCGGCCACGCCAGGCCCTTCCGTCCCATCGGCCCCGAGAAGCGCCTCGTCGGCATAGAGCTGCGCGCAGGCAATACTGCAAGCGTCGGGCTTTTCGACACCGGCGCCGAAATCTGCGCCGTCGATCTCACCTTCATGAAAAAGAACCGCAAGCTTTTCACGCCCGTAAAGGAAAAAGCCAAAGCAAGCGAAGTGGGCGGCAAAAAGTTTTCATCCCGCCTCTACAAGATCAAGACGCTCGACCTCGGCGACGGGCGGGTGGCGCGCGATCTTTACGCGCTCGTCTATGATTTCGGCCCATTGCGCGAGGCGCTGGGCCGCGAGACGTCCTTTATTCTCGGCTATAATCTCATCGACCAGTTTACGTGGGAGCTGGATTTCCGCGCGCCCGAGAAGCCGATGTGGGACGCGAAGGGCAAATAACGAGAAATCACCGCCGTCATTGCGAGGAGGCGGAGCCGACGAAGCAATCCAGGGCCGCATCGCTGCCCTGGATTGCTTCGCTTCGCTCGCAATGACGGGGTCTGAGCAAAACGAGCGCTCTTATGCGGACTTTCAGCCCGCCGGGAATGACACGCGCCCGATCAAACCGAAATGGTCTCGAAAGGAAGCAGCGCGCAGCTCGAGAACGACGCCGGCAAAGCAAGCCGATGAAAGCGCGCCAGCCCTTGTTCCAGCCGCCAGCCACCCTTATAGACCACGGGCGGCCAGAATATCGTCAATCGCCCGCCGTCTGCCGGGCCCAACGGTCATGCCATGCTCGACACTGTGGAAATCGCCCTCTTCGCGGGGCTCGGAGTTTTCTTCGCCATCGGCCTCGCCGTTCTCGCCCGCTGGTCGAAGACGCGGCCGGCCCTGCTCGCCGCCTATGCGCTCATCGCCATCTCTTTCTTTTACGTCGGCTTTGCGATTCGCGCCGAGAATTCCGGCACATGGACTGGCTTCGAGATGAGCGCCGTCGCCGTCTTCGGCACGCTCGCCGGCCTGTCGATCATTGGCTCGCCGTGGTTCGTGACCGCCGGCCTAGCGCTGCACGCGGCCTGGACGCTCTATGAGCATTATTTCGGCTCGGGCTCGGCTTTCGCGCCGGCGCCTTTCGTCGTGGCCAATGCCGGCTTCGACGTCGTTGCGGCGCTCTATGTGGCCTTCATGACCCTCAAGGCCAAATTCGCCAAGGAGCCGGAGTCCGCTGCGCCCGAGCGCAAGCTCGCCGCCCGCTCGCAGAACCGCAAGGGAGCCGCTAAGTGAACGCCGTGGGGCCTGCTGATTTCAACATCCGCCACGACTGGACCGTCGACGAGATCGTCGCGATCCATAATCTGCCGCTGCTCGATCTGATCGCCCAGGCCAACGCGGTCCATCGTCGCTACCACGACGTCAACGACATTCAGAAGTCGGCGCTGCTCTCGATCAAGACCGGCGGCTGCCCGGAAGATTGCTCCTATTGCCCGCAATCGGCGCATCACCGCGAGGTGAAGCTCGACCGCGTCGATCTGCTCTCGACGGACGACGTGCTTACCGCTGCGAAGTCGGCCAAGGAGGCCGGCGCCGACCGCTTCTGCATGGGCGCCGCCTGGCGCTCGGCGCCCAAGGACAAGCGCTTCGACGCGGTGGTCGATATGGTGCGCGGCGTGCGGGAGCTCGGCATGGAGGCTTGCGTCACGCTCGGCATGATCGACGCGACCCAGGCGCAGCGCCTCGTCGAGGCCGGGCTCACGGCTTACAACCACAATCTCGACACCGGACCCGAATTCTACGGCGACATTATCACCACCCGCACCTATGAGGACCGTCTCGATACGCTGAAGGCGGTGCGCGGCGCGGGGCTGGAAATGTGCTGCGGCGGCATCATCGGCATGGGCGAGAGCGTGCGCGACCGCGCCGGCATGCTGCAGGTTCTCGCCGGATTTGATCCGCATCCGGAAAGCGTGCCGATCAATACGCTCGTCGCCGTCGAGGGCACGCCGCTCGCCGAGCGCGACAAGGTCGATCCACTCGATCTCGTGCGCATGATCGCGACGACGCGGATCGTCATGCCCAAATCCCGCGTGCGTCTGTCGGCGGGCCGCTCTTTCCTCACTCGCGAGGCGCAAATCCTCTGCCTCGTGGCCGGCGCCAACTCCATCTTCTACGGCGAGAAGCTGCTGACGACCGGCAACAAGGGCGTGAACGAGGACGACGCGCTCTTTAGCGCGCTTTCGGCTCGCATGGACTCATGCGAGCGATGAGAAAGCGCGCAGAGTCAAAAAGCTGAAGCGCATTCTTTTCGCAAAAGTCTATCAACTTTTGCGGAATGCGCTCTAGCGCTCTCGCGCCACGCTGAAATCAAGCTTGCGCCCCGCCGGCTCCCGGCGGGGGAAATTATTGGGGTCCAATCCCGCGATTTCCGCCGCGTTGAGAAAGAGAGGCTCGAGCAGATCGCGCTCGGCCTCCTCCAACAGGCCGCCGCCGGTTTCCTGGTCGATCCGTTCGAGGTCGTCGAAAAGGCTCGCGAGCGCCGTTACGATTTCTTCCTCCGCCGGCGCCTGGGGAAGCGCCTTCAGCGCCTGGAAAAAGGCGCGGATGCGCAAGTCGATGCGATCGGTCGCCTCTCGTGTCGCTCCGGCGACCGCGCTCTCGCGGCAGCGCTCCCAATGCGCGGCGATAGCCGGTTCCGCATCTTCCAAAAGTGCGCCCAGCCGCCTGTTCCTTATAAAAGTCATCTAGCTTTCCCCGCCGGCGCCCGGGCGCCCGCTCGAATTCCAATGGTTCGCATAATTCAGGATCATCGGAAAGCGCGCTTGACTGATAGGCCTCGACGGGGGATTCGATCGCTCCCGTTTCCGGCCGCTCGGGAGAAGAAATGCCGAACCATCACAGCTTCATCCTCGCGGGCGTCATGGGCTGGCCCATCGGTCATTCGCGTAGCCCCAAAATTCATAATTGTTGGTTCGCGCAATACGGCCTCAAAGGCGCTTATGTCCCCCTGAAAGTAGAGCCCGCGAAACTGGAGACGGCGCTGCGCGCGCTGCCGGCGCTGGGATTTTCGGGCTGCAATCTCACAATCCCGCATAAGGAAGCGGCGCTGACCGTCCTCGACCGCATCGAAGAGAATGCGGCGCGCATCGGCGCGGTCAATTGCGTCGTCGTGGAGCCCGACGGCGCGCTCACCGGCAAGAATTACGACGGCTACGGCTTCGTCGCGTCGCTTTATGAAGCGGCGCCGAAGTGGCAGGCCGCGAGCGGGCCCTGCATCGTCATCGGCGCGGGCGGGGCCGCGAGGGCGATTGTTTCGGGGCTGATCGACGCCGGCGCAAAGGAAATCCGCCTCTTCAACCGCACGCGCGCGCGCGCGGAGAAAATCGCCGCGGACTTTGGCGCGCCGGTTGCGGCCTATCCCTGGGAGGAGCGCCATGAGGCGCTTGCGGGCGCCGGGCTCCTCGTCAACGCCACGAGCCAGGGCATGATCGGGCAGGAGCCGCTCGATCTCTCGCTCGACGCTCTGCCCACGACCGCGCTCGTCGCGGATATTGTCTACGCGCCGCTGGAGACGCCGCTGCTCGCCGCCGCGCGACGCATGGGCGCGACGCCAGTCGACGGCCTCGGCATGTTGCTGCATCAGGCGCGACCGGCCTTCCGCGATTGGACCGGAACCATGCCGGACGTCACGCCGGCGCTCCGCGCCCTCATCGTGGCGGACCTGTAAAAACGCCCGTCATTGCGAGCGAAGCGAAGCAATCCAGAGCCGGCTGGATTGCTTCGTCGCTCCGCTCCTCGCAATGACGCGGCAACGCGGCCTTAAGCGGCCTTTTTCGAAGGGGCGCAAAGCGGCGCGGCCGATAGGACCGCGAAGCTTCTCGCAAATTCCATCAGCTCCTTGGACTGGCGGATGAAGGCCTCGAAGCGCTCGCTGGCGAAGCGCGACTGAAGGTCGACGACCTCCTCGAAGCTTTTCGCCTTTGCGATTCCTTCGGCCAACCCAACGAAAGCCGCCGCATTCTCCGACCAGAGCTCCAAGGATCTTTTCGACCAAAGGGCCGTGTCGAACTCGAAGGAGGCCGAGAAGCTTTCTTGCGCCGGTTCGACCGCTTCCTCGATGACGGCGAGGGGCGCGTAGACGACGTCGACAGCGCCCTCGTTCAACGGCTCCGGGGCCGCGGCTTCATCGGCGTGAGCGTCGAGCGGCGCCGGCGCCGGCGCTTCGACAGGGGGTTCCTGCCCAGCGCTGGGGGAGCCGTTGTGCTGATCAGCTTTGCCTTGCTTCGCCATGATACCGCTCCTTCGAGTGTTCGAACCGATGGGTCAGGACTTGAGCGTGGTGGACCGTTGGATAGCCGCGCCCAGTTCCTTCGTCTGCTCCTGGATCGTCGCGAGCTGCGATTTCACATATTCCGCCTGGAGCTGGAAAACCTCCTGCGGATCCTTCGCCTTCACGAGCTTCTGCGCGAGGTCGAAGGCGGCGTTGACGTTAGCTTCCGCAAAAGACAGCGCCTTGACGCCGACGTCCTTGGCGCCCGGCGGCACGATCGGCAGATCGGTGGTGGAGCTCAGCGCCTTTTGGGCCGCGCCGGCGAATCCTTCGAAGGCCTTACGCGCCTGCTCGACGCTTTTCTCGGCGAAATCACGAACTTCATTTGGAACTTGGTAGATCGGGTCAGCCATGGACATCTCCTGTTGAAGCCGCGCGACGATCTTTTCAGGGTCGCCGCGCAGGCGGCGCGCCGCCGCCGATCGGCTGTAACGCAGACTGGTAAGGAAACTATGCCCGAAACTTTGCTGCGTTGCAACATTTTGTTGCGTCGCACAATCATCCACGTTCTACACAGGGCTTTACACAAAAATACGCTGAAATTCGGATGAACCCCAATAGACGCGGCGCGCGCCGTACGATTAAGTTTGCGTTAACGCCCGAGCCTGGGCGCCCCCTTGGAAGGGATCGATCGACCCCTGGGGAGGCGCTACGGCGGCGATGTGGCGTCTCCGTCGCAAGGGCGGTTCGTGCATGAGCGTTTCGCAGGTCGAGGTCGAAGGGGGCAGTTTCGCCGCCAGCCGCATCGCGGCCGATCCTGCATTTTCTGCGCTCGACGCTTCCGGCGCGCCGATTGTCGCGGCCTGCGGCGATCCTCTCAGAATCGTTCATCTCAATGACTCTGCGCGCGCCGTGTTCGGCTCAGACGCCGAGGCTGTGGCCAAGCGGCTCTTTTTCAGCGACGCGCCCGGCGCGAGACGGCTTGCGGAGCTGGTCGAATCTGTCCGCCACGGCGCCGCGCTGCGGCTCGAGCGCCTGCATTTCGACCTTGCCGACGCGCCTCAAACCATCACCATCCTCTGCCGCAAGCTTGCGGATGGCGACGCGCGCCCCTGTTTCGTCATTGCGGCGCTCGGCGTGCGCCCGGCTGCAGGGAGACGGACTCGCGAAGATTCCGAAACGGGCGCCCCCGCGGAAGCTACGCCCGCGGAAATTCCGGCCTCTGTCGCCCCGCCGCCTTCCCTTGTTCCAAGCGAAGCCGCGCTGCGGGAAGACCTCGTCGCGCGTCACGGCCAGCGCGCGCGCTTCCTCTGGAAGACGGACGCTGTCGGCCGGTTCACCGACGTGACGCAGACGCTCGCGGATGTCGTCGGCGTCGCGAGCGCCGACATATTGGGCCGCACGGTCGAGGAGGTCGCGACGGCTTTCTCGCTTGGTCCTGCGCTCGCCGCCGCAATGGCCGCCCCGAAAAGCTGGGGCGGCGTAGAGGTAAACTGGCCTCTCGACGACGCCTCGGCCCTCGCGCCGACGACGCTTGGCGCGCTGCCGGCGCTGGACGCGGATCGCCATTTCGCCGGCTTTCAAGGCTATGGCGTCCTGCATCTTGCCCGGGCCTTCGTCGGCGAGCAACCGCCGCAGAGAGACCCGGGCCCGGCCCCCGAGCCTTCGCCGCCGGCTGCGCAGGAGGCCTATGCCGGCGCCAATGTCGTGCCTTTGCGCCCCGCTGCTGCTCAACGGCAAGAGGCGGAGCGTCGGGGCGCGCCTGCGCCGGAAAAAAGCGCTCTGACGTCGTCCGAGCGCTTGAATTTCGAGGAGATCGCCCGCGCCCTGCGGGCCGGCGAGCTTCCCGTGATGAATGCTGCGGAAGATGCGCCCGCCGATGAAACGGCAGCTACGGACGCGCCGCCTGCCGACGCGGGCCTCGACGCCATTGCGGCGGAGCTTCAGCGGCTCGAACAAAGCCCATCCAAAGCGGCTCCAGCTCAACTGGCTCCCGCGCCGTCGGCGGATGTCCTCGATTGCCTGCCTGTCGGCGTTTTGATTGCGCGGGGCGCGCAGACGCTGTTCGCCAACCGCACACTGCTCGATTATCTCGGTTACAAGGACGCTGCGGCGTTTGAGGCCGACGGCGGGCTCGCGCGCATGTTTTTCGGCCGCCCTCCGGCCGATCCCGGGGCGCGCGCCGCCGCCGTGCAGTCGAGCGAGGGAGAGGCCCTCGACGTCGACGTGCACCTCCAATCCGTCGCGTGGGACGGCGCGCCGGCGACGCTCGTCACCCTGCGCCGCAATCGCAACCGCCTGCCCGGCCCCGAGGAAAGCGCCCTGGCGCTGGTCCGCGAGCGCGAGGAAAAACTTGCCCGCCTGCAGACGGACAACAGCCTGTTGCGCGCCATTCTCGACGCGAGCGGCGTCGCCGTCGCCATCTTGGCTGACGACGCGCGCATCGAGAACGCCACGGGCGCTTTCGCAAAGCTCTTCGACGCCGAAAACCGCGCCTTGCAAGACCTGCCGCTGGCCTCGCTGTTCGCGCTGGAAGAGACGCGCGCGCTCGCCGCGAGGCTGATCCGCGCAGGCGAGACCTGCGAGACGCTGCGTCTGACGGCGCGCGTCGGCGGCAAAAGCTTCGAGGCGTCCTGCCGCCGTCTGGGTCCGGCGCGCAAGCTGTGCCTCACCCTGCGGGAGCCCGGCGCACAGGCCCGCAACGTCGAGCTGGAAGCCGCCCGCGACGCCGCCGAACAGGCGAGCGCGGCCAAATCCGATTTCCTCGCGCGCGTCAGCCACGAGATTCGCACGCCGCTCAACGCCATCCTCGGCTTCGCCGAAGTGATGATGGAAGAGCGCTTCGGCCCGATCGGCTCGGTGCGCTACAAGGAATATCTCAAAGACGTCCACGCCTCGGGCGCGCATGTGCTCTCGCTGGTCAACGACCTCCTCGACCTCTCGAAGATCGAGGCCGGCAAGATGGAGCTCGATTTCGACCGGGTGGACGCCAACGCCGTCATCTCCGAATGCGCCTCGATCATGCAGACGCAGGCCAATCAGGCGCGCGTCGTCATGCGTCTGTCGCTTGCCTCGCGACTGCCGCCGATCCGCGCCGACAGGCGCTCGCTCAAGCAAATTCTGTTGAACCTTCTCTCCAATGCGATGAAGTTCAATGAAGCGGGCGGCCAGGTGATCGTCTCGTCCGCGCTCACCGACTCGGGCTATGTCCTGATCCGCGTGAAAGACACCGGCATCGGCATGTCAGACGACGAAGTGCAGATGGCGCTCGAGCCGTTCAAGCAGGTCTTGACCGCCCATAAGCGGCCGGGCACGGGACTCGGCCTGCCGCTGACCAAGGCCCTGATCGAAGCGAACAACGCCTCCTTCACCATCAAGAGCCGCAAGAACGAAGGCACGCTGATCGAGATCGCCTTCCCGCCCCCGCAGGTGCTTGCGGCGGAGTGACAAGGCTTTAAAGACTGGGCGCGCGAGACTTATCCGATTCGGAGGAGAGACATGCGCCTTTCGGCCTTCCTTGCAGCCAGCCTGACGGCGACGGCCTTGGCCAGTTGCAACGCGCCGCGCCAGAGCCAGCCAGCAGTTGAGCCGCCACAGCAGAGCGCCGCGCCCTTGAGCTTTCAGATGCCGGAAGGCTCGGGCTGCTCGGGCGCTGTGTCCCGCTATAAGGCGGTGATCGAGAACGACCTTTCCATGGGTCACGTCAACCAGAGCGTCTACGGCCAGATCCAGGGCGAAATCTCCGAAGCCGCCGCCGCCTGTTCGTCAGGACAAGACACCAAGGCGATCTCGCTTGTGCGCGCCTCGAAGGCCCGCCATGGCTATCCTGGCGGCTAAGTAATTGAAAAAATTATTCGTTCGTGTTACGCCTCTTCATCCGCAGCAAGAGCTGTGAGAAAAGCGACAGTAGCGGGTAAGAAAAACGTCAATTCAGTAGTCTGGAAAAAATCCAGACTATCCCCTTTGACGGCCGCGCTGCTGGTCCCTACGTTGCTTGTGGTAAGTATTCGGCCAGGAAGCGACAAACATGAACAGGATAGCGACGGCGTTTTTGATTTTGATCACCGGTTTTGCGGGCGCGGCTTCGGCCGAGACCTATACGCTCACGATCAAGGACCATAAGTTCGATCCTGCCGAGCTGAAAATCCCTGCCGACAAGCCAGCGACCCTCGTCGTCAAGAATCTCGACGGCACGCCGGAGGAATTCGAGTCGAAGCCGCTGCGCATCGAGAAGGTCGTTCCGGCCAATAGCGAGGCGACCTTCCAGATCCGGGCGCTGAAAGCCGGCCGCTACAAATTCTTCGGCGAATTCCACGAGGACAGCGCCAAGGGCGAGGTGGTTGTCGAATAATGCTGGGCGCGCTCATCATCGTCTTTCGCGAGGCCATCGAGGCGGGTCTCATCATCGGCATCGTCGCGGCGGTGACGCAAGGCGTCGAGGGCTCGCGGCGGTTCATTGCGGGCGGAGCCGGCGCGGGCGTGTTGGGCGCGCTGATTGTCGCCGTCTTCGCCGAACAACTGTCGCGCGCTTTTGAAGGCAGCGGTCAGGAATTGTTCAACGCCAGCGTGCTGATCCTCGCGGTGGCGATGCTCGCCTGGCATAACATCTGGATGGCCAAGCACGGCAGGGAGCTCGCGCAGGAGCTTTCCGCCGTCGGCAAGGCGGTGGCGCGGGGCGACCGCACGCTTTTCGCGCTCGCGACCGTCGTCGGCCTCGCCGTGCTGCGCGAGGGCTCGGAGGTTGCGCTGTTCCTCTACGGCGTGCTCGCCTCGGGCGAGTCGGGGACGAGCGTGTTGATCGGCGGCCTCGGCGGTCTGGCGCTCGGCGCCCTGACCAGCTTTGCGACCTTCTTTGGCCTCGTCTCCATTCCGCCCAAAAAGCTCTTCGCCGTAACGACCGCGATGATCACGCTGCTCGCCGCCGGTCTCGCCGCTCAGGCGGTGGCCTTTCTGCAGCAGTCGGGGACGATCACGGCGCTTACAGATACGGTGTGGGACACCTCCTGGATTCTCTCCGACAAAAGCATCCTTGGCCGCGTGCTGCATACGCTCATCGGCTATGCCGACCAGCCGTCGCAGATGCAGGTGGTCGTCTATGTGCTGACGATCGTGGCGATCATGGCGGCGACGAAGCTGACCACGATGGGCGCGCAGCCGCCCGCGCCTGCGCCGGCGGAGTGATCGAGGGTTTCTTGGGTGATCGGGTGACGATCTTGCGTCGTTAGCCCCAATACCTCCCCTTTACGGGGAGGTCGGCGGCCAAAGGCCGCCGGGTGGGGCTCCCGCCGCAACGACTCTGGTGGGGCTTTACCCCACCCGACCCCGCTACGCGGGGCCACCCTCCCCGCAAAGGGCTATCGAATGCACACATCGTGATTGCCTCGGTCGGGTCTGTTTGATTCCGTGGGTCGCGTTTTGATTCGCGGGGTGGGGCATGGCGATTTCGTATGGACTGGGGCGGTTCGGCGACCGCCGCCTGGAAAAAGGGGGGTCTCGTTGCATCGGGGCCTCGTCGCGCGGCCGTGCGCGCGCATCCGTCGGATCGCCGGCGGGCGGCGGGCGCAGGAGGTGCGGCTCGCGCGCTTCCTGCGCAATCCTGCGGTGACCGCCGAGGAGATGGCGCGGCACGCCGCCGGGCTCACAGCGGCGCGGGCGGCGGGTCGCGACATAGTGGTGGCGCAGGACACCAGCGAGCTGGCGCTCGGCGGCAAGCGCGCGCAGGCGAACGGCTATGGGCCGGTCGGCAAGGGCGGCGGGACGCGCGGCCTTTTGCTGCACGCGGCCCTGGCGCTCGACGCCGGCACGGGCGCGCTGCTCGGCCTCGCTCATGCCGAGGTCTGGAACCGCGACACGGGGGCCAAGGTCGCGGCGCGGCGCTCGCGCGCGCTCGCGGACAAGGAATCGCAGCGCTGGCTCGATGTGGCGACGCATGCGCGCGAGGATTTCGCGGCGGCGAAGCGGATCACTGTCGTCTCGGATCGGGAGAGCGACATCTACGCGCATCTCGCGCAGCGTCCGGGCGGCGTGGAGCTGATTGTGCGCGCCTGCCAGAACCGGACGATCGCCGCAGACGGCGAGGATGCGATCGAGCTTTTGTTCCCCTTCGCCGACGGATTGGCCGAGGCGGGCCGCTTCGTCGCCGAGATCCCGGCGGCTCCGGGACGCAAGGCGCGCAAGGCGGCGCTCGCGGTCCGCGTCTCGCCGGTCACTTTGCGCAAGCCGCGCCACGGCGCGCGCGACTTGCCGGACGCGGTCGGCGTGACTTTGGTCGACGTGCGCGAGGTCGGGGCCGCCGAGGGCGTCGCGCCCATTCATTGGCGGCTTCTCACGACCCATGCGGCGACGAGCCTGGCCGAGGCGCGCCGGGTGATCGACCTCTATCGAATGCGCTGGACCATCGAGGAATTCTTCCGCACGCTGAAGACGGCGGGCTTCGAGATCGAGCAGGCCGACATCTGCGATCCGAAAGTGATGATCAAGCTGGTGGCGGCGACGGCGGTCGCCGCTGTGACGGTCATGCAACTGGTCAAGGCGCGCGACGGCGCGACCGACCAGTTGCTGACGGACGCTTTCGAGCCCGAGGACGAAGCGCTGCTCGAGGCCGTCTCGGCGAAGCTCGAGGGCGCGACGGCCCGCCAGAAGAACCCCCACCGCAAAGGCAGCCTCGCCTTCGCCGCCTGGGTCGTCGCCAGGCTCGGCGGCTGGACCGCCTATTACGGAAAGCCCGGCCCCAAAGTAATGCGCCAGGGCCTCGACGACTTTCGACGAATAAAGTTCGGAGCCGCGCTGACCTTCTACGATGTGTGAATCCGATAGCCGCAAAGGGGAGGGATGGGATCACGCCCAGGCTCGAAACTGCTGCGGAGGAGCGGGCACGCGACCTCAATCCCGCGCGGTAATATCGATCTTCTTAATCACCCGCGCAGGCTCCGGCCGCACCAGATCGACGGACAGAAGCCCGTTCACCAGATCGGCGCCGAGCACCTGCATGCCGTCGGCGAGCAGAAAGGCGCGCTGGAATTGCCGGGCGGCGATGCCGCGATGCAGGAAGTGGCGTTCGCGGTCGTCGACCTGACGGCCGCGGATCACGAGCTGGTTTTCCTCGAGCGACACATCGAGCTGGTCACGGGTGAAGCCCGCCACGGCCAAGGTGATGCGCAGCCGCTCAGGCTCGTTTTCGCTGCGCGGAATGCGCTCGATATTATAGGGAGGATAGCCGTCCGTGCCGCTCCGGGCGACACGATCGAGCGCCCGCTCGATTTCGTCAAAGCCGAGCAGAAACGGCGAGTTGAGCGGGGGACGCGACATATGCGGAAGCCCTTCTGGCGCCTCGATAGTGCGGAACCCGAACGGCGTCCCGCGCGGCCCAATTTATGGCCGAGCGGCGCGGCGCGATCAAGAGCGGGCTCGCGCGCTTTACGCTCGCATGGACTCATGCGAGCTATGAGAAAGCGCGCGGCTTCAAAAGCTGGAGCCAGGAACTACTGCTGCTCGCCGCGCCAGGCGCCGCCGCACATATCGGTTGACGACGACCAGGCGCCCGTGGCCTTGCCGCCCCTCACCAGTCCGTGAAAGCGGACGACATGCTCGCCCTGCCCGGTGAAGCGCGCGACTATGTTGCCGTCTTCGTCGACATAGCCCCAGGCCGAGAGGCTGGCGCCGGACGCGCTCGCAATCTTGTTGTCCGCAACTGTGAGGCCCGTCGGGATCAGCGCCGGGCAGTCGCCGACGCTCGTCGTCGCCTCGATGATCCAGGGACCGTTGGGATCGCGGGGGCTCGCCGCCGCCGCGACTTTCAACTCCCCCTCCTTGCGGTGCTTATGGGACTTCGCCACCGCGCCGCTCGCCACGAGCGACGCCGCCACCGCAACAGCCCAAAACCTCATTTAGCCTCCTCGAGCGCCCGCTGCAGAACATCGTACATGTCGCAGCCGACATAGATGAACTCTGTGACGCCCGCGTTGCGAAGCTTTTGCTCGATCTCGCCGGGGCGGCCGGCGGAATAGAGCTTGGCGCCCGCCGCCTTCAGGGCGGCGGCGGCCGGCTCGGCGGCGTCTGCGTAAATCTTGTCGGACGAGCACAGGCAAGCGAGTTTTGCGCCAGACGCGCGGAAGGCGTCGACCATGCCGGCCGCCGACTCCGTCTCGGGGCCGAAAACCGCTTCAATGCCGCCAGCTTCGAAGAAATTCTTGGCGTAATTCGCACGCGCCGTGAAGGCCGCCACCGAGCCGAGATTGGCCAGGAAGACCTTCGGGCGATCGCCTGTTTTTTGAGCAAATGCGTCAGAATTATCGCGCAGCCGCTCGAAGGGCTCGGCAAGGCGGCGCGGGGCGAGCGGCGCGCTCTTCAGCGCCCCCGCGGGCGCATCGGCGCCGAGTCGTGAGGCGTCGTAAGGCGCGGCGACGTCGAGCGCCTTCTCGTGAATATCGGGGAATTCATTGGCGCCGATCACCTTCTCGCGCGAACGCGCGACTTTCTTGGCGCGCTCGCCGGCCGTCGCGGCGACGCGGCCCTGGAAGCCGCCCTTTTCCAGCGCAGCGGCGAGGCCGCCCTCGGCCTCGATCTCCTGGAAGGCCGTCCACGCGCGTTCGCAGATCTCCTGCGTCAGCGCCTCGAAGCCGCCGGCGCCGCTCGTCGGATCGTCGACGACGTCGATATGGGATTCGTCCTGCAACACGAGCTGCGTGTCGCGGGCGAGGCGCCGCGCGAAGCCGTCCGCCGCGCCGAAAGCCTGGGTGAAAGGCAGGACAGTGATCGTGTCGGCGCCGCCGATAGCGGCCGAGAAGGTCGCGAGCGTGCCGCGCAGAATATTGTTCCACGGATCGCGGCGCGACATCATGCGCCAGGCGGTCTCCGCGAAAATCAGGACGGGCTTGGGCGCGAGACCGCAAGCTTCCTCGACCCGCGCCCAGAGACGGCGCGCGGCGCGGAATTTCGCGACGCCCAGGAATTCGTCGGCGTCAGCGGCGAAGCGCAGGGCGATCAGCGAACGGGCGGTCTCGATGTCGAGGCCATTGTCGGTGAGCGCGCGGAGATAGCTGACGCCAGCCGAGAGCGCGAAGGCGAGCTCCTGGGTCTCCGAACCGCCCGCCGCATGGATCACGCGGGCGTCGGCGACGACGGCGCCATTGGCGAAGCCGGCCTTTGCGATGGTCTTGGCGGCCTCGGCGAAAGTCTTGGCGCCGTCGCTCCAGGGAGCCGGCGCAAAGCCGTGCAGCGCCTGGAGCCCCAAGGGATCGAGGCCGAAGGAGATACGGGTGATCGACGGCTCGATATGATGGCTGTCGACATAACGCATGATCGCGCTGGCGGCGTTCGGCGCGCGGGGCGAGGCCTCGATAAGGACGGGAACGCCATAGTCGAGTCGGATATTGGCGAGGAGATGCGCGATCGTCTCGTCGCTGTCGTCCGTCAGCCCCGCGCCATAAGCGCCCTGCGCGCCCGCGAAAACGATATGCAGGCCGTCGGCGCCGCCTTCGAGATCTTCGAGGGCCAATTTATTCGCCGCGTCGGAGTCGGCGAGATCGACGCGGGCCAAAATCGACCAGCGGCCGGGCGTCTTGCGCAGCGCGCGCGGGCTCTCGGTCGTCGCACGGGCATAGAGCGGCGCGATGGCGACGCCGTCGTAAGTCTTGGAAACAAGGGAATCGAAGGAGCCGCCTTTCAGCGCCTTATCGACGAGTTTGCGCCACTGCTCCTCGTTCGGCTGTGGAAAAACCCCGGCGATGGCTGTCTCATTGGCGCTCATTTTGGTCATGACCCCTCATGTTTTGCGGGGCCTTTTGCCATGAAGCGCGGTCTTGGGGAAGCGGGCCTCTGCGCGGCCAGGTTGGGCCGGGCTTTATTTTCGCGTCCAAAACCCTTAACCAAGGGTCGCGCTGCTTGAAAATCAAGCGGCGAACGACCGGCGCGCGGCCTTGATCCGCTCTCGCCGCAGCGGGCGCGGCGATGCGTCGCGCCAGGGCCGCATGCTCGCGGATCGACAGCCCCTTAACGGAGGGATTTCGTGGCTGACACTCCTCAGGACATTGCCAAGCTGAAGGAAGAAATCATCGAGGTGATCGCTTCGGAGGGCATGGTCGACCGCACCAAGGTGACGCCCGACGCGACCATCGAGAGCCTCGACCTCAAATCGGTCGACATCGTGATGATCCTCACGGCGCTCGAAGAAAAGTTCAACGTCTATATCCCCATGGACGGCTCGCTGCAGGAAGCCAAGACGGTCGAGGCCCTCATCGGCGCGATCGCCGAGCACATCCAGAAAGAGCGCGAGACCCAGTAAATGGCGGCTTCGCGAAGGGGAGACGCAGGACGCCGCGTCGTCGTCTCCGGCATGGGCGCGGTTTGCGCCTCGGGCGTCGGCGCGCGCAAGCTCTGGGAGGCCGCGCGCGACGGCGTCGCCCAGATTCGCGAGCTCAAGACCGAGCGTCCCTATGACGGGCGCATCAAGATCGCCGGGCAAGTGCCGGATTTCGACCCGGCCGCCTATATCGAGGCGAATGTCCTCCCCTTCTGCGACCCCTTCACGCAATTCGCGGTCGTCGCGGCCGATGAAGCGATGGCGCAGGCCGGCTTCGGCCGCAAGGACATCGCCGGGCCGCGCACCGCCGTGATCATGGGCTCCGGCATCGGCGGCATGACCACGATCGAGGACGGCATCTACAAATATTACGTCGAGCACACGCGGCCCGAGACATTGAGCGTGCCGAAGCTCATCCCGAGCGCCATGCCGACGACGCTCAGCGCCCGCTTCTCGGCGCTGGGGCCGACCTTTGCGGTCGGCAGCGCCTGTTCTTCCGCGAGCCAGTCCGTCGGTCTCGGCCTGCAGATGATCCGCTCCGGCATGGTG
Organism: Methylocystis iwaonis; assembly: GCF_027925385.1. Classification (NCBI taxonomy): domain Bacteria; kingdom Pseudomonadati; phylum Pseudomonadota; class Alphaproteobacteria; order Hyphomicrobiales; family Methylocystaceae; genus Methylocystis; species Methylocystis iwaonis. The sequence goes on from NZ_AP027142.1 coordinate 3,559,436, forward strand.
GATAAGGCCATTGTCGGCGGCGCCGAAGCCTGCGTCATCAACGCAACTATCCGCGCCTGGGAAGGTCTGCGGGTGATGACCCCGAATTTCTGCCGCCCCTTCTCCATGGGCCGCAACGGCATGTCGCTCGGCGAAGGCGCGGCGGTCTTTGTTCTGGAGACGGCCGAGTCGGCGCGCGCGCGCGGACACGAGCCGCTGTGCGAGCTCGCAGGCTATGGCACGACGAGCGACGCCAAGGACCCTGTGCGCCCCGATCTCGACGGCGCCGCCAACTGCATCGCCCAGGCGCTGGAAGACGCGGGGCTCACGCCGCGCGACATTCATTACGTCAACGCCCATGGCACGGCGACGCACGCCAATGACATCACCGAGTCGGAAGCGATCCTGCGCGTCTTCGGCGATTATGGGCGTGAGGTTCCGGTATCCTCCACCAAGCCCATTCATGGCCATGCGCTCGGCGCGAGCGGCGGGCTCGAGCTGGCGATCACGATCGAAGCGCTGCGCGAGCAGATCGCGCCGCCGACGATCAACTTCCTTGAATTCGACGCGCGCTGCCCCATCGACGCCGTGCCAAATGTCGCGCGCCCGCACAAGATCGACGCGGCGATGTCCAACTCATTCGCCTTCGGTGGGATCAACGCCGTGCTGATCGTGCGCCATGCAGCCTGATGCGCCGGCGATCCTCGGGCCGTTCCGTCTGCGCGTCGATCCCGAGCGCGCCGAGGCCTATGCGCGCGAGACCGGCGGCGACGGCAAGAGCGTGCCGCTGTCCTTTCCGGCGGTCTGGCTGATGGAGCCGATGCTGTTCGCGCCGGTGCGCGAGATGTGCGCGGCGCTCGACGTCGTGCCGGTTCACGAGTCGCAGAGCTTCGCCTATGAGAGCCCGCTCGCTCCCGGCGCGCACTATGATGTGAGCGTGTCGCTGCGGCGCGAAGAAACGCCGTCGCGCCTGATCATTGACGCGACAATCTTTGCGCTCGACGGCGCAAAGGTTGGAAAAAGCGAGACCATGCTGCGCCTTGTGCCGCGCGCGGGACTGGGAGCGGCGTCATGAGCCAGGCCGTCAATGTCGGCGACAAACTGCCGGAAGTGGTCATCGGCCCTTTCGACGCCGAGGCGCTGTCGCGCTATGCGCAGATTTCCGGGGATGACAATCCCCTTCATCTGGACGACGCCATCGCCGCCAAGATCGGCCTCGCCGCGCCGCCCGTGCATGGCATGAAGCTGCTCGCGGCCTTCGAGCCCATGCTCGCCAATTGGCGCGACGATCTCATGCTCGTCGGGCTTTCGGCGAAATTCATCCAGCCCGTCCTGCGCGGTGAAGTGGTGAAGCTCTCTGGCCGCGTGCTGCGCGCGTCAGAAAGTGAGATTTTCGTCCGCCTCTTCGCGCATGGCGCCGCGCGCGCGCCGGGCATCATCGGCGAGGCGACGCTGCGCCCTGTCGACAGGACCTCGCCCAGATGACGTGCTCACATTCTCGTCATTGCGAGCGGAGTGAAGCAATCCAGAGCCGCGCCTGCTGCTTTGGATTGCTTCGTCGGCTTCGCCTCCTCGCGATGACGCGTGAGATAGGAACCGGCTTATGACCCCGCGCCTCCTCATCACCGGCGCGTCCTCCGGCATCGGCCGGGCGCTCGCCATCGCCTATGCCAAGGACGGCGCGAGCCTCTATTTGCTCGGCCGCGACGAAGCGCGCTTAGCAGCGACGGCGGAAGCCTGTCGCGCTGCGGGCGCCTCGGAGGTCGAGACCCGCGTTGCGGACGTGCGCGACCGCGAGGCCATGGCGCGCATTGTCGAAACCGCCCACGCCACGCGGCCAATTGACATTCTCGTCGCCAACGCCGGCATCGCGACGGGTCTCTCCCCCGGACAGATTCTCGAGACGCCTGAAGCCGTGCGCGCCACTTTGGCGATCAATGTCGCGGGCGTCTTCAACACGGTGGAGCCCGCCATTCCGTCCATGGCCAGCCGCAAGAAGGGCCAGATCGCCATCGTCGGCTCCATGGCCGGCGTGCGGAGCCTGCCCTATTCGCCCGCCTATTGCGCCGCAAAGGCCAGCGTCCATATGTGGGCCGATTGCCTGCGCGGCCAGCTCGCGCCCCATGGCGTCAAGGTGAGTCTCATCGTGCCGGGCTTCGTGAAGACGCCCATGTCGGCCCGCACCAAATCCTGGCAGCCCAGCGCCATCTCCGACGCGCGCGCGGCCGAGATCATCAAGCGCGGCCTGGAGCGGCGCCGGCCCGTGATCGCCTTCCCGCCATACATGTATTACGCCTTGCGCTTCTTCTCCTTTCTGCCGCCCTCGCTCGTCGACGGCGTGATGCGGCGTTTCCACGTCATCGTGCCCGAATCCCCAGAGCGCGGCGAGGGCATGTGAATCTTGGCGTTTCTCTGAGCTGGATCGCCGCCGTCTATTGGGTGGGCGCCACTACAATCCTGGTCACTTCGGTCGTCGCAACGATCCTGCAGCCATACATCGTGGGCCGCCGCGCGCGCCGGCGCGACCAGCCGCCGGTCTCGATCGTCCTGCCGTTGAAGCTTCTGGAAGACGGCTTCGAGCGCACGCAGGAATCCGCCTTCGCGCAGAATTATCCGCAGTTCGACGTCACCGCCTCGGCGGTCGAGACCGACTCGCCGGCCGTGCGAAAAATCCGCGAGATATTCGGCCGCCACACTGAGACGCCCACGCGCCTGCTCGCCTCGACGGCGCGTTTTGCGGCGAGCCCCAAGGTCGACAATCTCTACGCGCCCTTCATGCAGGCGGAAAACGACGTGATCTTCATGAAGGACGCCAATGTCCTTCTGGAGCCGGACGCCCTCGCCGAACATGTCCGCCAGCTTGGAGACGACGTCGGGCTGGTCTGCGCCATTCCCTATTGCGCGCGGCTCGAAAACTTTCCCGCCCATGTCGAAGCGGCGATCATCAACGGCCCGCATGCCCGAATCCTGTTCCTCGCTTCATGCCTGGGGCAAGGACACGGAATAGGAAAGATCATGCTCTTCCGCCGCTCGGACTTCCTCCGGGCCGGCGGCTTCGACGCCATCTCGCATACGGTGGGCGAAGACAATGCGCTGGCCAAGGCCATGCGGCGAATCGGCCAACGTCCTGTTTTTTCTCACCGCCCGGTGCGACAGGAACTCGGCGCGCGTTGCTTTTACGATGTTTATCAACGGCAATTGCGCTGGAGCGTCACGCGCCGCAACGACGAGCTGATCTCCTTCCTGCTCGAGATGAACACCCAAGCTTTTCCGTCACTTGTAGCAGGATGGCTTGCGGCCCCGCTTCTCGGCGTGGCGCCGCTCTGGGGCGTCGCCGTTACCGCGGCCCTCTGGTTCACGCTGGAAACATTGCTTTCCTTGGCGAAAGGATGGCAATTATCCTGGACGGCGCCTGCGGTTTTCATTGTCCGCGAGGCGGTCATGCTCGCAGTCTGGGTGAACGCCTGGATGACCAATCAGGTGGTCTGGGCCAACGGCAAGGTCCACGCGCGTGCGGCGGCGCGGCCCGCGCCTGAAGAAGGATAACCCTTTGCTTATCGGACTCGTCACCTTCCTCGTCGACGCCGTCGCCTATCTCTGCGCCGCCATCCTGGTCGCCATCGGGCTCGGCTATCTCGTCGTCATCGGACGTTTCCTCTACGACTGGCTGCGCGGCGCGCGCGATCCGGACGCGCCGGCGACGCCGGGCGCCGATCTGCCGCATGTGCTGTTGCAGATCCCGGTCTTCAACGAGCCGCTGGTCACCGAGCAATCGCTGCGCTGCGTCGCTCAACTGGATTGGCCGAAGGACAAGCTCCGCATTCAGCTTCTCGACGATTCGACCGATGAAACGACCGAGCGCGCCGAACGCGTGGCGCAGGAGTTGCGGGCTCAGGGCGCAATCATCGATCATGTGCGCCGCACGGATCGCTCGGGCTTCAAGGCCGGCGCCTGCGCCTATGGCCTCACGCTGACGAACGAGCCCTTCATCGCCATGCTCGACGCCGATTTTAGGCCGCCGGCAAACTGGCTCAAGCGCACGGTGCCATTGTTTCTGACGGACGATCGCGCCGGCTTCGTGCAGTCGCGCTGCGAATTCCAGAACTTCGAAACGAATTGGCTCACCCGCGCTCAGGGGCTCGTGCAGGACGGCCATTACATGGTCGAGCAGCGCTCGCGCGCCTTGGCCGGCTGGCTCTTCCAGTTCAACGGCACGGGCGGCATCTGGCGCCGCGCCACGGTCGAGGACGCCGGCGGCTGGTCGGATTATTCGCTTTGCGAAGACCTCGACCTTACGGTTCGCGCAGAGCTGCGCGGCTGGCATGGGCTCTTCGTCTCCGAGCCGCCAATCCCGGGCCAGGTGCCGGACGGCATCCGCGATTTCCGCCGCCAGCAGCGGCGCTGGTCCAATGGCTTCGTGCAAGTCGCGCAGAAGACCATCCTGCCGATCTGGGAAGCGCCCTGGCCGCTTGCGAAGCGCGTGCTTGCGATCTCGCTGGTCGCCCATCAAGTCTTCTTCCCGGCGGCGGCGATTGGCCTGATCGCCTTCGCGCTCGGCGCGCTGCTGCATGGCTCGCTCGCGCCCTATGCCGGGCTGCTGGAGCTGATCCTGGCCATGACGGCGATGGTGGCGCTCGGCATCACCCTGCCCCCCTATCTCGCCTTGAAGCGCGGCACGGTCGTGGATTTCGCCAAGACGGTCGGCTCGCTCCCGCCGCTGTTCATTTATCTCGCCTTCGCCAATGGCGCGAAAATCCTGCAGACGCTGCGCGGCCGAAAATCGACCTTCAAGCGCACGCCCAAGCAGGAGACCGCAGCGGTCGAAGCGACCCCGGCGGAAGCTGAGTTGGAATAAGCACGCTCGCGCGGATGGCCATCTCACGCCGACGCGCCCTAATTTTCGACCCATGAGCGAGAGTAAGCCTCCTTATCGCATAGTCCCGGGCTCTCTTGGACCCCGGCGCGATTTCCGCATTACAGTCGGTTTGCGAGAGGGCTGGGACCCAGAGGGCCGGGTCTATGACATTTCGGAAGCCGTGCGCACGGCGCGCAGTTGGATGCGGCGGCGCGTCGAGGCGGGCAAGCCCGCGCTCTCGGGCATGTTCACCCGCGCGGAAGTGACCTACGCTTGGCCGAAGGACGACGGCACGGCCGGCTCCGATCGTGAGCCCGTCGCGATCTTCAACGGCGAAGCTGTGCACGCCTATCTCGGCCACCTGCCCGAAGAAGAGATCGAAGCCATGCTCAACGAGCTGGCGAATGAGCTTGGACATGCGCTCGGGCAGGAGCGCATTTACGTCGCCTTCTGTAGCCGCACCTGGATTTTGAGCTGCGAGCCCGACGGCGCTTGAAAGAGGGCTGCGGCGTCCCGATATCCGGCGGGGCGCGGCAAGGAAGCCGGCCTGGCTTCCGCCTTCTTGCGGGTCTCTATGTTAATGTGTATAACATTAACATCGGCCGCCGGGAGACCGGGGCCGACCATCAACTGGAGCCAAACATGAGCTGCGATCGTGATTCCCGCATGCACTCCTCCGCCTGGGGGCGTCAGGGAGGATGCGCGCATTGGAGGCCGTTCGAAGTCGCGGCCATCGTCATCGGCTTTATGATCTTCTGGCCGATCGGTCTCGCCCTGCTGTTCCTGAAGCTATGGGGCAAGAGCTTCGGCTATGAGGGCGACCTCTTCTCCTTCGCGGCCGAGCAGGGCGCCAAAGTGCGCAGCGCCTTCGGCGACGTCTCCAAGGAGGCCTCGCGCGGCTGGGCTGGCCCCTCCTTCATGCGCTCGACGGGCAATGTCGCCTTCGACGAATGGCGTGAGGGCGAGCTCGCCCGCCTCGAAGAGGAGCGCCGCAAGCTCGCCGAGGCCGAGCGCGAATTCTCGGAACATATCTCCGAGCTGCGCCGCGCCCGCGACCGTGACGAATTCGAAAGCTTTATGCGCGCCCGCAAGGGAAGCGCGCAGTAAGAAGTCAAAAACTGCGGCCGGCGGAAACGCCGGCCGCAGCCGTTTGGGGCAGCCGCGCCACACGCCTGGAATATCACGCTGTTAACTAAACTTTTCGACGCCCGGTTAACGAAGACTTCGTAACCCTAGGCGGCATGCTCCGCCGCGCCACACTCCTCCTGCTTCTGGTCGCCGCAACGCTTGGCGGCTGCTCCGGGCCGTTCAGACCGCAGCGCCCGGCCTGGCGCACGCACGCCGAAAACGCCTGCATCGCGCAGCGCCGCGTGCAGCCGACAGAATTCATCGCTCTGGCCAATGAGCTCGAAGGCCCCGGCATTTGCGGGCTCACCAAGCCGTTCAAAGTGACTGCGCTGCAAGGCGGCGCCGTCTCCTTCAATTCCACGGCGACGCTCGACTGCCCCATGGTGGCGGAGCTCGAATCCTGGGTCGCCGACACGGTGCAGCCCGCCGCGCAGGCGCGCTTCGGCCAGCGCGTCGTGCGCATCGACTCCATGGGCTCCTACGCCTGCCGCGGCATGAATAATCAGAGCGGCGCGCAGCTTTCGGAACATTCCTTCGGCAATGCGCTCGATATCGGCGGCTTCGTGCTGGAGGACGGCCGCAAGATCACGCTGGTGAGCGATTGGTGGCGCGGCGAGGAGCAGACGCGCGCCTTCCTGATGGACGTGCACCGCGGCTCCTGCGCGCATTTCTCGACCGTGCTGTCGCCGGGCTCCAACGCCTTCCACTACAACCATATCCACGTCGACCTGGCGCAGCACGGGCGCTCGCGCACGATCTGCAAGCCCGCGCCGGAGGAGACCCTGCCGCCGCCCGATCAATCGCCGCTCGTCGCCATGCGGAACGCCAGGCCCATGGCCGGCGAAGAGACCGATAATGACACGACCGGCCGCCCGCCCGCCGCAGCCTTCGACGGCGGCGACAGCCTCGGTCCGATCAACGCGCCGGATACGCCGCTGCCGCCGCGGCGCTACGATCCGGACGATCTGACCTCGACAATAAGACGGCGATAGACCGATTGGCTTCACCGCGCGGTCGCCGCGCTATATGCTGACCCGATGACAAAGCTCCTCGACGAAGCGGTGGGAGTCCTGCGCAGCCTGCCGCCGCAGGATCAGGACGAGATCGCGCGAATGATAATCGAGCTGACCGGCGAGGGCGGCGCCCCGGTTTCGTTGTCGCCGGACGAAAAGGCGGCGATCGCCCGTTCGAAAGCGGCCGCGGCGCGGGGAGAATTCGCCACCGAAGCTCAGATCCGGTCCGTCTGGGAAAAGCACGGTCTGTGATACCGTTTCCGCTTGAATAGCTCGCATGGGTATTCAGCGCCCGTCATTGCGAGCGAAGCGAAGCAATCCAGAGCAGCGATGCGGCCCTGGATTGCTTCGTCGGCTCCGCCTCCTCGCAATGACGGCGGTGATTCCCTCTGTGTCCAAACGACGCGAGCGTCAGGGATGACAGCGAACCAATCGAGCGGATCTCGTACGAGGCTTCACGGTCGAGCAAGGCTTCTGATTCGCGCCTGAGAGGCCAGCGCCTACCGCCGTCCGCCCATATTCATCAGCCGCAACACGAGCCACGCCGGCACCACAAACACCGCGCCGGCGAGCACATAGCTGAAAAGCTCCTTCACCGCGCCCAAGCCTAGCGACGAAATGCGGTCGATAAAAGCCTGCACGCCGCGCAAAATGTCGACGGGCCGCAATTCCAGCCACATCAGCAAAGCGCCGACGACAAGCGAGATGAAGAAAAGCCGCACGACCACATTGAGGGGCGAGCCGCCGAGGAAATTTTCGAGCCCGTTATTCGACGCCATGTGCAAGGGTTCCGTAGTGCGTTCCGCTTCGGCTGCGCCGGGGAGGATCAAATATTCGCGCTCGGGGCGCGGCGGTTTCTTATCGAGATGGGGCCAATTGGAGAAGGGGCTCTCATCGGTCATCGGCGCACGGCTCCTGCGCTCATAGCGCGCCTCCCGTCGGCGCTTCCTCCTTGAAGAGCCGCATTATGCGTCTCAGAAACCGCTCGGTAAAGGAAAGCGCCTTTTCGAACTCCTGTTCATCGGGCAGCGTCGAGGGCCTGCGCGGCGCGACGCCCGCAGCCTTCAGCCGCGTGTTTTCGGCGCGCAGACGCTCGATCTCGGCTTCAAAAGCCGTGCGCTCGTCAGCGCCGAGCCGGCAGACGGAGACGCCTTCCTTCACCGAGCAGAAGGAAACCGCGCCCGTGTCCTTGTTCATCCGCAAAAACCCGCCATCGGCGGGCTGGAGCGTGAAGCGTTCGGTTTCCGGCGCGATAATCGACGGCGGAGCGTCGTCGGCGCGCGCGGCAAAGGGTGCAAGGGCCAAAACCAGAAGCGCCGAGCGAACGACAACGGAGGGCATGACGGCGGGGATGCGAGGGCGCATGCCCCGCAGATGGGAAGCGGCAAGGCCCGCGTCAATATCGCGACCTGCGCCCGATGGCGGCGAGGCTCCCATGGTTACGGTAGCAGTCACCTTCTCGGCTTTTATATTCACGCGAACAAAAAATGAACTTGGCTTCGAGAACAAATCATGCACAATTGCGCCAGAGTTGTTGTTGCCCCCGCCATTGAAATCATGCCAGAAGGGATTTCAGCCGTGAGCCAAGCTAATCTCCGCCTCGTGGAAGGATCGTCCGTGGACAAGACCAAGGCGTTGGACGCCGCCCTGTCGCAGATCGAACGCGCCTTCGGCAAGGGCTCGATCATGCGGCTCGGCAAAAATCAGAAAGCCGTCGAGATCGAGACCATTTCCACCGGCTCGCTGGGCCTCGACATCGCGCTTGGCGTCGGCGGCCTGCCGCGCGGTCGCGTCGTCGAGATTTACGGTCCGGAATCCTCGGGCAAGACCACGCTGACCCTGCATGTCATCGCCGAGGCGCAGAAGCTCGGCGGCGTCTGCGCTTTCGTCGACGCCGAACATGCGCTCGATCCGGTCTACGCCCGCAAGCTCGGCGTCAATCTGGACGAGCTGCTGATTTCTCAGCCCGACACCGGCGAGCAGGCGCTGGAGATCACCGACACGCTGGTGCGCTCCGGCGCGGTCGACGTGCTCGTTGTCGATTCGGTCGCGGCTTTGACGCCGCGCGCCGAGATCGAAGGCGAAATGGGCGAGGTGCAACCCGGCCTGCAGGCCCGCCTGATGAGCCAGGCGCTGCGCAAGCTGACCGGCTCCATCTCCCGCTCCAACACGCTCGTCATCTTCATCAACCAGATTCGCATGAAGATCGGCGTGATGTATGGTTCGCCGGAAACGACGACGGGCGGCAATGCGCTGAAATTCTACGCCTCGGTCCGTCTCGACATCCGCCGCATCGGCGCCATCAAGGAGCGCGACGAGACCATCGGCAATCAGACGCGCGTCAAGGTGGTCAAGAACAAGGTCGCCCCGCCTTTCAAACAGGTGGAATTCGACATCATGTATGGCGAAGGCGTCTCGAAGCTCGGCGAGCTCATCGATCTTGGCGTGAAGGCCGGCGTTGTCGACAAATCGGGCGCCTGGTTCTCCTACGACAGCCAACGCCTCGGCCAGGGCCGCGAAAACGCCAAAAGCTTTTTGCGCCAGAACCCGGAAGCCGCACAGCGCATCGAGCAAGCGATCCGCGAAAACTCGGGCCTTATTGCCGAGAAAATTCTCGATGCCGGCGACGGCGACGACAAGGAATAGTCGGACTGACCCTCCCCGCTCATATCTCCCGGTTTTCAAAGGCCCGCCCTGCGGGCCTTTTTCATTGCCGAAAAGCTTGCGGACTGGCATATCGCCCGGCGACAGACACGCGCCTCGTAAAGCCGAGGCGGCACGACCCGCCGGACGCGCTTTCGTCCGGCTTACCAATCACCATATGATCGGGAGGCTTCCCGGTCGCGCCCGAGAGAGACGCATAATGAGCAGCGTCAACCAGATACGCTCCACCTTCCTCGATTACTTCGTCCGCAATGGCCATGAGAAGGTCGCGTCCTCTCCGCTCGTTCCGCACAATGACCCCACGTTGATGTTCACCAATGCGGGGATGGTGCAGTTCAAAAACGTCTTCACTGGCGTCGAGAAACGCCATCAGGCGCGCGCGACATCCGCGCAGAAATGCGTGCGTGCCGGCGGCAAGCACAATGACCTCGACAATGTCGGCTATACTGCCCGGCATCACACCTTCTTCGAGATGCTTGGGAATTTCTCCTTCGGCGATTATTTCAAGGAAGGCGCGATCGAACTCGCCTGGGGGCTGATCAGCCGCGAGTTCCAGCTTCCCATCGACCGCCTCCTCGTCACCGTCTACCACGACGACGACGAGGCCTATGACCTCTGGAAGAAGATCGCCGGCTTCCACGACAGCCGCATCATCCGCATCGCCAGCTCCGACAATTTCTGGAGCATGGGAGACACTGGCCCCTGCGGGCCCTGCTCGGAAATCTTCTACGATCAGGGCGAAGCCTTGGCCGGCGGCCCCCCCGGCAGCCTAGATGAAGACGGCGACCGCTTTCTGGAATTCTGGAATCTGGTCTTCATGCAATATGACCAGGTTGCGCCGGGCCAACGCGCGCCGCTTCCCCGTCCGTCGATCGACACCGGCATGGGGCTCGAGCGCATCGCCGCCCTGCTCCAGGGCGTCACTTCCAACTATGAGACCGATCTTTTCCGCACGCTCACGGGCGCCGTCGCGGATTTCACCAACGTGCCTGTAAATGGCCCACAGGCGGCGAGCCACCGCGTTATCGCGGATCATCTGCGCGCCGCCTCCTTCCTTGTCGCCGATGGCGTGACGCCTTCGAATGAAGGGCGCGGCTATGTGCTGCGGCGAATCATGCGCCGCGCGATGCGCCACGCCCAGCTCCTCGGAGCGCAGGAGCCGCTGATGTGGCGCCTTGTGCCGGCGCTCGTCGCGGAAATGGGCCAGGCCTATCCCGAGCTCCTGCGCGCCCAGGCGCTCATCGTCGATACGCTCAAAACCGAGGAAACGCGCTTCCGCGCCACGCTCGCGCGCGGCCTCGCCATTCTCGACGAGGAAACGGCCGGTCTGACCCAGGGCGCGAAATTCTCGGGTGAAACCGCCTTCAAGCTCTACGATACCTATGGCTTCCCGCTCGACCTCACCGAGGACGCCCTGCGGCCGCGCGGCATCGCCGTGGACAAGGAAAGCTTCGACGCCGCCATGGAGCGCCAGCGCGCGGAAGCCCGCAAGGCCTGGGCCGGCTCCGGCGAAACCGCGACCGAAACCCTTTGGTTCGCCCTGAAGGAGCGCGTCGGAGCCACGGAATTCCTCGGCTATGACGCGGAAAAGAGCGAAGGCGTCGTTACAGCGCTCGTCCATGACGGAGCGGAAGCCTTCGTTCTCCAAAAGGGCCAGCGCGGATCGGTGATCCTCAACCAAACGCCCTTCTACGGCGAATCGGGCGGCCAAGTCGGCGACATTGGCGTCATTCGCGGCAAGGGCCTGCGCTTTCGCGTCGAGAACACCGCGAAAAAGCTCGGCGACCTCATTATCCATGATGGCGTCGTCGAAGAGGGCGAAATCGTCCCCGGGCTCGCGCTGGAGCTCGACGTCGATCACGAACGCCGCAAAGCAACGCGCGCCAATCATTCCGCGACCCATATTCTTCATGAGGCGCTTCGCCAGGTTCTCGGCGATCACGTCGCCCAGAAGGGATCGCTGGTCGCGCCCGAACGTCTGCGTTTCGATTTCACCCATCCAAAGCCCCTCACGGAGGAAGAGCTTTCCCGGGTCGAAGTCCTCGCCAATGAAATCGTCCGGGACAACGCCCCCGTCGACACCCGCGTCATGGCGCAGGACGAGGCCATTGAATCTGGCGCCCGGGCGCTGTTCGGCGAGAAATATGGCGATGAAGTGCGCGTTGTCAGCATGGGTCGGCCCGACCCCAGCGCGCCTCACGCTTTCTCGGTGGAGCTTTGCGGCGGCACGCATGTCTCGCGCACCGGCGACATCGGTCTGGTTTCGATCATCGCCGAGAGCGCCGTCGCCTCCGGCGTGCGGCGCATCGAGGCGCGCACGGCCGAGGGCGCGCGGACCCATCTCGTCGCCCAGGCGCGTGCGCTTCACGATATCGCGTCTTTGATTCGCGCGCCCATCGACGAAACGCCGAACCGCCTCTCCCAGCTCCTGGAAGACCGCAAGCGCCTCGAACGCGAGCTTGCCGACGCCAAGCGCAAGCTCGCCCTGGGCGGCGGCGGACCGGCCGCGGCCCCGGAGGCCCGCGACGTCGGCGGGATCAAACTGCTGACCCGCGCCGTCGAGGGGATCGACGCCAAGGACCTGAAATCCCTCGTCGACGACGCCAAGAAATCCATCGGATCGGGCGTTGTCGCCTTCGCCAGCGCCTCGCCCGACGGCAAGGCAGGGATCGTCGTCGGCGTCACCGACGATCTGGCGCAGAAATACAGCGCGGTGGAATTCGTTCGGGCCGCGGCCGCAGCGCTCGGCGGCAAAGGCGGCGGCGGCAGGTCGGACCTCGCACAAGCTGGCGGCCCAAATGCGGGGGCGATCGATCAGGCGCTCGCCTGCGTCGAGGAGGCGCTCCGCACGAAGGCCGCGGAATGACGCAGCAGACTCCGCGCGGCTGGTATCACCGGTTGCGCCGGCGCGTGCATCATATTCTCGATGGCGGCGTCAATGATCGCGCGACCCGCTTTGTGCATCGCGCGCTCATCACACTCGTGGCTTTATCCGTCCTCTCGGTCGTTCTCGAATCTGTGCCGGAATATGATCGCCGCTTTCGCGATCTGTTCCTGTCGATCGAGCGGCTTGCCGTGGGCGTCTTCACAGTCGAATATCTGTTGCGGCTATGGTCGGCTCCGGAGCATACGCCTTATTCCGACTGCACCGCGACGCGCGCGCGCCTTGCGTTCATCGCTTCTTGGTTTGCGATCATCGATCTTTTGACGGTTCTGCCTTTTTACCTATCCTATCTCTTTTCGGCGGACCTGCGAGTCCTGCTGCTGTTGCGCCTTCTGCGCTTTTTTAAATTGGCGCGCTATTCGGCTGGCATCCGCACCCTTATCGCGGTGATGGAGGCTGAACGGAAGGCGTTGCTGGCGACCGGCATCCTGCTCTTCGGAGCCGTTCTTTTTTCGGCCGCGGCGATCCATCTCGTCGAGCACGACGCCCAGCCGAAAGCGTTCGGCTCGATTCCCGCCGCCATGTGGTGGGCGATCGTGACCATCACAACTGTCGGCTATGGCGACGTGGTTCCGATCACCCTCGCCGGGCGCATTATCGCCTCGATCACGATGGTGACGGGCTATGTCATGTTGGGTCTTCCCGTCGGCATCGTCGCATCCGCTTTTGCGGAGGAAATTCACAGGCGTGAGTTCGTCGTCACCTGGAGCATGGTGGCGAGCGTGCCGCTGTTCCGCGAGCTCGACGCGAGCGCCATCGCGGAGATCATGCGTTATCTCAACGCGCAGTCAATTCCTGCCGGCGCTTTGATTGTCCGACGCGGCGATATTGCCCAGTCGATGTATTTCATCGCGGAGGGCGAGGTCGAAGTCCAGCTTCCCACACAAGTGGTTCGGCTCGGCGTCGGACAATTTTTCGGCGAGATGGCGATTCTGCATCAGACGCCGCGAACCGCCAATGTGCGCGCCCTGGCGCCGACAAAGCTGCTTATTTTACAGGCCTACGACCTGCAGACGCTCATTGCGCGCAACCCCGTGATCGGGGAATGCATAAGAGAAGTCGCCGCGAAGCGTTCAGAGCTTGCGCCTGAAGAGCCGCACGGCGACATTATCGAAGCCGAATTGGAGGAACATCCCGTTCCGCTGGACGAAACCGCGGAACGTGACCTTACGCCGTAAGGGCGGCGCGCATTTCTTCGAGCTGCGCAAGCTTGTCGCTTGCAGCCAGACGCGCGGCGTCGGTCTTGGCGTCGGAGAGGTCTTCCTTCGCGTTTTTGATGTCGCCGTCGAGCTTGCCCGCATCAATCTCCGAAAGCGGAAGAGCGAGCTCGGCGAGGATGGTGAAGCCGGAGGCGTTCACATCGGCGAAGCCGCCGCGGACAAAAAGCTTTTCGAGCTTGCCGTCGCCGCCAGCGACCGTCACGACGCCGGCCTTCAGCGTCGTCATCACCGGCGCGTGATCCTTGAGGACCGTGAACTGGCCCTCGGCGCCCGGCGCAACCACGCTTTCGACGTCGCCCGAAAACAGGAGCTTCTCGGGAGAAACGAGTTCGAAGTGGAAAGCGGCCATGTCAGTCTCCGGCGACGCTGATCGTCATAAGCGAATGGCCGGTCTTTGCCCGGCCATCAATTGTTGGGATCGGGCGTGGGACGGCCGCAGGCCGCCCCTCCCGGATTGCTGAAAGCTTACGCAGCTTCCTTGGCGAGCTTGGCGGCCTTTTCGATCGCCTCTTCGATGGAGCCAACCATGTAAAAGGCGGCCTCCGGGAGGTGATCATATTCGCCTTCGACGAGGCCCTTGAAGCCCTTGATCGTGTCGGCGAGGGCGACGAGCTTGCCCGGCGAGCCGGTGAAGACTTCGGCGACGTGGAAGGGCTGCGACAGGAAGCGCTCGATCTTGCGGGCGCGGGCGACGACCAGCTTATCTTCTTCCGAAAGCTCGTCCATGCCCAGGATCGCGATGATGTCCTGCAGCGACTTGTAGCGCTGAAGGGTCGACTGCACCTTACGGGCGACCTCATAGTGCTCCTCGCCGACGATCGCCGGGGAGAGCATGCGCGAGGTCGAGTCGAGCGGATCGACGGCCGGATAAATGCCCTTTTCCGCAATCGAGCGCGACAGAACGGTCGTCGCGTCCAAGTGGGCGAAGGAGGTGGCCGGCGCCGGGTCGGTCAAGTCGTCGGCCGGCACGTAAATGGCCTGCACCGAGGTGATCGAGCCCTTGGTGGTGGTGGTGATGCGCTCCTGCAGGGCGCCCATGTCGGTCGCCAGCGTCGGCTGATAGCCCACCGCCGAGGGAATGCGGCCGAGAAGCGCGGACACTTCCGAGCCCGCCTGGGTGAAGCGGAAGATGTTGTCGACGAAGAAGAGCACGTCCTGGCCCTTGTCGCGGAAATCTTCGGCGACGGTGAGGCCGGTCAGCGCGACGCGGGCGCGGGCGCCCGGCGGCTCGTTCATCTGGCCATAGACCAGGGCGCATTTGGAGCCGGCGGTCGAGCCGTTCTCGGGCTTCTTGTTGACGTTGCCCTCGATCATTTCGTGATAGAGGTCATTGCCTTCGCGGGTGCGCTCGCCGACGCCGGCGAACACCGAATAACCTCCGTGCGCCTTGGCGACGTTGTTGATGAGCTCCATGATGAGCACGGTCTTGCCGACGCCCGCGCCGCCGAACAGGCCGATCTTGCCGCCCTTCGCGTAAGGCGCGAGAAGGTCGACGACCTTGATGCCCGTCTCGAGAATCTGCGCTTCCGTCGCCTGCTCCGAATAGGACGGGGCCGGCTGGTGGATGGCGCGCGTGCCGCTGGACTTCACCGGGCCGGCTTCGTCGACCGGCTCGCCGATGACGTTGATGATGCGGCCGAGCAGCTCTTCGCCGACCGGAACCGTGATCGGCGCGCCGGTGTCCGTGACTTCCTGGCCGCGGGTCAGGCCCTCGGAGGTGTCCATGGCGATGGTGCGCACGGAGTTCTCGCCGAGGTGCTGCGCGACTTCGAGAACGAGGCGCTGGCCCTGGTTCGTCGTCTCGAGCGCGTTGAGAATCTCGGGCAGGTGGCCGTCGAACTTAACGTCGACGACGGCGCCGATGACTTGGGTGATGCGGCCCGTGGGCTTGTTGGCGGCCATTTTACGTCCTCGTCTATTTTAGCGGATCAGAGCGCTTCGGCGCCCGAGATGATTTCGATGAGTTCCTTGGTGATCATCGCCTGGCGCGACCGGTTGTAGAGGGTCGTCTGCTTTTTGATCATGTCGCCGGCGTTGCGCGTGGCGTTGTCCATCGCGCTCATGCGCGCGCCCTGCTCCGAGGCGGCGTTTTCGAGGAGGGCGCGGAACACCTGCACCGAGATGTTGCGCGGCAGGAGCTCGGAGAGAATCTCGTCCTGGCCGGGCTCATATTCATAGGACGGCTGCGGGCCGTCGACGGCCGGGGCATTCTCATTCGCGGCGATCTGCGCCGGAATGAGCTGCTGCGCCGTCGGGATCTGCGCGATCACCGACTTGAACTTCGAGAAGAACAGCGTGGCGACGTCGAATTCGCCGGCCTCGAACATGGCGATGATCTTCTTGCCGATCTCATCCGCATTGTCGAAGCCGATGTTCTTGAGGCCGCGCAGCTCGATAAGCTCCACGATCTCTTTCTCGAACTGGCGGCGAAGCTGGTCGTAGCCCTTCTTGCCGACGCAGAGAATTTTGACCGTCTTGCCCTGCCCCTGCAGGCGCAGGATATGCTCGCGGGCGAGGCGCACGATCGAGGAATTGAACGCGCCGCAAAGGCCGCGCTCGGCGGTGGCGACGACGAGGAGATGCACGTCATCCCTGCCATTGCCAGCGAGAAGCTGCGGACCGCCGGTGGAGACGCCGGCGGCGAGATTGGCGAGGACGGATTCCATGCGCTCGGCGTAGGGACGCGCGGCCTCGGCCGCCGTCTGCGCGCGACGCAGCTTGGCCGCCGCGACCATCTGCATGGCCTTGGTGATCTTCTGCGTCGCCTTGACGGAAGAAATCCGGTTTCGAAGATCCTTCAACGAGGGCATTGGCGTGCTTCTTGTCTCGAGGTCGCCGCGCGCCCGCTACCGAGCGCGCGATCCGTCATTGTCGGCTCAGGCGAAGGACTTCGCGAAAGTCTCCACGACGCTCTTGAGCTTCGCCGCGGAGTCGTCCGAGAGATCCTTCGACGACCGGATGGCGTCGAGAAGGTCGGCGTGCTGCGAGCGGAGCACGGCGAGCAGACCGTCTTCGAAGGCGCGCACGCGATTGACCGGCAGCGGGTCGAGATAGCCGTTGACGCCGGCGTAGATCACGCAGGTCTGCTCTTCCATCTTCAGCGGCGAGAACTGCGGCTGCTTCAGGAGCTCGGTGAGGCGGGCGCCGCGGTTCAGCAGACGCTGCGTCACCGCGTCGAGGTCGGAGCCGAACTGCGCGAAGGCGGCCATTTCGCGATACTGCGCGAGCTCGCCCTTGATCTTGCCGGCGACCTTCTTCGTCGCCTTGGTCTGCGCGGACGAGCCGACGCGCGACACGGAGAGGCCGACGTTCACCGCCGGGCGGATGCCCTGGTAGAAGAGGTCCGTCTCGAGGAAGATCTGGCCGTCGGTGATCGAGATCACGTTGGTCGGAATATAGGCCGACACGTCGTTAGCCTGCGTCTCGATGACCGGCAGAGCGGTCAGCGAACCGGCGCCGCGATCGTCGTTGAGCTTGGCGGCGCGCTCGAGGAGACGGGAGTGCAGATAGAAGACGTCGCCCGGATAGGCTTCGCGGCCCGGCGGACGGCGGAGCAGCAGCGACATCTGGCGGTAGGCGACGGCCTGCTTGGAAAGGTCGTCATAAATGATGACCGCATGCATGCCGTTGTCGCGGAAGAATTCGCCCATGGCGCAGCCGGCGAAGGGCGCCAGGAACTGCATCGGGGCCGGGTCCGAAGCGGTGGCCGCGACGACGATGGAATATTCCAGCGCGCCGCGCTCTTCGAGCACCTTCACGAATTGCGCGACGGTCGAGCGCTTCTGGCCGATGGCGACGTAGACGCAGTAGAGCTTCGCCTTCTCGTCGTCGCCGTCGTTGAGCGACTTCTGGTTCAGGATCGTGTCGAGCGCGATCGCGGTCTTGCCGGTCTGGCGATCGCCGATGATCAGCTCGCGCTGGCCGCGGCCGATCGGGATCAGGGCGTCGACGGCCTTGAGGCCGGTCGCCATCGGCTCATGCACCGACTTACGCGGAATAATGCCGGGGGCCTTCACGTCGACGCGGGCGCGGCGCGTGGCGTTGATCGGGCCCTTGCCGTCGATCGGATTGCCGAGAGCGTCCACGACGCGACCGAGCAGCTCCTTGCCGACGGGAACGTCGACGATCGCGCCGGTGCGCTTGACCGTCTGGCCTTCCTTAATGTCGCGGTCGGAGCCGAAAATAACGATGCCGACGTTGTCGCTTTCGAGGTTGAGGGCCATGCCGCGCACGCCGTTCTCGAATTCGACCGTCTCGCCGGCCTGGACATTGTCGAGGCCGTAGACGCGGGCAATGCCGTCGCCGACCGACAGAACCTGACCGACCTCGGTGACCTCGGCCTCATTGCCGAAGTTGGCGATCTCGTTCTTCAGGATCGCGGAAATTTCTGCGGCGCGGATATCCATCAGCCGACCTCTTTCATGCGTGTGCGGATTGAATTGAGCTTGGTGCGAACGGAAGCGTCGACCATGCGCGAACCGAGTTTGACGACGATGCCGCCGATGATCGACGGATCGGTCTTGACGTTGAGGCTGACCGACTTGCCGCCGGTGACGCCGGCGAGCGCCTGGCGCAGCGCCGTTTCATGATCCGGCTTCAGCGGCGCGGCGACGGTCACGTCGGCGCGGACCAGACCACGGGCCTTGTCGTGAAGGCTCTGATAGGCGGCGATCATGTCCGGGAGAACGAAGAGGCGGCGCTTGGAGGCCACCAGGCGGATGAAATTGCCGGCGACGCCGGAAATGCCCGCTTTCTTGAGGATGGCGTCGAGCGCCTTGACCTGCTCCTGCGCGGAGAAGACGGGGCTTCTCACCAGACGCTGGAGGTCGGGACTTTCATTGATGAGGCCCTGGAACGCGGCGAGCGCCGTAGCGACCTCGTCCGTGGCGCTCTTTTCCGACGCCAGTTCGTAAAGGGCGGAGGCGTAACGTCCTGCGACGCCGGAAAGCGAAACTCCGTCTTGAGCCACTTGGATCGCTCGTCAAATTCGCATCGCTCGAAACGACGCCCACGCGAAAATGCGTTCGCGCCTTTGGCGGTCGGCTTCGTAGCGACGGATGCTGCAGGGGCAAGGAACTAAGAGCGGCAACGCCCCAGTCCCAAGGCGATGGGTCCCTAACACAGTGAATTTTGCGGCGCAACCCTATCCGGCGCCCAGATTTCGTTCGCGCCTTCGCTCTAGGCACGACGAAATCCGTTGCGACTGCAACGCTGGGGCCTCGCGGCGCGGGGAAAACTCGGCGGTTCGCGGCGAATTTATGCGGCGCGCCTGCGGAGGCGCCGGCATCGCCACGGGAAAATATCTGCCTTAATTTTGACCTTCCACATTTCGTCGAAACCGGGCGAGCATCGGCTCCGCAGGACAGTGACGCGCCGCATCATTCTGGCTCTGTCGCGCTTTGCCTCGCGCCTCGCCGGACGATAAGTTTACGTGCGCGTCCCATCTACGGGCCGGCGCGATCTGGGAAAATGGGGGATGCGCATGGCGCGCGCGGTTGTTGGAATTATTGGGGGATCCGGGGTTTATGATCTTCCGGGAGAGCAGGACGTCAGGCGCGAGCGCGTCGCCACCCCCTGGGGCGAGCCCTCGGACGAGCTCGTCTTCGGCGAGGTCGGCGGCACGCAGGCGGTCTTTTTGCCGCGCCATGGACGCGGGCATAGGCTCTCGCCGTCGACGATCAACTATCGCGCCAATATCGACGCGATGAAGCGCGTCGGCGTGACCGACATTATTTCGGTCTCGGCCTGCGGATCGTTCAAATCGCAGTTTTTCCCCGGACTGTTCGTGCTGGTCGACCAGTTCGTCGATCGCACCTTCGCCCGTCAGTCGTCCTTCTTCGGCGACGGCTGCGTGGCGCATGTGTCGATGGCGCACCCCATCGCCCCGAAATTATCCGCCCGCATCGCGAAGGCGGCGCGCGACGAAGCGATCGAGATCGCCGTCGGCGGCACCTACGTCTGCATGGAAGGTCCGCAATTTTCGAGCTACGCCGAATCGCTCGCCTATAAGGCGTCGGGCTTCGATCTCATCGGCATGACCGCCATGCCCGAGGCCAAGCTCGCGCGCGAGGCCGAGATTTCCTACGCCACCGTCGCCATGGTGACGGATTTCGACTGCTGGCACCCCGAGCACGACCATGTGGACGTCGCCTCGGTGATCGCGATTGTGCGCGAGAACTCGGCCAAGGCCGCGCGGCTCGTGGCGCGCGTGCTGAGGGATTTCCCGCGCGAGCACGAAGTCTGCCCCGTGGGCTCGGATCGCGCGCTCGACAGCGCCATTCTCACGGCGCCCGAGGCGCGCGACCCCGAACTACTGAAGAAGCTCGACGCGGTGATGTCGCGGCTGAACGGCGCGGCCGCTCAGTAATACCACTGGCCGTTGCGCCACTGCCCCTGGATGCGCTTGGGCGGCGCGACGGGCAGCGTCACATTGCCGCCGTTGGGGTCGTAGTCGCCGACATAGGCGCAGCCGTAGCAGCCGTAGCCGCGGCCATGGCCGCCGCCGGGGCCGTAACCGCCGTAACCGGTTCCTGGCGGCATAGGCTGGGCGGGCCCGTAGCCGCGCATCGCCCCGCCTTGAACCGGGGGAGGAACAACATGGTAATTTTGGGCCTGGACCACGCCGGGGAGGCTAAAGGCAAGCGCGAAGGCAAGGCGGGTGAGGGCGTGCATGGAGCGAAATCCTTGGAGGGAACGCAGGTTGAGTGTAAAGAGCTTGGCTGCGCGCGCCAGCGCCAAATCAGCCTATGGTTGAATGTTTTCTAAAAACGCCAGGACAGCCCATGTCGCTTCGCGCCGCCATCCGCACCATTCCAGACTTTCCCAAGAAAGGCATTCTCTTCCGCGACATCACCACGCTGCTCGGCGACGCCAGGGCCTTTCGCAAGGCGGTCGACGAACTGGTCCAGCCCTGGGCCGGGACGAAGATCGACAAGGTCGCGGGAATTGAAGCGCGGGGCTTTATCCTCGGCGGCGCGGTCGCGCATCAGCTCTCGGCCGGCTTCGTGCCGATCCGCAAGAAGGGCAAGCTGCCGCATGAAACCGTCTCCATGTCCTACACGCTGGAATATGGGACCGACGAAATCGAAATGCATGTGGACGCCGTGGCGCAAGGTGAGCGTGTCATATTGGTCGACGATCTGATTGCGACCGGCGGCACGGCGGAAGGCGCGGTCCGGCTTCTGCAGAAGATGGGCGCGGAAATCGTGGCGGCCTGTTTCGTCATCGACCTCCCCGATCTCGGCGGCGCAAGCAAGATCGAAGCGCTGGGCGTCCCGGTTCGCACCCTGGTCGCCTTCGACGGGCACTGACGCGGGCTTGCCGGACTTTCAACCGCGTCGCTAGGGTTAGACTGCTGTCTTTATGAAGCTTCGTTCGACCCATCTGTTGTTTGCCGTCGTCGTCCTCGCCGCCATCGCCGCGGGGACGGGAGTGCTTTATTTTCTGCCGAACGTCGGCGAGCGGGAGGCAACGGCCTCGAGGAGCGCGCCGCGCGGCGACCCGACGCATCTTGCCGGCGGAAGCATCATGCCCCGCCTCAGACGGGCGATTGCGCCGCCGGCTGAAGCGCCGGCGGAAGCGAAACTTTCGGAGAGCCCTCCGCCCGCCCTGATCGCCGCCGCGCCGCCGCCAGCCTCCCCAGCCGCCGAGGCGCCGCCTGCGGTCGATGAGCTGCAGGCGTCCGACGTCGAAGGCGCCGTCTCCTTCCCGCCAGTCGCGCCAACGCCTCCGGCTCGGCCAGCCGATTTGCCGAGCGCGCAAGCTGGAGCGCCATTGCCGCCGATACGGCCCGCCGATCTCGCCGCCTTGCAGGCGCCGCCGGAGCCGCCAGCGGCCAGCCAGCCTGTCGCGGTCCCGCCCCAAGCTGCTCAACCCCCATCCGCCCAACCGCAAGCCGCCTCGCAGCAACCCGCGCCAGCGTCGTCCTGGTCTTTCCCGCATTGGCCGCAGGCCGCGCAGCCGACGCCCGAGGCGCAACAGGCCAGCGCCGCCCCCGCGCCCATTTACGTCGACGCGCCGCTGCCGCCCACCCGTCCGGCCGATCTCGACAAGAATGTCGTCGCCCCCGGTAAAGCGACGACAGTCGCTTCCGCCACGCCGGAGAGTTCCCAGACGCCCGCGCCTGCCGGCGCCCAGCAGACGGCGCGGCTGGAGGAGCCCGCGTTGCGGCCAGCGCCAGACGACGCCTTCCAGGCGCCGCCGCCGAAATTCGGCATGGGCGATCCGGTCTTCGTCCGCATCTTCAAGCAGGAAGGGCAGCTCGAGTTGT
Organism: Methylocystis iwaonis; assembly: GCF_027925385.1. Classification (NCBI taxonomy): domain Bacteria; kingdom Pseudomonadati; phylum Pseudomonadota; class Alphaproteobacteria; order Hyphomicrobiales; family Methylocystaceae; genus Methylocystis; species Methylocystis iwaonis. The sequence continues at coordinate 3,581,508 of NZ_AP027142.1, forward strand.
GGCTGAAAAAGAACGGCCGCTATTCACTGTACCGAACCTTCCCGATCTGCAAATGGTCGGGCCGGCTGGGGCCGAAGCTCAAGGAAGCCGATTATCAATCGCCCGAGGGCTTCTACAGCGTCTCCGCCAAGCAGCTTCACCCGCATTCCAACTACCACCGCGCCTTCAACGTCGGCTATCCCAACGCCTTCGATCGCCAGAACGGCCGCACCGGCGGGCTCGTGATGGTGCATGGGTCGTGCAAGTCGGTCGGCTGCTTCGCCATGACCGATCAGGGCATCGAAGAAATTTACGGCTTCGTCGAAGCGGCGCTGCGGGCGGGGCAGAAGGAAGTTCCCGTCCATATCTTTCCGTTCCGCATGACAGAAGCCAATATCGCGCGCGAAACCGGCAGCAGCGGCGGCGGCTGGCTCTCCTTCGTCGGGAGCGGCGGCAGTTATCACCAATGGGTCGATTTCTGGAAAAATCTCAAGCAAGGCTACGACAAATTCGAACAAGCCGGCGAGCCGCCGGTGGCCTTCGCCTGCGGCGACCATTACGAGTTCGACGGCGGCTCCGCCTCCTGCCGCCGCGTCGCCGGCTGGTAGGGATATTCCATTTGAATTGCTCGCATGGGGCGTGTCATTCCCGGGGGACCGTCATTGCGAGGAGCGCAGCGACGAAGCAATCCAGGAGCGTCACCGCGGCTCTGGATTGCTTCGCTCCGCTCGCAATGACAGCGAACCACCCAAGCGGATCTCGTACGAGCCTTAAAGCGAAGCGGCGAGCTTGCGCGCCGTAGCGTGCAACTCATCGAGCGTGAGGAGCTTATCCTGCTCCGGCTCGTGAATGATCGCGCCGAATTTATCCGCAAGCGCCGCGCAGACCGCGACGGCGGCGAATTGCTCACGCGGATCGCCGCCCCAGCGAAATTTCATGGCGACGTCGCGCCCGTCGAGCGCCGCCGAGAGCTTGTCGGAAGCCGCCTCCGCCGCGCCGAAGCGCAGGTCGAAGCCGGCGTCTTCGCCATCATAAGTGCAGGGCAGATAGCCTTTGGTCTCGAACGGCGCATAGGCGTCGTCGAGCGTCAGCTTGAAGCCCAGCTCATTGAGCGCAGACTGCAGCGCTTTGCGCGCAGGAACCTCCGCGCGGTTGAGATAGGCCGTTTGCGCGCGCGCCATTTTTGCCCTCACTTTATTGTTTATTGAACGGCTCGCATGGGGTCGTGTCATTCCCGGCGGGCTGAAAGCCCGACCGGGAATCCAGAGCCAAATTAGCCGTGGCTGCTCTGGATTCCCGATCGCTCGCTTCGCGAGCGTCGGGAATGACACCGAACCAATCGAGCGGATCTCACTCACAGATCGACGAAGATGAATTTATTGGCCTTGAGCGCCGGATAGTTTTCCCGCAGCGCCTTGGCGATTTTTCCGACGAGGTTTTTGTCGCCGGCGGCCGAAGGCCCGACGAAATCGGTGCCCGCCATCCATGTTTCGAGAAAACAATGCAGCGCAGCGTCGTAGTCGACGCCGGTCGGATGCGCGGTCTTGTCGGCGAGATTCGCGACGCCATCGGCGTCGACCTCGAGGCGCCAGTCGCGGTCGTCGATCACCGAGCCGATCAACGCCGCAATATCCGCGTCCGTCCAATCTTTTTTAAGGTCCACGGCCATGAGTGTCGGTCTCCAGACAATGTTCGATTGGCCAGTGACGAAGCACGCAGCGGGCCAAACGAGGCTCACGCATCGACCGGCGTGCGTTGCTTGGCGATCAGGCGGCTGTTGGCTTCGAGCGAAAACTCCCGCCACGCCGCGCCGATGTCACGCAACGTCGCCGAGACATAATCCTTCGCCGGCTTGTGCTCCTGCGGGAAATTCGACAGGGCGCAGGATGTGCGGTTGAAGTCGATAATCGCGTCGAGCAGCGCCTGTATGAAACCGTCGAAGGCCGCCTGCACTTTCGGCGTGAGATCGGAACGTCCGCGCTCGACGGCGACGCCCGCATGGTCGAACGGCAGCTCGTCGATCATCGACAGAGCGTCGGCGAAAATCGCCTCCATGGCGCCGAGCATGGCGCGCTGCGTGAGCTGCTCGCGCTCGCCATGGGACAGCGCAAAATTGAGCCGCTGCCGATAGGCGGCGAAGGCCGGCGCGCGCCGCGACGCCACCCATTCGTGGAACAGTTCGAGGCAACGCGCGTTGCGCTCGGCGGGCGATCCCGCGACATCCTCCATCGTCATGGGCGTCTCCTGTTGCGGCAAGATGTGCCGGGCGATTCGTGCGGCGGCGTTGATCGCGCCCTCGACATAGCCGCCGCCCTCCCGCGCCGTTTCCGAGCTTCCGAAAAAGAGTTTGCCGTTCCAGAGCGGCTGGCTGAAGGCGCGCGCGCCGTAGTCGGGATGGGCGCCGCCTGCGGCGCGATCGGCCTGCGTGCAGGTGAAATTCTCTGTCGCCCAATCCTGTAAGTGCAATTCGCCCGCGTCGAGCGAGGGGCCGAAGAGCTGGGCGAACTGGCTTTTGGCGAGCGTCGCCAGACCGCTGCGGAAAGCGGCCCGCGAGTCGGGCGGAAGGGCGAAGAAACCGCCGAGCGCGCCGCGTTCGGCCCCGGCGTCGCAGGCGTCGAAGATTTCGCCCAACACAGCCTGATCGTGAACCACGAAGGCGTTGCCGGAATGACCGAAGGCCCGCCAGATCGGCGGATCGGCGAGCCCGACGACCGCCTTGGCGCTCGCCGCCATCCATGTCGGCGTGTCGCGCATGGCCGCCGATACAAAATCGGGCAGCGTCGGCGCGAAAGCGACGTCGCGATCGAGCAGGCGCGGCGGAACGGCGAGGACAAGCTGACGGGCGACGATCTTGATTTCGCCCTCTCCCGTCTCGAAGCAAAGTTCCACGGCTTCGCCACAGTCGCGTACCGCGCGAAGGACATGGCCGAGATGGAGAGTCTGCGGATCGAGATCGGCGGCGAGCGCCGCGACGAGCGCGGCCATGCCGCCCTTCAGCCGTTGCGCGCCGCCGTGAAGGCCCGGCGCCGACTGCACGGCCGGCGCTTTCTCGGGATCGGTCATCAGCAACGCTGTGCCGGGATCGTGCTGGTCGAAAGGCTCCAGCCCCAATTCGCCGACGAGGCGGGTTATGGCGCCTTGAGTCTGCGGCCAGAACCAGGTGGGTCCGAGATCGAGACGCAGGCCGCTTGTCGGGTTCTCGACAGTCAGAACGCGCCCGCCAAGCCGATCGCGCGCCTCGAACAGCGCATAGGAAACGCCTTTCGCGGCAAGGCTGCGCGCCAGCGCGAGACCGCAGATTCCGCCACCGACAATTGCGACATCCAGCATGGGGCGCGTTCCTTTGGGAGATGCGGGAGCAAGGGGTGTGCCGGGGCATGAGCCCCCTCCCCAACCCTCCCCCGCTTCGCGGGAGAGGGAGCAGATAGTGGCCTTCATCATGCGCGCCGATCGCGAGCGTTCCCTCTCCCGCTTGCGGCAGGGCTGTCCGGGGAAATCATAGGGCCGCGAGCTGGAGCTGCAGACTAGAGAAGTCTCGGCCGGGCTTGGGCCTGATTGGCGGCTTGTCGATAAGCGCGATCGGCCGGCGGTCGAAGAGGAAGCGGCCGACGAGCTCGGCGAAACGCAGTGCCGCCATGTCGATCTTGTGGACGCAGGCGGCGATGCGCAGCAGGGTGAAGGCGATCATCGCGGCGAAGAGCTGCAGGCGCACGGCGTTTTCGGCCTCGCCGATGAAGCTCTTGATGTTGAGATGCTGCTTGATCCAACGGAACAGCAGCTCGATTGCCCAGCGGCCCTTGTAGAGCGCGGCGATTTCCGCGGCCGGGCGGCGCATGTCGTTGACGATGAGGACGATGCGGCCTTTGGCCTCGTCTCTTTCCACGGTGATGCGCCGCAGCGGCATGGGCAGCTTGGAATCGCCTTTGCTGGCCAGCGCCACCTCCTCGTCGGCGATCACGGCGAAGCCGTCGCCCCGCGCGCTTTCGGGGTCGAGCGGGCGGGCGGCGATCGCCCGGAAGCGGGCGTTCGCCTTCGGCCGGGTGACGAAGAAAGCGCCTTGCGCGGCGATCTCGGTCCACCAGCGATAGTCGCAATAGCCTTTGTCGAAGACATAAGCGGCGCCCGGCTCGATATCGGTTTTCTTGCCGATCTCTATGTCGTTCACATTGGCGGGCGTGACTTCCGCGCGAAGGGGCCGATTGGCGCGCGGGTCATGGACCACGTGCATTTTGAGGCCGTGAGTGCGGCCGTTGGAGCGGGCGTAATCGAGGAATTTGCTCAAAGGGATGGGCGTCGAATCGATGAGGCGGATCATGTCCGCGCCCTCCCGGCGCGTATGACGGTCGAGCGCGCCGGAGAGCATGGCGAAGAGATCGGCGAAGACGGCGACGGGCCGGCGGGCGTTGGCGTCGGAAAGGGTCGTGCGCGCGAGCCGCCGCGTCCCGAGGTGATAATGCGCGCGCGCGTCGGCGTTGAAGGCGGGAACGAGGGCGCGCAGGCTGGAAACCCCGGCAAGCTGGGCGTAGATGAGCGCGACGAGGTGATCCCAGCTCTTGAAGGATTTGTCGTAGGCGTCGCCGCCATGCCGCTCGACGATCTGCTTGAAGGCGCGCCGATCGACCGGCTTGAGCAGTTGGGCGAATACAGTAGAGTGCACGGGCATGTCCGGTCCTTTTTTCCAGTCTCGACAACCGGAAAATACCCGACAACCGTCGGGAAAACCGGGCATGCGCCCGCGACCTTTCGACTCATTCCCCGGACAGCCCTGCGCTTGCGGGGGAGGGACAGGGAGGGGGCGACGCAGCGACAAGAAGCGATCCAAGCTTATCGGAAACCCAGCGCCAAAATCCCCGCCGCCGATTCCCGACGCAGGGCGATACAGGAAGCCGGGACGTCCCGGCCCCGTTCGGCCGGTAGCGTGAATAGAAATGCGCGTCGGAACCAAGGCGTCCCGGCTGCGGTCTTTTTCCGCGACGCACCTTTCCAGCCGGGGTTCACGTCATCCTGTGACGTTTCGCCCGCCCGGCGCCGCCCTCAGGCGAGGGCCGCTTCTTTCCCGGAGGCGCAAAACCTCCGGGCGCGTCGCAAGGGTTTTGACTACGCCGCCGTCGGCCGAGGGTGTTTTCCCGTTTCGGTAGTCGTCCCCAGCGTGCGGCCACAACTGCTATGCCCAGCCTTTTCGCGGAAACATCCGCCCTCCACGCATCGGGAGGAAGCCCGGCAAGCGGCGCAAAACCCACACAAGGCGAGGGTCGCCGCCTTGCGTTTAACCGGCCCCGCCGGCGCCGCCGACCCGACGGCGCCCCTGCAAGATGGCGAAGCGGAGGAAGCATAAGGCAGGTTTTGGGGGTGGGGATAAAATAACTAAGCGGCGTCGCGAACAGCGGCGATTGCCTGTGCTTCCGCCGATTCAATCGCCGAGGCCGCCGCATCGGGGCCGAGCGAAAGACCTTCGGCGCGCACGAAGGAGATGTCCGTCAGTCCGAGGAGTCCCAGCACGGCTTCGAGATAGGTCTCTTGATAATCCCACGCCCTTCTCGGGCCCTCGGTGAAAACGCCGCCCCGCGCCGAAACGACGATGACTTTCTTGCCGGCGGGCGCCAGGCCGACTGGCCCCGCCTCCGTGTAACGGAAGGTGCGCCCGGCGCGCACGATATGATCGATCCAGGCTTTCAGCGCCGACGGAATCCCGAGATTATACATGGGCGCGCCGATGACGATGGCGTCCGCGCCCAGGAATTCATCGACCGCAAGATCGGAGAGCTGGACAGCTTGCGACAGCGCCGCATCGCGCTCTTCGGGAGCGGTGAAAAACCCGCCGATGGTCGAGGCGGTCAGATGCGGCAAGGGGTTTTTCGACAGATCGCGCTCGATCACCTTGGCGCCCGGCCGCTTGGCCACGAGCTCCGCAACGACTTTCGCGGTCAGCTTGCGCGAAACGGAACCTTCTCCCAAGGGGCTGCTGTCGACCCGTAGAATCATAAATGACATCGCCGTCTCCTATGGTTACGAAAACATACTGTGATGATAATCAGGAACTAGGTTTAAAAAAAGATGGAACATTCAAGTTAGAGAGTTACATGGAAGTAACCCATGCCGGGTCTTGGGCGCGCGATGGTCTCGACCGCGAGCCAAATGGCTCTTTTGACGTTTCTTTTTGTGTCATAGGATCGCTCGGATAACGCGGGGATGCGCCTTGAAGTCTCGAAAAAACGCCTGTCAGATCGACTTTATTTCCCATCGCGAGGCGTGCCCTTTCGTGCGCGACGTGCTGAACCGCGTCGGCGACAAATGGAGCGTGCTGGTCATTATGCTGCTGGGCGACGGCACGAAGCGATTCAGCGAGTTGAAGCGGCTGATCGACGGCGTCTCGCAGAGGATGCTGACGCTCACATTGCGCGGGCTCGAACGCGACGGGCTGGTCTTTCGCAAGGTTTTTCCGACCGTCCCGCCGCGAGTCGAATATACACTCACGCCGCTCGGCAAGACGCTTCTCAAGACCGTCTCATCGCTGGCGATTTGGGGGATCGACAACCGCGAGGAGATCGAGCGCGCCCGCGACGAGTTCGATAATCGGGAGGGTTTTTGAGGAGCGGGGCGCGGATCAAACCCCGAGGCGGCCTCGTTTTTCGAGACGCGAGCTTCGCTCGCTCCTCAGGATGAGACCTAAGTGTTTGATGCAGAAGCCCCTCATGCTGAGGAGGCTGCGCAGCAGCCGTCTCGAAGCACGAGGGGCGTCAACCGCGCTTTGTCAGCAATACAATCTCATCGACGATGCGCCGCCGCTCGCGCCCGCCGTCGACGCGCAACCATAAAATCTTACCGGTGTCCTTCGCCATCTGCGCCTGCAGCACCGCGCGCGTCGCGTCGGAGACGTCATTCACCCGCGTGTCGACGCGCGCCAGTCTTTGCGCGAGATCGACGTCGAGCCACACGCCCCTGAACGGAACGCCGGCTTCGCGCGCCGCGCTTTCGATGGCGGCGCGGTCCTGGGGGCGATCGAAAACGGCGTCGACGACGACCGGCCAGCCGATCTTTGCGACCCGCTTCGCAGAAGCGAACATTTCGGCGTAGACCTTCGCCGACACCTCGCTTTTATAAGCTTCCAGCGGAAGCCGCTCGGTCGCTTCAATGCCGAAAAGGCGTTTGCGGAGACGGTCGCTGTTGAAAATGCGCGCGCCGGGCGCGGGCGTCAGGCGCGGGGCGAGCGCCGCTGCGACGCTGGATTTACCGGAGCCGCTGAAGCCGCCAATCGCGACGATGGCGCCTTGCGCCGGTTGTAACAGATCGCGCGAGAGGTCGAAAAAGCCGCGCGCTATCTCTCCATTGCCTTGCGATGCCTCGACATGGGCGCGGATCGTCGCGCGTAGCGACATGAAGAAGGGGAGGAGCGGCAGTCCGTCTTCCTCGGATTGGGCGCGCGCGTCGAGATAGCGGTTGAGCGCGAGATTGGAAAAATCGCGAAGCCCGACGCGCCAGAGATCCATCAACAGAAAGGCGAGATCGTACAAAACGTCGATGGTCGAGATGTCGTCCGAAAACTCGAGGCAATCGAACGGCGTCGGCGCGCCTTCGAAGAGGCAGATGTTGCGCAGATTGAGATCGCCGTGGCAGGGCCGCACCTTGCCCTGCGCGCGTCGTGCGTCGATCAGCGCGGCGTTCGTCGCGAGCGCGCCCCGCAGATTGTCGAGATGCGCCTCGATCTCGTCTCTCGGCGCAGGCGCCGCCGCGCGCAGGCTCGCTTCCATACTGTCGATGATCTGGCGCATGGAGGCCGCGCCGCCGCGCGCATGATCGGCAATCGCTGCGTCATGGGCTTTTGCGATGCGGCGCGCGAGCGTCTCGATCATCTCCTTCGTGAGCCGGCCCTTGCGCGCCATGCGATCGAACAAAGCGTCGTCCGGGAAGCGCCGCATCTCGACAACGGCGTCGAGAAAGGCGCCCTCCCCGTCGAGCGCCAGCGTTCCGTCGCTCTCCCGCGTGATCCGCCGCATGCCGAGATAAAGCGCCGGCGAGAAGGCGCGGTTGAGCGCAACTTCGCGGGCGCACATCTCGCGCCGCAGCGCCGGCGTCGAGAAATCGAGATAGGGCAGGCGGACGGGGCGCTTGAGCTTAAAAACGCGATCGCGCCCGAGCAGCACGGTCGAAATATGCGTCGTCACGATCTTGGGCGCGCCGAGCAGGCTGGATAGAAAAGCGATGGTCTCCGCTTGCTCGTCGCTCACATCGTCTCCTCCTTGCGGAAGGGCAATTCGGCCTCCTGCGCCGCCATCATCTCGCCGAGCGCCGTGCGCTCCCGCTCGCAATAATCGGCGACGGCCGCCTGGAGCCCCCCGTCGGCGAAATCATGCGCCGACCAGGTGACGACCGGACGATAGCCGCGCGCAATCTTGTGCTCGCCCTGCGCGCCGGCTTCGACGCGCTTGTAGCCATGGGCAATGGCGTAGTCGATCGCCTGATAATAGCAGATCTCGAAATGCAGGAAGGGCCGTTCGATCAGCGCGCCCCAGTTGCGGCCGTAGATGGCGTCATCGCCCAGGAAATTGATCGCGCCCGCCACGTAGTCCGCGCCTTGCTTCGCCATCACCAGCAAAATGCGATCCGCCATGGCGGCGCCGATGAGATCGAAGAAGGCGCGCGTGAGATAGGGCCGCCCCCATTTGCGCGCGCCCGTATCCATGTAAAAGGCGAAGAAGGCGTCCCAATGCTCGGGGCGTATCTCCGGGCCTCTCAGACGCTCGATCGTGATATCGTCACCCAGCGCCTCGCGCCTTTCGCGCTTGATGCCTTTGCGTTTGCGCGACGACAGCGCGCCGAGGAAATCCTCGAAGCTCGCATAGCTCTCATTGAGGAAGTGAAACTGCTCGCCGGCGCGCAGAATGAAGCCGGCGTCGCCAAGCGCCTGCGCCTCCTCCGGCGTCGGAAAGGTCACATGGAGCGAGGAGGCCTTGAGCGCCTGGCGCAGCCCGCGCAAGGCGCCGATCAGCGCGTCGCGCGCGCCAGTCGGCGCATCGCTTGCAACGAGGAGCCGCCGCCCCGTCGCCGGCGTGAAGGGCGCGGCGACTTGCAGCTTCGGGTAGTATTTGCCGCCCGCCCGCTCATAGGCCTGCGCCCAGCTCTGGTCGAAGACATATTCGCCGAGACTATGCGCCTTGAGATAGGCGGGCGCGCAGGCGACGAGGCGCCCGCTCTCATCCTCGACCAGCGCATGCACAGGCGACCATCCCGTGCGCGCGCCGACCGAGCTAGATCGCTCCAGCGCGCAGAGGAAGGCGTGGGTGATGAAGGGATTGAAGCGCTCGCCATCGGCTTGCGTCAATGTCGGCGGATTGGCGCAGGCGTCCCATGCCGCGGCCTCCACCTTTTCGAGCGATTGAACGAAGCGCGCCGTGAATTTTGCAGCCATAAGCCGCTAGTAAATAGGAAAAGCCCGGCACAGCGCCAGCACTTCCTGGCGCGTTGCGTCGATTGTACGAAGATCGGACGGATTGCGCACAATGCGGGCAATCCATGCGCCGATGCGCTGGAACTCCGCGACGCCGAAGCCGCGCGTCGTTCCGGCGTTGCTGGAGAGACGAAGGCCCGAGGGCGCCTCTGGCGGGCGCGGATCGAAGGGGATCATATTCTTGTTCACCGCGAGCCCCGCCTTCTCCAGCGCCTTGGCCGCGACGTCGCCGGTTACGCCCGTCGCCGAGAGATCGACGAGCATGAGCCCGGCATCGGTTCCGCCGGTCACGATGCGCAGGCCCGCGTCCGCAAGCGTTGCGGCAAGCGCGCGGGCGTTTTCGAGCACGGCTTCATTATAAGAGCGAAACGCCGGCTGCAGCGCCTCGCCCAAACACGCCGCCTTGCCCGCGACGGCATGCAGCATCACCGAGCCCTGCACGCCGGGAAATATGCCGGCGTCGAGGCGCTTCGAGAGCGCTTCGTCATTCCACAAAACCATTCCGCCGCGTGCGCCGCGCAAGGATTTATAGGTCGTCGTCGTCACCACATGCGCATACGGAAAGGGATGCGGATAAAGCCCGCAAGCCACGAGCCCGGCGACATGCGCCATATCGACGAGAAGATAGGCGCCCACTTCATCGGCGATGGCGCGCAGACCCGCGAAGTCGATGGCGCGCGGATAGGCCGAGCCGCCCGCGACGATCGTTTTTGGCCGCGCCGCGCGCGCGAGGTCGCGCAGCGCGTCGAGATCGATCAACTCGCTCTCGCGGCTCACGCCATATTGCGTGATGGAATAGTCGCGCCCGGTCAGCGTCGCAGGGTGGCCATGGCTGATATGCCCGCCCGCCGCGACATTCATGGAGAGAATGGGCTCGCCGAGCTTCAACAGGCCGAGAAACACGCCGGCGTTGGCGTTGGAGCCCGAATGCGGCTGCACATTGGCGAAGCGGCAGTTGAAGAGCTTCTTCGCGCGGTCGATGGCGAGCGCTTCGATGGCGTCGGCAAATTCCGCCCCGCCATAGTAGCGAGCATAGGCGGCGCCCTCGACGGTCTTATTGGTGAGGACGGAGCCCTGCGCCGCGAGCACGAGGCGCGAGACGATGTTTTCGGAAGCGATCAGCTCGATCCCGCCGCGCTGGCGCGTGAGCTCGCCAGTGATGGCGGCTTCGAGCTCCGGGTCGGCTTCGAGGCCGCGCGCGAAATAGCCCGAGGGCGGCTGGGGCATGAGGTGGGCTCCTATATTAAGGGATCCAGAGCCAAATCAGCGTCGGCTCTGCGCTAGAACGCAGTCAAGTCACCCAAAGAGAAGCATATCGGCGAGCAAGCGCGAAAGGGCGCTGCGTTACCCCCTCCCCATCCCTCCCCTTTGCGGCTATCGGATTCACACATCGTAGAAGGTCAGCGCGGCTCCGAACTTTATTCGTCGAAAGTCGTCGAGGCCCTGGCGCATTACTTTGGGGCCGGGCTTTCCGTAATAGGCGGTCCAGCCGCCGAGCCTGGCGACGACCCAGGCGGCGAAGGCGAGGCTGCCTTTGCGGTGGGGGTTCTTCTGGCGGGCCGTCGCGCCCTCGAGCTTCGCCGAGACGGCCTCGAGCAGCGCTTCGTCCTCGGGCTCGAAAGCGTCCGTCAGCAACTGGTCGGTCGCGCCGTCGCGCGCCTTGACCAGTTGCATGACCGTCACAGCGGCGACCGCCGTCGCCGCCACCAGCTTGATCATCACTTTCGGATCGCAGATGTCGGCCTGCTCGATCTCGAAGCCCGCCGTCTTCAGCGTGCGGAAGAATTCCTCGATGGTCCAGCGCATTCGATAGAGGTCGATCACCCGGCGCGCCTCGGCCAGGCTCGTCGCCGCATGGGTCGTGAGAAGCCGCCAATGAATGGGCGCGACGCCCTCGGCGGCCCCGACCTCGCGCACGTCGACCAAAGTCACGCCGACCGCGTCCGGCAAGTCGCGCGCGCCGTGGCGCGGCTTGCGCAAAGTGACCGGCGAGACGCGGACCGCGAGCGCCGCCTTGCGCGCCTTGCGTCCCGGAGCCGCCGGGATCTCGGCGACGAAGCGGCCCGCCTCGGCCAATCCGTCGGCGAAGGGGAACAAAAGCTCGATCGCATCCTCGCCGTCTGCGGCGATCGTCCGGTTCTGGCAGGCGCGCACAATCAGCTCCACGCCGCCCGGACGCTGCGCGAGATGCGCGTAGATGTCGCTCTCCCGATCCGAGACGACAGTGATCCGCTTCGCCGCCGCGAAATCCTCGCGCGCATGCGTCGCCACATCGAGCCAGCGCTGCGATTCCTTGTCCGCGAGCGCGCGCGAGCGCCGCGCCGCGACCTTGGCCCCCGTGTCGCGGTTCCAGACCTCGGCATGAGCGAGGCCGAGCAGCGCGCCCGTGCCGGCGTCGAGCGCCAGGGCCGCGTGCAGCAAAAGGCCGCGCGTCCCGCCGCCCTTGCCGACCGGCCCATAGCCGTTCGCCTGCGCGCGCTTGCCGCCGAGCGCCAGCTCGCTGGTGTCCTGCGCCACCACTATGTCGCGACCCGCCGCCCGCGCCGCTGTGAGCCCGGCGGCGTGCCGCGCCATCTCCTCGGCGGTCACCGCAGGATTGCGCAGGAAGCGCGCGAGCCGCACCTCCTGCGCCCGCCGCCCGCCGGCGATCCGACGGATGCGCGCGCACGGCCGCGCGACGAGGCCCCGATGCAACGAGACCCCCCTTTTTCCAGGCGGCGGTCGCCGAACCGCCCCAGTCCATACGAAATCGCCATGCCCCACCCCGCGAATCAAAACGCGACCAACGGAATCAAACAGACCCGACCGAGGCAATCACGATGTGTGCATTCGATAGCCCGCTTCGCGGGAGAGGGAGTCAGGCCGTGGCCTTCTTAGAGAATGCTGATCGCGAGCGTCCCCTCTCCCGCGAAGCGGGGGAGGGACAGGGAGGGGGCCGCGCTGCCGCCGTAGCCTCGCGCCGCGGGTTGATCGCCCTCGGGCTTTGCTCATATGAATAAAGCAATTCGCCGCACCGGCCTCCGCAACTCTTCCCATGGTTTCTCACAATGCGCTTCACCCCCTCCGCCACATTTTCATCCGCGGACGCCGCCGCGGGCCTTTCCGAAACCCTGCCCGAGTGGAACCTCGCTGACCTCTACGAGGGCACGGATTCACCCCGGCTCCAGGCCGATCTGGCGCGCGTCGCCGCGGATGTGACGCAGTTCGGCAAGGATTATCGCGGCAAGCTGTCCGAGCTCGCGACGGGCGCGCAAGCCAGCGCGACGCTCGGCGAAGCGGTCGCGCGCTACGAAGTTCTGCAGGATTTGCTCGGCCGGCTCATGTCCTTCGCCGGGCTGCTCTACAGCGGCGACACCACCGATCCGACGCGAGCCAAATTCTACGGCGACGTGCAGGAGAAGATCACCAACGCCTCGGCGCAGTTGCTCTTCTTTCAGCTCGAGCTCAATCGTCTCGACGACGCGGTGCTGATGGCGGCGGCCGACACGGCGCCGCTCTCGCGCTGGAAGCCCTGGCTCGAAGACATTCGCAAAGAGAAGCCTTACGAGCTTGAGGACAAGCTCGAGGAGCTGTTCCACGAAAAATACATCTCGGGCGCGGCCGCCTGGAACCGCCTCTTCGACGAGACCATCGCCTCGCTGCGTTTCAAGGTCGGGGCCGAGGAGCTGGCGATCGAGCCGGTCCTCAATCTCATGCAGGACCCGAACGAGGACAAACGGCGCGAGGCCGCGCAGGCGATCGGCGTGACGCTGAAGGGCAATTTGCGTACCTTCTCGCTCATCACCAACACGCTCGCCAAGGACAAGGAAATCTCCGACCGCTGGCGCGGCTTCAAGGACGTCGCCGACTCGCGCCACCTCTCCAACCGCGTCGAAGGCGAGGTGGTGGCGGCTTTGGCCAAGGCGGTGACGCAGGCTCATCCGCGCCTGTCGCATCGCTATTACAAGCTGAAGGCCAAATGGTTCGGCAAGGATGCGCTCGATTATTGGGACCGCAGCGCGCCGCTGCCGGCGACGCCCTCCAAGCGCTATTCCTGGGAGGAGGCGCGCGGCATCGTGCTCGACGCCTACAAAGGCTTCGCGCCGCGCATGGCCGAGATCGCCGGCGACTTCTTCGACAAGCGCTGGATCGACGCGCCGGTGCGGCCGGGCAAGGCGCCAGGCGCCTTCTCGCATCCGACCGTGCCCTCGGCGCATCCTTATGTGCTGCTCAACTACCAGGGCCGGACGCGCGACGTGATGACGCTCGCCCATGAGCTGGGCCATGGCGTGCATCAGGTGCTGGCGGCGCCGCAGGGCGCGCTGATGGCGCCGACGCCTTTGACGCTGGCGGAAACGGCGTCGGTCTTCGGCGAAATGCTGACCTTCCGTTCCCTCCTGGCGCAGGCCCCCGATACGGTGCAGCGCCGCGCGCTGCTCGCCTCCAAGGTCGAGGATATGCTCAACACGGTGGTGCGCCAGATGGCCTTCTACGCCTTCGAGCGCAAGGTCCACACCGAGCGCCGCAATGGCGAGCTGACGGCGGACCAGATCTGCGAGATTTGGATGAGCGTGCAGGGCGACAGCCTCGGGCCGTCGATCCGTCTGGGGCCGGGCTATGAAACCTTCTGGGCCTATATCCCGCATTTCATCCATTCGCCCTTCTATGTCTACGCCTATGCCTTCGGCGATTGCCTGGTGAATTCGCTCTATGGCGTCTACCAAAAGGCGCATGAGGGCTTCGCCGAGCGCTATTTCGCGCTGCTCGAGGCGGGCGGCGCCAAGCCTTACGACGAGCTGTTGAAGCCCTTCGGCCTCGACGCGCGCGATCCGGCATTCTGGGGGATCGGGCTGGAGATGATCGAGGGGCTGATCGGCGAGCTGGAGGCGATGGAGGGGGCGTGAGGGAGCTACCGCCTACCCTTCCCTCGTCATGGCCGGGCTCGTCCCGGCCATCCACGCCGCGCAGGCGCCAAAGCGTATCGAGCGGATGAGTTTACTATCTGGCGAAACCTCGTCCCGTCCCTGGGTAGGCCATGCCCCTCGGCGTGGATGGCCGGGACAAGCCCGGCCATGACGGTCGGGGAGGTTGGGGCGCCAGAAGAAATCGCTTGGAAGCTCAACACTTCTAAAAATTAAAACGCCGGCCAACGGCCGGCGTTTGGTTCCCTCTTGACCGAGAGCTTATTGCACGCCGGCGCGGATCGAGAACTTCTCGCTGCCGCACTGAACCGGGCCCTCGAAGACCTTGCCGGATTCATTCGGCTTGCCGGTCCAAACGCAGTCCTTCTTGCCGTCGGTGCGGTCGTTGAGGTTCAGCTTGTAGACGCCGCCCTCGACCTTGCCGTCGAGCTTATAGGTAATGACCGAGCCGTTATCGAGCTGCATGTCGGCGGAACCGGCAACCTTGTCGCCTTCCGTGGTCAGCTTCCACGTGCCATTGGCGCGCTTGATGCCCGAAGAGGAGATTTCCGTAACGCTGTAGCTGGCGGCGAAGGCCGAGGCGCTGAAAGCCACGACGGCGACGGCCGTGGTCAAAGCAAGCTTGATCATCTGTTTCGCTCCCATAGATTTCGGCTTGGCGCGCCGGCTCGGCCACAGGGAGACTGAGGCGCGAGATAGGGCCATCAAGCCTTCCCTGTCCCGCCGCATGTCGCGAGCGAGAACCGCGGCACTTCGCACGAAGCGCTGTTCGAGGTCAAATGGTTTCGAGTTTTGGGGTTGTTCGAGAGAAGAGGCGCAGCCATGACCAATGAATGGAAAATCGTAGATGATTATATTTCCGACCGTTTGATTCCGCCGGCCGACCGGCAGGGCGCGACGCTGGAGGCCAACCGGGCGTCCGGCCTGCCGGCCATCGACGTCTCCGCCCCGCAGGGCAAGCTGCTGCATCTGCTCGCGGCCTCGATCGGCGCGCGGCGCATTCTGGAAATCGGAACGCTGGGCGGCTATTCGACCATATGGCTGGCGCGCGCGCTCGCCGATGGCGGCAGGGTCGTCACCATCGAGTTCGACCCGCGCCACGCCGAGGTCGCCAGGCAAAATATCGCGCGCGAGGGGGTGGCCGAGAAGGTCGATCTGCGCGTGGGCGCCGCGCTGGATATTCTGCCCAAGATCGAAACCGAAGGCGGCGCGCCTTTCGATCTTGCCTTCATCGACGCCGACAAGGCCAACAACGCCGCCTATTTTGGGTGGGCGCTCAAACTGTCGCGGCCGGGGTCGCTCATTATCGTCGACAATGTGGTGCGCGACGGCGCGGTCGCCGATCCCCATACGACCGACGACGGCGGCCTGGGCGGCCGAAAGCTCTTCGATCACGTCGCGGCCGAGCCGCGGGTGACGGCGACCGCCATTCAGACCGTCGGCTCGAAAGGCTGGGACGGATTTTTGATCGCCCGGGTAAGGTGAGGCCTTGTCATTCCCGACGGGCCGAAGGCCCGATCGGGAATCCAGGGCCGCAAGAGCATCGGTTTTGCTCTGGATTCCCGATCGCTCGCTTTGCGAGCGTCGGGAATGACAGTAGGCAACCGGCGGGCACGCGAGGGGGGCGACGCGTCTTAGGCTTCCGCCGGCAATTTGTGAGGGCGCTCGATCAGCGCGCCGTCGACGCCGAAAAAGGCCGCCTCGACGCGCCGACCCTCGTCGTCGTAGCGCCAGGCGATGCGCGCGGCGCCGACGTCCTTGGGGGCGGTCGGCTTGCCCTCGGCGGTGTAATAGGCCTCCTCGACCTGATTGCCCCGGGCGTCATAGGCCCGCGAGACGCGCGCGGCGCCGACGCTCTTGCGTTTGATCGGGCGCCCGGAGGCGTCGAAATACATCTCCATCACCTCGAGGCGGCCTTTCGCCGGCGCCTCAGTGGTTTCATGCGCGAAGCGGATGGAGCCTTCGACTGCTTTGCTCAGCTTGCCGTTCTGCGAGCAGCGATGCTCGCGGGCGGAGACGCGGGGGACAGTTTTGGTCGGCTTTCGCGTGGGTTGGGTTTTCTGTTCCATTGATCCGAAGTCGCTGAACGCGCTCCAGCCGGCCATGACACGCCGCTAGGCCCTCCGACCCGCGAAGTGATGCGTGAGATGGCGATGGAGTCGCTTGCCTGAGAAGAGCCGCTCGTCGAATGGAGCGGATCGTTCGACGCCGCTGACCGCGGCGGGCTTCAGATCAGGACGGGGGGCGCGCGCGAGCCGAGCGGCGGGGTGGCCGCCTCGGCGTTGGGAAGGGCGTGGCCGAAGGCGAGCCGCGCCGCGACATAGGAGAGCGCCGGCGGGGTCTCGCCGACGAAGGGCGAGGGGGCCGCCGCGCCGCCGAAGGAGGCCATCTGGACGACGCAGCAGGCGTCGCCATGGCGGCTGGTCCGGATCGGGGCGCCCGGGGCGCCGTCGAGCGCGCCGGAGGCTTTGCTTTGGCAGATGGCGTCGGCGAAGAGCGCCGCGCCGCGGGCGCTGGCGACCGTGCCCGCCGCGAGACCCTGCAGGATAAGCAAATAGGCGACGAGCAGCGTCGCCGCCGTCGAGCCGAAGTGCCTATGTTTGTCGCTGCAGGAGCTCATAATCTCTAATAGCTAGTGAGTGACCCTGTTAAGGTCAATGGCGCGAGGGTGCGGCTCAAGGTCGCCATTCGGCGGGTTCGGCCTCGACCTTCTCCTGGGTCTTGGAGGCGTCGATCGCCGCGCTGACGGCGCGCAGGACCTCGGTGACGCCGGCCCCGGAGGCGGAAGACAGCGCCAGCAGGGGCCCGCGCGCCTCGGGGGCCGGGCCGGCGCTGGCGATGGCGCGCTTCAAGCGTTCCCGCTGCTTCTTGAGCTGCTCGGGCTCGACTGCATCGACCTTGGAGAGCGCGACGATCTCCAGCTTCTCGTCGAGCCCCGCGCCATAGGCGGCAAGCTCGCCGCGTACGGTCTTATAGTCCTTGCCGGCGTGCTCGCCCGTGGCGTCCACGAGATGCAGCAGGACGCGGCAGCGCTCGACATGGCCGAGAAAGCGATCGCCCAGGCCATGGCCCTCATGCGCGCCCTCGATGAGGCCGGGGATGTCCGCGAGCACGAATTCCCGCCCGTCGCGGCGCACCACGCCCAGGCCCGGGTACAGCGTGGTGAAGGGGTAATCGGCGATCTTCGGCTTTGCCGCCGTCACACTCGCTAGAAAGGTCGATTTGCCGGCGTTCGGCAGGCCGACGAGGCCGGCGTCGGCGATGAGCTTGAGGCGCAGGATGATGGTGCGCTCCTCGCCCTGCTGGCCGGGATTGGCGCGGCGGGGCGCGCGATTGGTCGAGGTGGTGAAATAGGCGTTGCCGAAGCCGCCATTGCCGCCCTTGCAGATCACGACGCGCTGGCCGACCTCGGTGAGATCGGCGATCAGCGTCTCCTCGTCCTCCTCGAAGATCTGCGTGCCGACCGGCACTTTCAGCACGGCGTCGGCGCCGCGCCCGCCGGCGCGGTTCTTGCCCATGCCGTGCATGCCGGTCTTGGCCTTGAAATGCTGCTGATAGCGATAGTCGATGAGCGTGTTCAGCCCGTCGACGCATTCGGCCACGACGTCGCCGCCGCGGCCGCCGTCGCCGCCGTCAGGCCCGCCGAATTCGATGAACTTCTCGCGCCGGAACGAGACGCAACCCGCGCCGCCGTCGCCCGAACGCACATAGACCTTGGCTTGATCCAGAAACTTCATGTCACGCTCATGTGGAGGTCAATTTAGGGCGCCGGGCGCCGAAGGCGGTATGGGCGGCGCCGCGCGAGAGCCGCATCCGCACGACCTTGACCCGCCCGCCGCGCGCCGGGGCGTCGGCCTCGATCTCGCCGAGGCTGGTGAAGCCGAGCTTCTCCTGCACCCGCTGCGAGGCGACATTGCCCGGCAGCGAATCGCAGACGATTTCGCCCAGCGACGAGACGCCATAGATCAGGTCGACGAAGCCGCGCGCGGCCTCCGTCATCAGCCCCTGCCCCCAGAAATCCCGTCCCAGCCAATAGCCGAGATACGCGGTGCCGCGAAAGGCGGAGCCATGCGCGCCGATCACGCCGATCGGATCGTTTGGCTCTTTCTTGAACGACAGGGCCAGGACGAGTCCCCTCCCCGATTCGTTCTCGGCGCGGGCGCGGCGCACGAATTCCTCGGCGTCGCCGATATTATAAGGATGGGGAATGGTCGCGGTCTGCTTGGAGACTTCCAGATCGCCGGCGCGTTTCGCCAAGGCGGCCGCATCGGCGAGCCGCGGCCAGCGCAGCCACAGCCGCTCGGTTTCCAGCCTGAAAACGTCGTCTTGGGTAATCTCGGGAAACATAAAAGGCTCCAAGCGAAAGACCGAATGTGGCCCCGGAACGAACAAGGGGAAAGCGTCGGCCGCTTCCCCCTAGAGGCCCTTTGGGCCTTTTTCCGGACATTTCGCTCGGGAGCTTTGCTCCCTACCGGGTCGAGACGACCTGTCCGCCGGGGAAAGACCGGCGGCGGGTCGCTTGACGATCCGTCCGCCTTACTCTGCGGCCTCAACAGCCGGTACGACCGATACGCTGGCGCGGCCGCGGGTGGATTTGAACTCCACGACGCCGTTGACGAGCGCAAAGAGCGTATGATCCTTGCCCATGCCGATGTTGCGGCCGGGATGCCATTTCGTGCCGCGCTGGCGAATGATGATGTTGCCGGCGAGCACCGATTCGCCGCCGAATTTCTTGACGCCGAGGCGCCGGCCGTCCGAGTCGCGGCCGTTGCGCGACGAGCCGCCCGCTTTCTTATGAGCCATTGTCCTGCTCCGACTTGTTCCTGTATGGCGGCGTCAGGGCCGCCTGTGAATGCCGTTGCCGAGAAGCGCAGCCCGCAAATCGTTTTGCGGTCGCATGCGCTCCAGAGTTCGACCCGGCGCGATCTCTAGTCGCCCGCATGATGCCATGCGAGCGAAGCGTGCGCTAGATCGAAAGGATCTTGACCAGCGTCAAATCCTGGCGATGGCCACGCTTGCGCTTGGAGTTCTGGCGCCGGCGCTTCTTGAAGGCGATCGACTTGGGGCTGCGGGCCTGCTCGACGATCTCGCCGGCGACGCTCGCGCCTGCAATCGTGGGGGCGCCGACCTTGGGGGCGTCGCCCCCGATCATCAGCACCTCGTCGAAGGTGACCTTGTCGCCCGGCGCGCCATCGAGCGCCATGACCGTGATAATATCGCCAGCGGACACGCTATACTGCTTGCCGCCGGTTCTGATGACTGCGAACATCGTTTTTTCCTGTGTTCGAGCCCGGCTCTCGCATGGCGATTACGCCTGCGGGCCGGCTTTTTGCAGTAGGACCGGTTGCGCTTCGTTTCCGAAAAACGAAAAACGCGGCGAAGCCGCCGCGACGAAGCATTGGGTTCCCTAACGTGCCGGTGGGGCGCCTGTCAAGGAAATCCAGAAAGTGATAGTGACTCAGTTGAATTTTATGCTGGGCGAAGAGCGATAGCTGCCGGAACCTTTGACGACGCCGCAACCCATTCCCCCGTATCCTGACAAACCCATTGAATCAGGAACAGCGCATCCTGATGCTTTTTGGCTGGGCCTTTGTCGAAGATAGCGCGGTGGTGTGCGATTCTGTTTCGCCATCTGCGTACCGACTCGATCAGCTCTCTCATATCCTCTCGGCCGATCCTGTTCGGGGCGTTCGGAAAGCTGCATGAAATTCCGTTCGACCACAAAAATCTCTCGAACCTCTTCGTCATCAAGTGCTCCCAGAACGCAAAATTGAGCGCTGAAACAATATGGTGAGAAGTTAGTTTTTCGCCATGCTGGCGCTTTTCTTCCCCTATAGCATCAAGAAGCTCATATTTAAATCGTTCATCCAAAATCTTTTGCAAAGTCATGTTTTCATACCATTTTTCGCCACATCTTTCGATAAGTCGCTTGTGTATTGCGTTCCTGCAAACGATTTCAGCGAAATGAAGAGATATAAAAAACGCTTCACACATGGCGCAATTCCATAGGTAAAGTCTGAATGCAGCCGCGCTATCCATGTTAGCCGCCGTAAAATACCTAAGAATACGCTCTGATTGTATCGCATTTTCCACAGCATGGAACTTTTCAGACGTTGGCGAGTTTATTAATTGCACGTTAACGCCCCTCGGGGTATGACTGCGTTCGTGAGCTGCGGATAGGTTGCGAAAGCCCCTACCGTGGACAAGATCAGAAGGCGGGTCCCGCGAGGGACGCCGCCTTCACTCTTTTCAGACTAGAGAATCTGTCAAGCGCGCATCCGCGCGCTTCCTCCCGCCCTTGCGGCCAAGCTCCTGGGTGTCCTTGTCGGACTCGGGACGATACTCCTTCAGCTTTTCGCGCGTGACGCGCGTAACTTTTAGGACGCGCGCTATCGGGTCGGCGGGACGCTTCTCGTCTTTAGGGCCGGTTGGCATCGCGATCCTTTCCTTTTCGAACAGACCCTTCGCGCAGCCCAGGCTTCAAGGAATCAGCACCGCCGCTCCCTGCAAGCGCCCGTCGCGCAGATCGCTCAACGCCTCATTGGCCTGCGCGAGCGGATAAGGCGTCGCATGCATCTTCAGCGGCAGGGTCGGCGCGAGCGCCAGAAACTCCCGCGCATCCTCACGCGTCAGATTGGCGACCGATTGCAGCCGGCGCTCGCCCCAGAGCAGCGCATAGGGAAAGCTCGGAATGTCGCTCATATGGATGCCGCCGCAAACGACGGCGCCGCCCTTCTTGACGCTCCCGAGCGCGCGGGGAACCAGCGCGCCAACGGGCGCGAAGATCAGCGCGGCGTCGAGCGGCTCGGGCGCGGGCGCATCCGACCCTTGCGCGCTCGCCGCGCCGAGCGAGAGCGCAAATTGCGCCGCCGCATCGTCGCCGGGACGCACGAAGGCATGCACGCGCCTGCCCTGCAGGATCGCGACCTGGGCGATGATATGGGCGGCGGCGCCGAAGCCATAGACGCCGATCGTCTCAGCCGGCCCCGCCATTTTCAGCGTGCGCCAGCCGATGAGCCCCGCGCAGAGCAGCGGCGCCAAAGTCGCGGCTTCTCCCGTCTCGGGCAGGGCGAAACAGAAGGAGGCGTCGGCGACGGCGTGGGTGGCGTAGCCGCCGTCGCGCGTATAGCCGGTGAAGAGCGGGTCGTCGCAAAGATTTTCGCGCATGGTGACGCAATAGGGGCAATGGCCGCATGTATGGCCGAGCCAGGGCGCGCCGACGCGCTGGCCGACCGCAAAGCCCGAAACGCCCGGACCCATGGCCTCGACGCGGCCAACGATTTCATGGCCGGGGGTGATGGGGAGCTTGGGATCGGGCAACTCGCCGTCGACGACATGGAGATCGGTGCGGCACACGCCGCAGGCCTCGACGCGCAGGCGCAGCTCGCCGGGGCCGGGCGCGGGCAGCGGACGCTCTTCCATCACAAGCGGCGTGTTGGGGCGCCGCAGGACCATGGCTTTCATGGTTTCGGTCATTGCTCCCCTCCAGCATGAGATCTTCACGCCGCCGCCAGCGTCATGGCCGGGCTCGTCCCGGCCACCCACGCCGAGGGGCGTAACCCTACTATGGTCGAAGATACGCAGGCCTCCCGCGACTTCCAACCTATGTCGAAATTCGCTTGCGCCGCGAACGTCCACCCAGCGCTGCTGCATCGGCATGGCGTGGGTGGCCGGGACGAGCCCGGCCATGACGCGGGGGAAGGTGGGCGGCGTGTGAAGGACGAGAAAGTTTCCCCGATCGCCCGCCCTCTTGCTTGCCAGGGAGCCGGCGGCTAGACCTCGGGCTTCAACACGGCAAAAGCGGCGGACGCGTGGAGCAGCAAGCCCAGGAATTCGACAAGCAGCCCTGCCTCGAAGGCGCGCGCGTGCGGCTGCGGCCGCTCGATCGCGCCGATTTTGGCGCGCTCTACGCCGTGGCCTCCGACCCGCAGCTATGGGCGCAGCATCCGGCCTCGGACCGCTATCAGGAGCCTGTTTTCCGAAAGCTGTTCGATGAATACGTCGCCTCCGGCGGCGCTTTGGTCGTAATCGACAAGGCGACGGGGCGGATCATCGGGTCCTCGCGCTACAACGTCCCGGAGCCGGGAGCCGGGAGAGCGGAGATCGGCTGGTCTTTTCTCGCCCGGGCTTTTTGGGGCGGCGCCTATAACGCCGAGGTGAAGGCCCTCATGCTGCGTCACGCCTTCCGTTTCGTCGACACTGTGTATTTCAGGGTCGGCGAGAGCAACGCCCGGTCGCGCCGCGCCATGGAGAAAATCGGCGGACGGTTGAGCGAGCGGATGGAGACGGTCGCCCTGCCGAGCGGCGTTCCCGTCGTTCATGTGATTTACGAGATTTCCAAAGACGATTTCTTCTCGCCCGCGAATCCCTTGCTCAAGTAAATCCGCTGAGCGCCCGGCGGGAAGTCGGCGATTTCCCCGCAGCGAAGATAACCCAGTCGCTCGTAAAACCCCGCGACCGCCGGATCGAAGGTGTCGATATAGGCGCCGATGGCGCCGCGGGCGCGCGCCTCGCGCTCCGCCGCGGCGATGAGGCTTTTCGCAAATCCCTGGCTGCGCCACTCGGGCGCCACCCAGAGATGTCTTATATAAAGCCAGCGCCAATGGATGACGCCGTTGAGCCCGCCTTGAAGCGCGCCTCCCGCGTCGCGAAGGGCGAGGGAAAGCGGCGCCTCCTCGCGCGGGCCGAAACGCGCGGCGATCTCAGCGCCGAGATTGGCGGCGACTTCGGCCGATTCCGCCGCCTCGACGACGAGGCTCAGCTTCTTGAGCTCAGGCATTCTGCTAGACACCGCGCTTATGAAAACTGCTCTTTCCGCCCTTCTATTTTGCGCAAGCCTCTCCGCCACCGCAACGGCATGGGCGGAAGGTGATTGCGGCCCGGCGGCGATCGCCCCCCTGGCCGGCGCGACCGGCGCGCGTGTGCAGGGCTATGAGGCGATCTTCGAGAGCTGCGTCAAGGACGGCGAAACGCGCCTCGCCACGCGCCGCTTTCGCGTCGACGGCGAGAAGCTGCTGCTAACGGTCGATCCGCAGACGCTGAAAACAACGCTGGAGCGCGAAACCTGCTGGCGCTGCGAGGAGACGCACGATGCAGAACAGGCGGAAACCCGCTTCCTGCAGGCCGTGCGCCCGCCGCAAGACCCGGAGCGGCCGCCCGCTTTGGTCAACGCCGGGCTCATCCATGGCAAGGGCGCCGGAGCTTTCATCACCGGCGATCTTTGCCCGAGCCACAAGCCGCTCGACCGCGGCTTCATCGAGGAAGTCGCCGCGCAGGGGCCGGGAACGCCGCTGACCCTCTCGGTCTCCGGTGCCTGGATCGCGCAGCATGGCGAGGATTTCGCCTGGCTGCAGGAGAAGGCGCGCTCGGGGGCGCTCGACATTAGCTGGGCCGATCACTCCTATTCGCACCCCTATATTCCGGGGCTGAGGGATGCGCAGAACTATCTGCTGCGGCCCGGCGTGGACCTCGACCGCGAGATTTTCGAGACGGAGAAGATCCTCATCGCCCATGGCGAGACGCCGTCGGTCTTCTTCCGCTTCCCCGGGCTCGTGTCCGACGGCGCGCTGCTGGAGAGACTGAAGGAGCGCCATCTCGTAGCGCTGGGGGCGGATAGCTGGCTCGCGCTCGGCCCGCCGCCGAAGCCGGGCTCCATCGTGCTGGTGCATCCCAACGGCAATGAGCCGGGCGGGTTGCAGATTTTCTCGCGGCTCTTGAAGAGCGGGCGAATGCCGAAGCCATTTCGGGCGCTCAACGAGGCGCCGTAGGTCTAGCGTTGGCGAACTTCGATACGGCGCGCGCGCCCTCAGTAAAATGCTACGAGAGTCGGGGGGCCGTCATGGCCGGGCTTGTCCCGGCCATCCACGCCCAGGGGCACAGCCGAAGACGCATTATCGCTATGGATAAAGTTCATGGAGGGCGAGGTTTGTTCCTCTCGCCAACGCAAGCCCAGCATTAGCTACTTATTGCTCGGCGTGGATGGCCGGGACAAGCCCGGCCATGACGAGGGGCGCCAGTTCAGCGAACCGAACAAGAGGATGCGCTTGATGCCGATACCCATGGATGTCCAACATGCGTCGGAACAATTCGAGACGTTTCTTGCGAATGCGCGTGACATCTCTGGTCTTGCGACCCGCAATCAGACCTACACGATGGTCCAGGGCGTGCTCCAAGTTTTTCGCCGTCGTCTCCCACTCTCCGACGCGATCCGTTTCGCGGGCGTGCTGCCGCCAATCCTGAGGGCGATCTTCGTCTCCGACTGGGACACCGACGAGATTCGGGCGCCCTTTGGCGATCTTGCGTCGATGGCCCAGGAGGCCCAGGCGTTACGCCGCGATCACAATTTCGCCCCTTCGTCCTGTATCGGCGATGTCGCCGCCGCCTTGCGCAAACATGTCGATGCGGCCGAGTTCGAACGGGTTCTGGCGTCACTGCCGGACGGCGCGGCGGAATTTTGGCGCGTCTAGCAAGCTGAAAGAAGCTTGCCCGACGCGGCGCCAGCGCCCTTTGTCGTAGTCCGATAGCATTTCCGTTTGAACGGCTCGCATGGGGCCGTGTCTTTCCCGATGGGCCGAAGGTCCGACCGGGAATCCAGAGCCACAAAAGCGCTGGTTTTGCTCTGGATTCCCGATCGCTCGCTTTGCGAGCGTCGAGAATGACACCGGCCCAATCAAGCGGATCTTGTATGAAAGCGATAGCCGTCTCTTCGCCTCTTTAGGAACAAGCCTCCCGCCCGGGCGTTTGTTCGCTTTGGGAGAGCGTTTCATGCGTGCGCAAGACCAAAGCTTTGCCAGAGAGATCGGCGCGGTCCTGATTGCGAAGGGATTGGCCCTCGCCTTTCTGTATCTGGCGTTTTTTGCCTCCGCGCCCTCCGTGCCGCGCGCGGCGGCGTGGCTTTTCGGGGCGCCGTGATGGACGTCGCCGAGCTTTCACGACTCCAATTCGCCCTCACCGCGCTTTATCATTTTCTCTTCGTTCCCTTGACGCTCGGGCTCTCGGTGCTGCTCGCCATCATGGAGAGCGTCTATGTCATGACCGGCCTGCGCGTCTGGCGCGACATGACGATCTTCTGGGGCATTTTATTCGGCATCAATTTCGCCATGGGCGTCGCGACGGGCATTACGATGGAATTCCAGTTCGGCACGAACTGGTCCTATTATTCGCAATATGTCGGCGATGTTTTCGGCGCGCCGCTCGCCATCGAAGGGCTGATGGCCTTCTTCCTCGAGGCGACCTTCATCGGCCTGTTTTTCTTCGGCTGGGACCGCCTCAGCAAGCCCGGCCATCTCGCCGTCACCTGGTGCGTGGCGCTGGGCTCCAATTTCTCGGCGCTGTGGATTCTCGTCGCCAACGCCTGGATGCAAAATCCGGTCGGCAGCCGTTTCAATCCCGACACGATCCGGATGGAAGTCACCGACTTCCTGGCGGTGCTGTTCAATCCGGTGGCGCAGTCGAAATTCGTGCATACGGTGGCCGCCGGCTATGTCACGGGCGCGATTTTCGTTCTCGCCATCGGCGCGTGGTATTTGCTGCACGGGCGCCATCGCGCTTTCGCGCGACGCTCGATGACTGTCGCCGCCTCTTTCGGGCTAGCCTCCGCCTTATCGGTCGTCGTCCTCGGCGATGAGAGCGGTTACGTCACGACGGAAAATCAAAA
The DNA here is from genome assembly GCF_027925385.1 of Methylocystis iwaonis. Taxonomy (NCBI): domain Bacteria; kingdom Pseudomonadati; phylum Pseudomonadota; class Alphaproteobacteria; order Hyphomicrobiales; family Methylocystaceae; genus Methylocystis; species Methylocystis iwaonis. Next base: position 3,607,489 of record NZ_AP027142.1, read on the forward strand.
GGTAAAGCTCGCGGCGATGGAGGGCCTGTGGCGCGCCGAGCCGCCGCCCGCCGCTTTCACGATTTTCGGCATTCCCGATCCAGAGCGGCGCGAGACGCGCTACGCCATACAGGCGCCGTGGATGCTCGGGCTGATTGCGACGCGATCGCTGACGACGGTCATCCCCGGAATTTACGAGCTGGTGGACGCGGCCAAGACGCGCATCGGCCGCGGCGTCGAGGCTTACGGCGCGATGCGCAGCCTCACCAGCGCCGAGCCGTCGGCGGATATGCGCAAGACGATCGAGGAGCGGCAAGGCGATCTCGGTTACGCCTTGCTGCTGCGCCGCTATACGGACGATCCCGCAAAGGCGACGCCGGAGCAGATCGAGCGGGCGGCCTGGGACACGATCCCCAATGTGCCCGTCATCTTCTGGTCCTTCCGCGTGATGGTGGCGCTCGGCTTCTATTTCATCGCGCTATTCGCCGTGATGTTCTACGTCTCGTCGCGGCGCGCCTTCGAGCGGCGGCGCTGGCTGCTGCGCCTCGCCTTCTGGTCCCTGCCCTTGCCATGGATCGCGGCGGAGCTCGGCTGGATCGTCGCCGAATATGGGCGCCAGCCCTGGATCATCGAAGGCGTGCTGCCGACCTTTCTCGCGGCCTCGCCGATCCCAGCGGCCAACGTATGGTTGAGCCTCGTCGGCTTTTTCATCTTCTACTCCGCGCTGCTCGTCGTCGATCTTTTCCTGATGGCGAAATATGTGCGGCTCGGCCCGGCCGAGACCTGGGAGATCCCCGACCTCGCGACCCGACAGGCGCCGCCCGGCGGCGTCGCGCTGGACGACGTTGCGCATGGCTAACGCCTTCGACCCCTGGGGGCTGAGATGCATGTCCCGATCGACTACGACACGCTGCGCGTCATCTGGTGGGCGCTGCTCGGCATATTGCTGATCGGCTTCGCCGTGTTCGACGGCTTCGATCTTGGGACCGCGATCCTGCTGCCATTTCTCGGGCGCAGCGACATGGAGCGGCGCATTCTCATCAACTCCATCGGCCCGGTGTGGGAGGGCAATCAGGTGTGGTTCATTCTCGGCGGCGGCGCGTCCTTCGCCGCCTGGCCGCCGGTCTACGCGGCCTCTTTCTCCGGCTTCTATGTCGCGATGTTCGTCACCTTGCTGGCGCTGATCCTGCGGCCTGTCGCGTTCAAATTCCGTGGCAAGGTCGACAATGCGCTGTGGCGGTCGGTGTGGGATTGGGCGCTGTTCATCGGCGGCCTTGCGCCGGCGCTCATCTTCGGCGTCGCCTTCGGCAATCTTCTGCAGGGCGTGCCGTTTCGCTTCGATGCGGAGCTGCGAGCGGTCTACACGGGGGGCTTCTTCCAGCTCCTCAATCCCTTCGCGCTGCTGTGCGGACTCGTGAGCGTCGCCATGCTGGTCATGCATGGGGCGGCCTATGTTCAGGCAAAGACGATCGAGCCGATCGCCGGCCGGGCGCGGCGCGCCGGAATGATCGCGAGCATTGTGACCCTCGTGCTCTTCGCCCTCGGCGGCGTCTATGCCTATTCGATGCTGGACGGCTATGCGATCACGAGCCAGATCGCCGCCAATGCGCCGTCCAACCCCTTACGCAAGACCGTCGAGGTCGCCACGGGGGCCTGGATGCGCAACTACGAGCGTTTTCCCTGGTCGCCGGCGGCGCCGCTCCTGGGTCTCGTCGGCGCCTTGCTGGCCGCGGTGATGTTTGCCTTGCGCCGAGAGGTCGCCGCCTTCGTCATGAGCGCCGCTTCCGTCGTGGGCATTGTGGCGACGCCGGGCCTCGCCATGTTTCCCTTCATCATGCCCTCGTCCAGCGAGCCGAATGCAAGCCTCACCGCCTGGGACGCCTCGTCAAGCCACCTGACATTGTATGTGATGCTCATCGCGGTCGTGATCTTCCTGCCGATCGTTCTCGCTTATACGGCGTGGGTCTATCGCGTGCTGCGCGGGAAGGTGCCGTCACATATTTTCGAGCCCGGGGGGCATGCTTATTGAAGGTGAGAATACTCCCACGGGGAATTGGGCAACGCTGGGCGTGAGCTTATCCCTCCCCTTTACGGGGAGGGTGGCCCCGCGTAAGCGGGGTCGGGTGGGGTAAAGCCCCACTACTGCCGTTGCGGCGCGAACCCCACCCGGCGGCCTTTGGCCGCCGACCTCCCCGTAAAGGGGAGGTATTTGCGGCTAACGACGCCGGCCGCGATTTGCTCGCCCGCCGCAAAATGCGCCGCTACCCCTTACATTGACAAGGGTCCCCCACCCTCTTATCTCTCCGGCGGAAATGCCGCGTCGACCCTGACGTCCGGTGTGCCGGTCGCTGTCGCAAGCGGTTGCTTTTCCAAGACATTTGCGTGCTGCGCCCCGCCCGCCGACAAACGGCGCAAGCGTAGAGCGGCGGCGCGCCACAGAAAGGTTCGTGGGAATGCTCGGCGCCCTCGCCAAGAAGATTTTCGGCACGGCCAACGACCGCCGTCTCAAGACCTACACGCCGAAAGTCAATGCGATCAATGCGCTGGAGCCCCAGCTCGCCGCCCTTTCGGACGAGGAGCTGCGCGCCCGGACAGTCGCCTTCCGCGAGCAGATCGCCGCCGGCGCCGCGCTCGACAGCCTGCTCGTTCCCGCCTTCGCCACCGTCCGCGAGGCGGCCAAGCGCACGCTCGGCCAGCGCCATTTCGACGTGCAGCTCATCGGCGGCATGGTGCTGCACGAAGGCGCGATCTCCGAGATGCGCACCGGCGAAGGCAAGACCCTCGTCGCGACGCTCGCCGTCTATCTCAACGCGCTCGCCGGCAAGGGCGTGCATGTCGTCACGGTGAACGACTATCTCGCCAAGCGCGACAGCGAGTGGATGGGCCGCATCTATCGCTTCCTGGGCATGAGCGTCGGCTGCGTAATCCACGACCTCCCCGATGACGAGCGCGCGGCCGCCTACGCCTGCGACATCACCTATGGCACCAACAACGAATTCGGCTTCGACTATCTGCGCGACAATATGAAATATGAGTTCGCGCAGATGGTGCAGCGCGGACATCATTTCGCGATCGTCGACGAAGTGGACTCCATTCTCATCGACGAGGCGCGCACGCCGCTCATCATCTCCGGCGCCGTCGACGACAAGTCCGACCTCTACAACACCATCGACCGCCTCATGCCGAAGCTCGCTTCGGAGGACTATGAGCTCGATGAGAAGCAGCGCACGGTGCATCTCACCGACGCCGGCAATGAGCATATGGAAGAACTGCTGGCGGAAGTCGGCGCGCTGACCGAAGGCGCGCTCTACGAAGCGCACAACGTCACGCTCGTCCATCACATCAATCAGGCGCTGCGCGCCCATAAGCTGTTCCAGAAGGATAAGGACTATATCGTCCGCAAGGGCGAGGTGGTCATCATCGACGAATTCACCGGCCGCATGATGCCGGGCCGCCGCTATTCGGAAGGCCTGCATCAGGCGCTGGAAGCCAAGGAGCGCGTGCAGGTTCAGCCCGAGAACGTCACGCTCGCGTCGATCACCTTCCAGAACTATTTCCGTCTCTACGAGAAGCTCGGCGGCATGACCGGCACGGCGTCGACGGAAGCCAACGAATTCGCCGAGATCTACAAGCTCGACGTCGTCGAAATTCCGACCAACCGCCCAGTCCAGCGCCGCGACGACGACGACGAGGTCTATCGCACGGCGAAAGAAAAGCTCAACGCCATCCTCGAAGAGGTCAAGGACGCGAATGCGCGGATGCAGCCGCTGCTCGTCGGCACGACCTCGATCGAAAAATCCGAGCAGCTCGCGGACTTCCTGATCCAGCAGGGCTACAAGATGATCGACTTCGCCGATCCGAAGGGATTGTCGAAGCTCTATGAGTCGGCGCGCGCCGGCCAGCCCTCGAAAATGCTCGCCGTCCTCAACGCGCGCTTCCACGAGCAGGAAGCCTATATCGTCGCGGAGGCGGGCGTACCGGGCGCGATCACCATCGCCACCAATATGGCCGGCCGCGGCACCGACATTCAGCTCGGCGGCAACGTCGATATGCGCGTCGAGCATGAATGCGCCGAGCTGGAGGGCGATGCGCGCGCGGCCAAGGAAGCCGAAATCCGCGAGGAGGTCGCCCGCTTCAAGGAGCAGGCGCTCGCCGCCGGCGGCCTCTACATCATCGGCACGGAGCGGCACGAGAGCCGCCGCATCGACAATCAGCTCCGCGGCCGCTCGGGCCGCCAGGGCGATCCCGGCCGCTCCAAGTTCTTCCTGTCGCTGCAGGATGACCTGATGCGCATCTTCGGCTCCGAGCGCATGGACTCCATGCTCGTGAAGCTCGGCCTGCAGGAGGGCGAGGCGATCGTCCATCCCTGGATCAACAAGGCGATCGAGAAGGCGCAGCACAAGGTCGAAGCCCGCAACTTCGACATCCGCAAGAACATCCTCAAATTCGACAACGTCATGAACGACCAGCGCAAGGTCATCTTCGAGCGCCGGCGCGAGATCATGGGGGAGGAGAGCGTCGAGGAGCAGGTCTCCGACATGCGCGCCGAAGTCGTCGAGACGCTGGTCTCGACGCATATTCCGTCCGACGCCTATGCCGAGGCCTGGGATATCGCCGGCCTTGCCGAGGACGTTCACGCCAAGCTGAATATCGACGCGCCGGTCGCCGATTGGGCGAAGGAAGAAGGCATCGCCGACGAGGAGCTCAAGGAGCGCCTGCTGGAGGCGGCCGACAAGGCCTATGAGGAGCGCGTCGAACGCAGCACGCCGCCGCTGATGCGCATGATCGAGAAGCAGGTCGTGTTGCAGTCGCTCGATACGCTGTGGCGCGAGCATCTCATCGCGCTCGACCATTTGCGTCAGGTCATCGGCTGGCGCGGCATGGCCCAGCGCGATCCGCTCAATGAATACAAGTCCGAGGCGCTCGACCTCTTCCGCAGCCTGATGAGCCGTTGGGACGAGACCGTCACCGCGCAATTGATGCGCGTCGAGGTGAGCTTCGAGGCGCCGCCCTCGGCGCCGCCGGAGCTGCCGCCGATGGAAATGTCGCACCCCAATCCAGTGGCGCTCACGGCCGGCGCCAGCGTCGAGCAGACGGCGCTGGAAGACTTGAACGCCCGCCTCGCCGCCATGGATTTCTCCGCGCAGGCGGCCGAGCCGGCGGCGGCGCGCGACCCCTCCGATCCCACGAGCTGGGGCAAGGTCGGCCGCAACGAGCAATGCCCCTGCGGCTCCGGCAAGAAATACAAGCACTGCCACGGGCAGTTGGTTTAAGGGCCACCTTGGACCGCGGGCCTTCGGGCCCGCGCTGGAACTGCGCGCCTGAAGGCGCGCGGTCCAATTAGGCCGCGACCTTCATCTCAGCGTCGCCCAGTCGTCGCAAAAGCTTTCACGGAAACCGCTACCTCTTCGAGCGTCCGCTCACCTATGGAGGCAGAAAATGGACGGTTTCATCATTCCCGCGGCGATGCTTCTGATCGTTATCGGCGGCGGCATCTATATCGCCCGCACCAGCCGCAACGTGAATTCCTGATCTATTAGCTTTACCTCTGGGAAAACTCGCCCCTCCGCGCCTTGCGAGAGGGGCCTTTTATACCGTTTCCGTTTGAGCAGCTCGGATTGTCGAATCCAGACAAGAGCGCTGGTTTTGCCCAGCGCCCGTCATTGCGAGCGACGCGAAGCAATCCAGGGCCGCAGTAACTGCTCTGGATTGCTTCGTCGCTTTGCTCCTCGCAATGACGGCGGGGATTCCCTGCGTGTCCAAACGGCGCGAGCGGCGGGGCGCCGAACCAATCGAGCGGATCTCGTATGACTGCTCCCGGCGCGCATAAAAGCGCTCAGCGCAGCGCCGGCCGGCGGCCTTCCTTGCGCCCGAAGATTTCAAAATGCGCCAAGGGATTGACGCCGTCCGCGGCGACGTCGGGATTTCGGGCGAGATATTTGCGGCTCGAAAAAAAGGGTCCCGGGTCGCGCCCTTGCGCGGCGCCCTCGAGGAGATAATCCAGCGCGGGGTCGCGGGCCGCGCCATAGCTCTCGACGTAATGCAGCGGATCGAAAAAGATCGAACGGCTGATCGCGAGATATTGCCTGACGAGAAAGAGGTCCCGCCGGCGCGCCAGCAGCGCCAGCGCGCGCGCGCCAATGACAAGAGGGTTCCTGCCCGTCAGGCTGCTATGAAAGCGCTCCAGAATGTCGAGCTGGCAGTCGCTTTTCGCGACGCTCCAATCCTCTCGCACGATGGCGCGCAACTGCGCCTCACGCGCGGCGTAGTATTCCTCGGTCTCGGCCGGCGAGAAGGTCGTATAGCCGACAAGCCGCAGATGCGCGACGAAATCGGACTGGCCTGTATCGGTCGCCGCTTCCACGACAAAAGGCGATAATCCGAGAAAAAACAGATCGGAAAGCAGGAGACGGAAGCTCGCCGGCGTGAAGGTCCAGCAATGCACGTCATGATAATGCGGATCATTGGCCGTCCGCATGCCCTCCCAGGCGTCGAAGGCCTCGCGGAGCCGGCGCTCGGGAACGATCTTCTCGAGCTTCTCGTCGAGCAGGAAGCAGACGAGCGACCTTTGTCCGTCGACAAAGCGCGCCATTTGGGCGTTTTGCTCAAAAATCTGGCGGTAGGTCGGCCGGCTCCGGCCATCGTGAAAGGCCTCGATCATCGCGCCCAGACCTGTCAACGGGCGGTAGAAGTCGAAACAGGCGCGCTTGTCGGGCAGCGCCATGGAGAGCGCGCCGCCCGGCTTCAGAACCCGCCCGCAGGCCTGAAGGAAAGCGATCGGGTTGGGGAAATGCTCAAAATTGTGGGACGAGAGAATATAGTCCAGCGCGCCGGCGACGCCGGCGCCGCGGCACAGCGCGTCGATGTCGGTCGCGCTTCCGACGAGGTCGACGGGTTCGATCAGATCGACCGCCCCCGCGGGCAGGCTCGCGTCTAGCCGCGCGCGACGCTTGACCGCTTCCGTGTCGAAGACGTCGAGCGACAGGCAATTGTAGCCCTCGCGCTTGGGCGCCAGCGGCGAGAAATAGGGGCCGATCTCGATCCCGCGCGCCTCTTTTGACACATGCTTCAGAAGTTCCTTTTTGCGATCCATTAATCCCACCGGACGAAAGACCTGGGGCTACAAAAGCTTCCGGCCGCCCTGGGCGCAGGCGGTTCGGCCCGGCGCCGCTTATATAGAAATGACGCGTCTTTGGTAATAAGACTGGCGCCGCGCGGCGGACGCCCCCTCCTCTTGGGGAAGGTTCCGCGTTCAAATCCGCGCCGGGCTCCTTTCCCGCCGCCCGGCTTCGCGGATCGCCGGCCGTCGCCATCCCTCACGGGGAGGCGCGAACAACGCAGCATTGGGACAGGAGCCTCGCGTGTCGTCCATCGATTTTTCCAAAGTGGTCGTCGCACAGGGCGGCGGACCGACCGCCGTCATCAACCAGTCGCTCGTCGGAGCGGTGCTGGAAGCGCGCAAATTTCGCGAGGTCGAACGCGTCTATGGCGCCTTCCACGGCGTGCGCGGCATCATCAATGAGGATTTCGTCGATCTCACCCAGGAGACGACGCATAATCTCGAGATGGTGGCGAACACGCCCTCTTCGGCGCTCGGCTCCACACGCGACAAGCCGGACCTGAAGTATTGCCAGGAAATCTTCAAGGTGCTGCGCGCCCATGGCGTCGGCTGCTTCTTCTACATCGGCGGCAACGACTCCTCGGATACGGTCCGCATCGTCTCGGAGGAGGCGAAGAAATCAGGCTATCCGCTGCGCGCCATGCATATCCCCAAGACCATCGACAATGATCTGATGGTCAACGACCATACGCCGGGCTTCCCCTCGGCGGCGCGCTGGGTCGCCCAGGCCTTCGCCGGCGCCAATCTCGACAATTGGGCGCTGCCGGGCGTCTATATCGCGGTGGTCATGGGCCGCCACGCGGGCTTTCTGACCGCCGCCTCGGCGCTCGGCAAGAAATTCCCCGATGACGGCCCGCATCTCATCTACATTCCCGAGCGCGCCTTCGTCATCGAGAAATTCCTGGCCGACGTAAAGGCGACCATGGACAAATATGGCCGCTGCGTCGTGGCCATCTCCGAAGGCGTCAGCGACGAAAACCATGTGCCGATCGCCGAGAAGCTCGCCGAGCAGGTGGAGCGCGACGCGCATGGCAATGTGCATCTGGGCGGCGGGGGCCTCGCGGACGAGCTGACCGAGCTGGTCAAGAAGCGGCTCGGCTATAAGCGCGTGCGGGCGGATACTTTCGGCTATGTCCAAAGGAGCTTCGTGGGCTGCGTCTCGGACGTCGACCAGCGCGAAGCCCGCGAAGTGGGCGAAAAGGCTGTCCAATACGCCATTTGGGGCGATCGTGACGGGTCAGTGACAATCCATCGCACCGGCTTTTATTCGGTCGACTATCAGCTCACGCCACTTGAACAAATCGCCGCAAAAACAAAAGTGATGCCCGATGAGTTCATCAGCCCCTGCGGCACGGACGTGACCGACGCCTTCCGTCTGTATCTGCGGCCCCTGCTCGGCAGCGGCATGCCGGACGCCTACCGGCTGCGGCTCAACCGCGTGCCCAAGATACTGACCTAAAAGGGGATTTAACAGGCTGCGGCCGGGGTCGCCCCGGCCGTGCGACCGTAGGCGCAGCGGGGGCGCGAATCTTGCTAACCAACAGAGTTGCGGCAAGGTTGCAATTCCGGGCGCGCCTCAAATAAAATAGGGCCGCGCGGAGGAGCGAGCGGCCCGCGCGGCTCGGAGGGCGTGCGTATTGCGCCGAGGGCCTACCTCGAGAGTGGGAGAGACGCGCGACAAGCGCTCTCCACCTTTTGTTAGGCCGGAGCCGGTACCTAATTTGTGTTTTGGATCGATTCGCGCCATGGATCGGTTCATCGGGAGAACATCATGAGCAAGGTCGGCGGCGGCGATTCGAAGAATACGCTTTACTGCTCGTTTTGCGGCAAGAGCCAGCATGAAGTCCGCAAACTCATCGCCGGCCCTACTGTCTTCATCTGCGACGAGTGCGTCGAGCTCTGCATGGACATCATCCGCGAGGAGAACAAATCCTCGCTGGTGAAGCAGCGCGACGGCATTCCGACGCCCCGCGAAATCTGCAAGGTCCTCGATGATTATGTGATCGGCCAGGCGCAAGCCAAGCGCGTGCTGTCGGTTGCCGTCCATAATCATTACAAGCGCTTGAACCACGCCACGAAGCATGGCGACGTCGAGCTCGCGAAGTCCAACATCCTGCTGATCGGCCCGACCGGCGTCGGCAAGACGATGCTGGCGCAGACGCTCGCCCGCATTCTGGACGTGCCCTTCACCATGGCCGACGCCACCACCCTCACCGAGGCGGGCTATGTCGGCGAGGACGTCGAGAACATTATCCTGAAGCTGCTGCAGGCCTCCGACTATAATGTCGAGCGCGCCCAGCGCGGCATCGTCTATGTCGACGAAATCGACAAGATCTCCCGCAAAAGCGACAACCCCTCGATCACCCGCGACGTCTCGGGCGAGGGCGTCCAGCAGGCCCTGCTCAAGATCATGGAAGGCACCGTCGCCTCCGTGCCGCCGCAGGGCGGGCGCAAGCATCCGCAGCAGGAGTTCCTGCAGGTCGACACGACCAATATCCTCTTCATCTGCGGCGGCGCCTTCGCCGGGCTGGAGAAGATCATTTCGTCGCGCGGCCGGAGCACGTCCATCGGCTTCGGCGCCAGCGTCCAGGCGCCCGATGAGCGCCGCACGGGCGACATCTTCCGCCAGGTGCAGCCCGAGGATCTCCTGAAGTTCGGCCTCATCCCCGAGTTCGTCGGCCGCCTGCCGGTCATCGCGACGCTCGAGGACCTCGACGAGGACGCGCTCAAGAAGATCCTCACTGAGCCGAAGAACGCTCTGGTCAAGCAGTATCAGCGCCTCTTCGAGATGGAGAATGTCGAGCTCACCTTCCAGGACGACGCGCTCTCCTCCGTCGCCCGCAAGGCGATCGAGCGCCATACCGGCGCCCGCGGCCTGCGCTCCATCATGGAAGGCATTCTGCTCGACACCATGTTCGACCTCCCGGGTCTGGAGGGCGTCGAGCAAGTGGTGATCGGTCCGGAAGTCGTTGAAGGCAAAGCGAGACCGCTGTACATCTACGCAGAGCGTAGCGAAAAAAGCGGCGCCAGCGCTTAAAGCGCGCGCCGTCTGTCGCCAAAGGGCGCGCCGGGCCCGAGCCCGGCCCCCGTTTCACCTCTCCTTGAATCGGCGATTTGCGTTTCCCATTTCTGCGTTGACGGGGCTATTCGGGCGTTTCGCCGCGGCTTCGTTAGGCGTGCAGGCGCGAGAGCGAGTGTTTGTGCGGCCAAGTCCTACTAGAAAGTCGGCCGGCATTGCGGCCCAAGTCTTGCTAGTTTAGACAAACTCTAAGTTCGCTCGTAATTTTCGCATTGCCGCCGGGCGGGGTGCGCAAACAAAAGCAGGATAATCATCATGAGCAACGAAAAGCGCGACGCCATCACGCCGGGAGCGGTCGAAAGCTATCCCGTCCTGCCTTTGCGCGATATTGTGGTGTTCCCCCATATGATCGTGCCGCTCTTCGTTGCGCGTGAGAAATCCATCCGCGCCCTGGAAGAGGTGACGAAAAGCGATCGCCTCATTCTGCTGGCGACGCAGAAGAACGCCGGCGACGATGATCCGGCGACCGACGCCATTTACCCGATCGGCACGCTTGCTTCCGTGCTGCAGCTTCTGAAGCTGCCCGACGGCACTGTCAAGGTCCTGGTCGAGGGCGTGGCGCGCGCCTCCGTGCGCAATTATTCGCGCATCGACGACTTCTACGAGGCGGACGCCGAGGCGCTCGCCGACGACGACGGCTCGCCGGTCGAGGTCGAGGCGCTCGGCCGCTCGGTGATCTCCGAGTTCGAGAGCTATGTGAAGCTCAACAAGCGCGTCTCCTCCGAGGTGGTGGGAGCGGTCACGCAGATCGACGACTTCTCCAAGCTCGCCGACACCGTCGCCTCGCATCTCTCGGTCAAGATCGCCGACAAGCAGGACGTGCTGGAGACGCTCAACGTCGCCAAGCGTCTGGAGAAGTGCCTCTCGCTGATGGAAAGCGAAATCTCGGTCCTTCAGGTCGAGAAGCGCATCCGCACGCGCGTCAAGCGCCAGATGGAGAAGACTCAGCGCGAGTACTATCTCAACGAGCAGATGAAGGCGATCCAGAAGGAGCTGGGCGACGAGGAGGGCAAGGACGACCTCGCCGAGCTCGAGGAGCGCATCAAGAACACCAAGCTCTCGAAGGAGGCGCGCGACAAGGCCGTCGCCGAGTTCAAGAAGCTGCGGCAGATGTCGCCGATGTCGGCCGAAGCCACCGTCGTACGCAATTATCTCGACTGGATCCTCTCGATCCCGTGGGGCAAGCGCTCGAAGGTCAAGCGCGATCTCGTGCAGGCGCAGGAGGTGCTCGACGCCGAGCATTTCGGCCTCGAAAAGGTCAAGGAGCGCATCCTTGAATATCTCGCGGTGCAGAGCCGCGCCAATAAGCTGACGGGTCCGATCCTGTGCCTCGTCGGCCCGCCCGGCGTCGGCAAGACTTCGCTCGGCAAGTCGATCGCCAAGGCGACGGGACGCGAATTCGTCCGCATGTCGCTCGGCGGCGTGCGCGACGAGGCCGAGATTCGCGGCCATCGGCGCACCTATATCGGCTCGATGCCCGGCAAGATCATCCAGTCGATGCGCAAGGCCAAGTCCTCCAATCCGCTTTTCCTGCTCGACGAGATCGACAAGATGGGCATGGATTTCCGCGGCGATCCGTCCTCGGCGCTGCTGGAGGTGCTCGACCCCGAGCAGAACCAGAGCTTCAACGACCATTACCTCGAGGTCGACTACGACCTCTCCAATGTGATGTTCGTGACGACGGCGAATACGCTGAACATCCCTGCGCCGCTGATGGACCGCATGGAGATCATCCGCATCGCCGGCTACACCGAAGCCGAGAAGCTGGAGATCGCCCGCAAGCATCTCATCCCCAGCGCCGTCCATAAGCATGGACTCGCGCCGGAAGAGTGGATGGTCACCGAAGACGGTATGATGGAGCTCATCCGCCGCTACACCCGCGAGGCGGGCGTGCGTAATCTCGAGCGCGAAGTCTCCAACCTCGCCCGCAAGGCGGTGAAGGAGATCCTGCTCAAGAAGGCCGACAAGATCGTCGTCACCGCCGAGAATATCTCCAATTATCTCGGCGTGCCGAAGTTCCGCTATGGTCAGGCGGAGCTCGAAGATCAGGTCGGCGTCGTCACGGGTCTCGCCTGGACGGAAGTCGGCGGCGAGCTGCTCACGATCGAAGGCGTCATGATGCCCGGCAAGGGCAAGATGACCGTCACGGGCAATCTGCGCGACGTGATGAAGGAGTCGATCTCGGCGGCTGCGTCCTATGTGCGCTCGCGCGCCGTGGACTTCGGCGTCGAGCCGCCGCTCTTCGACCGCCGCGACATCCATGTGCACGTGCCGGAAGGCGCGACGCCCAAGGACGGCCCCTCGGCGGGCGTCGCCATGGCGACCGCCATCGTCTCGATCATGACAAGCATCCCGGTGCGTCGCGACATCGCCATGACCGGCGAGATCACGCTGCGCGGCCGCGTGCTGCCGATCGGCGGCCTGAAGGAGAAGCTGCTCGCGGCGCTGCGCGGCGGCATCAAGAAGGTGCTGATCCCCGAGGAAAACGCCAAGGATCTGGCGGATATTCCGGACGCGGTGAAGAACGGGCTGGAAATCGTGCCGGTGGCGCGGATGGACGAGGTGCTCCAGCACGCCCTCGTCTCCCTGCCGACGCCGATCCAATGGGAAGAGGATACCGCCGCCCTCTCGAAACGCGCCGCCGCGCTGGCCGACGACGACGCGGGCGTGCGCGCCCACTGAGCCTCGAGAAGATAGGCCGACAACGCCCCTCGTGCTTCGAGACGCCTGCTGCGCAGGCTCCTCAGCATGAGGGGCTTCCGCCTCTGCCTCAGACGCCGAGGCCTCTTCCTGAGGAGCGAGCAAAGCTCGCGTCTCGAAGGACGAGGCCGCCTCGGAGGTTTATCAACAAACGGAGCCCCATCCCTCGGATGGGGCTCTTTTTTTACCCCTCATTTTCTTGAGCCCCCCGCGCCCGCCACGCAAAACCGCCACAATTGCGAAGCTTTTCTGCAATGCAGCGCTTGTTTCCCCGGATTTCCCGCGATTTCTGGGGGGCGGGCGCCGCCAATCCCTTGCGTTTCGGGCGATTCCAACCCAACACTCCCCCCACGCTACGCGCCGTCGATTCGACACCGCCGCTTCGTCGCGCGGACATCCTCGGCCTCGCAGCGCGTCAAGAGAAGGAAATGACCATGAACAAATTGGAACTGGTCGAGCACGTCGCGGCCGAGACCGAGTGCTCGAAGGCCGCCGCCGCCGCTGCGATCGACGCCGTCCTCAGCGGCATCACCGACGCCCTGAAAAAGGGCGAGGAAGTCCGCCTGGTCGGTTTTGGCACCTTCTCTGTCAAGGAACGCGCCGCCGGCACGGGCCGCAATCCGGCGACCGGCGCGGAGATCGAAATTCCCGCCTCCAAGAGCGCGCGCTTCAAGCCCGGCGCGACGCTGAAGACCGCGCTCAACGACGCCAAGTAAACACTTCCGAACGTCGAGGGCCGGGCACGGCCGTCGGACGACCTACGCGGCGCTTTGCCCGCGAGGCGCGTCCGGCGGCCGTTCGGCATTTTGGCGCATGGCGCTTGCCTATGCTTCGCGCCCTCACTAAAAGCGTGCCGCTGGCCTCGAAAAGGCGGGCGTGGGCGGTTAGCTCAGATGGTAGAGCATCTCGTTTACACCGAGAATGTCGGGAGTTCGATCCTCTCACCGCCCACCAAAAATCGCATCCGACTTTACGCTCTATATGCAAGCTGCTCGCCATTCCCGAGGCGTCGCGTCAGCGACCCTCTCCATGGCTTGACGCGAATGGCGCGGCCCCGTAACTCGCATTCCTTGGGCGAGCCGGCGGCGCGCCCGCGCCTCCGACCTTTTTACGGTCGTCGTGCGAAAGTCCTTTGCCGCTCGCGTGTTGCGAATTAGGCTGGGGCCGGTGAGGACTCACATGATGCGGGCGATCATGAAATTGCGGACTTTGGCGCTCGGCGCCCTCGGCCTCTTTGCGCTGGCGACCTTCTCTCCCCCGGCCGGCGCCGCCGAGGAAATGAACTTTCGCGTCGTCGGTCTCGACGCCGGCAATTGCGGCGCGAATTGCCCGCAGGTTATCGCCGCCCAGGGCGAGATTGGAGAGGGCACCCCGAACGCCTTTTTGAGCTTCGTGCGCGAGAATGTCGGCGGCGGGAATCTGCACGGCATTCTGCTGCTCGACTCGCCCGGCGGCAAGGTCGTCGCCTCCATGGAGCTCGGACAGGCGCTGCGGCGTCTCGGCATGGCCGTGATCGTGGCGCGCCCGGCGGCCGAACAGGCCTCCCGGAACATGGCGCTGGTCTCTGGCCGCTGCTATTCGGCCTGCGTCTATGCGCTGATGGGCGGCCGGAAGCGGGTCATTCCGCCCCAGAGCCGCGTCGGCATCCACCGCATGTTCAACTATTCGACGAGCTTCGACTTTTCGGAAGGCTTTGTCCGCGAACGCAATTACGACGACGGGGGCATGCGCGCCATGCTCGCGCGCTACGCCAGCGGCATGGGCGTGAGCCCGGATCTCGTCAATCTCGCCGAGCGCACCTCGCCCGATCAGTTGTATATGCTGTCCGGCTCCGACATTACGCGCTGGCGTCTGGGATCGCGCAAGCTATAAGAGCGCCAAAAGAGATAAACGAAAGAAACAGGGCTGGACATGAAACATATTCTCGACGGGCTCGAACAGCGCCGCGCCTCGGCGCGCCTCGGCGGCGGCCACAAGCGGATCGACGCGCAGCATGCGCGCGGCAAGCTGACGGCGCGCGAGCGTATAGAGCTTTTGCTCGACCAGGGCTCGTTCGAAGAATTCGACATGTTCGTGACGCATCGCTGCACGGACTTCGGCATGGACCAGGGCGAGAAGACCTCCGGCGACGGCGTCGTCACCGGCTGGGGCACGGTCAATGGCCGCGCGGTCTTCGTCTTCGCCAAGGACTTCACCGTCTTCGGCGGCTCGCTGTCCGAGACCCACGCCCAGAAGATCATCAAGCTGCAGGATATGGCGCTCAAGAACCGCGCGCCCATTATCGGCATTTTCGACGCCGGCGGCGCGCGCATCCAGGAGGGCGTCGCGGCGCTCGGCGGCTATGGCGAGGTCTTCCAGCGCAATGTGCTGGCCTCTGGCGTCATTCCGCAGATTTCCGTCATCATGGGCCCCTGCGCCGGCGGCGACGTCTATTCGCCGTCGATGACCGACTTCATCTTCATGGTGCGCGACACGAGCTATATGTTCGTGACCGGCCCGGACGTGGTGAAGACCGTCACCAATGAGACCGTCACGGCGGAGGAGCTCGGCGGCGCCTCGGTGCACACCACCAAGAGCTCCATCGCCGACCGCGCCTATGACAATGACGTCGAGGCGCTTTTGCAGATGCGCCGGCTCATCGACTTCCTGCCGGCGAACAACACCGAGACGCCGCCGGAATGGCCGAGCTTCGACGAGGTCGACCGGCTCGATGCCTCGCTCGACACGCTGATCCCGGACAATCCCAACAAGCCTTACGACATCAAGGAGCTGATCTCGAAGGTCGTCGACGAAGGCGATTTTTTCGAGATCCAGGACGCCCACGCCAAGAACATTGTGGTCGGCTTCGGCCGCGTCGAGGGCCGCACGGTGGGATTTGTCGCCAACCAGCCCATGGTGCTCGCCGGCGTGCTCGACATCGACGCTTCGAAGAAGGCCGCGCGCTTCGTGCGCTTCTGCGACTGCTTCAATATTCCGATCGTCACTTTCGTCGACGTCCCCGGCTTCCTGCCTGGCACGGCGCAGGAATATGGCGGGCTGATCAAGCATGGCGCGAAGCTGCTCTTCGCCTATGCCGAGGCGACCGTCCCGAAAGTGACCGTCATCACGCGCAAGGCCTTCGGCGGCGCCTATGACGTCATGTCCTCCAAGCATCTGCGCGGCGACGTCAATTACGCCTGGCCCTCGGCGCAGATCGCCGTCATGGGCGCGAAGGGCGCGGTCGAGATCATCTTCCGCGCCGACCTCGGCGATCCGGAGAAGATTGCCCAGCGCACCAAGGAATATGAAGACCGCTTCCTGTCGCCCTTCGTCGCCGCCGAGCGCGGTTACATCGACGAGGTGATCATGCCCCATTCGACGCGCAAGCGAATCGGCCGGGCCCTGGCGCTGCTCCGTCACAAGGAGTTGGAGAACCCCTGGAAGAAGCACGACAACATACCGTTGTAACGCGCTCTCGAAGCTACAACCTATAGTAGGCGCGGCGTCGAGCCGCGCCTTTCTCTTTGGTTCCGATTTGAAACGACTTGACGATAAGTAATGCTCAAATGCACGGCGCCCGTCTCGATTTTTCGTCAGCATGCACAATTTCGAGTGACAGGCCCTTTATTTTCGCATAGTGTCCCCCTCGCCAAGTTGGTTGGGTAAGCCTAAGCGTTTATAGCGTTTAGCCTACAATTTCCCAGCAACGGTCCAAGTCGGGGAGGACGCCGGAAAGAACGCGACTCGCGCTAGGCTCGAAGAACGAGCCGCTGCGAGCGGTTATCGGAGCGCTTAAGACTTCGGAGCCAGGCGTTCAATCCGGTTAAAGGACAGGGTGCCAAAGAGTGGGGAGCGGCCCAGCCGTCCCCGCTCTTTGTGTTTGAGGGGCCACTATAGAGATTTCCTCTCAAGCCATAGCCTCACCGCCAAGCCGTCGCCGGCGTGACCGCTGCTTGACGCGCGAGAAACCCCTTCCTACGTTCCAACCACAAAATTCCCGCCGTCGGCCCGAAATGAAAGGCCCCTCATGTCCACGCAAAAAATTACCGACGCCACTTTCGAGCAGGAAGTCCTGAAAGCCGCAGAGCCCGTCGTCGTCGACTTCTGGGCCGAGTGGTGCGGGCCCTGCCGCATGATCGCCCCCGCGCTCGAAGAGATTGCCGCGGAAATGAAGGGCAAGATCAAGGTCGTGAAGCTGAACATCGACGAGAATCCCGCCGTTGCCAGCAAGCTCGGCATCCGCTCGATCCCGACGCTGATCATCTTCAAGGACGGCAAGGCCGCCGCGCAGAAAGTCGGCGCCGCGCCCAAGGGCGAACTGGCGCGCTGGATCGGCGGCGCGGTCTGACATGATTTTTGCGAGCCTGAAGGCTCGCGGTCCGGGAACGCCTGGACCGCGAGCCTTCAGGCTCGCTTTTTTATAATCCTACGAGGCGTTGCGACTCTTGTTCGATTTATCGCCGGATGATCTCACCGCAATATTTCTCAGCCTGAAAGTCGCGAGCGCCGCCACCCTCTTCTCGCTCCCGGCGGCCGTCTTTGTCGGCTATGCGCTCGCGCGCTGGAGCTTCCCGGGCCGCACGGCGGTCAACGCGCTCGTCCATCTCCCCCTCGTCTTGCCGCCGGTCGTCACCGGCTTCGCTTTGCTGCTGCTTTTCGGCCGGCGCGGGCCGATCGGCGGCTTTTTGGCTGAGTATCTGGGCGTCGTTTTCGCCTTCCGCTGGACCGGCGCGGCGCTCGCCGCCGCCGTGATGAGCTTTCCGCTCATGGTGCGGCCGGTGCGCCTCGCCTTCGAGAACGTCGATCCGCGTCTTTCCACGGCCGCCCGCTCGCTCGGCGCGAGCCGCCTTTGGGCCTTCGCGCTGATCGAGCTGCCGCTCGCCGCCAATGGCCTGCTGGTGGGCGCCATTCTCGGCTTCGCCAAGGCGCTCGGCGAATTCGGCGCGACGATCACATTCGTCTCCAGCATTCCCGGCGAGACGCGTACGATTTCCGCCGCCATCTATGCGCTGCTGCAGGCGCCGGGCGGCGATATTTCCGCACTGAGGCTCGCCGCGATCTCGGCGGCGATCGCCGTCGCCGCGCTCGTCGCTTCCGAAGCGCTGCAAGCACAGCTCGGCGGGCGGAAATGATTTCTCTCGACGTCCGCTTGACGAGGAAGGGCTTCGAGCTCGACTGCGCTTTGCAGAGCGACGCGCGCATTCTCGCCTTTCACGGCCCTTCGGGCGCCGGCAAATCGACGCTCGCCCATCTGATCGCCGGCGTCACCCGCCCGGACAGCGGCCGGATCGTCGTCGACGGCGTCACGCTCCTCGACACGGAAAATCGCGTCTTTCTGCCGCCGGAGAAACGGCGCGTCGGCGTCGTCTTCCAGGACGCTTTGCTGTTTCCGCATTTGCGCGTGAAGACCAACATCCTTTTCGGACAGTTTTTCACGCCCAAGGCGGAGCGGCGCGCGCCCTTCGACGCCATCATCCAGACCCTTGGGGTCGGCCATCTTCTCGAACGCTGGCCAGCGACGCTCTCGGGCGGCGAGCGCCAGCGCGTCGGGCTCGCCCGCGCGCTTCTCTCCTCGCCGCGCCTCCTGCTGATGGACGAGCCCATGGCGGCGCTCGATCATGCGCGGCGGCTGGAGATCGTGACGCTCATCGAAAGGCTGCGCGACGAGTTCAAAACGCCGATCGTGCTGGTGTCGCATTCCGCCGAAGAGATCGCGCGGCTCGCCGACGAGGCCGCGATCATCAATAAGGGAAGGATCGTCGCGCAGGGCCCGCCGCTCGACGTGCTGCCCGGCGCGGCCCGGCTCATCGAGGGCGGGCGCTTCGGGCTCATCAATTCGCTCGTGGCGCGCATCGCCGCCGTCGACGAGGCTTATGGCGTGACGCGACTTTCCCATCCCGCCGGCGAAATCCTCGTCGCCGCGCGGATCGCGCAAGCCGGCGAGGCGCGCGTCGCCATCAAGGCGACGGACATCACGCTCGCCAAGGCGCCCGCCGAGACGAGCGTGCGCACGATCCTGCGCGGG
This sequence comes from Methylocystis iwaonis, assembly GCF_027925385.1. NCBI lineage: Bacteria > Pseudomonadati > Pseudomonadota > Alphaproteobacteria > Hyphomicrobiales > Methylocystaceae > Methylocystis > Methylocystis iwaonis. Next base: position 3,626,371 of record NZ_AP027142.1, read on the forward strand.
CGCATCGCCCGGATCGAGGTGAACGGCAATGCGCTCGCCTTCGTCACGCTCGATCTCGCCGGCGGCGACAAGCTCATCGCGGCGGTGACGCGGCTGGCGCTCGACGAGCTAGGGCTGGCGCTGGGCTCGCAGGTTTATGCGCTTGTGAAGTCCGTCGCGCTCGACGAGCGTATCCTATAGGCCGTCGATCGCCGGGACGAGGAACAGCGCGGCGCCGCCGGCCGCCATCGCGAGGGCCGACGTCGCAGCAAAACGCAGGCCCATCGAGCGACCGCCCATCATCCAGGCCATGACCGATTTGGCGAGGGTGTTGGAGAGAATGGCAAGAAGAACGGCGAGCGCGGCCGGCGCGACGCCGATCTCCGCCGCGCCGTGCCGGGCCATGGCGAGCGACATGGCGTCGACATCCGCTATGCCCGAGATCAATCCCAAGGCATAAGCGCCCGGACTCCCTGCAAGATTGGTGGCGACCTTTGCGAGGATCATCACCACGGCGAGCAGCGCGCCGAATTTCAGCACGGCGGGTAAATCGAGCGGATTGGTCATCCCCAGCGGATTCTCCGCTTCCTCGCGCGCCGGGCCGTGACGGCGCATCAGCACGCCGCCGGCGATCAGATAAACCAGGGCCATGGAGATGAGCGGCGCCGCGAGGCGCAGGCCGAAACCCGGGTTGACGACGGTCAGAATGGCGAGCACGCGCGGCCCCATCACGGCATTGGCGAAAATCGCGCCCGCCGCCAGAACCTCGATTGCCTCCGGCCGCTCGTGGGCGAGACGCGACATGGCGGCCGTCGCGGCAGTCGACGACGCCAATCCGCCCGCCAGGCCCGCCACGGCGACGCCGCGCCGATAGCCGATCAGCTTCACGGCCACATAGCCGGCGAAGGAGACGGCGGCGATCAGCACCGTCATCAGCCACAGCTCGTAAGGATTGATCGCGCCCCAGCGGTCGATGGCCTTGTCTGGAAGCGCCGGCAGGAAAATGAAGCTCATGACGAGGAGCACGAGGCCCGAGCGAAGCTCCGCCCAGGTCATGCGCGCGATCTGCTCGTGCAGGGATTCCTTCAGGGCGAGAATCGAGGCGGTCGCGACCGCGCCGGCGGCGGCGGCCGTCTCTTCGCCGACGACCGAATAGGCACCGAGCGCGAAGGACAGCATCAAGGCGACAATCGAGGTGGCCCCGAAGGTCTGGTCGCGCATCGTCTCGCGGTAGCGGAAGACGGTCATCGCCGCCGCATAGATGACGAAGGCCACGCCCAGCGCGATGGCGCCGCCATGATCGGCAAATTGCCGGGCGATGGCGCCCCAAACGCCGCCGAGCAGCGCCGCGAGTCCGTAGGTGCGCAAGCCCGCTGTGCGCTCGCCCGGCTCCTCGGCCCGGGCGCGCCAACCGCGCTCCAGACCGATGAGCAGGCCGATCGCCAGCGCGAAGACGAGGCGCTGGATGAGCTCGGCGGCGGTGAGGTCATACATTTTACGAAAGCCCTCACAGAAGAGAAAGGCCGCCGGTGCGCCGAAGAAGAGAACTTTGCCGCGCTTCTTTCGGCGATTTTATTCCCGAAGGCTTCTTGCAATGTCTTCAAGCATCGGGACATTCACGCCGTCGGTCGGCGGTTTACGTCGCCCCGACCATAGCGCCCGTCTGGTTAAGATACAGGAAGCCGCAAATGTCGCCGCGCCCCTCCCGCCGATCCGCCGTCGCGCCCTTCATGGCGATGGACGCCCTACGCGACGCCAGGGCGCTGGAACGCGCCGGCAGGCACATTGTGCATATGGAATTGGGCGAACCGGGCGCGCCGGCGCCTCTGCGCGTGCGGGAGGCCGCGGCCGCGGCGCTGCGGGACGGCAGAATCGGCTATGGCGAGGCGCTGGGCGATCGGGCCTTGCGCGAGCGCATCGCGGCGCATTACGGCGCGCGATATGGCGCCTGCGTTTCGCCGGACCGGGTGATCGTCACGACGGGGGCGTCCGGCGGCTTCATGCTGGCGCTGGTCGGCGCCTTCGACGCCGGCGCGCGCATCGCCGTCACGGCGCCGGGCTATCCGGCCTACGCCAATATTCTCGCCTCCCTCGGACTGGAGGCGGTCCCGCTGGAGGTCGGTCCGGAAACCCGTTTCGCGCCCACCGCCGCCATGCTCGCAGCCGCGCATCGCGAGAAGAAGCTCGACGGCGCGCTGTTCATGAGCCCGGCCAATCCGACCGGCTCGATGATCGACGCGGACGAGCTTTCGAAAATCTGCGCCTTTTGCGACGAGGCGGGGATCGTCTTCGTGTCGGACGAGATCTATCACGGGCTCGAATATGACGCGCCGGCCGAAACGGCTTTGCGCTTCACGCCGAACGCCATCGTCGTGAATTCCTTCTCGAAATATTACGCCATGACCGGCTGGCGGCTCGGCTGGCTGATCGCGCCGGAAGGGCTGATGCGGCCTCTGGAGCGCCTGCAACAATCGCTGGCGATCTGCGCGCCGACCATTTCGCAGCGGGCGGCGCTCGCGGCTTTCGACGCCACGCAGGAGCTCGAGGAAAACCGCGCCGCCTATGCGCGCAACCGGGCGCTGCTGCGCGAGCGCCTGCCGGCGATGGGTCTGACCCGCTTCGCGCCGCCGGACGGCGCCTTCTATTTCTACGTGGATGTGTCGGATTTCACCGCCGACTCGATGGACTTTTGCAAGCGCCTGCTCGTGGAGGCGGGCGTCGCGGCGACGCCCGGCCTCGATTTCGATCGGAGGCGCGGGCGAACGATGATCCGCTTCTCTTATGCGGGCGCAGAGGCCGAGGTCGCCGAGGGCGCCGCGCGGCTCGCGGCGTGGCTTTCGACGCAGCCTCGGGGGTGAGTAGCGACATCATCCCTTCCCACCGTCACCTCGACCGGGAATCCAGAGCCACAAAATCGCTGGCTTTACTCAGAGCCCGTCATTGCGAGCGGAGCGAAGCAATCCAGGGCGGCGATGCGGCCCTGGATTGCTTCGTCGGCTCCGCCTCCTCGCAATGACGGCGGTGGATTTCCTGTGTGTCTGAACGGCGCGAGCGCCAGGGATGGCGCCAAACCAACAGCTCTTCCCGGAGAAGGCCATATCCCTCGGCGTGGGTGGCCGGGACAAGCCCGGCCATGACGCGCCCAAGATTCGTGATTTCTCACTTCCCTGGAAGGAAGCGGCGGGCCCCAGCGCTGCCGTTGCGACGCGCCCCCCTTACTCCCCGAAAGGCGTCTTCACCCGCTGCCACCAGCCGCCCTTCTTCGGTGCGGTCGGGTCAGCCTGCGTGATCACCACCTCGGTCGGCTTCCTCGGTGGGACCGGCGCGGGCGCGGGCGCAGCAGGCTCTGCCGGGGCCGCCGTCTCCGCAGCCCGCTCTACCGAGACGGGCGCCGCCGGCGCAGCCTCGGTCTTCGCCTCGACGTCGGAGACCTCAGCCTTCGGCGCCTCTACCGGCGCAGGCTCGGCCGCAATCGGCGCCGCCGAAGGCTGCTCGACCGGCGCGGGCGCCTCCTGGAACGGCGCAGCGCTTTCGGCCTGCGGCGCAAAGTCCGGCATATGGGCCTCGCGCGGCGTCACCAAAGCTTCCTGCTCCTGCGCGCCCTCGTCGGACGGGAAGAGCGCGGAAGGATCGCGAAATTCCTCCGGCAGCGGCGCCGAACGGCGCCAGCGGCCGGGACCGCGGCCACGGGCCGGGCGAGGCTCGCGCGTCTCGCGGGGGGCGGGCTGCCCTTCGATGGCCGCCATGAAGGCGAGACCTTCGTCGGACGGCTGCTCGGCGCCGGGAGCCAAACTCGCCTCGCCATTCAGTCCACCGCCACGGCCGCGGCGGCGGCGGCGGCGGCGCGAGCGCTGAGCGCCCTCGTCGCCTTCTTCCCCATTCCCATTGGCGCGGCGCGGCTCGCGGCTCTCGCGGCGGCCATGGGCGAGAGCCGGTTCTCCGGCCTCGGCCATTTCTTCTTCCTCGGCGAAAACCTCTTCTTCGAGGACTTCCTCCTCGATCGGCTCCGCCCGGACCGAATCGACGCGCAGCGGCGCCGGCGCGACGGGGATACGCGGACCAGAGGCCGGCTCGCCGCGCTCCAGCGCGTGATAATTGGCGCCCGTCAACGTGTCGTCGGCGGCGACGGTGATATGCACGCCGAACCGGTTCTCGAGCGCCTGCAGATGCGCGCGCTTCTGATTGAGGATGTAGAGCGCGACGACGGCCCTTGTGCGCAGCGTTACGTCATGCGACGCGCTCTTGAGCAACGCCTCCTCCAGCACGCGCAACACATGCAGCGCGACCGAGGCGGTGGACCGCACATGCCCGGCGCCGGCGCAATGCGGGCAAGGCACGGTCGAGCCCTCGACGACGCCGGCGCGGATGCGCTGGCGCGACATCTCCAGCAGGCCGAAATGCGAGATGCGGCCGACCTGGATGCGGGCGCGGTCGTTCTTGAGCGCGTCCTTCAGACGGCGCTCGACGGCGCGATTGTTGCGGCTCTCCTCCATGTCGATGAAATCGACCACGATGAGGCCGGCGAGGTCGCGCAGGCGCAACTGGCGAGCGACTTCGTCGGCCGCCTCCAGATTGGTGCGCAGCGCCGTGTCCTCGATATTATGCTCGCGGGTCGAACGGCCGGAGTTCACGTCGATGGCGACCAGCGCCTCGGTCTGGTTGATGACCAGATAGCCGCCGGACTTCAGCGTGACATTGTTGGAGAACATGGCGTCGAGCTGCGCCTCGACCCCCGCTTCCGCGAAGATCGGAACCGGCTCGCGATGCTGCTTTACGTTTTTCGCATGGCTCGGCATGAGCATGCGCATGAAATCCTTGGCCTCGCGATAGGCGTCGTCGCCGGAGACCACGATCTCCTCGACGTCGCGCCCATAGAGGTCGCGGATCGCGCGCTTGATGAGCGAACCTTCCTCATAGACGAGCATCGGCGCCGAGGAGCGCAGCGTCAGCTCGCGCACGCTCTCCCAGAGCCGCAGCAGATATTCGAAGTCGCGCTTGACCTCCGCCTTGGTGCGGGTCGCGCCGGCGGTGCGCAGGATGACGCCCATCCCCTCCGGCACTTCGAGGTCGTGGACGATCTCCTTGAGGCGCTTGCGGTCGGCGCCATCGGTGATCTTGCGGGAAATGCCGCCGCCGCGCGCCGTGTTGGGCATCAGCACCGAATAGCGGCCGGCGAGCGAGAGATAGGTGGTGAGCGCCGCGCCCTTGTTGCCGCGCTCCTCCTTGACGACCTGGACGAGCAGCACCTGGCGGCGCTTGATGACTTCCTGAATCTTATACTGGCGGCGCGGACGCACCACGCGGAAGGGCGCTTCGTCCATGGCGTCGCCGCCGATGTGCTCGACGTGCTCTTCCTCGTCGTGCTCCTCGTCGTCGTGGTCGTCGTCGTGATGCTCTTCCTCAGCCGGGGCGCGGGCGTGGATCGCAGCCTCGTCTTCCTCGTCTTCCTGGCCTTCCTCGGCCGCGCCTTCCTCGTCTTCCTGGCCTTCCTCGCGGGCGCGCTCTTCGTCACGCTCGTCCTGACGGCGGGCCTTCAGCTCATGGTCGGGGGCGGGCGTCTCCTCGACGAATTCGTCGGCCTCGCCCTCTTCCACCGAGCCGAAGCCCGACGGATCGACGGAAATCGTATGATGCGCCTCGTCGGCGGCGGGCGCGGCGGCCTCTTCGACCTCGGCGGAGACGGGCAGGACCGCTTCGGCCTCGACTTCGACGTCGGTCGGCGCGATCGCTTCCGGGGATTCGATAGCCTCGGCGGCGATCGTCGGCGCGCCGGCGTCCACAGGCTCGGCGGCGGGGGCTTCGCCCTCCTCGGCGGCCTCGATCAGGGCCTCGACGTCGACCGGCTCGCTGACGAGCGTCTCGTCCTCGGCCGCGCGCTTTTCGGCCGCCTCGTGCTGGCGGCGGCGGGAGCGGCGCCGGCCATGCGGACGATGCTCTTCCTCCTCGTGCTCGCGATGGGCGCGGCTCTCTTCCTCGATCAGCGCCTGACGGTCGGCGACGGGAATCTGGTAGTAATCCGGATGGATTTCGGCGAAGGCCAGGAAGCCGTGGCGGTTTCCGCCGTAATCCACGAAAGCGGCCTGGAGCGAGGGCTCCACGCGCGTGACCTTCGCGAGATAAATATTGCCGCGCAGCGGTTTTTTTTCGGCGGCCTCGAAGTCGAATTCCTGAACGCGATTACCGCGCAATACGACGACGCGGGTCTCCTCCGGGTGGGAGGCGTCGATCAGCATTTTGTTTGCCATGGGGGACTCTTTGCGGCGTTGCGCGCGCGACGGCCGGAGGAGCAAGCCGCGATCCGTTCAAGGACGCGGCGACCGCTGTTCGGCGAAGCGCGAGGGCGCGAACGCATGTTGTCGGGGAAAAGGGAAAAGGCCGAAGGCCTTTGACACGCTGGCCGGCGCGAAGGCCGGCGGACAGATCGCCTGGCCGGAACGCCGCATCCGCGGCGATCGACCGAACAAAATGACGACCGGGAACGCGACCATTGCCTGCGTCGCGGTCCCTGCGGCAAAGACCGCGAAGCGCAAGATTTGAGCGCAGCCGCATCGCGCGGCCGAACCGGGCGAGGCGAATCTTCGCTGCAGCGCTTATCATGGTCGTAGCCATGAGATCGTCAAAAAACCTTTCGCGACGCCCAAAGGCGGCGAGTATGCGTCACAGCCGGCGCAAAGCCGCGCGTGACGGAAGACGTCAGCCCGTCCTGGAAATCCGTCGGCCGCCGATGCAAAGGGCGCCTGCCCACGCTGCGGCGCCAGACTTCCACAGAGCGCTTCCCACTTCATAGCGGGCGCCCGCAAGACGCGCAAGCGTCGCTTCTGCGGCATTTATGCGACGGACGCCCGAAAACGGCGCCGCGCTCCGGCTGAAGCTGTGGATGCTAACGGTCCCTTAAGGGACGCGCTTGAAGAATCGTTTATATAGTTCTCCAGATTGACGCAATTTTGCGAGCTTCGGGCCATGCGACAGCCGCCTTCCCGCCGAAAAAAGACTTGGGCGCGCCGCGCTGTCGGCGCTGCGGCGGCCCTTCTCGCCGGCGCGAGCGCCGCTTTGGCCGCCGAGCCCGGCGCCCCTGTTGCGGCGGTCGCCGGCCGCGTCGAGACGCTCGCAGACCACGCCCGCCTGGTTTTCGAGCTGACCGGCGCCGTAAAGGCGAGCGCGCATCTCGCCGTCAATCCGGCGCGCGTCATCGTCGATCTGCCCGAGGTCGCCTTCCATCTCGACGCCAAGGACGGCCGCGCGCCCGCCAAGTCCCGGCTCGTCAAATCCTACCGCTATGGCCAGTTCGCCCAGGGACGCTCGCGGGTGGTGGTCGATCTCGCGGCGCCCGCCCAGATTGTGCGGGCCGAAAGCGAGCCCGCTGGCGACGGGGCCCGGTTGATCGTCGAGCTCGCGCCGACCACCGAAGCGCAATTCACCGCCGCCGCCGCCGAAAGCGCCGCCGCTTTGGCGCGCGCCGAGCCTGCGCCTGCCACGGCCGCCGCGACTCCGGCGGCTTCCGATAAGCCGGTCGTCGTGATCGACCCCGGCCATGGCGGGGTCGACATGGGCGCGACGGGCAAGCACGGGGAGCAGGAAAAGGCGGTCGTCTTCGAGTTCGCCCGCGCGCTTGCGGCCAAGATCGAGGCTGGCGGTCGGCTGAAAGCCGTGCTGACGCGCAGCGAGGACATTTTCCTGCCGCTCAACGAGCGGGTCCAGATCGCCCATCGCAACAACGCCGCGCTCTTTTTGTCGATCCACGCCGACACGCTCGCCGAGGGCCATGTCGAGGGCGCGACCATCTATACAGTGTCGACCAAGGCCTCCGACGCCGAGGCGGCGAAAATCGCCGAAAAGGAAAATCTGGCGGACAAGGCGGCGGGCCTGGAGAGCAAGCAGGACGTCGAGCAGGTCGGCGACATCCTCTACGAACTCACTCAGCGCGAAACCCGCGCCTTCAGCGCCCAGTTTTCGCAAACGCTGATCTCGCATTGGAAGGAGGCCGGCAGTCTGAACAAGAACCCCGCGCGCGCCGCCGGATTCGTTGTCCTGAAGTCCTACGACATCCCCTCGGTCCTCCTGGAACTTGGTTATCTTTCGAGCGAGAAGGATCTCGCGCGATTGACCTCGGTCGACTGGCGCGACCGCGCCGCCGGCAAGACCGCGGAAGCGATCGAGGCCTTCTTCGCCGCGCGGTCGCGCGAGGCGCGCGCGCCGGTCAAGCTCGAGCGCCCACAATAAAACACAAAACCGCATCATTTTGAAAAAGGCGCCGTCAGGGCCGCGGCTCGCTGCGCGCCGGACAGACCGGCGACATCACGCCTGGCCACCACGGCGGCGCGACGATCGGCCAAAAGCCACTGGATCGGCGGGCGCTGGCGGTGCTAAAGCATTGCCGCGCCACGAGGCGAATTGACGGGTGATTTCCGTTTCGAGTGGGCCCCATCCAGAAAAACTAATCGCGCACGCGGCGGACCAACGCCGAATTGCGCGCTTGCCGGCCGGCCCAGTCCTAGCGAAAGGGCGGGCGCCGGCGCCATATAAGATCAGGCGAAAAGCCACGGGCCTCCCCGCCCGCTGAGAGGAAGAATTTCATGCGACTTCTCGCAAGGTTTCTAGGCTTTGTCTTCGCGACCGGCACGATCGTCTTTTTGATCGGCGCCGTCGCGGCCTCCGCGCTGGTCTACTATTATTCCAAGGATCTGCCGGATACGGCGCAGCTACGAAACTACGAGCCCCCGGTCACGACGCGTCTTCACGCCAATGACGGCTCCATTCTGGCCGAATATTCGCGCGAGCGGCGCCTGTTCCTGCCGAGCTCCGCCATTCCGGCGCTCGTGAAGCAGGCCTTCATCTCGGCCGAAGACAAGAATTTCTACACCCATAACGGCATCGACCCGGAAGGCGTCGTGCGCGCGCTCTCGGTGCTGGCGCAGGGCGGCCGGCATGTGCAGGGCGCCTCGACGATCACCCAGCAGGTCGCCAAAAACTTCCTCGTCGGCAATGAGCGCTCGATCGACCGCAAAATTCGCGAGGCGCTGATCTCCTTTCGCATCGAGGCCGCCTATTCCAAGGAGCGCATCCTCGAGCTCTATCTCAACGAGATCTACCTCGGCCTCGGCAACTATGGCGTCGCCGCGGCGGCGCTCAATTACTTCAACAAATCGGTCAATGAGCTGACGCTCGCCGAAGCCGCCTATCTCGCCGCGCTGCCCAAGGGCCCCAATAATTACCATCCCTTCCAGCATCGCGACCGCGCGATCGAGCGCCGCAACTATGTGATCGACCGCATGGAGGCCGATGGCGTCGTGACGCATCTGGAGGCGGAGAAGGCCAAGGCGGAGCCGCTCGGCGTCAACCCGCGCGCCCTCTCGCCCAATACTTACGTCGCCGGCTATTTCGCCGAGGAAGTGCGCCGCGAGCTGCTCGACCGCTACAAGGACAAGGGCCTCTATGAGGGCGGGCTGTCGGTGCGCACGACGCTCGACCCCAAGATGCAGGCCTGGTCCCGCAAGGCGCTGGCGGACGGCCTCGTGCGCTTCGACGAGGCGCATGGCTTCCGCGGCGCCATGAACCATATCGACGTCTCTTCCGATTGGGGCGTCCCGCTCGCCGGCATTCCTGCGCTCGGCGACATCAAGCCCTGGCGCCTCGCCGTGGTGCTCGACGTCAACGAAGCGGGCGCCCGCGTCGGCCTGCAGCCGGGCCGCGAGGCTTCCGGCGACGTGGCGCGCGAGCGCGAGACCGGCCTGCTCACGGCCGAGGGCATGCGTTGGACCGGCCGCGGCCCGCGCGGCGCGCTCACGGTCGGCGACGTGATCTATGTCGAGCCGATGGTGGGCAATCCGGGCCACTTCCGCCTACGCCAGATCCCCGAAATCTCGGGCGCCATGGTGGCGATGGACCCCTATACGGGCCGCGTCTTCTCCATGGTCGGCGGCTTCTCCTTCGACCAATCGGAGTTCAATCGCGCCAGCCAGGCGCTGCGCCAGCCGGGCTCCTCCTTCAAGCCCTTCGTCTATGCGACGGCGCTCGACAATGGCTATACGCCCTCCTCGTCCATCCTCGACGAGCCCATTTCGATCCAGCAGGCCGACGGCAGCTATTGGACGCCGGAGAACTTCGAAGGCGGCCACGGCACCGGCGCGCATCCGCTCAATTACGGCATCGTCCATTCGAAGAACATGATGACGGTGCGCCTCGCCAAGGACGTCGGCATGCCGCTCATCGCCGAATACGCCAAGCGTTTCGGCGTTTACGACGACATGGGCCCTTATCTCTCGCTGTCGCTGGGCGCCGGCGAGACGACGCTGCTCAAGATGGTCACCGGCTATTCCATGCTGGCCAATGGCGGCAAGCGCATCAAGCCGACGCTGATCGACCGCGTGCAGGACCGCTGGGGCAAGACCATCTTCCGCCACGACGAGCGCCAGTGCCTGGGCTGCGACGCGGCGAAATGGGACAATCAGAACGAGCCCAAGCTGATCGACAAGCGCGAGCAGGTGCTCGACCCGCTCACCGCCTATCAGATCACCAACATCATGGAAGGCGTCATCCAGCGCGGCACCGGCGTGTCGATCAAATCCGTCGGCAAGCATCTCGCCGGCAAGACCGGCACGACCAATGAGGCGAAGGACCTCTGGTTCGTGGGCTTCTCGCCGGACCTCGCCGTCGGCGTCTATATCGGCTACGACCGCCCGCGCTCCATGGGCAGCCACGCCCAGGCCGCGCTCTTCGCCGCGCCGATCTTCCGCGACTTCATGACGGTCGCCCTCAAGGACAAGCCGGATACGCCGTTCCGCGTGCCGCCGGGCATCAAGCTGATCTCGGTCAATCCGAGCACCGGCCTGCGCACCGCGAGCGGCGGCGAGCTCTGGCCCTTCAAGCCGGGCACCGCGCCGCCGGATTCCTACACGAGCGGCGAAGGCGGCGGCCCCCGCCAGCTCAATACGCCGCATGACGTCGACCAGCAGGTCGGCAGCGGCACGGGCGGGCTTTACTGATCGAGAGAAAGCGGCCGGAGACGAAAGTTTCCGGCCGCTCTATTTTTAACTAATGGTTGCACAAGAGCCCTGGCCCATGACCGACAGCAATGAATTCGTCCTCCAGGAAGAAGCGGGGCATGTCGCGCGGCTGACGCTCAACAGGCCGGCGTCGCGCAACGCTTTGTCGGTGGCGATGCTGGCGGCGCTGTCGCAGCGGCTAGACGGTCTGGAGAAGCGCGGCGACATTCGCGTCGTGGTGCTGCAGGCCGAGGGCCCGGCCTTCTGCGCGGGTCACGACCTCAAGGAGCTGACGGCTCACCGGAGCGACGCCGACGGCGGGCGTGGGTTCTTCGAGGAGACGATGCGGGGCTGCTCGGCGCTGATGCAAAAGATCGTCGGGCTGCGGCAGCCCGTTATCGCCGCCGTCGACGAAATCGCCACCGCGGCGGGCTGCCAGCTCGTCGCGAGCTGCGACCTCGCCGTCGCCGGCCCGAACGCGCGCTTCTGCACGCCGGGCGTTGACATTGGCCTGTTCTGCTCGACGCCCGCCGTGGCGCTCTCCCGCAATCTCGCGCCGAAACACGCCCTGGAAATGCTGCTCACCGGCTTCCCAATCGGCGCGGAGGCGGCGCTGCGCATCGGGCTCGTCAACCGCGTCTCACAGGACGGCGCACGCACCGGCGCGCGGGCCCTCGCCGAGCTGATCGCGGCGAAGTCGCCGGAGGCGATCCGCTTCGGCAAGAGGGCGTTTTACGCCCAGCGCGAGAAGCCGCTCGTCGAGGCCTATGATCTCGCGAGCGCCGTGATGGCGGAGAATATGCTCGCCGAGGACGCGAAAGAGGGGATCGCGGCGTTTCTGGAGAAGCGGGCGCCGGAGTGGCGGGAGCCGTGACGTGGCAATCACTGCCGCCCCGTCATTGCGAGCGCAGCGAAGCAATCCAGAGCCACATCGGGGCCCCTGGATTGCTTCGTCGCTGCGCTCCTCGCAATGACGGCGTTACTCCCCCAAATGCCGCAACGCCGCCGCCGCCGCGAAGGGGCACAGCGCCAGCGCCACGAGCGTGATGGCGCAGAGGATCGAGAAGGGCGAATAGAAAGGCACGGTCCCGCCGGTCGCCGCCTCGCAGGCCGAGACGCCGAAAATCAGCACCGGAATCGTCAGCGGCAGCACCAGCAACGCCATCAGCAGACCGCCGCGCCGCACGGTCACCGTCGCCGCCGCGCCAATGGCGCCGATGAGGGTCAGCGCCGGGGTGCCCACTAAGAGCGTCGCCACCACGCCCGCGAGCGCGATCGTCTCCTGCTGCAGCATCAACCCCAGAAAGGGCGCAGCGATGATGAGCGGCAGGCCGGTCGCGGCCCAATGGGCGGCGCATTTCACCAGCACCGCCAGCTCCAGCGGCGTTTCGCCCAGATGCAGCAGATCGAGCGAGCCGTCCTCGGCGTCCGCCTGGAACAGCCGGTCGAAGGCGAGCAGGCTCGCGAGCAACGCCGCGATCCACAGGATCGCCGGGCCGATGCGGGCGAGGAGGTTCGGGTCCGGCCCCACGGCGAAGGGGACGATCGTCACGAGGGTGAGGAAGAACACCACCCCCATGGCGCCCGAGCCGCCGACACGGCGGGCGATGCGCCATTCGCGCAGGAAGAGCGCGCCGATCGGCGAGGTCATTTCGCGCCTCCCAATGCCAGCTCGCCGGCTTCCTCGAGCCCCAGCGGCTCATGGGTCGCGGCGACGATGAGGCCGCCCTTGGCGCAGTGATCGCGCATCACCGCGGCGAATTTTTCGCGCGAAACCTTGTCGAGCGCCGTCAGCGGCTCGTCGAGGAGCCACACGGGACGGAAAGCGACGAGGAGCCGCGCCAGCGCCGCGCGGCGCTTCTGGCCCGCCGAGAGCGCGCCGAATGGGGCGCGCGACGCGAAAGAGAGCCCGACGACGGCAAGCGCCTCTGCGATCGTCCGGGCGCGCGGATCGGCCGCGGGGGAGAGATAGAACGACCAGAATTCGAGATTTTCTTCGAGGGAGAGCGCCGCCTTCATGCCGTCGGCATGCGCGAGATAATGCGCCTGTTGGGGCAGTTCCGCCTCTTCGCCCGCGCCCTCCAGCCGCATCTCGCCGGCGGCGCGCGGCAGAAGGCCGGCGAGCGTGCGCAGCAGGGTCGATTTCCCGGCGCCGTTGCGGCCCGTCACCACCAGCGCCTCGCCGCCCGAAAGAGCGAAGCTGACACCGGCCAGCACGGGCCGGCCGCCGCGCGAGACGGCGAGATTCTCCACGCTCAGCCGGAGGGCGGACTGGACGTCTGCATGGGGGCGATGCGGGCTCTTTTCCATGTTGAAAGCCAATAGAGAAAGCCGGGCGCAAGCGCCATAGGCCCGCTCTCGCTTTCCTGCCAGCCTACCCAAGGCGCAGGCGCACTGGCGCGAGGGCGAGGAGGGTGCTAAGGGATCCGATCAGCCTCCAGGCGCCCTAACGGCTCAGGGCGCCTTGATTCTTCGGGAAAAGCAAGCGCGCGCGGCCGCGCCCGGCCATTCAGGGACTGCGAATTCAGTGACGAAACACAGAAGCCTCCCCGACTATGCCTCGCGGAGATTCCGCTTCGCGGGCAACGCCCTGCTCGAGTTCAATAACCCCTTCTTCGCGCAGATCGACAAGCTCAAGGCGGACTTCGAAGCGCAGGGGACGCATTTCGTCAGCTTCGCGAATTACGATTATCTCGGCCTCGCCAATCATCCGCGCATCCGCGAGGAGGCCAAGCGCGAGGTCGACGGGCTCGGCGTCGGGGCGCTCGCCTCGCGGCTCGTGGGCGGCGAGCGCACCACGCATAAGCAGTTCGAGGCGGAGATCGCCGAATTCATCGGCATGGAAAGCGCGCTGGCGCTCGTCTCCGGCTATCTCTCGAACGTCACCACTATTTCCTATCTGATGAACGGCAAGCGCGACGCGATCTTCATCGACGAGCTTGCCCATAACAGCATCGTCTATGGCGCGGAGGGCGCGCCGGCCCATGTCGTCAAGTTCCGCCACAACGACATGGACCATCTCGACCATCTGCTGGCGCGCCATCGCGAGGAATATCGCAATGTGCTGGTCGTCGTCGAAGGCGTCTACAGCATGGACGGCGACACCGCCGATCTGCCGCGCCTCTATGAAATCAAGGACAAATATCAAATCTGGCTGATGGTCGACGAAGCCCATTCGCTCGGCGTTCTGGGCGACCATGGCCGCGGGCTTGCGGAGCATCAGGGCGTCGATCCGCAGCGCATCGACCTCATCATCGGCACACTCTCCAAATCGCTCGCCTCCTGCGGCGGCTATATCTGCGCCAGGAAGGAAGTGATCGAGTGGTTCCGCTACACGCTGCCGGGCTTCGTTTATAGCGTCGGCTTCTCGCCGGTCGTTCTCGCGGCGGCGCGCACAGCCTTGCGGCTGATGCAGGAAGAGACCTGGCGCATCGGCAAGCTGGCGCAGAACGCCGAGCTTTTCCGCCAGGTCGCGCATGAAAACGGCTTCTCCACGGGCCCGGCGATCGGCCGCGGCGTGGTGCCGATCCTCTTCGAAAACGATCTGGAAACGATGTGGGCGGCGCGGCATCTGCTCGAGAAGGGCTATTATGTGCCGCCCGTCGTGCGCATCGGCGTGCCCAAGGACGGACCGCGCCTGCGCTTCTTCTTCTCGGCGAACCATACGGAGGCGGAAATCCGCGGCGTCATACAGGCGTTGCGCGACATCCCGCCTGTGTCGGAAGAGGCGCAGCGCATCGTCGCCGCCGCCATGTCCGGCGCCGCCGCCTGATACGACGGCGCGGGCGCGTCATCATGACGCTTTCCGCGTTCCCCCGCAAAGGCTAAGGATTTTGTCCATGGCGCGAATCGAGATCGTACCGGTCGCTGGGCTCTCGACGTTCACGACTTTCTGCAAGCTTCCGCGCCTTCTCTACAAGGGCGCGCCGGGCTTCGCGCCGCCGCTCGACATCGAGCGCTGGACGCTCTTCGCCCATATGCTCAATCCGCATTACAAGCTGGTCGAGGATCAGAAATTCCTTGCTCGCCGCGACGGCGAATGGGTCGGCCGCATTGCCGCGCATGTCTATAAGGATGGGATCACGCCCGTCGCCGCGAGCCCCGCGCAGTTCGGCGCGCTCGACGCCGTCGATGATATCGAGGCGGTGCGCGCGCTGGTCGAGGCCGCGGAGGATTGGCTGAAGGCGAAAGGCGCGACGCGGATCAACGGCCCCTTCTCGCCGACGATCAACGGCGAAGTCGGCATGCTGATCGAGGGCTTCGAGTCGACGCCTATGTTCCTCACGCCCTGGCATCCGCCCTATCTCTCGCGCCATCTCGCGGCGCTCGGCTATGAGAAGGCCAAGGACCTCGTCTCCTATCGCATCGCCATCGACGAGACTTTCCTCAACGAAAAGCCCCTCATCTCGAACCGCAAGGAATGGCGAGACCGTTTGAAGCTCCGCCCGCTCGATCTCGACAATCTTAAGACGACCGAGACGGCGCTGATGGAGGAGCTCTTCAACGACGGCTGGCGGGACAACTGGGGCTTCGTGCCCTTCACCAAGGCTGAGTTCGATTCGACCGCCGACGCGCTTAAGTATGTCATGCCGCCGGACTTCGGCATCATGGTCGAGCTCGACGGCGCGCCGGTGAGCTTCTTGGTCGCGCTCCCCAATCTCTTCGAGATCGTCTCCGACTTCGACGGCCGCTTGTTCCCCTTCGGCCTGCCGAAGCTGATCTCGCGCATGCGCAACCACAAGTTCAACACTGCGCGCATTGTGCTGCTCGGCACCCGCAAGGCGCTGCAAAACAGCGCGACGGGCGGCGCCATTCTGCTCTCCATGATCGAGGAGATGCGCCGCCGCGGCGCCAAGGCTTCTATCACCCATATGGAGGCTGGCTGGGTGCTCGAAGACAACATGGCGATGCGCAAGCCGATCGAAATGTTCGGCGGCAAGGTCGACAAGGTTCACCGCATTTATGAGAAGCGTATCGGTTGAGTTCAGGTCCGGGGTAATCGGGTGAATGACGGCATGGCGTCGTTAGCCCCAAATACCTCCCCTTTACGGGGAGGTCGGCGGCCAAAGGCCGCCGGGTGGGGTTCGCGCCGCAACGGCAGTGGTGGGGCTTGACCCCACCCGACCCCGCTTACGCGGGGCCACCCTCCCCGTAAAGGGGAGGGATTGGCTCACGCCCGGCATCCACCCGGTTGCTCCGCTTCCAACTGAAGGGAACGTGATCCATGAACGGCATTTCGGTCACCGCCCAGGGCGCCGACCGCTCGCATGTCGAGCGCCGCCGCTTGATCTTGGAAAAATATCCGCAGGTGCGCGAGCTTTTTGGCAGAGACCCGGTGACCTTCAAGATCACGGCCGGCATCTTCGCCGGGCAATTCGTGATCGCGGCCGTGATGGGCTGGCTCGGCCTCTCCTATTGGTGGCTGTCGCTGCTGCTGGCGATCTGTGTCGGCGCCTTCGCGAACCATGCGAATTTCGTCATCATCCACGACGCGATTCACAATTGCGTCTTCGAGGACCCTCTCGCCAATAAATGGACGGCGATCCTCGCCGATCTCCCCAACGGCTTCCCCACAGCGATGGGCTTCCGCTGCTATCACATCAAGCACCATTCGCATCTCTCGGCCTATGACTATGACGCCGATGTGCCGAGCCACTGGGAAGTGGAGTGGGTCGGCAATAGCGCATGGCGCAAGGCCGCCTGGCTTTTCGCCTTTCCCGCGATCCAGCTCGCGCGCCTGTCTCGGCTGAAGGGCACCGTGCCGATCATGGGCAAATGGACCTATATCAACATCGCGGTCATCATCGCCTTCGATCTCTTCATGCTCTGGGCCTTCGGCCCGAACGCTTTGCTCTATCTCTTCCTGTCCTTCTGGTTTTCGGTGGGCGGGCTGCATCCGTTGAGCGCGCGCTGGCTGCAGGAGCATTTCGCCTTCGGGCCCGACCAAGGCACGTTCGATTATTATGGGCCGCTCAATAAGCTCGCGCTCAATATCGGCTATCACAACGAGCACCACGATTTTCACGAGATCCCGTGGAACCGGCTGCCGGAGCTCACCGCCATGGCGCCGGAGTTCTATGACACGCTGCGCTGCCACCGCTCCTGGTTCGCGCTGCTCGTCACCTTCATCTTCGATCCGACCTATTCGCTCGGCACGCGGTCGGTAAATGTCACGCAAGCGGCGCAGCAGATCGCTGCCCCGGCGGAGTAAAATCATGACGCAGGACACACGCACAGAAGCGCTGGACGCCTCGCCGCGCATTTTCGAGAACGACCTTCTCGATCGTTTCTCGCGCGTGCATCACCTCACGCCCGTGATCATCTACACGCCGATCATTCTGGGCCTGCTGTTCTACTCCTTGTCGCTGCAGGGCGCCGGGCTCGTTTTGCTCGGCCTCGTCATCGGCTATGTCGCCTGGACGCTGACCGAATATTTCGGCCACCGCTATCTCTTCCACACGGTGTTTCCGCTGCCCTTCGGCTTCGGACCGCGCTTCCAGTTCCTGATTCACGGCGTGCATCACATCTATCCGAGCGACCCGCTGCGGCTCGTGATGCCGCCGCTGCTCTCCGCGCCGATCATGCTCATCGCGCTGACGATCATCCGGCTGATCTTCGGCGCGACCTTCGCCTGGCCGGTGTTCGCAGGCTTCATGGCCGGCTATGTGGCCTATGACTGCGTGCATTACTGGACGCATCACGGCCAGCCGACTTCCGATCTCGGCAAATTGGTGAAGCGTCTGCATATGCTCCACCATTTCCGCGACGCCGAGAAGGGTTTCGGCGTGCATGCGATCTGGTGGGACTATGTCTTCGGCACGGCCTATCAGAAGGGCGAGACGCCGGGGACCAAGGCCGTCTGAGCCTTTGAATAACGCGCTCAGGGGCGTGTCATTCCCGGCGGGCTGAAAGCCCGACCGGGAATCCAGAGCCACAAAAGCGCTCTTGCGGGATTTGCCGTCGTCCATTCGGCCCCGATTTTGCTTTTCGCTGCCGGAAATGGACCCGGCATGAAAACCTTTCTCGATTGGTCGGCTTACGACACCTACGGCATTGGCGACGCCTATTCGGGCATTCCGGCCACGGGCGGCAATTACGCCAAGGCTGTCGCTGTGTGCATGCACAGCCGCGATTGTCAGAAAGCCGGCAAGGGCGTCATGTGCCCGAGCTACCGCATCACCGGCGACCCCAAGCATTCCACCGAAGCGCGCGTCGCGGCCTTCAAGGCCGCCCTCAACGACCCCGCCAACGCGCGCGCCTTCGCCGATCCGCGCCTCGCGGAAGCGATGGATTTGTGCGTCTCCTGCAAGGCCTGCAAGAAGGAATGTCCCAGCGCCGTCGATATGACGCTGATCAAGACGGAATATCTCGCCCAGCGCCATGCGATCACCGGGGTCCCGATCCGCACACGGCTCTTCGGCGGCGTGCCGGAATGGACCGGCCGGCATCGCGCTGTGCTGGGCTTCGCGATTCGCCTGCGAAATCGTTTCTCGGCGCTCGCCAAATTTGCGGAAAGACGGCTCGGTATCACGGCGCGCCGGCCGCTTCCGGAGCTGGCGGCGAAACCCTTCGCGCCGGCGAAGAAGGCTAGCGCGGCGGCGGGCGCGCGCGGCGACGTCATTCTCTTCGTCGACACTTTCTGCCACCATTTCGACCCCGAGATCGCCGAGGCCGCCGTCGCCGTGCTGGAACGCGCCGGCTACAGTGTGCGCTTCGCCAAGCCCGCGCCGACTGACGCCGAACCCAACCGGCCGCTCTGCTGCGGACGCACCTATCTCACGACCGGCATGGCGGATAAGGCGAAGGGCGAAGCGAGCCGCGTTCTCGCCGCCTTCCGCGACGCCATCGCGGCCAAGACGCCGATCATCGGGCTGGAGCCATCCTGCCTTCTGTCGCTCCGCGACGAGCTTTACAGCCTGGGGCTCGGTCCCGAGGTCGGCGATCTCGGCAAGCAGCTTTACCTCTTTGAGGAGTTTCTGGCGCGTGAGCATCAAAACAACGGCCTGCGGCTGGAGTTGAAACCGCTGGATTTACCCAAGGCCCTGCTGCATGGCCATTGCCACCAGAAAGCTTTCGGCGTGATGAAGGCGACGCGCAAGGTGTTGAGCTGGATACCGGGCTTTTCCTTCGAGGTGATCGATTCGAGCTGCTGCGGCATGGCGGGAAGCTTTGGCCTGGAGGCCGAGCATTACGAGGCCTCCATGGCGATGGCCGAACAATCCCTGCTGCCGGCGGTGCGCGCCGCATCGGAAGACACGCCGCTGATCGCCAACGGCTTCTCCTGCCGTCACCAGATCGAGCACGGCAGCGGCCGAAAAGCTCGGCACATCGCGCTGCTGCTGCGCGACGCGCTCGCGTGAGGCCCATCCACAATCGGTCGGAATGTCATTCCCGACGCTTCGCGTCAGCGAAGTGATCGGGAATCCAGAGCAGAAGTAGCGGGCGTTGCTCTGGATTCCCGATCGGGCCTTCGGCCCGTCGGGAATGACAGACCCCCATGACGAGCAGCCGGCGCCTACTCCTGCCCCGTCCGCTTGAACCAATCGTCTTCCGTAATGACCTCGATGCCAAGCTCCTGCGCCTTGGCGAGCTTCGAGCCGGCGCCGGGCCCCGCCACCACGAGGTCGGTTTTCTTGGACACGGACGCCGCGACCTTCGCGCCGAAGCGCTCGGCCTGCGCCTTCGCTTCGTCGCGGGTGAGGCGCTCCAGCGAACCGGTGAAGACCACCGTCTTGCCGGCGACAGGCGAAGATGACGCGACCTGCGGCATCGGTTCGATCGTCACCTGCTCGAGCAGGGCGTCGAGCTCCTTCTCATTATGCGGCTCGGCGAAGAAGTCGTGCAACGCCTCGGCGACCACCGGCCCGATGCCGTCGATGCAATCGATGCGGGCGCGCGCCTCCGTGCCCGGATCGGCGTCGCGCGACGTCTCGCGCAGAGAGTCAAAATCGCCGAAGTGTCTCGCGAGGCGGCGCGCATTGGTCTCGCCCACATGGCGGATGCCCAGCGCAAAGAGAAAGCGATTGATGGGGATGACCCGCCGCGCCTCGATCGCCGCGAAGAGATTGCGCACCGAGGTCTCGCCGAAGCCCTCGCGATTCTTGATCCTTGTGAGGCTCTTTCGATCGCGCTCTTCGAGCGTGAAAATATCCGAAGGCGTTTTGATGAGGCCTTCGGCGAAGAAATATTCGATCTGCTTGTCGCCGAGCCCCTCGATGTCGAAGGCATTGCGCGAGGCGAAATGCTTCAGGCGCTCGACCGCCTGCGCCGGGCAGACGAGCGAGCCCGTGCAGCGGCGCACCACATCCGCCTCGCCGGTCTTTTCGTCGATCTCGCGCAGCGCCGCCGAGCCGCAGCGCGGGCAGATTTGCGGGAATTCGTAAGGCTTCGCGCCATGGGGGCGCTTTTCCGGGATGACCTCCACGATCTGCGGAATGACGTCGCCGGCGCGCTGCACGACGACCGTGTCGCCGATGCGGATGTCCTTGCGGGCGATCTCGTCTTCGTTGTGGAGCGTGGCGTTCGACACGACGACGCCGCCGACGGTCACCGGCTCCAGCCGCGCGACGGGCGTCAGCGCGCCGGTGCGGCCTACATTTATCTCGATGTCGCGCAAAATGGTTGTCGCGCGCTCGGCGGGGAATTTATGCGCCACCGCCCAGCGCGGCGCGCGTGACACGAAACCGAGCCGCTCCTGCAGCGCAATGTCATCGACCTTGTAGACGACCCCGTCGATGTCATAGCCCAGCGTCGCGCGATCGGCTTCGATCGCGTGATAATGGGCCACCATCTCCTCGACGCTTTCGCAAAGCCTTGTGCGCGGATTGATCTTCAACCCATAGGCGTTGAAGGCTTGCAGCACGCCCCATTGCGTTCGGGCCGGCAAGGCGCTCACCTCGCCCCAGCCGTAAGCGAAGAAATGCAGCGGCCGTTCGGCGGTGATCCGCGAATCGAGCTGGCGCAGCGAGCCCGCCGCCGCATTGCGCGGATTGGCGAAGATTTGCTTGCCCGCCGCTGTCTGGCGCTCGTTCAGCGCCGCAAAGGCCGCATGCGTCATATAGACTTCGCCGCGCACCTCCAGCACTTCTGGCGCGCCGTCGTGCAGGCGCTGCGGCACTTCCTTCAATGTGCGGATATTGGCGGTGACGTCCTCGCCCTCATAGCCGTCGCCACGCGTCGCCGCCTGCACGAGATGGCCGCGCTCGTAACGCAGCGAGCAGGAAAGGCCGTCGATTTTCGGCTCGGCGGTGCAGGTGATGGGCGCCGTTTCGGCGAGGCCGAGAAAGCGGCGCACGCGCGCCACGAAGTCGCGGACTTCCTCGTCCGAAAAGACATTGCCGAGCGAGAGCATCGGCACGGCGTGTTTCACTTTCGCAAATTTTTCGCTGGGCTTGGCGCCGACTTTTTTTGTCAGCGACTCCTCGGAGACGAGTTCGGGGAAGGCTTTTTCGAGCGCCTCGTAGCGGCGGCGGGCCACGTCATAGTCGGCGTCGGGAACGAGCGGCGCGTCTTCCTGATAATAAGCGCGATCATAGCGGGCGATGTCTTCGCCGAGGCTCGCATGTTCGGCGCGCGCCTGCGCGAGCGATAGCTCTTCGATGGGCAAGGAATGAGAGGCGGCGGACTTTTTCGTCATATCGCAAAGGTGGCCTACAGCCGTCATTGCGAGGAGGCGAAGCCGACGAAGCAATTCACAACCGCGTTACGGCTCTGGATTGCTTCGCTTCGCTCGCAATGACGGGGGAATACGAAGCGGCGCAACCTACCGCGTTCGGGGCGGCGGCGCGAGGGGCCCTCCGCGAGAGCCAATCGGGTGAACGGCAACCTGGCGGCTCCAAATACCTCCCCTTTACGGGGAGGTCGGCGGCCAAAGGCCGCCGGGTGGGGTTCGCGCCGCTACGACCGTCGTTGGGGCTTTACCCCACCCGACCCCGCTTACGCGGGGCCACCCTCCCCGTAAAGGGGCTACGGGAGTCGCACAAGTCTCGCGATGGTCCAGCCACGCCTGATGGCGTCGTATTCCACGAGGCCGTCATACATGGTTTTGGGGCCGGGCGGCTTGTAGCCGCCGCCGACGTAGCCGGACCAGCCGCCGAGGCGGCCGATTACCCAGGCGGCGCGCGCCAGCGTGCCCTTGGCGTGTGGGTTTTTCTGCTTCTCGGTCTTGCCTTCGAGCTTCGCCGTCAAGGCTTCGATCAAAGGCGCGTCGGCTTCCTCGAAGGCGTCGGCGAGCGTCTGCCCCGTGGCTCCGTCGCGCGCCTGCACCAGTTGCAGCACGCGCGCGGCCGCAATCATCGCCGCCACGGTGAGTTTCGCCAGCGGCTCCATCTCGATGATCTGGCTCTCCTCCACCCGCAGGCATTGGCCCTTCAAGGTGCGAAACATCTGCTCGATCAGCCAGCGCCGGCGATACCAGAACACCATGCGCCGCGCGTCCTCGACGGAGTCGACCGCATGCGTCGTCGACAGCAGCCAATGCACGGGAGCCTCGCCCGCAGGCGGATCGATCTCCCGCACGTCGACGAGGGAAAGCGTCACGCTCGGCGCCAACGCCTTGTCGGCGGTCAGCGGGCGCGCGATCGCGGCTTTGCCGAAGCTCAACGAAACGACCGCCTTGCGCGCCGCCCGGGCGCCCTTGGCCGGAACCTCGATCTCGTAGCGCATCGCCTCCGGCAGGGCGCGCGCAAAGGCGAACAGCCGGGAGCCGTTCGCCAGCGCGCGGTCCTGCGCCACGCGCGTCAGAAGATGCACATTGGCGGGGCGGCGGGCGAATTCGTCGTAGATGTCGCTTTCCCGGTCGGCGACGACGGTGATCTCCTCGGCCGCGCCGAGAACCGCGCCCGCCGTCTGCGCGCCGGCGAGCCAACGGCGCGACTCTTTCTCATCCGGCCCGCGCTTGCGCCGATCGGTCGCCGCGCCGTCCGTCCGGTTGATCACGCTCGCGCCGGCGAGCCCGATGATCCCGCCCGTCAGCGCATCGACGACGAGCTGCGGGTGAATGAAAAAGCCGATGTCCGCGCCGTTGCCGACCGTGCCGAAGCCGCGCTTGCTCGCCGCGTGCCCCGAGAAATTCAGCTCGCTCGTGTCCTGCAGGACGAGGAGCTTGCGCCCCGCGACGCGCCCGCCCGTCTGCGCGGCGGCCGTCGCCAGCATCTCCTCTTTCGTCACGCTCGGGTTGCGCAAGAAGCGCCCGAACCGCACCTCGCCAGCGCGGGAGCCGCCGAGTTTGCGCAGGCAGCAGCGCTTCTTCTCGACCAGCGCCGACAGAAAATCGCGCCCCCTTTTTTGAGCCGTTCGTCGCCGAACGACCCGAGTTCGCCGAGCCAAGCCATCCTCGATCCCTCCCGATTCATCACCAGAAAGGAATCAAACCAAGCCCGCCCCCGCAAGCCCAGACTTGTGTGCATGCGGTAGCCCGTAAAGGGGAGGGATGAGCTCACGCCCGGCGTTTCATCCGCTGCTGCCTTTTCATGGCGCAGCCGCCATCTCCAGCGCCTGATCCAAGCGGTCGCCGCCCCAGAAAAGCTCGTCCTTCACGAAGAAACTCGGCGCGCCGAAAACGCCGCGGCGGATGGCTTCGTCGGTGTTCGCCCTCAGCCGAACCTTGATATCGTCCTCTGTCCCGCGCCGAAGCAGCTCTTCCGCCTCAAAAGAAAGCTCGCGCAGGATTTCTTCGAGGACGGTCGGGTCGGCTATGTCGCGATCCAGCGCGAAATTCGCGTGATAAACCGCCCGAGCGAAGGGGGCCAGACGATCCGTCCCTTCGAGAGCGGCCGCCACGCGCGCCGCCAAAAGACCACTGCGCGGGAAAACGCTCGGCGGTCGCCAGGCGATCCCCTTTCTCTCGCAGAGCCGCTCCATGTCGCGCCACATATAGGCGCCCTTGGCGGGATAGAGATTAAAAGGCGAGTCCGACCAGCCCTGGCCGGCAAAAATCGGCCCGAGCAGGAACGGCCGCCAAACGACGTGGACGTCGACGGCCTTGGCTTTTTCCTCGATTTCCTCCGCCGCGAGGTAGGAATAGGTGCTCGCGAATTCGAACCAGAATTCCAGCCTCGCCGCCACGGGCCTCTCCGATGCTACGCCGCCTCCGGCGCCGCGCCCACGAGGCGGCGGGCTTCCTGCGCGCTGATCGGGCGGCCAAAGGCGTAGCCCTGCGCATAGCCGCAGCCGAGCTGATAAAGCTCGATCGCGTCGGCCTCGGTCTCCGCGCCCTCGGCGACGACGTCCATGCCGAGATCATGCGCCAAAGCGACGATCGAGCGCAGAATGACGGGCCGCGCGCCCTTGCCGCTTTGTTTGACGAAGGAGCGGTCGATCTTGATCGTATCGAAGGGAAAGCGCTGCAGATAAGAGAGCGACGAATAGCCCGTGCCGAAATCGTCGAGCGACAGACCGGCGCCAAGCTCCTTGATGCGCGCCAGCATTTGCGCGGCGTATTCGGGGTTCTCCATCACCAGGCTTTCGGTGAGCTCCAGCTTGAGGCTGCCCTTCACAATGTCGTGATGCATCAGCACGCTTTTGACGTCGCGCAAGAGATCGTGACGCAGAAGCTGGCGCGAGGAGACATTCACCGAAGCAAAGATCGGCGGATCGACCGCGAGCGCGCGTTGCCAGGCGGCAAGCTCGCGCGCCGTGCGCTCCAAGGCGAGCAGGCCCATGTCGATGATCAGGCCGGTCTGCTCGGCGATCGGGATGAACTGGCCGGGCTCCAGGCGGCCGAGGCGCGGATGGTCCCAGCGCAGCAGCGCCTCGAAACCGGCGATGGTGCGGTCTTCCAGCCGCACGATCGGCTGGAAGAAGACCTTCACCTCGCCGCGCTCCAACGCGCGGCGCATATCGGCCTCGAGCGTCAGGCGGTCGGAGCGCTGCGCGCGCATGGAGGGACGGAAGACCTCGATGCGATTGCCGCCGGTGCGCTTGGCGTGGCGCATGGCGATCTCGGCGTCCTCCAGCATGTCGTCGGCGCCGGGGTGGATCTGCTGGTCATAGAGCGCGATGCCGATGGAGGCGAACAGCGCGATCTCGCGATCCGTGAAGCGCACCGGCGTCGCCAACGAGCGGCGCACCGAGTCCGCGAGGGTGATCACATGGTCGGCGTGCGTCTCGGAGGCAAGGATGATCGCGAAAGAGTCGCCATGCAGCCGCGCCAGCGTGTCCTGCGGCTGCAGCAGGCGCGTCAGGCGATGCGCGACGGTGAGTAGGATGCTGTCGCCCATGGCGATGCCGACCTGCTCGTTGATCTGCTTGAATCGGTCGATGTCGATGACGAGCACCGTCGGGCGCACGTCCTTCTCCATGCGCGCAAACACCAGCGCCGCTTCGAGACGGTCGAAGAACAGCTCGCGATTGGGCAGGCCGGTCAGATTATCATGCACCGCGTCGTGCAGCAGACGCTCCTGGGCGTTGCGCTCGTCGGTGACGTCGGTCAGCGTGCCGACGACGCGAATGACTTCGCCGTCCGGCCCGACCACGGGCCGCGCCCGCAGCCGGTAGGCGAGATAATGGCCGTCGGCGCCGCGCAGGCGGAACTCCTGATTGATGCGGCCCCGGCGTTGTTCCAGCAGCGCGTCGAGGCAGGCGCGGTAGCGGTCCTGCTCGAAGGGGTGCAGGAGGTCGAGCCAGGAGGAGGCGGCTCCCTCCAGACCGCCGCGGTCGAGGCCAAGCGCGGCCTCCGCCTCTGGGCTGACGTAAATATGGTCCGACGGCACATCCCAGTCGAAGACGATCTCATTGGCGCCGGTCATCGCCAGCGCCTTGCGCTCGACGTCGCTGATCGCGCCGTGGGAGAGCCCGCCTGTCGCGAAGGCGTTTTGCATCACCGTGAAGCCGATGAGCATGACGATGAGCACCAGGCCGCCGACGAGCGCGGGCGACACGAGGTCGTTCGTCATCCAGCCGGCGACGGCGAAGCCTGCCGTCGCCACCCAGACGACGAGCAGGAACCAGGTGGGAATCAGCATGATCGCGCGGTCGAAACCGTGCGAGGCGAGATAGAGCACCAGCACGAAGCCGACGACGGCGACCGTCGCCAAGGAGATGCGCGCGACGCCTGCCGCTACGGGAGCGTCGAAAACGGCGAGTCCGGCGAGATCGAGCAGAATCAGCAGCCACAGCGCCGCGACATGCCAGGCGCGCACATGCCAGCGATTGAGATTGAGATAGGCGAACAGAAAGACGACCAGCGTCGCCGACAGCACGGTCTCGGCGCCGGCGCGCCAGATGCGGTCGGCATTGGCGTCGGAGCCGAAAATCTTGTCCCAGAAGCCGAAGTCGATGCAGACATAGGCCAGCACCGCCCAGGCGAGCGCAGCCGCCGCCGGGAAGATGACCGCGCCCTTCACGACGAAGACGATGGTGAGGAAGAGCGCCAGCAGGCCGGCGATGCCGATGACGATGCCCTTGTAGAGCGTCAGGCTCGTCACCTTGTCCTTATAGGCGTCGGGCTCCCACAAATAGAGCTGCGGCAGGTTGGGCGTGCGCAGCTCCGCAACATAAGTGACGGTCGTGCCCGGATCGAGCGTCAGGCGGAAGACGTCGGCGTCGGCGGACTCTTCGGCCTCGGGCGGAAAGCCCTGGCTCGCGGTGATCGCGGAAATGCGCGTCGAGCCGAGATCGGGCCAGATGACGCCGGAGCCCTGCAGGCGAAAGTGCGGCGCAACAATCAGCCGCTCGATCTGCTCGTCCGTATCGTTGGTGAGGGCGAAGACGATCCAGTTGGGGCGGCTGCCGGCCTCCCTGGCGCCGACTTCGATGCGGCGCACAATGCCATCCGAGCCCGGCGCGGTGGAAACTTGCAGGCGGTCGCTTTGCGAGTAATGCTTTTCCACCACATGAGTGAGATCGATCGCCCGCGCCCCCTGCGGCACGCGCACCGATTCGACTGAAAACGCGGCGGTCGTCGAGACCAGAAACCCAAAGAGGGCGATCAGAATCGTTTGAAGACGCACATTCTTTTCTCGGCTGTGGAGCCTGTCGCTCGAAGGGGCGGTTCGCTATTCCTGGATCGCGGCCATGGCGAGACGATTGCGCGGCCGAAACTTGCAACGCGCCGCCATCCCGCCTACTGGAAGCCAGAATATCGGACGCAACGCCACTCCGTCCCGGGCGAAGCCGGCGCCGCGCCGGGCGGCTTTCGAAACGAAAAGCCCGCAAAATCAGTAGAGCCTTCGGCTCTCATCCGCAAGTCGATTCAAGCTTGCCGAAAATGCGGTATGGTCTTTGCGAGGGAAATTCGGCTGCGCTTGCGGACGGCGGAAGCCGTAATATACGCTCGAGGATGTCAGCAGCGCGGCGCGCGCGGATTTCCGACAAAGGTGAACGGCAGTTTTTCGCGACGCCCCGGCCGCGGGCGGCGCGCTGTGGATAGGAATGGAACGGATGCGTAGCGCCCTTGGCGGCCCCCGCCTTTTGCTGCGCCGGCTGCGCGAGATCAGCGCGGAGCCGGTGAGCGCGCAGACGCGTCTCGATAAAATCGTTGTGCAGATTGCCGCGAATATGGTCGCCGAGGTCTGCTCCGTCTATGTGCTGCGGGCGGACCAGCGGCTGGAGCTCTACGCCACCGAAGGCTTGAACCGCGAGGCGGTCCACCAGACGACCATGCATGCTGGCGAGGGCCTCGTCGGCCTCATTGCCCGCAGCGCCGAGCCGCTCGCCCTCTCGGAGGCGCAAGACCACCCCGCCTTCGCCTATAAGCCGGAGACGGGCGAAGAAGCCTATCACTCCTTCCTCGGCGTGCCGATCCTGCGCGGCGGCTCGACGCTCGGCGTCCTCGTCGTCCAGAACAAAGTCCGCCGGGTCTATTCCGAGGAGGAGGTCGAGGCGCTCCAGACGACGGCGATGCTGCTCGCGGAGCTCATCGCATCGGGCGAGCTGCAGGCGATCCAGGACCCGCGCGACCTCGCGCTCTACCGGCCGGCCTCGCTGCGCGGCGCGCCCATGTGCGAGGGCGTCGGGCTCGGCCATGTGCTGCTGCACGAGCCGCGCGTCGTCGTGAAGCAGCTCGTCGCCGAAGATCTGTCGCGCGAATTGAGCCGGCTGGAGCAGGCGGTCGACGCTATGCGCGCCTCGATCGACGAGCTCGTCGCCCATGGCGACCGCATGGGCGCCGGCGAGCACCGCGACGTGCTGGAGACCGTCCGCATGGTCGCCTATGACCAGGGCTGGGTGCGCCGCCTGCGCGAGGCTGTGAAATCCGGCCTGACGGCGGAAGCGGCGGTGGAGCGCGTGCAGAACGACGCGCGCGCCCGCATGCAGCGCCAGACCGACCCCTATCTGCGCGACCGGCTGCACGATCTCGACGACATCGCCAACCGCCTGCTGCACCAGTTGACCGGCCAGGGCTATGTGGCCGACCGGGAGAGCGTGCCCGAAAACGCCATCATCGTCGCCCGCACCATGGGGCCGGCGGCGCTGCTCGACTATGACGGGGCGCGGCTGCGCGGCCTCGTGCTGGAGGAAGGCGGGCCGACGAGCCATGTCGCCATCGTGGCGCGCGCGCTCGGCGTCGCGACCGTCGGCCTCGTGCGGGGGGTCATCGACCTCGTCGAGACGGGCGATCCGATCATCATCGACGGCTCGACCGGCGAGGTGCATGTGCGTCCGCAGCCCGACGTGCAGAACGCCTACGCCGAAAAGGCGCGGCTGCGCGCCCGGCGTCAGGAGCAATACGCCAAGCTGCGCGACGTGCCGGCGATCAGCAAGGACGGCGTCGAGATCGCGCTGCATATGAACGCCGGCCTCGCCATCGACGTGCCGCATGTGCACGACACGGGCGCACAATCGATCGGGCTGTTCCGCACGGAGCTGCAATTCATGCTCGCCTCGCGCTTTCCGCGCATGGACGAGCAGTATCGCTTCTACAAAGGCGTGCTCGACGCCGTGCCGAACCGTCCGGTGACGTTCCGCACGCTCGACATCGGCTCCGACAAGATCCTTCCCTATATGGCGACGATCGAAGAGGAGAATCCGGCGCTCGGCTGGCGCGCCATCCGCATCGGCCTCGACCGGCCGGGCCTTTTGCGCATGCAGATTCGCGCCATGCTGAAGGCCGGCGCGGGGCGTGAATTGCGCATCATGTTCCCGATGATCGCGAATGTCTCGGAATTCGAGGCGGCGAAAGCCATTGCGCTGCGCGAGCTGGCGCATTTGCGCCGCCACCGCTATCCGGAGCCCCTCACGCTCAAGCTCGGCGCCATGGTGGAAGTGCCGTCGCTCCTCTGGGAGCTCGATCTCATCGCCGCGCGCGCGGATTTTCTCTCGGTCGGCTCCAACGACCTCGTGCAGTATATGTACGCCGCCGACCGCGACAATACGCGCGTCTCCAAGCGTTACGACAATCTCTCGACGCCGGTGCTGCGTGCGCTGGAACGCGTCGCCGACGCCGGACGGCGCGCCAGAACGCCGGTGACGCTGTGCGGCGAGATGGGCGGACGCCCGCTCGAGGCGCTAGCATTAATCGCCATCGGCTATCGCTCGCTGTCCATGGCGCCGGCGGCTATCGGCCCGGTAAAATCGATGATCCTCAACCTCGATATCGACGAAGCGCAGGTCTTTCTCGCGACCCTGCTCGCTTCGGACGACGGCGCGCCTTCCGTGCGCGAGAAGCTGCGCGAATATGCCGTCGCGCGCGGCGTGCCTCTGTAGCGGCGCGCGCCCGGCCTCTTCCCGACGATTTCCCTCTCGCTCTGAAATTCTCGATGTTCGCACAAGACAAGCTCGACCTCATTCTGCGCCGCTATGAGGAAATCGGCGAAAAGCTCTCCAGCGGCGCCGACGGACAGGCCTTTGTCGCGCTCTCGCGCGAGCGCGCGACGCTCGACGAGGTGGTCGAGGCGATCCGCGCCTATCGCGCCGCCGAGCGCGAGGCGAATGATCTTGTGGCCATGCTCGCGGACGCGTCGCTCGATCCGGAGATGCGCGCGCTCGCCGAGGCGGAAGTGGACGAGGCGCGCGAGCGGCTCGCGGACGCCGAGAAAACCCTGCAATTCGCCTTGCTGCCGAAGGACGAGGCCGACGAAAAGGGCGTCATTCTCGAAGTGCGCGCCGGCACGGGCGGCGACGAGGCGGCGCTTTTCGCCGGCGATCTCTTCCGCGCCTATCAGAAATACGCTGCGCTGAAAGGCTGGCGCGTCGAGCTGATTTCCGAGAGCCCCGGCGCGCTCGGCGGCTTCAAGGAAATCGTCGCCGAGATTACGGGCCGCGGCGTCTATGGAAGGCTGAAATTCGAATCGGGCGTGCATCGCGTGCAGCGCGTGCCGGAGACGGAAACGCAGGGCCGCATTCACACCTCGGCCGCGACGGTCGCCGTGCTGCCGCAGGCGGAGGAAGTCGATCTCGACATCGACGAGAAGGATTTGCAGATCGACACGATGCGCGCGCAAGGCGCCGGCGGCCAGCATGTCAACAAGACGGAATCCGCCATTCGCATCACGCATATCCCATCCGGCATCGTCGTGATGATGCAGGAGGAGCGTTCGCAACACCGCAACAGGGCGAAGGCGATGAACGTCCTGCGCTCGCGCCTCTACGACGCCGAGCGGCAGCGGCTCGATAAGGAACGCTCGGACGACCGCAAGGCGCAAGTCGGCTCAGGCGATCGCTCGGAACGCATCCGCACCTATAATTTTCCGCAAGGCCGCGTCACCGACCATCGCATCAATCTGACACTCTACAAGCTGGATCGGGTGATGGAGGGCGAGTTCGACGAGATCTTCGACGCGCTGACGACGGACCATCAGCAAAAGCTGCTGGCGCAAAGCGAGGCGTGATGTCATGGACCGCGAGCCTTCAGGCTCGCTCAGACCGCTGACAAAGGGCTGGCGCCCTTTCCGTTTGAACCGCTCGCTCAGCGCCCGTCATTGCGAGTGAAGCGAAGCAATCCAGGGCAGCGATGCGGCCCTGGATTGCTTCGTCGCTTTCGCTCCTCGCAATGACGGCGGTGATTCGCAGGCTTCTCAGCATCAGGGGCTTCTGCCACTTAAACCAAACACTTAGGCCTCATCCTGAGGAGCGAGCGAAGCTCGCGTCTCGAAGGACGAGGCCGCCTCAGAGGTTTATTGACAAACTGTGCCTCGGGGCTCGCTCAACAATGCGAGCCTGAAGGCTCGCGGTCCGGTTGTCATGTGCGAGGACGCACGGCGCCCAGGCGTGACGCCGCCTAATCTCTCTTCATCGCAACGAGATTGCGAAAACAAAGAGGAGAGCGTCATGTTCAAGTCGAAAAAATCCCTCGTCGCCGCGATCGCCGCCACCGTCGTCGCCGGCTCCATCGCCAGCGCCACGCCGGCTTCGGCCTATTACTGGCATCATCACCACGGCTATGGCTGGGGCCCCTATGCGGCGGGTGCGGCCGGCGCGGTTGCTCTTGGCCTCGTCGCCGGCGCGATTGCGGAGAGCGATAGCTGCTATTACGAGAGCCGCCCGGTTTATCGTCACGGCTATTTCGTCGGCTACCGTCAGGTCCCGGTGTGCTGAGTATGACGAGAACGAAAAGGGGCCGGCCCGGCGCCGGCCCAGTTTATTGCGATCACCAACCGTCGAAAATCGTGCCCATCTCGGTGAAGCGCGTCGGATCGTTCCTGCGAAAATCCTGTTGCTCGAGAAAATAATTGTCGTTGGCATGCGCGTTCGGCTGCAGATTGCCGGTGGCCGGATCGCCTGCTCCGTCGTTGAGCCAGTCCAGATTCGACGTCAGCTCCTTGGGCAGCGGAATCGGAAAGTCGTCGCTCTCGGCGGCGGGCGGCGGCGCGGGCGCCCGCTTATGTGATTTCGCCAGCGCGTCCCCCGACAAGAACATGCTGGCCAAAGCAAAACAAAGTGACAGGGCGAAAGCGCGACGCATAGGCGAACTCCAAAAAAGATCTGCGGAGCGTCACCCTAGCGCGCGTCCCGCTCGCACGGAATTATGCGAGCGGCAGGAATTCACGCCATCCTTTACGGAATGACAACTAGTGCCGGAAGTGGCGCACGCCGGTGAAGATCATGGCGATGCCCTTCTCGTCGGCGGCGGCGATGACATCTTTGTCGTTGACCGAGCCGCCCGGCTGAATGGCCGCCGTCGCGCCCGCCGCCACCGCCGCGAGCAACCCGTCCGCGAAGGGAAAGAAAGCGTCCGACGCGACGACCGCGCCTTTCGCCAGGCTCTGGGCGAGCCCGGCCGCCTGCGCCGCCTCGCCCGCCTTATGCGCGGCGATGCGCGAGCTGTCGACGCGCGACATCTGCCCCGCGCCAATGCCGACCGTGGCGAGATCGCGCGCATAGACGATGGCGTTGGACTTCACGTGCTTTACCACGCGATAGGCGAATTTCAGATTGGCAAGCTCCGCCTCGCTCGGCGCGCGCTTGGTGACGATCTTCAAATCCATGGCGTCGACGACGGCGTTGTCGCGCGACTGCGCGAGGAAGCCGCCGGCGACGCTGCGGAAGGCGAGGCCCCGCGCGCGGGGATCGGGCAATCCGCCCGTCAGCAGCAGCCGCAAATTCTTCTTCGCCGCAACGATCTCGATCGCCTCCTGCTCGGCGTCGGGAGCGATGATCACTTCGGTGAAGATTTTAACAATCTCGCGCGCCGCCTGCGCATCGAGCTTGCGGTTCAGGGCGACGATGCCGCCATAGGCCGAGGTCGGGTCGCAGCGTAGCGCCTTCACATAGGCCTCTTCGAGCGACGCGCCCTCCGCGACGCCGCAGGGATTGGCGTGCTTCACGATGACGACGGCGGCCGTGCGCGCGGGATCGAATTCTGCAACGCATTCGAAGGCGGCGTCGGTATCGTTGATATTATTGTAGGAGAGCTTCTTGCCCTGCGCCTGTTTCGCGGTGGCGACGCCGGGCCGCGCCTCGCCCGTGACATAAAAGCCCGCCGATTGATGCGGGTTCTCGCCATAGCGCATGGGCTCGGAGAGCTTGCCGCCGAAGGCGCGAACCGGCGGCGACGCCTCGCCGAGTTCTTGCGCCAGCCAGTTGGAGATCGCCGCGTCATAGGCGGCCGTGCGGGCGAAGGCTTTTTGCGCCAGACGCCGGCGCGTGGCGCGTGTCGTCGCGCCTTGCGTCGCCGTCAACTCTTCCACCATGGCGGCATAGTCGGCGGGGTCTACCACCACGGCGACATCGTCATGGTTCTTCGAGGCCGCGCGGATCATCGCCGGCCCGCCGATGTCGATATTCTCCACGCATTCCTCGAAAGGCGCGCCTTTGGCGAGCGTCGCTTCGAAGGGATAGAGATTGACGACCAGCAGGTCGATCGGGCGGATGTCATGCGCAAGCATCGCCGCCTCATGCTCGGGATTCTCGCGGATCGCGAGCAGCCCGCCATGGACCTTCGGATGCAGCGTCTTGAGGCGCCCGTCCATCATCTCGGGAAAATGGGTGAGGTCGGAAATATCCTTCACCGCAAGGCCGGCGTCGGCCAGCGCCTTGCGCGTGCCGCCGGTGGAGACAAGCTCCACCCCATGGCCCGCGAGGGCGCGCGCGAATTCGACAAGGCCCGTCTTGTCCGAGACGGAGAGAAGGGCGCGCGCGACTTTACGCTGATCGACCGGCATGGGATGGATGTCCTTCCTGAAGGCAATTTACGCCGCGCTTATCACACATCCTCAGGTGGTGAAACCTTGGACCGCGCCCCTCGGACCGCGAGCCTTCAGGCTCGCTTGAATTTGCGCGCCTGAAGGCGCGCGGTCCAGATTCAGGCTCGCTGGAAGGACCAACTCACCTCCGCGCCGGGCGCGGCCTTTCCGCGCAGAACGATCTGGGCGCATTTGCGCACGCCGCCGGGCGAGGCGAAAAATATGCTTTCCTCGATCGCCGGAAAGGCGCCGTCGGATTCGAAAATGAGCGTCTCGCCGCTGGCGAGCTGCAATTCGATCGCCTCCGAAAGCTCCACCGCGCGCACGCGCGGGTGGAGGTGAAAACGGATGGCGAATTCCTGCTCGCCCGGCCCGGCGGCGCCGGCCTCGACGCCGAGCAGCCGATCCCTGCCCGCCAGCGTCGCTCCGTCGGCCGAGAGGATCAGTTCGCGCTCGTGAATGAAGCTGAATGATTTGGCGTAACCGTCATGGGTCAGCGAAAGCGCCGTCGCCGCCTGCGCGTCGGTGCGCTCGACCGTGACATTGCGCGGCCCGTCGAACAGCCGGCCAGCGCGCCAGCGCCCGGAATCCTTGCTGGCGATGCGGGCGGAGGAGCGGTCGTCGACGACGAGGGTGGAATGGGCGGCGGTGGCGCGCGCCAAATCGCGCAAATCCTCATGAGGCGCCGACGACGCGCCGCAATTCACCACGACTCTTTCCGTGCCTAAAGAATATTCGAAGGACAGGCAGCCCGCATGGGCGGCGAGCGAAAACTCGGGCGGCGGGGCGGCGCCGGCGTCGACCAGAACGACCGCATCCGCCGCTTCCAGCCGCTGATAGCCCGCATAGGGCGCCTTCAGCGGCGCCGCGCCGCGCGTGTCCTCATTCGCGAGCACGCTCGCAACGCGGTCGAGCTCCGTCGCCCCCATGCCGTTGAACAGCGCCAGCGAACCGTCGCCATGCTGCAGCATGCGCAAGGTCGGCATCATGCGGTCTATGGCGCGCAGCATGGCTGGCGGCGTCTGCAACCCGCGCGCCGCCAGCACCTGCCGCAACGGCAGAAGATCGAGCAGCAGATCGACCGCGACCTGCGGATTGCGGCTGATATGCCCGCCGTCGCCCAATATCTGGCGGTCGAGCTCGGCGGAGAGCGCATGCGACACCTGCGGCGCGATCTTGCGGCCGGTGTCGGCGCAGACGGCAAACTCGGCGAGCGCAATGGCGCTGAGCGCACGGTCGGCGCCCTGAGCCTGGCCGGTCGCGAGCGCGCGCCACAGCAGCCGCGCGCTTTGCGCGAGCGAGAGCATGAAGGCGTCGTAGAATTCCGCGTCCGCCCCCTCGAGCAGCACGGGCGACTGCGCCAGGAAGGAGAGAAGACGGCGCGCCGCCACAGCGGGCTCCAGCGCCGGATCATCGGGGGAGAGCTTTTTGATCGCCAGGAATTCGCCGACGAGCGCGCGCGCTTTCTCCTGCGCCAGCGTCTTGTCGGCGGCGCGCAAATGCCTCAACCAGGAGAAACCCGCCAGCGCGCGGCGCCAGGCGGGCGACGGCGGCATCAGTGCGAAGGGCGATTCGCCGTAACTTTGCAGCGTCTTGCCGGCGAAGGAAAAATAGCCCGTGTAGATTTCATCGGCGACCGTCGGATCGGCCGTGCGAATGTCGGGCGGCGCGATGCGCAGCCGCTCGGGCGGCGCGATCGCCATCGACTTGACGATATGAAAGGGGGTCGCAGCGGTGCGCGCGACAGCGTTCGCCGCCGCCAAAACGCCAGCCATCCGCATCCGATCCCAAGAGCCGCCGTCCAGGTCGCATCCTCCAATTCGCCGGCGCGCCTGACATGGCGCGTAAGCTGACCGGCAAACTGCCCGCTCCACGGCTAAGAGAGAAGCGCGCGCAACGGTTTATACACTATTTTCCGAGACTCGGCCGGATGCATTTGCGCTTTCTCGCGCCAAGCCCGCGCCTCGTCATCGCGAGGAGCGTAAGCGACGAAGCAATCCAGGGCAGCTATCGCGGCTCTGGATTGCTTCGCTTCGCTCGCAATGACGGGCTCTGAGTAAAGCCAGTGTTTTTGTGGCTCTGGACTCCCGGTCGGGCTCGCAGCCCGCCGGGAATGACAATCCCCAACGCGGGCTATTCGCGCCAAAGCCATCAATTGTTGGCAGCCGCCGCTTTTCGCGCGCGCCCGGAAATGGCAATGTCCGGCGCGCTCAAGCCTTGTAGGAGAAACTGAATGCCGCTTTACACGCTCGACGGCGTCGCGCCGCGCCTGCCCGCCGAGGGACGTTATTTCGTTGCGCCCGGCGCGCATCTCATCGGCCGCGTCGAGCTGCAGGAAGACGCCAATGTCTGGTTCAATTGCGTGCTGCGCGGCGACAATGAGTGGATCACCATCGGCGCCCGCACCAATATCCAGGACAACAGCATTCTCCACACCGATATGGGCTTTCCGCTGACGATCGGCGCCGACTGCACCATTGGGCACAATGTGATCCTGCATGGCTGCACGATCGGCGACGCCAGCCTCATCGGCATGGGCGCGACGATCCTCAATGGCGCCAAGATCGGGAAAAATTGCCTTGTCGGCGCCAATGCGCTGGTGACGGAGGGCAAGGAATTCCCGGATAATTCGCTGATCGTCGGCGCGCCCGCCAAGGTTATTCGCGTTCTCGACGGCGACTCGCGCGAAAAGCTCCTCGAGTCCGCCAAGCACTATGTCGAGAACGGCCAGCGCTTTGCGAAAGGGCTCGTCGAAATCGTCCCTTGAGCTTTACTTCGCCACATACATCGGCGCGCTCGTCGGCGCGCCGACCGCGACCCAGACGTTCTGATTTTCCTGCGACTGGCGCTTGACGAAGCGATAGGGCGTCTTCGCCCAGGGCGCGACCTCATCGGCGAGATTATCGAGCACGAAATCGCCGCGGCTGGTGCGCACCAAGAGCACCGAATGGCCGTCGCCATGCTCGTCCTTCACCACCGAAAGCAGCAACGCGCCGCGCGGAAATCCGGCGCGGATCAGCAGACGGCGCTTCATTAGCGCATAATCTTCGCAGTCGCCCTTGCCATCCTCGGGATAATCCCAGGCGTCGGGAACGCCGGCGTGCTGGGGATCGGAAACCGGCTCGATCTGGTTATTCACCAGCGCATTGACGCTTTCGATCTTGCGAAAGGCGGCCGCCGTCAGCTCGATGTTCTGCGCCGGTCGGGCCGCGTCGTCGCATTCGCCGCTATAGCGCTGGCAGAAGTCGAACCATCCGAAGGGGACGCTCGTCTCCGGACCGAGCGGCGAAAAGCTCGACATCGGCAGACGGGCGCCGGCTTGCGCGGAGAGCGAGACGCTCCACGCCACAAAGGCGAGAGCAAAACCCTGCAGGATGCGACGAGCGGCACACATCTTAACGCAACCCTAAACGCCAATTGATCGTTAAGGAATTTTTAACAGTTACGGCGGCTTTGCCAAGATCGGCGTTAAGAAGACCTTAACTTATGGTTTACGCGCGCAAAGAGCGCGCGCCGCCGCCAAATGGCGCAAGGGGGATTCGAATGCTATCCATAGAGGCGCCCGAAAGGAGCCTTGCCATGCCCAAGCAATTTCAAAGCAGGCTATGCGCCTTGGCCATTCCCGCCTTGGCCTGCCTATGGGCAAGCGACGCTGCGCGCGCCCAGCAGGCGATCAACCCAACCGTTCTGGCGCCCTCGTCGGGAAACGCCCTGCCTCACGGGACCATGGAGACGGCCCCGTCCAATACGCGGGCGGACGGCCAGCCGACCATCGTGCGTCCGCACCCCGACGCGAAGTGGCAGACGGCGATTCCCGCCCACCGCCGCCATCGGCACGTCAAACCGTTCCGCGGCGAGTGACGCCTCACGGGCCGTTTGACACATAGGCCGGCGCGGCTGTCGGCGCGCCGATCGCGACCCAGATATTCGGGTCCTGCTGCGATTGACGCTTGACGAAACGATAGGGCGCCTTGGTCCAGGGCCGCACCTGATCGGTGAGATTGTCGAGAATATATTCGCCGTGATTCGTGCGGACGGTCAGCACCGAATGGCCGTCGCCGTTCTTCTCTTTGACGACGGTCAGAAGCAGCGCTCCCCTCGGAAAGCCTTCCTCGATCAGCATGCGGCGCTTCAACAGCGCATAATCTTCGCAATCGCCCTTGCCGTCGGTCGGATAGTCCCAGGCGTCGATGACGCCCCAATGCTCGCTATCCGCGATGGGAGCGACGTGCTTGTTCACCCAGAGATTGATGCGGGTGATTTTGTTGAAGTTGGACGCGTTGAGGTCGATGTCCTGAGGGATTTGGTAATCGGCCTGGCATTCGCCGCGATAGCGCTGACAGAAATCGACCCAGCCGTAGGGGATGCTGGTCTCCGGGCCAAGCGTCGCGAAGCTCGACACATCCGGCCCGGCAAAGCTCGTCGCCGCGACAGGCATAAGCGCCGCCCCAGCCATTCCGAGCGCCAAAACCGATTTGCCGATGAACCCGAACATTTCCCATCTCCTGTAACGAGACGAGAATAGGTTCCTTCTTTTGCTGTCCTTGAAAGTAAATCGCCCGCATTTTAGGCGAACACGTTTAGAATTGTCCGCGCGGATGGTAAGTATAATTTTCTGAAAAAGGAACCGATAAAATTTGGCAGAATGTCATATATCGCTGATTCTAAATGCAAATATTAAACACCCGCGGCGTCGCGGCCCGGCCGCGCCGCGACTTTCTCAACTTGTTGTTCGTCTCGGTAAATACGCCGGGCGCTATCAGGTTAACAGGCGGGCGGGTGGACAAGCCTTGTGGCTGACGCCGTTTCGGTTTGAACAGCTCGCACCGGGCGCGTGTCATACGAGATCCGCTTGATTGGTTCGGTGTCATTCCCGACGCTCGCGCAGCGAGCGATCGGGAATGACAAGCCCCAATCCGAGCTATTCAAACGGAAACGCTATCATTCCCGGCGGGCTGAAAGGTCCGCACCAGAGCGCTGGTTTCGCCCAGAGCCCGTCATTGCGAGCGAAGCGAAGCAATCCAGGGCGGCGATGCGGCCCTGGATTGCTTCGTCGGCTCCGCCTCCTCGCAATGACGGCGGTGATACCCTGTGTGTCCAGACGGCGCGAGGCGCCGGCGGCCACCCTCGCGTCTCCAGCGCGCCCGGCAGGAGCGCGACGAAATCAAAGAGATGCGCGCCTGATTATTGAAACGGGTTATGGACGATGAAGGAGTAATTGACCGCCAGGCCCGCGTTGAACTGGTTGCGCGAGCCGATCAAATTGGGGATGGGGCTGGAGCCGACGCTACCCAGCAACCGCTGGCCGCCGCCATAGATCGAGACGCTCACCTTGTCGTTCAGCGTATAGCGGGCCGTCGCCATGCCGCCGGCTGCGGTGAAGCCGCCGGTCGCCGTATAGGGGGTGAGGCGCCCGTTCAGCAGCGCCTCGAAGGGCGTCACCGAGAAATAGGCGTTCGCATAGGAATTATCGCCGAAATTGAGCCGGGGCCCCACGGAGAAGCGGAAGGGGCCGACCGACTCATAGGCGTCCGCATAAAGCGCCGCCACAAAGCCCTTGTGCCCGTCGATTCCCTGCCGCATCTCCGCGCGCACGCGGAGATGATCGAAGGGATGAAGCTCGACGAAACCGCCCACCTCATGGGTCAAAGCGACGCGATGCAAACCGAATAGCCCGTCGCGCTGGCCGCGCTGGAAGACGAAGTTCGCGACCGGACCGGCGCGCACATAATCCAGATCGAGGACGGGGAAGCCGAAGCCCTCGTCCGGCGTGGAGAAGGTCTCGGCCTCGCCGACCCGGCGCACGGCGACCGCCGGGAAGGGATAGGGGCGAACCTGACCAGAGCCCGGAAAGCTCGGCGATATCGCGCCGATGACGCTCACCGTGACGATCCAGCCGTTGGCGTCGGTCTTGGGCGGGGGAATCAGCTCGGCCGCGCCTGCGCCGCCGGCGCAGGACAAAGCGGCGACGGCGGCTGCGCCCCAAATTTTGACGACTCCGAATCGCAACGAAAACAGCCCTCACAACACGGTTCTTGATAGTTCTTTAACAACTCCCGGCCCCGCTTGTCACTCTCTGCCACGCTAAAGCGTCAGCATCTTGGCGAGCGTAGCCGTTGCGCAACACTTCGACTGGCGGACGGTCCTCGCGAACGTCGTTCTCAGGGCTGGCGGTAAAGCCAGGCGTTGCGGGCGAGCATGCCGCGCCCGCCCAGCGCCCGAATCGCAAGATCGCGCCCCAGCGCCGCCGGACCGGCGAGGTGGAAATAATCGCCCTGCCGGCGCGAGGCTCGAACAATTTGCGAGGCCCGGGGGATTCTTATCTGTTGATAAGCCGCAAAGGCCGTCTCGGCGGTCGCGCCGAGCTGCAGAAAGGCGCGACCCAGCGCCTCGGCGTCTTCGATCGCCTGAGCCGCGCCCTGCGCCAGGAAGGGCAGCATGGGATGGGCGGCGTCGCCCAGCAGCGTCACGGCGCCCTGGCTCCAGCTTTCGAGCGGCGGGCGGCCGAAAAGCGGCCAATGCCGCCAAGACGCGCCCGCCTCGATCAGCGCCCGCAGCTCCGCGGCGGGACGCAGACGCTCGAGCGCGCGGGCGAGCTGCGCCCCGTCCAGAGAGAGGATCGAGGCGCCCTCGCTCTGGCGCGGCGGCTCGGCGACGATCACGACGACATTGATGATGCTTCCGTCGCGCAGCGGGTAATGCACGACATGGCCGCCGGGCAGCATCCACAGATTGCTCTCGCGGGCGCGAAAGACGGCGGGCGCCAGCTCGGCCGGCACGAGCGCGCGCCAGGCCGTGAGGCCGGAATAGACGGGCGCGTCTTTTTCTGTCGGGAGAAGGCGCCCGCGCACGGCCGAGCGCAGCCCATCGGCGCCGACGAGCCCGACGCCCTCGATTTCCTCGACGCCGTCGCCGGCGTGGACGCGCAAAGAGACGCTGCCCGCGCGCGCCTCGAAACTGCCGACCCGCGCGCCCGCGCGGACCTCGATCGCCTCATGGGCGAGCGCCGCTTGCAGCAAAACCTGCTGAAGATCGGCGCGGTGATAGACCCGGAACGGCGCGCCCCAGCGGGCGCGGGAATCCGTAAGATCGAGCTTCGCGAGAACGGCGCCGTCGCGTCCCCGGCGGATATTGATGGCTTGCGGCTCCAGCGCGACGGCGGCCAGCGGCTCTTCGAGGCCGAGGCCCGCCAGAATCCGTCCGGCGTTGGGGGCGATCTGGAAACCGGCCCCGACCTCCTCGATCTTGGGCGCGCGCTCCAATACCAGCGCGCGCTTTCCCGCGCGGGCCAGGGACAGCGCCGCCGTGAGGCCGCCGACGCCCGCGCCGGCGATGACGATGGGGGCGCTCATGGGCGTCGCCCTTGCGGATGGAAATCAGCGGGCCGGAAAAAAGCCATCAGGCGCAAGGCCTGATTTCCTGGATCGCATCCAGCCGAGCGCCCAACTCTTTTCGGGCGCGCCATAAATCCACGGCGACCTGCATGTTGATCCAGAATTCGGGGCCGTTGCCGCAGAGCTTGCCAAGTTTCAGGGCCATTTCAGGAGAGATGCTGGAGTCTCCAGAGAGAATGCGGTGCAACTGCTGCCGACCGACATCGAGCATCCTGGCGAATTCGGTCACTGTGACGCCGAGGGAGGGCAAAACATCCTCCCGCAGGATGACGCCGGGATGCGTGGGCTCGCGATCCGCCCGCTTGGCTGCAAAGACCTCGGTCATTTCTGTCTCACCAAAGCTTTCTGTCGGGGAGAGAAGCCCTCCCCTCCCTCAGTGATATTGCTCGAAGTCGACGCGCGTCGCATCCTGTCCCTCGAACTCGAACGTAATACACCATGGGCCATTCACATGGACCGAATACCGTGTCGGATCGAATCCGTTCAAAGGGTGGAAATCAAAGCCGGGCACACGCATGTCGCTCGGACTTTTCGCGGCGTCGAGCGCGTCCAACCTTCGAACAATCCTCCCATGCAACTCGCTTGATATTTTCGATGATCTCCCCGTTTCAAAAATTTCAGACAAACCTTTGCTGATGAACGACTTTATCATACGAGATCCGCTCGATTGGCTCGTTGTCATTCACGACGCTCGCGCCGCGAGCGATAGGGAATCCGAGCCAAACCTGCGCTTTTGTGGCTCTGGATTCCTCGTCGGGCTTTCAGCCCGCCGGGAATGACAAGGCCCAATGCGAGCTGATCAAAATTGAATCGCTTGAAATGAAACAGTCGCGTGTCGTGCGACACGCGACATATGAGCCGCCCCGCCTCTCATGTCAAGGCGCTTCGAATTCTCGGGCAGGTACAGCTTGGACCGCTCGAGACCTTAAGCCGGCTCTTCCGCGTGATAGACGCATTCCGCCGGCTCGGCGCCGCCGTGAAGCGAGGCGTCGTAGACGTAGAGCGTCGAACAATAGGGGCAGACCGCCTGCGTATCGGCGCCCATGTCGATATAGACATGCGGATGGTCGAATGGCGGCAGCGCGCCGATGCACATGAATTCCTTCGCCCCTACGCGAATCTGGGCGACGCCGGGCGTATTGTGGAAATGGGGCGTGGAATGTTCGGCCATGGTCCGCTCTTTCAGGTGACGCCGCGCCGGCGGCTCGACAACGCTGCCGCCCCCTATATTGCAGCCCAGCGGAATTGGATAGGGGGCGCGGGGACTCCCCCGCGCCTGAGCTGACTCAGCCCTTGTTAGACTTCAGCAGCAGGTTTTCGCGGCTCCTCACCTGCGACAGCAGGCGGTAACGGGAGACGCGCCGTCTCGGCCGGCTTCGCGCGGCCAGGCTCGGGCCGATGTCGATCGAGGTTCCCCCGAGCAGGCGCATATAGGTACCCGTATGATGCTGCATGGAGGCCTGCGTGAACCAATCCGCCGGATAGAGCTCGAAGCATGTGCCCGGCAGCGGGGCGTTATTGGCCTGCTGCTGCGAATAGCTCGCCCCTTCGAGCAGCAGCGCGTCCTGCCACAGGACGAGGGCGACATAGGCGGCGTCCGGGATCGGGATGCTGCACGGATCATAGATGGTCGAGACGGCGTCCAAATTGCCCCAGGCGAGCGGCGCGACGTCCAGCGTGTTGTAATAGCGGGGGCAATAACCGAAGGTCGATGTATAATAATCGGCGAAGGCGCTGTTGCCGGCCGTAAGCGCCGCGAAGGTCGCCGGAACGATCGGGTTGTTGACCCCGACAGCGGCGAGCGAGGCTTGCAGCCAAGGGGCCAGCACAGTGGTGACGCATCCGCCGAGACTATGGCCCGTGCACACCAGAACCGGGTTTTCATTCTGCGGCGACTGGAGGAACTCCGCCAGGAAGGCGGCAAGCGACGCCCCATTGGAGGTGAAGCCCTGGATCGTCTCCAGCGCGTAAAGCGTTCCATCGGCTACAAGCGCCGGGCTATCGGCGGGCAACCAGGGCGGCGTGCTCTGGAAGATGACGTAAAAATCCTCGAAGGCCTGCTGCAGCACGCCCCAAAAATCATTGACGTCGACATCCGTGCCGCGGGTGACGACCGCGGCGAAAACCGGCGGGAGGTTTGGCCCGTCATAATAGGCGGCGACGAACACGAGATTCGCCAAATCGTCGCTTTCCGCCGGTCCCCAAACGCATTCCCAGCGTCCATCCGCGCTCAATGGTGGCATCTTGTTGTTAACGAGGTAGGGGATGGACGAGGGGAGCGCGTAGGAGATCTGGCAAAGCTGGAGATAGGCTACGCCAAAAAAGTCAGTGGCTCCCGGGGGTTGCAGCATTGCTTGTTTCAATTGGGCAGACATAAGCATTTCTCCGAATAGACTAGAAAGATATTAAAAGCGTCGACATTTCGCCGACTTATGATCTATGGCGTCAACGCCTCGACAAGGCAAGGTCTCACATTCACTGCAATAGAACAGGGAAACAAAGGCACACAAAAAAACCGCCGCAGAACGCTCTGCGGCGCAACAAGGGGGGATGCCGGCGAGGACGCTATCTTGAGCGAAACTATTCTGCCGAATCCCTACCAGGTTGTTCAGAGAGGCCCAAGGCCGCCAGCCGCGCGCGTTCCTCGGCCGTCAATTCGGCAGAGCCTGCGGGCGCCGCCCGGCGCCGGCGCGCGGCGCTCCAGACGGCGGCGGCGCCTGCGAGCAGCGCGAGGAAAGGGGCGGTCCAGAGGAGGATCGTGTCCAGCTTCATCGGCGGCCGCAGCAGAACGAAGTCGCCATAGCGGGAGTGGACATACTC
This sequence comes from Methylocystis iwaonis, assembly GCF_027925385.1. Lineage (NCBI taxonomy): Bacteria > Pseudomonadati > Pseudomonadota > Alphaproteobacteria > Hyphomicrobiales > Methylocystaceae > Methylocystis > Methylocystis iwaonis. The sequence continues at coordinate 3,670,108 of NZ_AP027142.1, forward strand.
CTTCACTTCAGCGTCGCTCAGACCGTCTTTGAGCTTCTCGCGCACGAGCACGCGCAGATCCTTGGCGAGGGAGGCGTCGGAATCGTCGACCGACTGATTCTGGCAGACGAGACAGCGCAGCTCGCTGGTGATGGCGCGGGCGCGGGCCTCCATGGCCGGGTCGGGGAGCTTTTCACCGGGGGTGACGGCGTGGGCGGGGGAGATGAAGAGCACGGCTATTATTGCCACGGCCCCCACCCCAGCCCTCCCCCGCTTCGCGGGAGAGGGAGTTAGCCGCGGGCCTTCATCCAGAATGCTGATCGTGAGCGTCCCCTCTCCCGCGAAGCGGGGGAGGGACAGGGAGGGGGCCTTCCGCATCATTCCGCAGCCTCCGGCATCGCCACCGCGCTCGCCCGCCGGGCCACGCCGATCCGCAGCCGCCGGTCGGCGAGCGACAAGCCGCCGCCAAAGGCCATGACCAGCGCGCCGATCCAGATCAGCGTGACGAAGGGCTTCCAATAGAGCCGGGCGTCGATCGTCCCGTCCTCATGCGAATCTCCGATCGCGGCGTAAACCTGCCCCAAGCCCAGCGTCACAATGCCGGCCTCGGACCGCTGCATCTTGCGGGCCTGATAGAAGCGCTTGGCGGGTTCGATTTTGGCGACGGTCTCGGTCCCCGAGCGCACCGACATCACGGTGTAGGTTTCGGAGTAGTTGGGACCGTTCCGTGGCGAGATTTCCTCGATGCCGAGCTTATAGGGACCGACGTCGTAATACTCTCCGGGCTTCATGGCGACGATGTTCTCGACGCCCCAGCCGGTCGCCGCAAGGCCGAGCAGCGTCAGCCCCATGCCGGCGTGCGAGAGCGACGTCCCCCAGGCCGAAAGCGGCAGGCCGCGCAGGCGCGAGAACACCGCTCCCGTCGAAGAGGCCCGGAAGGTCGCGCGGTGGGCGATGTCGCTCACCGCGCCGACAACGAGATAGACCGCAATGCCCCCCGAAACGATGGAGAGGAAAGGCGTCCCATAAAGGGCGCCGAGCGCCGCCGCCGCGAGCACGCCGACAGCAAAGGCCGCGCGCAGGCGCTGCAGCGCCGCCGGCAGATCGCCGCGTTTCCAGGCGAGCATCTGGCCAATGGGCATGAGCAGCGCGAGCGGCAGCGCGATGGGGATCAGCACCGTATTGAAGAAGGGGGGACCGACCGAAATCTTCTCGCCCGTGAGCGCCTCCAAAGCGAGCGGATAGAGCGTCCCGATGACGACCGTCGCACAGCTCGCGGAGAGCAGGAGGTTATTCACCACCAGCGCGCCCTCGCGCGAGATCGGCGCAAAGACGCCGCCGACAGGGAGCGACGCCGCCCGCAAGGCGAAGAGCGCCAGAGCGCCGCCAATGAAGAAAACCAGAATCCCGAGAATGAAGACGCCGCGCTCAGGATCGCTCGCGAAGGCGTGCACCGAGGTGAGCACGCCCGAGCGCACGAGGAAGGTGCCGAGCAGCGAGAGCGAAAAAGCGAGAATCGAGAGGAAGATCGTCCAGACCTTCAGCGCCTCGCGCTTCTCCATCACAGCCGCGCTGTGCAGGAGCGCCGTGCCCGCGAGCCAGGGCATGAGCGAAGCGTTCTCGACCGGGTCCCAGAACCAGAAGCCGCCCCAGCCGAGCGTATAATAGGCCCAATAGGAGCCCATGGCGATGCCGAGCGTCAGGGCGGTCCAGGCGAAGAGCGTCCAGGGCCGGGCGAAACGCGCCCAGGCGGCGTCGATGCGGCCGCCGATCAGCGCGGCGGCGGCGAAAGAGAAGACGATCGAGAAGCCGACGTAGCCCAGATACAGCAGCGGCGGATGGATCGCGAGACCGGGGTCCTGCAGGATCGGATTGAGGTCGCGTCCCTCCCACGGCGGCTGATCGACGCGCGCGAAGGGATTGGAGGTCAGCAGGATGAACAGCAGAAAGGCCGCGCCGAGCAGGCCCTGAACGGAAAGCGCATCGGCGCGCAGTCTATCCGGCATGGCGGAAGAGAAAATCGCAACGAGCGCGCCGCAGAAGGAAAGGACCAGCACCCACAGCAGCATGGAGCCTTCGTGATTTCCCCACACGCCGGAGATTTTATAAACGAAGGGCTTCAGCGAGTGCGAATTCTCGATGACATTGACGAGCGAGAAGTCGGAAACGACATGGGCGTATGTCAGCGCGCCATAGGCGAAGGCGACGAAGAGGAACTGCGCAATGGCCGTCGGCCGCGCAACGCGCATCAGCGACGAATCGTTCAGCCGCGCGCCGGCGGAGGGAATGGCGAATTGCAGCAAAGCGAGGGCGAGCGCGAGAATGAGCGCGTAATGTCCGGTTTCGACGATCATTGAGGGATCTCCTCCTTCTCTCGCCTGCGGGAGAAGGTGTCGCCGCGCAGCGGTGACGGATGAGGGCCCTCACCCGACCCTCGCTGGCGCGAGGGCCGCCCTCTCCCGCTTGCGGGAGAGGGGAAGGGGGCCAGATGCTTCACTTCTTCTCTCCTTGCCACACGCCCTGCTGCTTCAGCTTGTCCGCGACGTCGCGGGGCATGTAGCGCTCGTCATGCTTGGCGAGCACACTGTCGGCCTTGAACTTGCCGTCCGTTTGCAGCAACCCGTCGACGACGACGCCCTGGCCCTCGCGGAAGAGATCGGGCAAGAGGCCCGTGTAGGCCACGGCGAGGTCTTTGGTCTTGTCGGTGACGGTGAAGGCCACGTCCTTGCCGTTCTTGACGACGCTGCCTTCCTTGACGAGTCCGCCGATGCGCAGCCGCGCGCCGGGCGCGACCTGCTTCTGGGCCAGCTCCGAGGGCGTGTAGAAGAAGATGATATTGTCGCGCAGGGCGAAAAGCATCAGACCCGCCGCGAGGCCCAAAACCGCCAGCGCCCCGATGATCAGCGTCAGTCTCTTGCCTTTGCGCGTCATGTCGCTCTCACTGCTGATTTTTCCCTTCTCCCGCCTGCGGGAGAAGGTGTCGCCGCGAAGCGGTGACGGATGAGGGCCCTCACCCGACCCCTGCTGACGCAGGGGCCACCCTCTCCCGCAAGCGGGAGAGGGATATCACCCCCCGATGTTCAATTCCTTCGCCAGCGCCTCGATGCGGGCGACTTCCTCGAGCTTGCCGGCGAGCGCCTTGCGGGCGTCCTCGACAGCCTTTTTCGCCTTTTCGGGCTCCGACAGCACGCTATAGGCGCGGATGAGCCGCAGCCAGCCTTCGACGTCGTCGCCCTTACTCTCCAGCCGCGACGCAAGCTTGTCGACCATGCCCTTGATCGTCGCCGCGCGCTCGTCGGCCGGCATGGCGGCGATGGCCTTGCCCTGCGCGCTCGCGGGCCCCTGCGCGAAGGGCGGCCGCTCTTGCGCGTCTTCGCCCCGCAACGCCGCCAGCCGGCGCTTCACGGCCGGCAGATAGGACGCGTCGGCCGAGGCCTCGGCTTCGAGCTTCTCGAAAATCCCGACGGCCTTGTCCTTCTCGCCCGCCTGCTCGGCGCCAATCCCGAGATAATAGGCGGCCATTACATTATTGGGGTCGAGCGCCAGCGCCGCCTCGAAATCCTGCCGCGCCTGCGGCGTCACCTTGCCCTCGGCGACGATCATGCGCGCCTGCCCCAGATTGGCGTGGCGCTCCGCCGTGGCCCCGAGGAGCTTCAACGCCCTCGAATAAGCGTCGATCGCCTCCTCGCCACGCCCGGAGCGCAGGTAATAAGGCGCCACCACTTCGAAACCGCGGCCATCCTCGGGATGTTCGCGCAAATGCTGCTCGATGCGGGCGACGGCGCCGGCGAGATCGCCCTTGTCAGGCTGGGAGTCGAGCCGCGCCGTCAGCGGCATGTCCGGCATGTCGACTTTGCCGAGGCGCAGATAGAGCGGCAGCGAGACCGCCGGGACAATGACCATCGCCGCAAGCGCCGCCGCGAGCGCCGCCTTGCGGGAGCCCTGGGCCCGCGCCTTCGGAGCCGCTTCGGCGCGCAGCAGGCGCCGGGCGGCCTCGGTCTTCGCGGCCTCGGCTTCGACCGGATCGAGGCGGCCCTCAGCGCGCTCGCGCGCGATCTCGGCGAGCTGCTCCTCGAAAAAGGCGATGTCGGCGGCGCCCGCGTCTTTCGCCTCGCCCCGCATGGCGAGCGGCAGGAGGACGGCCATAACCGCGGCGCCGGTGAGGAGAGCGAAAATGAGCCACATCATGGAAGCGCTGTTTAAGGCTTTGCCGGGCGCTTTGGAAGAGAAATGCGGGCTTGCGCCGCCACCCCCCGCTCAGGCGGGCCACAAACCGGTATAAGATGCGGCGACGAACTGTTTTACGCGGGACCGCCCATGCTTTTCGACGCGCCGACCATCGAGCAGCTTTCCATCGTCATCTCCCAGGTGACCGGCCCGGCCTTTCTGCTCGCCGCCGAGGCGCAGCTTTTGGGCGTGCTCGTCTCACGGCAGGATCGGATCGTGGATCGCGCGCGCGAGCTGGCCGATCTCGACGACGGACACGCCCAGGCGCATCGCAAGGTCGAGGTGCCGATCCTGCGGCGGCGCGCCGTGCTGGTCCACCGCTCGATCTATTGGGGCGTGGCGAGCTGCGTCGTGACGAGCTTTCTCGTCATCGTCGCCTTCGCATCGGCGTTTTTCCGCTTCCGCCACGAATTCGGCGCGGGGTTTCTGTTCATGATCGCCATGGGGCTTTTCACTGCGGCGCTCGTCGCCTTCGCCCTGGAGATAAAGCTCGCTTACGCGGAAATCGACGCCGCGGACACGTTGATGAGGCAACGGGACCGGCGGCGCGGCCATCTGAAGGCGCCGGCGCAGGAGTGATACGAGATCCACCGCCGTCATTGCGAGGAGGCGGAGCCGATGAAGCAATCCAGCGCCGCATCGCTGCCCTGGATTGCTTCGCTTCGCTCGCAATGACGGGCTCTGGCAAAACCAGCGCTCTTGTGGCTGTGGATTCCCGGTCGGGCTTTCAGCCCGCCGGGAATGACAAATCCCCATCTATTCAAACGGAAACTGCCTCAGCCCTCCCCGAACACCCGGCGGAAGATCGTATCCACATGCTTGAAGTGGTACGAGAGGTCGAACAGCTCGTCCAACTCCGCGGGCGAGAGTTTGGCGCTCACATCCTTGTCCTTGCCGAGGAGATCGCGGAACTCGCCCTCGCCCCGCCAGACCGGCATGGCGTTCCGCTGCACCATGGCGTAGGCGTCCTCGCGCGAGACGCCCTTTTGCGTCAGAGCGAGCAGCACGCGTTGCGAATGGACGAGGCCGCCGAGCTTGTCCAAATTCTTCTGCATATTCTCGGGGTAAACGAGAAGATTCTCGACAACATTGGTGAGCCGCGCGAGCGCGAAGTCGAGAGTCACTGTCGCGTCGGGGCCGATCATGCGCTCGACGGAGGAATGCGAAATATCGCGCTCGTGCCAGAGCGCCACATTCTCCATGGCGGGAATCACCATGCCGCGCACGAGACGGGCGAGGCCGGTGAGGTTTTCGGTCAGCACCGGATTGCGCTTGTGCGGCATGGCCGACGAGCCCTTCTGGCCCGCGGAGAAATATTCCTCGGCCTCCAGCACTTCCGTGCGCTGCAAATGGCGGATTTCGATGGCGAGCCGCTCGACCGAAGACGCGACGACGCCGAGCGTCGCAAAGAACGCCGCATGGCGGTCGCGCGGAATGACCTGCGTCGAAACGGGCTCGGCGACGAGGCCCATCTTATGCGCCACATATTCTTCGACGCGCGGATCGATATTGGCGAAAGTGCCGACGGCGCCGGAGATGGCGCAGGTCGCGACCTCCTTGCGGGCGTGTACCAGGCGTTCGCGGGCGCGGGTGAACTCCGCATAGGCCTGCGCCATTTTGAGCCCGAAGGTGGTGGGCTCGGCGTGAATGCCATGCGAGCGGCCGATGGTCGGCGTGAATTTATGCTCGAAAGCGCGCTTTTTGAGCGCCGCGAGCAAAGCGTCGACATCGGCGATCAGCAGATCGGCGGCGCGCGAGAGCTGCACGGCGAGGCAGGTGTCCAGCACGTCCGAGGACGTCATGCCCTGGTGCACGAAGCGCGAATCCGGGCCGATGAATTCGGCAAGATGGGTGAGGAAAGCGATGACGTCATGTTTCGTCACCCGCTCGATCTCGTCGATGCGGGCGACGTCGAACTCGACGAAATCCGCCTTGTCCCAGATATTCTTGGCGCTTTCCTTGGGGATGACGCCGAGCTCGGCCAGCGCGTCGCAGGCATAGGCCTCGATCTCGAACCAGATGCGGAAGCGCGTCTGCGGCTCCCAGATCGTGGTCATCTCGGATCTAGAATAGCGAGGGATCATGGGCGCAGCTCGAGTGTGGAACGCATTGGGAGGGCTCGCGCTAGCATAGAGCGGCGGAAAGCGCAAAAGAGCGCCTCGAAACCGCGAGCCTTCGGGCTCGCAGCCCATCCCGTCGTTGCGAGCGGAGCGAAGCAATCCAGGGCAGCCATCGCGGCTCTGGATTGCTTCGTCGCTTGCGCACCTCGCAATGACGGACGCCAGCGCATGCCCATCATCGCTACTTGGCCGCGCTGGACCAGCTTCCCGGCATTTCCCGGCTTCTCTCCCACCGCCCAAAAGAAAACGCCCGCATGAGGCATGCGGGCGTTTCTTTGTTCCTAAAGAGAGACGCTTACTTCTTGGCCGGCGCAGGAGCCGCGGCCGGCGCGGCGCTCTTGGCTTCGAGCTTCTTGCGCTCTTCCTCGGCCTTCTTCTGGAGCTCTTCCTGCAGCTTCTTCTGCTGCTCCTCGAGCACCTTGGGGTCGATCGCCGGGCCGTCGAAGGCTTTGCCGAAGTCGTTCAGCGGCAAATAGAAAGTGACCTCGGTGTTGGCCTGGTTCTTGACGATGACCGTCATTTGCTGGGCCTTCTTCATGCCGTCGACCGAGGCCTTCTTGACCTTCGCCTCGGCGAAGCAGCCGTTCGGGAAGCAGATCTCGAAGGCGCCGGCCTCCATGGCTCCCTTGTCGATGGCGAAGCGGAAGCCCGGCTTCAGCATCAGGCCCGGCGGCAGCAGCAGGCGGATGATCTTGGTGTCGTCGCCCTTGGGATCGTAGACCGCGAGCGCGAGCAGCGGCTGCGGCGCGTCGCCTTCCTTCGCGGCGGCGCCGAAATCGCGGGTCGTGTAGCAGACTTCCTTCTTGGTCGCCGGATCGCTGCCGCAGACCTTGGTCCAGTCGGGCTGCACCGCCTGAAGCGTGGCGGTGATGGGGCCCTGCGCCCCGCCTGCGGCAGGCTGCTGCCCGGCAGCGGCCGGAGCCTGCTGGGCTTGCGCCGAAACGCCGGCGAGCAGGAAAGCGCCTGCCAGCGCGACCGCGGCGGACCGCGAGAAGAGGTTCGACATTTCCGAAGTCCCTTTCGATTGCTCTCTAGCCGGCGCTCTTCCGGCTTCTAAACAGCTCTTGTTGTCTCGTCTTGCGGGGGCCGCCCGCCTGCGCGGACGAAAAATGGAACGCCCTTGGAACTTTTGCCCCGACCGCGATTCTCCCCCGGCGCAGCCGCCGCGCCGGAGCGACGGCAAAGCTCTTACCTTGTCGCCGCGGCAAATTCCAGCGGTCCCCGGCGCGCATAAAGCCCCCGCGAGCGCCGATTACGTTAAAATTTCATAAATGAGGCGGAATGACGCCCGGTCTCGGCTTCTTGCCGCCATAGCTTCGACTATTGTCGCAGCATGATCTCTTCCGCGATTCGCGGCCGCCCAAAGAGGCGCCGCCTTCCGAGCCTCGCCCTTGCGCTGCTGACGGCCTTTGCGCCCGGCGGTCCGCTCATGGCGGGCGAGCCTACTCATGGCCTGGCGGCGCATGGCGCGCCGGCGCTGCCGCCGGACTTCGATCATCTCCCTTACGCCGACCCGCAAGCAAAGAAAGGCGGCAGGCTTCGTGTCGGTCTCGCCGGGACATTCGACAGCCTCAACCCCTTCAATCTCAAATCCGGCTCCACGGCCCAGGGCCTCGTCGGCAATGTCTTTCAAGGAATGATGGCGCGGTCGCAGGATGAGCCTTTCACGCTCTATCCGCTCATCGCGCAATCGCTCGACATCGACGCCGCCCGCGCCCATGTGACCTTCCACCTCGACACACGAGCGCATTTCTCCGACGGCAAACCCATCACCTCGGAAGACGTGCTGTTTTCCTTCAACCTGCTCAAGTCGAAGGGCCGCCCGCAGCAGCGGGTCGCCTATGGGCTCGTGAAATCGATCACAGCACCCGACGCGCAGACGGTCTCCTACGATCTGACCGGCGTCGGCGATCGCGAGCTGCCGCTTATTCTCGCCATCATGCCCGTGCTGCCCAGGCACGCGACCGACCTCGAGCGATTCTCGGACGCGACGCTCGCCAAGCCCCTTGGCTCAGGCCCCTATATCGTCGCGGATGCGCAGGCCGGCGCGCGGCTGCTGTTGAAGCGCGACCCCAACTATTGGGGCGCGGACGTTCCGAGCCAGCGCGGCTTCTACAATTTCGACGAGATCGACATTCAATACTTCCGCGACGGCAACGCCCTGTTCGAGGCCTTCAAGGCCGGCTTGATCGACTATCGCGAAGAGACCAGCACGACCCGCTGGTCGACCGGCTACGACTTCCCCGCATTGCGCGAGGGCCGCGTTGCAACCGAGGCGTTGAAGAACGAGAACCCCAAGGGGCTCGAAGGCTTCGTCTTCAACACGCGACAAACGATCTTCAAAGACATCCGGCTGCGTGAAGCGCTCGGCATGATGTTCGATTTCGAGTGGATCAACGCCAATCTCTATTCGAACCTCTATACGCGCACCAAAAGCTTCTTCGACGAATCGGAGCTTTCCGCCTCGGGCCGTCCCGCGAATGAGAAGGAGCGCGCGCTTCTTGCGCCCTACCCTGACGCCGTGCGCGCGGATATTCTCGACGGGAAATGGCGCCCGCCGGTCAACGACGGTTCGGGCCGCGACCGCGAGATGGCCAAGCGCGCGCTCGAATTGCTGGCGGCGGCCGGCTACCATGTGAACGGCGACAAGCTTTCGAAGGACGGCGCGCCGGTTTCCTTCGAGATCATGGTGAAGGACCGCAATCAGGAGCGTCTTGCGCTCAATTATGCGGCTTCCCTCGCGCGCATCGGCGTCGAGGCGCGCGTCAGGCTCGTCGACGAAGTGCAATATCAGCGCCGGCGCCAGAAGTTCGATTTCGACATGATGATCGGGCAGTATCTGGCGTCGGCCTCGCCCGGCAATGAGCAGCGCATGCGTTGGGGCTCGGCGAGCGCGACGCAGGAATCCTCTTTCAATCTCGCTGGCGCCGCATCGCCCGCGATCGACAGCCTGATCGTTGCGCTCCTCTCCGCGCAAAGCCACGAGGATTTCGTCGCGGCGGTGCGCGCCTATGACCGCGTGCTGCTCTCGGGCTTTTATGTCGTGCCTTTGTTTCACGCCTCCGAGCAATGGATCGCGCATTCGACCGACCTCGCCCGGCCCGAGCGCCTGCCGCGCTACGCAGCGCCGCTCTTTGGCCCGACGCTCGAGAGCTGGTGGAGGAAAAATCCATGACCGCGCGCGCCGCTGTTTCCGAGAGAGAGGAAGCGGCGCTCGTCCGCGCCCATCCGCTGACGCAATTCGGCTTCGACGCCCTCGTCGCCGGCGCGGCGAGACCGCGTCCCGGCGGGCTCGCCTTTCTCGATGACGTCGACGGCGCCGTGGACCAGGTCACCTACGCCGATCTCTACCAGCGCGTCGGCGCTTGCCTTTCCAAGCTCCGCGCCCTCGATCTCGCGCGCGGCGAGAGAATTCTCATCTGCTCTCCATCCGGCGCGCAAGCCTTTGTCGCGCTCGTCGGCGCGCTCGCCGCGGGCCTGGCGCCGACGCTCGCGCCCATGCCCCTCCCCCAATGGCGCGCAGCCATCGCGCATGGGGCGAAGACATTGCAGATCGGTGCGCTGTTCGCGCCGGCGCAGATCTGCGGCCTCGATTTCGAGGAGGCGCTGCTCGACATCGCCGCCGATACGCCGTCATTGCGTGTGATCGGCGCGCTGCATGGCGCGCTCGACGGCGCTGCTGATTTTTCAGCGCAAGCGCTCGCGGCGCAGATGTCGCCGCGCGTGCCGCTCTCCGAAGATTGGAGCGACGACGAACGCTTCGATGTCGGCGCGCTCGACGAGCGCGGGAATGTCCGTTTCGCTTCGCAAGGCGCGCTGCTCGGCGCAGCGCTCGATCTCGTGCGCGCGACTCGCGCCGCGCGCGAAGCGCCCATTCTTTCGCTCTATGCGCCGAGTTCGCTCGCGGCTCTTGTCGCGGGCCCGCTCGCGGCGTTGCTCGCAGGCGCGCCGCTGCATTTTCTTGCGCCTTTCACCACGGCGCGCTTTCTCGAAACGCTCGATGCGCTTGGGTCGGCGCGATTGATTGCACCGGTTTCCATCCTCGCCGATCTCGTACGCGCCGGACTGCTCGACAATGGCGCCATCGCCGCAGTCGTCGCCTTGGGAGATGGCGCCGCTTGCGTCGGCGACTCGCAAGAACGCTGTCCGATTATCGCGCTGCGCGCGGAAGACGACGCGTTCGTTTTGCGCAGACTCTGACAGACCGTTCGCGCCCCGTCATCGCGAGGAGCGCAAGCGACGAAGCAATCCACAGTCACATCACGGCCCTGGATTGCTTCGCTTTGCTCGCAATGACGGCGGCGAATGATGGGCGCGTCACATTGTCTCGTGTTGACGCCGGTCAATTACAGCCTCGAGTCATCACGTCAAAGTGCGTGCGCGACGAGATCGCGCATGCGCTTTTGCAATTGCGCGACTCGTCGCCACGAGGGGCGCATGGGGCGTTGGTGTGGAGGAAACTGCATGTCGCTTATCACCTGGACCAAGGAACAATTCGCGACCAACGTCAGCGCGCATGATGCGGAACATCAGGAAATATTCAGGCTGGTGAATGTGCTCGGCGACGCCGTCGCCAGCGGCGACCGAAACGCGATCGGCAAGGAGCTCGATGCGCTCATCGACTATGTGGTGAAGCACTTCGCGGCGGAGGAAGCGAATTTCGCACAATATGACTATCCAGCCGCAGCCGGCCACAAAGCCGAGCACGACAAGCTGGTCGCAACTTGCGCCGATTTGCAAAAGAAATTCCACGCCGGCGAAGCGGAGGTGACCGGAGAGACGGCCGGCTTCGTGGTCGGCTGGCTGACGGACCACATCCCCAATATCGACAGGCTCTACGGCCCTTATCTGAACGCGAAGGGCGTCGCCTGATAAGCTCGATACTCGAGAGCGCCTTTCCCGCTTAGGCGGGAAAGGTCAGTTGGTTGACGAACTTTGAGGCGGCCTCGTCCTTCGAGACGCGAGCTTTGCTCGCTCCTCAGGAAGAGGCCCAACACCATTTCCGTTTGAACAGCTCGCATCGGGTCTTGTCATTCCCGGCGGGCTGAAGGCCCGACCGGGAATCCAGAGCCATGATAGCCGCCTTTGCTCTGGATTCCCGATCGCTCGCTGCGCGAGCGTCGGGAATGACACCGAACCAATTAAGCGGATCTCGTATTAGTGTTCGACGAAATCGCAGAAGCCCCTCATGCTGAGGAGCCTGCGCAGCAGGCGTCTCGAAGCACGAGGGGCGTCATCGCCACTTTGTCAGCAATCTGGCCGCGCTTATCTGTGTTTTTCCAGCCACTGCAGAACGAGCGGATCGTCGATTGCGCCGGTCACGGCGATCACCCCGCCGTCGGGCGCCACAAGCGCGGTGAACGGCAATTCGCCCCGCCACGTCTTATCGGCCTCGAAATAGAGCTTCTCGACGAAATCATCCGCAAAACCGTAATGCGCCGATTTGCCGAGCCCGGCTTTCTCGGCGCGCGCCGCCGCCCGTGCGCGATCTTCTTCGCTATCGACATTGACGAAGACGATGTCGACATCCTTGTGTTCGGCCGTCATCTGCGCCCATTGCGCCAGCTCGGCGAGGCAGGGCGGGCAGGTGACGGACCAGAAGTGAATCATCAGCGGCCGCCCCGCATGCGCCTTGGCGATCTGCGAGAAGGCGCCGCGACCATAGGGCTTGAAATCGAGCGCATGGGCGCTCGAAGCGGTGAAGGCGATAAAGGCGCAGAGGGAGAGACGAACAGCGAGACTGTTTCGTCCGTCATTCCCGGCGAGCCGAAGGCGGGAATGACAGGCTGCACGTAAAGCGGCGATCACCTTCTTCATCGCACTGCGGCACTCTTCTCGTCGCGGGGAAGCGGCAGCAGGCGATAGCCCTCCTTATGCGTCACCCACGAAAGATAAGCCGCGCCCTTGTAGGCGACGAGCTCCGGATGATCCGAGGCGTCGTCGGTCTGCGCGAGGATTTTCGGCGCGCTCCAGCTTTTGCCGCCATCACGCGAGAGCTGCAGTGGGATGGTCGTCGTCGTCCCGTCGAACTCCTTCCAGACGCGATAGAGACGGCCTTTCGCCGCGAGCACGACGGGGTGGCCCGGGGCCTTGGCGTCGTCGCCGAATTTCTCGGGGCTGGAGAAGCTTTTTCCCGAATCTTCGCTATGCGCGTAGAAAAGCCCCTGCCGATTCTTGCCCTTGGTGAACCAGACCGCGTGCCATCCGCCATGGGCGTCGACGGCGAGGCTGGGGCCATGGTGCGGGCAGGAATTGATCGCCCAATTATCGTCGGAAACGCGCCCGCCCGTCAGCGTCGCGCCATCGGCGGAAAGCTTCGCAGCGTAGTGATCGCGAACATTGCCGTCGAAGACCTGCCGCCACAGAAACACCGGCAGGCCGTCGCGATCCAGCGCCGCAGACATGCGGCAACATTCGCAGGCGTGGTCCATCAGGATTTTTTTGCCCGCAAAGCTCTGCCCATTATCGTCCGACCAGGCGAAGGCGACGCCGCTGCCCTCGAACTCCTTGCCCTCGGCCTTGGCCTTCAGAGCATTGGTCTTGTCGAGCCAGCCGGCGTAGAGGCGCCCCTTGGGCGTGACGACGAAAGTCTCGAAGCGCTGCCCGCCGGAGGCGAGCAGCGCTTGGGGCGTGGAGAAGCTTTTGCCGCCGTCGGTCGAGCGCGCCGTGAAGATCGTGCCGATCATCTGCTTGTCGGGCCGCGTCGTATAGCTGGCGAGCAGCGATCCATCGTCGAGGGGAACGATCTTCGGCCGTGCGTCGCCATGGGCGTCGATGACGCCGTCGCTGACCGACGCGATCGCGACGGGCGCGGAAAAGCTTTTGGCCCCGTCCGCGGAAGAGGCGACATAGACCGTCTTTTCGATGGCGTAAGCGACCCAAAGCTTGCCCTTGGCGTCGTACGCCGGGTTGACGGTCGCGGCGCAATCCGGCTTGCGCTCGGCGCAGGCCAGCGCGCTATGTCGATGCCCTTCGGCCGGCGCCGGAGCCGGCGCGCTGAGCTCGGCGTCGGCGCCGCCGCTCAGGCCGAACATGGCGGCCGATATGATAATCACGCGCGGAATGGCCATCGACTCCATGACTTCCCTCTAATCGTTTCGCTTCAGCGGAACTTGAAGGTCTGACCGACATCCATCGCGCCGCCGGGCGGGGCAGGAACGACAACCGCCGCCAGTATTTTCTTCACCATCTCGGCATGCGCCGGGCTCGTCGTCTTGTCGATCGTCACTTTCTCGATCTTGCCAGAGGCGCCGACGATGAAGCTCGCCCTCACCTCGCCCGGCCCGGAGGCGTTTTCCTCCGGCGTATGCTTGGCGATCTCGGCGTAGAGCAGACCGAGATATTTGCTCTCGGACATGCCAGAGGCGGGCGCGGGCGCTGTTTGGGGCGCGGGTTTCGGCGCGGCTGGCGCAGGCGCCGGCTTTGCCGCGGCGGCGGGAGCTGGGGCGGACGGCGGCTTGGGGGCCTCCGCCCGCGCGGCGCCGGTAAGGACGAGCGCGCAAAGAATTGCGACGCGCCCGCTGAGGAGAACCTTCATGGCGTGCTTCCAACAAGAGAAGCGGCGGGCTCTTGCGAGTCCGCCGGCAAAGGTCAATGGAAGGCGAAGGCTTGGCTTACAAAGGCGGAGCCGCAGCTACCCGGACCGCGTGACGAGCCCACGATGCGCCGCGCCAGCGCCGCATGCGCCGGGGTCGAGCCGGAAGCCGAAACGCCCGAAATGCCGCCGCCGGCGTTCACATGAAAGGTCACATGGGCCGTGCCGGCGCCGAGGCTCGTCGAGCCCGGCGTATGCTGGCGCAGCGAGGCGGCGACATGGGCGAGGCAGCTCGCCTGCGACGCGCCGCTGGTGGCGCCGCCCGCATTCGGCGCGCCGGCGCGACGACGCGCCTGCGCTTCGCGGCGTTGCTCGGCGCGCTCGATTTCCTTGCGCTCTTCCTTCTTTTTCTCGAGCTTCTCGGTGTCGTCCTTTTTCACCGCGAGCGGGATCGCGTCCGGCGCCATGACGACCGGGGGCGGCAAGGCGAGGTCCGGCTGCTCGACGGCGACCGGCGGGGGCGTGTCCTCCGCCGCGCTCACTTCCTGCTGCTCGATGAAATCGCCCTCCTGGACGAGATCCATGGAGAGCGAGTCGAGCGAGATCGTCTTGGGCGCCGGCGCGTAAAGGAAGGCCGCGAAGACAGCGATATGCGCGGCGACGATCACCGTGACGGCGACGGGGCGCAGCCACGGCGGATTGACCGGCGGCGCGCCTTCCGGCTCGTCGGGCTGGCTGGCGTAGTCGGGGCTGAGGGCGAAGTCCGTCATTTCGCCGCCCCTCCCGCCGGAGCCGGCGCGGCGGGCGTAGCAGGCGCAGCGGCTTTCGCCGCCGAGCCGGTCTTGCTGCGCGAATTGGTCATGATGGCGATATGAGTGATGCCATTCGTCGCGAGTCTGTCCATCACCGCGACGACTTCGCCATAGACCGCCTCGGTATCGCCGCGGACATGCACGACGCGCGTGACGTCCTCGCCCATCATGGCGCGAATGCCGTCGATGAGCGCCTCCTCGGACACCGGATCGGCGCCGAGCGACACCTTGCCGTCCTTGCCGACCGTGACGACGATCGGGTCCTTCTGATTGATCGGCTGCGCGGCGCTGGCCTGAGGCAGATTGACCTTCACGCCTTTGGCGAGCAGCGGCGCGGTCACCATGAAGATGATGAGCAGCACCAGCATCACGTCGACGAGCGGCGTGACATTGATGTCGGCGAGCGGCTGATAAAGGTCGTTGTTGTTCTTGAAGCGGGTCGGGAGCGCCATTTATGCGGCCTCCTTTTGCGAACGGCGGGCGTTCGGCGCGCTGGTCATGCGCAGCGCCTCGTCCTCGATGTAATGCGCGACCTGCTGGCCGAGGCGCGAGAAGGAAGAGCCGATACGGTTATAGCCGACCGAAGCCGGAATGGCGGCGGCGAGGCCATAAGCGGTCGCGGCGAGCGCTTCCGCAATGCCCGGCGCGACAACCGCGAGGCTGGTGTCCTGCGACTGCGCAATGCCGGCGAAGCTCGTCATGATGCCCCAAACCGTGCCGAAGAGGCCGACGAAGGGCGCGACCGAGGAGATCACGGCGAGATTGGGCAGGCCGCCCTCGGCCTTGGTGAGAAATTCGCGGGCAGCGCGGCTCATATTTTCGGCAATTCGCTCACGCTTGTCGCCGGTCGTCTCATCGGGAAGATCGAGCGCGAAAGCTTCCCGGCCAGCGGCGGCGACGGGTTCGAGAAGGCCGACCGGCCCGCCTGCGCGCGCCTCCTTAGTCGCCTTGGCGATGCGAATGACGGCTGTGGCGCCTTCGATGATCAGCACCCAGGTCCAGACAGAAGCAAGAAGCAGAGCCGCCATGACGACCTTGCCGACAGGGCCGGCGTTGAGAAACATGGCGAGCGGGGAAAGCGACGTATGGTCCATAGAACTCACTCATCCTCGACGGCGCGCGCAGAGCAGCAACGGCGTCTGACATTGATTTTATTGTGATCTTGGACGCTCAAGGGCGTCTCTGACCGGCGATCTTACCCGCATGCAGCACGCGAGCCAGCGCTAGGTTCCGCCGATCGGAAAGTTTCTAAACTATAGAGGGTGGCGCTCGGGCCCCATTGATGGAGGGCGAAGAGCAACCGTCCCGCGCGAATGTCGCCGCCACGCTGTAGGAAACCGGCCTCTGCGCCTGCAGCGGCCGCGTCACCGGCGCGAGCCGCTCTGGCAGAACAGCCGCCGCCATGCTCGCCGCAAGACAGCACGGGCAATGATGCTTGCCGGCGTAGTCGGTCCCGGGCGCCTTGTCGCTCGCGGCGTCGGCGCGCTGCGTCATATGACGCTTGAAGCAAGCGAACAGGCCTACAGCAGTTTTATCGTTGTTTTTTAATACGGTGTCAGTCGCGCCCGCGACCGCCGCGCCTGACGCGGACACGCCGAACATCAGCGCCCATACCGCAGCGATGACGATCGCTACGCGTATTCTTTCGCCGATGTCCCGCATGTGTGACATAAAAGTCTCTTAATGGATTTTTTGATTTCTGACAACGCAAGCAATCTTGGAATGCTTCTCGGCCAGCGGCAGAGTTCATTGCGTCGCGCGATCAAGGTTAACGTGATGAACCAAAATCGCGATCACGCCGTGAGGCGCCTTTTTCGCGGGCGCCGTATGGCTTCTCGGGACTGTCTGCCGGCCCATGCGTCAAAGGCTACTCGCATCGCTGATCGTCTGTGTCGCTTTGCTGACACAGCTCGGCGCATCGCTATGGGGCGCCGCCGCGGCGCGCGAGGGCTATGCGGGTTGCCACAAGCAGACGGCGATCGTTTTGGCGCCGGGCGCGCGCAACGACCCGCTCGCGCCCTTCGACGCGCCAGCGCCGCATGACCACGCCTCCTGCTCTCTCTGCCAGCTTGGCTTCACGGCGATCGACAGCGACGCGCCGAGCCTGCCGGCGGGACGCCCCGCGCCCTATTGGCGTGTCTCGGCCGCCGAGTTGGCCGTCCCGCCGCGCGCCAAAATATTCAATCGAAACGCGCCCGCCCGAGCGCCGCCATTCCAGGCCTGATCCACTCCGATTAAGCGTAACGGCGCGCCGCGCCGGGATCAGACGCGCCGCCTTGTCCGGCGCGAAGAGGGAACACCAACAATGTACCGCCATCACCTCCTGCGCGGCGTCTCCGCCTGCGCTTTGACTTTCGCCGCTCTGTCGCCCGCGCAGGCGACGCATACGCTGCCGACCATCGACGTCAGCGGCCAGCACCATCATGCGCCCGCTCGCAGTTCGGCTCCTGCCCGCGCCGCCGGGCCAGTCGCCGCGCGGCCCGGCGTCGCCAGCGCGCCCGCGCCATCGCCGATCGTCTCGCGCTGGTCGCCGACCCTGCCCGACGGCCGCCCCGCCTTTGTCGAAAAGTGGCAGTTGCCGAATACGGTCGCGAGCGTCACGCGCAAGCAGATCGAACGGCAGATCAACATCGTCGACACGGAAGACGCGGTGAAATACATGCCGAGCCTTTTCGTGCGCAAACGCAATAATGGCGACACGCAGGCGGTGCTGCAGACCCGCACCTGGGGCGTCAGCTCCTCGGCCCGCAGCCTGGTCTACGCAGACGACCTTCTGCTCACCGCGCTCATCGGCAACGACAACACAATTGGCGCGCCGCGCTGGGGGCTTGTCGCGCCGGAAGAGATCGAGCGCGTCGATTTCCTCTACGGCCCCTATGCGGCGCAATATCCGGGCAACTCGATGGGGGGCGTGCTGAAGATTACGACGCGCATGCCCGAGAAGCTGGAAGTGTCGATCAAGGACACGCTCGCCGTCCAGGATTTCTCGCAGTATGGAACGAACAAGGGCCTCGTCAACAATGTGACGAGCTTCTTCGCCGGCGATCGCATAGGCGACCTGTCCTGGACGATCTCAGGCAATTGGCAGCGCGGCTCGCAGCAGCCGCTGACCTATGTGACCTCGCCCAATTTCTACCCCAACGCCTATCTGGCGACGAACGTCTATGGGACGACCTTCGCCAATGTGATCGGCTCGACCGGCAATCTGGCGAACGATCAGGTGAATGCGAAACTCAAGCTCGCCTATGACTTCAGCCAGACGATCCGAGGCACGTACACTTTCGGCTTTTGGTCGAATGACGGGACATCGATTCCCGAGAATTACCTTTTCTCCGGATACGGCCCGGTTTGGGGCGTGACGACCGCGGGCCGGGGCTTGAACAACACCGCGCTGCAAAATTTTGCGACTCAGGGCTATTACCGAATCCAGGAAAAGATCATGGTCAACGCGGCCGCGATCCGATCCAACAGCGGCGGCCCTTTCGATTTTGAAGTCTCGGCCTCCAATTTCACCTATCTGCAGTCCGATCAGGTCTCGCCCTGGTCAGCCGCCATTCCCTTCGGCGGCTACACGCAGACAGGCCGCAACACGGTGTTCACCGGCACCTATTGGACGCTCTTCGATATGAAGGGCATTGTTCGCCCCCCCGAAGGGCTGTTGCAGGGGCACGACATCAGCTTCGGCTTGCATGGCGACCAATTCCACCTCAACAATCCTGTGTGGCTGACGGCGAACTGGCCCTCCGGCACGGCCGCGAGCACCGGCGCGGCGGTTTCGATCGCGCAGGGCACGACCCGCACCCAGGCGCTCTGGTTTCAGGACGCCTTCCCGATTGCGCACAATCTGAAGCTCACCGCCGGCTTACGCGGCGAGCATTGGACGGCCTCGGAGGGCTACAATCAGCAGGCCGGCGTCAATAATTTCGGCACCAATCTCGCTGGCAATCCGCTAGGTTGGCTCCCGATCTACCAGCCGAACCTGTACAGCACGCGCTTCTCTCCGAAGGGGACGCTCGAATATATCGTCGACGACAAATGGACGATCAGGGGATCAGTCGGCATGGCTAATCGCTTCCCGACGGTGCGCGAGCTCTATAATCTCGCAACCGTGGGGGTGAACGGCGTTGCGACCAACCCCAACCCCAATCTGCGGCCCGAGTCGGCCCTCAGTAAAGAATTAACGGTCGAGCGGAAGCTTGGCCTGGACGGCCTTGCGCGAGTCTCGTTCTTCGACGAAGAGGTGCGCGACGCCATCATCAACCAGCTGACCTTCTCGCCTGGCACGAACATTCCCACGCAGGCGCCAACAAACGTTCAGCGCATCCGCAACAGCGGCGTCGAAGTCGCCTTCCAGAAGGACAATTTTGGCTTCAAGGGGCTGGAGGTGCTGGGCAGCGCAACATGGCTCAATGCGCGGATCATCTCCAATCCGACCTGGGCGCCGAGCGTCGCCAATTTTGAATACCCCTGGGCAATCTCGGTCGCAGGCAAGACTGTGCCAAATGTTCCCGAGTGGCGCGGGACATTAGCTTTCACCTACCGTCCCGACGACCAATGGGCCTTCACACTCGCAGGCCGCTACCAAAGCAAGATGTGGCGCACCATGGCCAATAACGACCGCGCCTATGGCATATATCAGGCTTTCGATCCTTTCTTTGTCGTCGACACAAAGGTCAACTACAAGTGGAACGAGCGGCTGTCCTTCGACTTCGGCATCGACAACATCGGGAACTACAGATATTTCCTGTTCCATCCCTTCCCGCAGCGAACCTTCTATTTTGCCGCGAAGTATGACTACGGCGCCGCCAAGCATCCCGAGCGGGGAATATTTTATGCGGGGAATGAGAGCGGCCTGCCCGACGTGAGGAACTGGTTCCAACCGGTCGCTTTCTCGATCGATTGATCGAGAAGGCTGAAAGAGAGAGAGTCCCGGGAGAAAAACTCCCGGGGTTTTTCGTTTTTTGACCCGCCGCTATTGCCGACTGCGGCAGATCGAAGGCTTGGCCGGGATGTCGAGGAGCAAAGATCCTCCGCGCAGCTTCCGGAAAAGCCAACGTCGGGGAAATCATCGTTCCCTCTCAGTGCGCCAGCGCTTTGACGATCGCCTCCACGGTCTTTTTCGCGTCTCCGAAAAGCATCATCGTGTTGGGCCGGAAGAACAGCTCGTTCTCCACGCCCGCATAGCCCGACCCCATGCCGCGCTTGAGGAAAAGCACCGTCTTCGCCCGTTCGACGTCGAGGATCGGCATCCCGTAGATGGGCGACGCTTTGTCCGTCTTCGCCGCGGGGTTCGTCACGTCATTGGCGCCGATGACGAAAGCCACGTCCGCCTGGGCGAATTGTGAGTTGATGTCGTCGAGTTCGAAGACTTCGTCATAAGGCACATTGGCTTCGGCCAGCAGCACATTCATATGGCCCGGCATGCGGCCCGCGACGGGGTGGATGGCGTAGCTGACGTCCACGCCTTCCTTCTTCAGCAAATCCGCCATCTCGCGCAGCGCATGCTGGGCCTGCGCCACCGCCATGCCATAACCCGGCACGATGATGATCTTGCCCGAGTTCTGCATGATGTAGGCGGCGTCCTCAGGCGAACCTTGCTTGACGTTGCGCGTCTCCTTGGCGCCGCTCGGCCCCGCCGTCTCGCCGCCGAAGCCGCCGAGAATCACGGAAATAAAGCTGCGGTTCATCCCCTTGCACATGATGTAGGAGAGGATGGCGCCCGACGAGCCTACGAGCGCACCGGTGACGATGAGCGCGAGATTGCCGAGCGTGAAGCCGATGCCCGCCGCCGCCCATCCCGAATAGGAGTTGAGCATGGAGACGACGACCGGCATATCGGCGCCGCCGATCGGGATGATGAGTGTGACACCGAGCGCCAGTGACACCAGAATCAGCAGAAAGAACCAGAGGCCCGACTCTGTCGTCACGAACAGCAGGATCAGAGCCGCCAGCGCCGCGCCGAGCATGATATTGATCGTGTGACGTTCGGGCAGCAGGATCGGCTTGCCGCTCATGCGCTCGGAGAGCTTCAGAAAGGCGATGATCGAGCCGGTGAAAGTTACCGCGCCGATCGCCGCGCCGAGCGACATTTCGAACAGGCTCCCGCCTTCGATATGCCCTGCCTGGCCGATGCCGAAAGCCTGCGGCGCGAAAAAGGCGCTGCCTGCGACGAGCACGGCGGCGAGGCCGACGAGCGAATGGAAGAAGGCGACAAGCTCCGGCATCGCCGTCATCGGAATGCGCTGCGCCACATAGGCGCCCGCGCCGCCGCCGGCCGCTGCGCCGACGATGATCAGCACAAAGCCGAAGAGCGGCGGCAGATGGAGCAGCAATGTCGTCGCGACCGCGACCGCCATGCCGATCATGCCGTAGCGATTGCCCTGGCGGGACGTCGCGGGAGACGAAAGCCCGCGCAAGGCCAGAATAAAAAGCACGCCGGCCGCAAGATAAAGGAGGGCTGAGAGATTGGCGCTCATTTGCGTCAGCCCTTCTTTTTATACATGGAGAGCATGCGTTCGGTGACGAGGAAGCCGCCGAATATGTTCACGCTCGCGAGTATGAGCGCGATGAAGCCGAACCATCTTGCGACGCCGGCGCCGTCGTCACTCGCGCCCGACGGCTCGACGCCGACGGAGAGCAGCGCGCCGACGACGATCACGGAGGAGATGGCGTTCGTCACCGACATCAGCGGCGTATGCAAGGCCGGCGTCACCGACCAGACCACATAGTAGCCGACGAACACCGCCATGACGAAGATGGCGAGGCGGAAGACGACCGGGTCGACCGCGCCGCCGCCCAATCCATGCGCGCTGATCGCCGCCGCCGTTTGTGACAGTTGGTCGGAATAGTGCTGCGCCTGATCCGCCAGTTGGCGCGCGGCTTCCGCCGCCGCCCGCGCCTTTTCGAGCAATTGCTGCGTTGAATCGGTCATTATTGCGCTCCTTGTTGGAAGGATGCTGCGTTCAGGCCTGCTTGAATCTTGCGTCGACGATGGCGCCGTCGCGCGTGAGCGCGGTGGCTTTCACGAGTTCGTCGTCCCAATCGATGGCGAGCTGCTTCGTCTCCTTGGAAATCAGCGTCTCGACGAAGGCGAGCAGATTTTTGGCGTAGAGGCTGGAGGCGGTCGGCGCCATACGGCCCGCGAGATTGAGCGCGCCGACGATCTTCACGCCATTCTCTACGGCGGTCGCGCCGGGCTTGGTCAATTCGCAATTGCCGCCGCGCTCGGCGGCGAGATCGACGATGACCGAGCCTGTGCGCATGGACCGCACCATTTCGGCTGAAACGAGCTTCGGCGCCGGTCGGCCAGGGATGAGCGCGGTCGTGACGACCACATCCTGCTTGGCGATGTGGCTCGCGGTGAGCTCCGCCTGCGCGGCCTGATAGTCCTTCGACATCTCCTTGGCGTAGCCGCCCGCCGTCTGAGCCTGCTGGAATTCCTCGTTCTCGACCGCAAGAAATTTCGCGCCGAGCGACTCGACCTGTTCTTTCGTCGCCGGGCGCACATCGGTCGCCGTCACAATGGCGCCCAGCCGGCGCGCCGTGGCGATGGCCTGTAGCCCCGCGACGCCGACGCCCATGATGAAGACCTTCGCGGCCGGAACGGTGCCGGCGGCCGTCATCATCATCGGGAAGGATCGGCCATATTCGGCCGCCGCCTCGATGACGGCGCGATAGCCGGCGAGATTGGCTTGCGACGACAGCACGTCCATGGATTGCGCGCGGGTGATGCGCGGCATGAACTCCATGGCGAAGGCGATCACGCCCGCCTTAGCGAGACCGGCGAGCGCCGCCTCGTTGCCGAACGGATCCATGATGCAGATGAGGGCAAGATTTTGCTTGGCGCCGGCCAGCTCGGCCGCCGAGGGGCGGCGCACGCGGAGCAGAATATCGGCGCCCGCAAGGGTCGTCGCCGGATCGGCGCCGATCTTGGCTCCTGCCGCGGCGTATTCGGCGTCGGAAACGCCCGCCCCGGCGCCGGCCCCGGATTGAACCGCGACCTCGGCGCCGAGTGAGACGAATTTCTTGACGGTTTCCGGCGTCGCCGCGACGCGCGGCTCAGCTTTGTCCGACTCGGCCAATACGGCAATGCGCATGACGACCTCCGGCTGTTGCGAACCGTCGCCGTCATGGTGGCCCCTGACGGCTGGCGTGAGGGGCTTGGGCTTTTCTTAGCGCGCGAAGAGCACGTAGAGGAGGACGAGGGTTATCGCCGATCCGGCTGCGGAGAATTTCAGCAGCCAAAGGAAACCATTGTAGGTCTTTGCGTGTTCAGCCCAGTCCGCGTCGGTAGTCGCCGATCCGCGATTGCTCGCCATCGAAATGCTCCCAAATTTTAAGTTTGCCGCGCGAACAGAACCGCCGCGCGTGAAGGGGATGCTAACCGAGCCTCGACGATCCCGCAACGTCTCGCCGCCGCGCGCTTTCGTCGCTGCCTGCCGAGCTTATGCGTGCGCCGTCCTTGCGAGGAGCGCGGCGACGAAGCAACCCGGCGCCCCAATGTGGCTCTGGATTGCTTCGCTTCGCTCGCAAGGACGGACGCCGGGGCCGGCCCAAAAAAGAAAAGCCCCGAGGTTTCCCCCGGGGCTCTCCAATCTCTCTGACCGACCGGACTTAGAAGTCCATGCCGCCCATGCCGCCGCCCGGCATCGCCGGCGCAGATTCCTTCTTCGGCTGCTCGGTGATCGTCGCCTCGGTGGTGATGATCAGGCCGGCGATCGACGCGGCGTCCTGCAGCGCGGTGCGCACGACCTTGGTCGGGTCGATGATGCCGAGCTTCACAAGATCGCCGTACTCGCCCTTCTGGGCGTCGAAGCCGAAGGCGTAGTCGGCCGACTCGAGCAGCTTGCCGACCACGACGGCGCCGTCGCCGCCGGCGTTGTCGACGATCTGGCGCGCCGGGGCCTGGATGGCCTTGCGCACGATCTCGACGCCGGTCTTCTGGTCGCCATTCGCCGTGGCCACGCCGTCGAGCGCCTTGATGGCGCGCAGCAGAGCCACGCCGCCGCCGGGCGAGACGCCTTCTTCGACGGCCGCGCGGGTCGCGTTGAGGGCGTCGTCGACGCGGTCCTTCTTCTCCTTGACCTCGACTTCCGTCGCGCCGCCGACGCGGATCACCGCGACGCCGCCCGCGAGCTTGGCGAGACGCTCCTGGAGCTTCTCACGATCGTAGTCGGAGCTGGTCTCCTCGATCTGGCCCTTGATCTGGCCGATGCGCGCCTCGATGTCGGCCTTCTCGCCGGCGCCGTCGATGATCGTGGTGTTCTCCTTCTCGATGCGCACGCGCTTGGCGCGGCCGAGCATGGGGAGCGTCACGTTCTCGAGCTTGATGCCGAGGTCCTCGGCGATCATCTGGCCGCCCGTGAGGATGGCGATGTCTTCGAGCATGGCCTTGCGGCGATCGCCGAAGCCCGGCGCCTTCACGGCCGCGATCTTCAGGCCGCCGCGCAGCTTGTTGACGACGAGCGTGGCGAGCGCCTCGCCCTCGATGTCCTCGGCGACGATGACGAGCGGCTTGCCGGTCTGAACGACGGATTCGAGGATCGGCAGCAGCGGCTGCAGCGTCGACAGCTTCTTCTCGTGGATGAGAATGTAAGCATCGTCGAGCTCGGCGATCATCTTCTCGGCGTTGGTGATGAAATACGGCGAGAGATAGCCGCGGTCGAACTGCATACCCTCGACGATGTCGGTCTCGGTCTCGAGGCTCTTGGCCTCCTCGACCGTGATCACGCCCTCATTGCCGACCTTCTGCATGGCCTTGGCGATTTCTTCGCCGATGAAGCGGTCGCCGTTCGCCGAGATGGTGCCGACCTGGGCGATCTCGTCGTTGGAGGTGACCTTCTTCGAGTTCTTCTTGAGGTCGCCGACAATGGCCTCGACCGCGAGGTCGATGCCGCGCTTCAGGTCCATCGGGTTGAGGCCGGCGGCCACAGCCTTGACGCCTTCCTTGGCGATCGAGGCGGCGAGCACGGTGGCGGTGGTGGTGCCGTCGCCGGCGATGTCGTTCTGCTTGGAGGCGACTTCACGAACGAGCTGGGCGCCGAGATTCTCGAACTTGTCGGAAAGCTCGATCTCCTTGGCGACGGTCACGCCGTCCTTGGTGATGCGCGGCGCGCCGAAGGACTTCTCGATGACGACATTGCGGCCCTTGGGGCCGAGGGTCACCTTGACGGCGTTGGCGAGAATGTCGACGCCGCGCAGAATGCGGTCGCGCGCGTCGGTGGAGAAACGGACGTCTTTGGCTGCCATTTGGTAAACTCCTGAATGGGTTGGAAGCGGTTCGGGTCTTGCCGAGTTATTCGACGATGCCGAGGATGTCGCTTTCCTTCATGATCAACAGGTCGTCGCCGTCGATCTTGACCTCGGTGCCGGACCACTTGCCGAACAGAACGCGGTCGCCAGCCTTCACGTCGAGGGGAACGAGCTTGCCGCTCTCGTCGCGGGCGCCGGGGCCAACCGAAATCACCTTGCCCTCCTGGGGCTTTTCCTTGGCGGAGTCGGGAATAATGATGCCGCCTTTGGTCTTCTCTTCGCCTTCGATGCGCTTGACCACGATGCGGTCGTGCAGGGGACGGAACGCCATTGCAATGTCTTCCTTTTCTGCGCGTCGGGCAGGAAATTCCGCCCGTCGCAAGCCATAAGCGAAATTATTGGCACTCTCTTACGACGAGTGCCAACGCGCGATGAGATAGGTTGCGGCCGCGCGGATGTCAAGATTTTTGCGGCGCCGCAACCGGGCAGTCGGCTAGCCGCGACGCCGCAGGGAAGATATGAAGAAGCCAAGCCGCCGAGCGGCGTTCCCGCAATCCGCAGAGTCGCCACACAGAGTCGCCGTGCCGCCCTTCCTCACGCCGCCCCGCATTCTCGGCCTCCTCGCCGCCCTCGCGGCGGCGCTCGCCGATCAGGCCCATAAATATTGGATGCTCGACGTCTTCGGCATCGGCGCGCGGCAGCCGATCACGCTGACGCCCTTTCTCGACGTCGTGCTCTCGTGGAACTACGGCGTCTCCTATTCGCTCTTTCAGGCGCATGAGGGCGTCGGACGCGCGCTGCTTCTCGCCGGGCAAAGTGTCATCGTCGCCGGCCTTATCTGGTGGCTCTGGCGCGCCCAAAGCCGGCTGTTGACGCTCGCGATCGGCCTCGTCGTCGGCGGGGCGCTGGGCAACGCCGCCGATCGCCTCGCGCGCGGCGCGGTCGCGGATTTCTTCTATTTCCATACGACGCTCCCGGTGGGGCCCCTCGCCAATTACGTCTTCAACGTCGCCGACGTCGCTATTACGGCGGGAGTCGCGATGCTGCTTTTTGAAACCCTTTTCTCGGAGTCGCCGCCTGCGGAAGGCGCGGCCTAGCGCGCTTTCCGCTCGCGAGCGATGAGAAAGCGCGCAGATTCAAAAACGCTCTGGGAAGGTCCGAGCGCGCGCCGAAACGCCCCAGTTGCGCCGCCGCCACTAAATCGCCAATAAGTGGGACGCAATCTGCGCCTTTGAGGCGTATTCACGCGGCTGGCGGGGGCGTTTCACGCGCGCCGGCGTTCTGGGCAAGGAGTTGGAATGATGAAGCTCGCACGATCCCGGGGTCGCGCCCTCCTCGCGCTCGCCGGTCTCGCAGCCGCCTATGGCGCGCCCGCCCAGGCAGCGGACGATAAATCGACCATCAGCGCGGTCATGGAGCTTGTCGGCGTTTCCTCGGACCCCAACGCGTCGAAGATCGACTACAACGAGCGCCCCAAACTGGTTCTGCCGCCGCGCATCGGCGACTTGCCGGCTCCGCAGGAGAAGACGAACCGCCCGGATGGCTGGCCGACCGATGTTGCGGCCGCGCGCCGCCGCAACACCGACCGCTACGCAAAGATCCCGAACGCCCCGCCGGAGGAGAAGAAGCCAGGCCTCTTGGACCGAATTCGTGGTCCCAAGCCGGATTACGCGCCTGGCACGGATGATGAGCCCGGCTTCCTGCAGATGGCGCTCAGCGCACGCTCGCGATCGTCCGGGCCGATGACGGAGGAGCCAGCGCGCCGCATGCTGACTGAGCCGCCCACGGGCTATCGCCGCCCCACGATGGACCTCGCCCGGGTTCGCGACTCGGACGGCGGGAAAAGCTCCTCCTGGTGGAATCCCTTGAGCTATTTGGGGGGCGACAGGAACGAGAGCGATCCCGTGGCCCAGACCGCAGGCACGGCGCCTACACAGAAACCGACGGCCAGCAGCGGCGGGCTCTCCGGCATGATGCCGAGTTTCCTCAGAGGCTCCGACAACTAAATTTTCTGGGGCCTATATTGGAAAGCAGATTTTCCGCTTCCAGAAAGGCCGACTCCCGCAAGGAGCCGGCCAAGGATTGAGTTCCGGCCAGGGTCTTTTGGGCCTATATAGGAGATAATGTTCTCCAGCTTCGGGCGGCCACACGCCGCCAGAAAGGCCCTTCGATGTCGTCTTCCTCTGCGTCGCCGACCGTATCGCTCACCCCGGGCGCGGCCGGCGACTCGGCGCATGCCGGCGCCAATATTTCGCATTTCAAGCTCGATAATGGTCTCGAAGTCGTCGTCATTCCGGATGTGCGCACGCCCGTCGTGACGCATATGGTCTGGTACAAGAACGGCTCGGCCGACGATCCACTCGGCAAATCCGGCATCGCCCATTTTCTCGAACATTTGATGTTCAAGGGCACCAAGAGCCATCCGCAGGGCGAATTCTCCAATCTCGTCGCCGAGCTCGGCGGCCAGGAGAACGCCTTCACCAGCTACGATTACACCGCTTATTTCCAGCGTATCGGCAAGGAGCATCTCGGCGCGCTGATGGGGTTCGAGGCCGACCGCATGTCCAATCTCGTCCTGACCGACGAGGTGGTGACGCCCGAGCGCGACGTGGTGCTGGAAGAGCGCCGTATGCGCACCGACAACGACCCGTCTTCCCAGCTCGACGAGGCCGTGCAGGCGGCGCTCTACGCCCACCACCCCTATGGCACGCCGATCATCGGCTGGAACCATGAGATCGAGAGCCTGAACCGCGAGGATGCGCTCGCCTATTACACGCGCTTCTACACGCCCGAGAACGCCATCCTCATCGTCGCGGGCGACATAGATGCGGAGGAGGTCGGGCGGCTCGCCAGGGAAACCTACGGGAAAATTCCGGCGCGCGCCGAGCCGCCGCGCCGCAACCGCACCAAGGAGCCGCCGCATCGCGCGCATCGGCTCGTGTCGCTCTCCGACGAGAAGGTCGAGCAGCCCGCGCATGAGCGCGTTTTCCTCGTGCCCTCCTACACGACCGCCGCGCCCGGCGAGGCCGAGGCGATCGAGACGCTCGCCCATATGCTCGGCGGCGGCGCCACCAGCGCGCTCTACGAAACGCTCGTCGTCGACGAAAAATATGCCGTCGGCGCCGGCGCCTATTATCTCGGCTCCGCCGTCGACGACTCGCGGCTGTGGGTCTACGCCACCCCGGCGCCGGGCGTTTCGCTCGAGGACCTCGACGAGGCGATCGACCGTGTGATCAAGCGCTTCACCGAAAAGCCGATCGACGAAGCGCATCTGCGGCGCGCCAAGACGCGGCTCGTCGCCGACGCCATTTATGCGCAGGACAGCCAGGCCTCGCTCGCCCGCTGGTATGGCGAAGCGCTGGCCACGGGGCTGACCATCGAGGACGTCGCGGCCTGGCCTGAGCGGATGGAGGCGGTCACCGCCGCCGACGTCACCGCGGCAGCGAAGAAATGGCTCGACAAGCGCCGCGCCGTCACGGGCTTCCTGCTGCCGGCGGAAGAAGACGAAGTCGCCTGAGCCCGAAGCCGCCTGAGCCCATTGAGGCCGGCGCCCGGCGCCGACCGTTCTCTTTCTCTTAGGATTCCGCATGACCGCCCACGCACCCGCCGTCTCCATGGCCTCGCGCGCCGAGCATGTGCAGCGCATCGTCACGCCCGGCGGCGTCACCGCCTGGCTCGTCGAAAGCTACGCCGTGCCGCTCGTCGCTCTGGAATTCTCGTTGCGCGGCGGCGCCGCCCAGGACCCTGCCGACAAGCCGGGCCTCGCGACATTGCTCGCCGGGCTCCTCGACGAAGGCGCGGGGCCCTATGACGCGCGCGGCTTCCACCGCGCCGTGGACGAGCTCGCCATTCACTTGGGCTTCGGCGCCGACCGGGACTCGATCTCGGGGCATCTGCAGACGCTCGCAAAGAACACCGACAAGGCCTTCGCGCTTTTGAAACTGGCGCTCGTCGACGCGCATCTCGCCGAGGCCGACGTCGCGCGCGTGCGCAGCCAGCTCGTCGCCGAATTGAAGCGCGACGCCAATGAGCCGGACTCCATGGCGGCCAAAGCCTTCCGCGAAGCGGCTTTCCCGGAGCATCCCTATGGCCGCCCGGCGCGCGGCGAGCTTTCCTCGATCGAGAGCCTGTCGCGGCCGGATTTGCTTGCCCTGCAGCAAAGGCTGTTCGCCAAAAAGGACCTCAAGATCGCGGTCGTCGGCGCCATCGACGCCCAGACCCTCTCGGAGCATCTGGACGCGACCTTCGGCGCCCTGGCGACGGAAAACGATCTCGCGGACGTCGCGCCGATCACGCTCGCCGGCGTGGGCTCGCGCCAAATCGTGACGCTCGACATCCCCCAAACCACGATCCGCTTCGGCCGACCGGGCGTCACCAAGCGCGATCCCGACTATTTCGCCACCGTGGTCGCGAACCACATTCTCGGCGGCGGCTCGTTCACCGCGCGGCTGTTCCGCGAAGTGCGCGAGAAGCGTGGCATGGCCTATAGCGTCTATTCACAGCTCAACGAATATGACCGGTGCCCGATGCTGATCGGCGCCGCCGCCACCAAGAACGAGCGCGCCGGCGAGGCTTTACGGATCATCGAAGAGGAAGTGCGCCGCTTCGCGGAAGAAGGCCCGACCGAGGACGAGCTCGACAAGGCGAAGAAATACCTCATCGGCTCCTATGCGCTGCGCTTCGACACCTCGACGAAGATCGCCAGCCAGCTCGTGCATCTGCAGATGGACGGCTTCGAGCCGAGCTATCTCGACGAGCGCAACGGCAAGATCGCGGCTGTCGGCATGGAGGAATGCAAGCGCGCGGCGAAGAAGCTCTTCGGCGACGGCGGGCTGCTGGTGGCGATGGTGGGGCGGCCGGAGGGGGTGTAAGGGCGCGCCTTCACAAGCATCGACCTAAGGCGTTATACCGTTTCCGTTTGAATAGCTCGGATTGGGGCTTGTCATTCCCGACGGGCCGAAGGCCCGATCGGGAATCCAGAGCCACAAAAGCGCTGGTTTGGCTCTGGATTCCCGATCGCTCGCTGCGCGAGCGTCGGGAATGACACCGAACCAATCAAGCGGATCTCGTATGACACGCACCGGAATAAAGGCGGCGTCTGCGTCAGATGTAACGAGTATCCGCGCCACTATCCACGTAGCGCGGTAAGACGCGCTGCGTTCCGCGCCCTATGCTCATCAAGAGTCAGAACGTCGCCACGGGCGACCGCCGCGCGGGCCTCGTCGACCAAAGGCTTCGCCCACGCCATGTCGTCTTCATAGACTGTCGCCAACTCGGCAATGCGCTGGTCGATGAGCAGGCGGGCGGCCTCCTCGACCGACGCGAACTCGCCGGTCGCGACATGCGCCTCGATCGATGCTTCCTGATCGCGTGTGAGCGTGATGGACATGGGCTCTTATATCACAAAAAGCCGCTATTTGGAGCTAGCCAAAGGAGCCCGCGACGCGCGCGGGCATGGCCCGCCCCCTTACTTCACATCCTGCGGCAACAACGCCAGCAAATCCGCCATCTTCGGCGCGGCGGACGGATTCATCATGCCCACCACATGATAACCGGCGTCGACATGCAGGATTTCGCCCGAGACGCCGCGCGACATCGGCGACAGCAGATAAACCGCGCTCTCGCCCACTTCCTCGATCGTCACGACGCGGCGCAGCGGCGAGTTATATTCGTTCCAGCGCAAAATATAGCGGAAATCGCCGATGCCGGAGGCCGCCATGGTCTTGATCGGGCCGGCGGAGATGGCGTTGACGCGGATGTTCTTGGCGCCGAGATCGGCCGCGAGATAGCGCACCGACGCCTCCAACCCCGCCTTGGCGACGCCCATCACATTGTAATGCGGCATCCATTTCTCGGCGCCGTAATAAGAGAGCGTCAGCAGCGAGCCGCCTTCCGGCATCAACTTTTCGGCGCGCTGGGCGATGGCCGTGAAGCTGTAGCAGGAGATGTTCATCGACATCAGGAAATTGTCGAGGGTGGTGTCGACGTAGCGGCCGTCGAGCTGGTCCTTGTCGGAATAGGCGAGGCAGTGGACGACGAAATCGACCTTGCCCCAGAGCTTCTCGACCTCGGCGAAGATTTCGTCGATCGTCTCCGGCTGAGCGACGTCGCAGCGCCCGACGACATGGGCGCCAAGCTCGGCGGCGAGCGGGCGCACGCGCTTCTCCAACGCTTCCACCTGATAGGTCAGCGCGAGCTCGGCGCCGGCCTGCGCGCAGGCCTTGGCGATGCCCCAGGCGATCGAGCGATTATTGGCGACGCCCAGGATAAGGCCTTTCTTTCCGGCGAGAATTCCAGCGAAAGGGGCGGGCGCGGCTTGGTCGGTCATCGGGGGCGTCCATTTCAGGTGCAATAGGTCGAAGCGCCCTTTAGCGTGGATTTTCCACAAAGGAAACCCTGACCGCAGCAACCGTTCCGTCCGCAAAAATGCTATAATGCGCCCATAGCCATTTGTGGCGCGTTGACCTATCATCCCATAGGAAACGCCACTAATGGCGCTGGTCAAGCCTAACAGGGCCACGGATGGGGAAGAAAGCCGAGATCCTGGAGCGGCTGGGAGGCATAGCGCCTGCCCTGCGCCGATATTCGCGGGCGCTTTGCGCCGGCGCCGGCCATACGCTTTCCGACGAACTCGTGCAAAGCGCATTGCAGAGCGTCGGCGCCCGTATCCGCGCCAGGGAGCTGCGCCCCGCCGATCTCCAGGAGGCGCGGCTCGAAGCCTATGCGGCGCTCACCGCTTCGGCCGGCAAGCGTCTGACGGACGCCTCACGCCCGACCCCGCGCCATCCGCCGATCGTCCACGGCCTCGCAGAGCTTTCCCTCGATGATCGCGCGGCCCTGCTCCTCGTCTCTCTCGAAGGGATGGGGTACGACGCCGCTGCGCGCGTTCTCGGCATAAGGCGGGAAGCGCTGCTCGCCCAGCTCATGCGCGCCCGGGCGAAGCTTGGCGTCGTGGGCCTGCCGCCGGCAGACGCCGAGAGCGGCGCGCGCCGCGCCGCCTCGCATCTGCGCATCGTGAAATAGGCGCCGCTTGCCCGCTTCCAGCATCATTGGCGAGGCCGACCTCCACGCTTTGGTCGACGGCGAGCTCGACGCCGAGCGCCGCCGCAAGGTCGAGGACCACCTCCTCGCGCACCCGGGGGACGCCGCCCTCGTCGAGGGGTGGCGACGCCAAAACGCGGCGCTGC
This sequence comes from Methylocystis iwaonis, assembly GCF_027925385.1. Taxonomy (NCBI): domain Bacteria; kingdom Pseudomonadati; phylum Pseudomonadota; class Alphaproteobacteria; order Hyphomicrobiales; family Methylocystaceae; genus Methylocystis; species Methylocystis iwaonis. Next base: position 3,702,218 of record NZ_AP027142.1, read on the forward strand.
GCGCGGCCTTCGAGCCGGCGGCGCTGGAGATGTTGCCGCTGTCGCTCAAAGACGCCGCGACCCGCACGCATGCGCCTCAGCAAGGACCAATCGAGACCGGCGCCATCCATTGGGGGCGGCCGGGCGCCTCGCGCCCCTCCCAGCGGCTCGACGAAATCCGCGCCAGCCGCCGGCGGCAGGCGGCGCTCTCTACTGTTTTGACCCTGCTCGCCGGCGCGGCGGTGGCCGGCCTCGCCGCGCTCGTCTTCGCCGGCCGAAACGAAGCGCCGCGTCCGCCGGTTTCGGCAGTTCTCACCCAAAGCTACGCCGGTCGCGCCAGCCTGACCTATGCGACCTATGCCTCCGACGCCCGCCCGGTCGAGATCGAGGTTTCCCGGAAAGGCGAGCTTGTCGCCTGGCTGGCGGAGCGCGTCGGCTTCTCCCGGCCGCCCAATCTCGCCGGGCTCGGCCTGCGCCTCATCGGCGGGCGCGTCTTGCCGGGCGTCGCCGCGCCCGCGGGCCTGCTGATCTATGAGCGCGCCAACGGCGCCCGCCTCGGGCTTTATTTCGAGCGCGCCGAGGCGGCGGGCGCGCCGCTCGCGCCCCGCGCGGCGCAGGGGGTCACGGCGATCGAATGGCGCGCCGGCGGCTTCGCCTTCGTCCTTGTCGGGCCGCTCGCCCAGGAGGAGATGCAGGCCGCCGCGGAGAGCGCCGCCACCGCCATCGCCGCCGCGCCGGACGAAAAGCGCTAGCCTGGCGCGTGGCGCCCTAGAGTCCGCCTCGGATTAATGCTAGGTGCAGCCGCGATTCATCTCCCATGATCGCTCGGGCGCCTCTATGCGCGCAAAGCGGAATTCTCTAAAACCGGAGCTAGAAGTATGCGTCTCGACGCCATTCCGATCGGCGCGAACCCCCCGCATGAAGTCAATGTCGTGGTCGAAGTGCCGCTCGGCGGCGAGCCGATCAAATATGAGCTGGACAAGGCGTCGGGCACGCTCTTCGTCGATCGCTTCCTCTACACGGCCATGCGCTATCCGGGGAACTACGGCTTCATTCCGCATACGCTCTCCGACGACGGCGACCCCTGTGACGTGCTCGTCGCCAATACGCGCCCCGTGGCGCCCGGCGCGGTTATTTCCGTGCGTCCGATCGGCGTGTTGCGCATGACCGACGAAGCCGGCGGCGACGAGAAGATCGTCGCAGTGCCGTCGCCGCGCCTCACCCAGCGTTACGTGGACGTGCATAACTACACCGACCTCCAGGAGATGACCTGGCGGCGCATCGAGCATTTCTTCGTGCACTACAAGGATCTCGAGCCCGGCAAATGGGCCAAGGTCGCCGGCTGGGGAGACGCCGCGGAGGCCCGCGCGTTGATCAGCGCGGGGATCGAGCGCGCGAAGGCGGAAAAGAAGTAATACGCGTCATTGCGAGCGAAGCGAAGCAATCCAGAGCAGCGGTCGCGACTCTGGATTGCTTCGTCGCTTCGCTCCTCGCAAATGACGGGAGATGATTTTGCCAACGCCTCCGCGCTCAGCGCCGCTTTTACGAAGCATTACCCGGCGCGATTGATAAGCGGCGGCGTGCGCGAGATGACGCCTTTCTTGAAGCAGGCAGGCCGGTCCTTCCAGGCGACGATGCCATTCTCGCTTTCGGCGTAATGCGCCGCAGAATCGATGGCCTCGTCGACGCTGCTCGCCGGATCGAGATCGCCGATCACATAAGTCCACTTGGTTGCGCTGGCGAGAGCGATTGTCGCCGGTCTCTTGCAGACCGCGAGACAGTCGACCGGCTCCACGCGGAAATCAAGCGCGCGCTCCGCCAGCCGGGACCGCAAGGCGTCGATAAAAGCCGCGCCCGGACGGCGCTCGGGATCGTTGCTGTCACGGCAAGACGTGCAGACGAAAATTGTGACCTCGCTGTTGTTCGACACGTCGCTTCTCCCGTTCTCGGCGGGAGAAGTTTTCATAGCGAAATCCGCAAAGGTCAAGAACTAGCGCGAAACGACACGCGCGCATTTTTCAAAAGAAAGCCGAGACAGAAGAAACAGCTAGTCGCATAGTTCGGCAAGGCGCGAGACGCTTTCGACCAACACGTCGCGCGTCTCCGTGCGCACGCCATGTTCGCGCAATTTGGCGAAGGCGCGCGACAGCGTTTCCTGTTTCACGCCCAGCCGTGCGGCGATCAGCCTTTTGTCATAGGGCAAGCGAAAGCGGCACTGTTCTTCGCCCGGCGGGCAGAGCGCGAGAATGAAGCTTGCGAGCCGCTGATCCGCGTTCTGCGCCTTGAGCGCTTCGATCTCCGTGACGAGCGCGGCGATCTTGTCCTTGGCGTCCTGAACGACCGCCGCACAAAGAGACGGCGATTCTTTCATCAGCCGCGAGAAGCGCGCTGCGGGGAATTTGAGAACCGAGGTCGGACCGATGGCCTCCGCCGAGACGCGGTAGGTTTCATTCGCGCCCGAAGGCGGTTCGCCGACCGTCTCGCCGTCCGAACAGATTCCGACAAGCGTCTCGTCGCCCGAGGATGCGATGCGCAATACTTTGACGTAACCGTGCAGGACGATCACGACAGCGTTCACGAGATCGCCTTGGCGGAAGATCGCGGCGCCCTCGTCGAAGGTTTCAACCTTGGCCTCGAGCGCTAGACGCGAGAGCGTCTCGCTGTCGACGGAGGCGAAAAGCCGCAAATCGCGAAGCGTCGGCGGCTCGGAAAGCGTCGCGCGGGAACTGCGCCGGTTCACGCGGCCTTTGCGGGTTTGAGCAATTTCGAGCGCAATATCTCCATGCATTGTCACGCGGACGTCTCCCCTCGTTAAAAACCAGTCCCGGCGGTTTTGTCGAAGATTGCTCCGGAGCCGCCAGCTCAAATGCAATGGGGCCGATCAGATCAAGCAAAAGCAGGCTAGCGCGATTCAGAGCCGAGCGCACGGGACAAACCGTCGCACAGCCGTAAAAAAATACAATGGCAATGCAGCATTACTCGGAAGGAGCGTCGCGCTCCAAAAGGAAAATCGCTTGTTCGCCCATCAGATTCCAAACCCACCAAGGCGCATTGACGCGAATCGGCGCGCCCGCGTGATCGAGCGCAAAGCCGCGTTCGATATGGGCGCCGAGATTGTCAACAAGCTCCACGAAGTCGCGGATTGTACACAAATGAATGTTCGGCGTGTCGTGCCAGCTATAGGATAAATTGCCGGTCACCGGCATGCGGCCGCGAAAGGCAAGCTGGACGCGCACGCGCCAATAGCCGAAATTGGGGAAAGAGACGATGGCGCGACGGCCGATGCGCAGCATATTGCCGAGCGCCTCGCGCGGATGGCGCGTCGCCTGCAATGTCTGCGACAGAATCACATAGTCGAAGCCGTCATTGGGATAATCCGCAAGATCCGTGTCCGCGTCGCCCTGGATGACCGACAATCCCTTGGCGACGCATTCGTTCACGCCGCGCTGCGAAAGTTCCACGCCGCGCCCGTCGACATTCTTCGCCCGCGCCAGAAGCTGCAAAAGCGCGCCGTCGCCACAGCCGACGTCGAGCACGCGGGCGCCCGGCTCCACCATGTCGGCGATGAGCAGATGATCGAGGCGAGGATGTTGAGTAAGGGTCATGGCCGCGCCTTCAGTCCGCGCGCGACGGCGGCCGATTCGAGGAAGCCGCGCGTCGTCGCGATGAACATCGGCTCGTGCAGCAAAAAGGCGTCATGGCCTTTATCCGATTCGATCTCGACGAAGGAAACCGAAGCGCCGCCCGCGTTCAGCGCGTGAACGACCGCGCGCGAATCGGAGGTCGGATAAAGCCAGTCGGAGGTGAAAGAGACGACGCAGAAACGCGTCTTAGTGTCCTTGAAGGCTTTCGCCAGAGAGCCGCCGTAGTCGGCCGCGAGATCGAAATAATCGCAGGCGCGCGTCACGAAAAGATAGGAATTGGCGTCGAAGCGCTCGACGAAGGCGACGCCCTGATAGCGCAGATAGCTTTCGACCTGAAAATCGGCGTCGAAAGAGAATGTCGGCGCGGAGCGGTCCTGCAGCTTGCGGCCGAATTTGCGCTGCAGCGCGGCTTCCGAAAGATAGGTGATATGCGCCGACATGCGCGCCACGGCGAGACCCTTTTCGGGTCGCACGCCCTGCTCGAGATAGCGGCCGGCCCGCCAATCCGGGTCGGCCATCACCGCCTGGCGGCCGACCTCGTTGAAGCCGATGTTTTGCGCCGAATGTTTCGCCGCCGTCGCGATCGGCATGGCGGAAAAAACGCGATCGGGATAGCTCGCCGCCCATTGCAGCACCTGCATGCCGCCCATCGAGCCGCCCGCCACGCAGAACAGCGTCTCGATGCCGAGATGATCGATCAGCATCGCCTGGGCGCGCACCATGTCGCGGATGGTGACGACGGGAAAATCGAGGCCATAAGGCTTGCCGGTCGACGAATTCGTCGAGGAAGGCCCCGTCGTGCCCATGCAGCCGCCGACGACATTGGAGCAAATGATGAAATATCGCTCCGTGTCGAAGGGCTTGCCGGGACCGACCAAGGCGTCCCACCAGCCGGGCTTGCCGGTTACGGGATGAACGCCCGCGGCATATTGGTCACCGGTGAGCGCGTGGCAGAGCAGGATGGCGTTGCTGCGGTCGGCGTTCAATTCGCCATAGGTCTCGTAACCGATAGCGAGCGGCGCAATGCTGCGGCCGCCGTCGGTGACGAGCGCGTGATCCATTGGGAAAACGACGCTTTTGCCGTGCGGCTTGCCATTCGCCCCATTTGCGCAGGGGGCCAGGATCGGCGGGGCGCCGTCGTCGTCCTTCGCCTGCTGAGATTGAGTCAAAACGATCCCCACGTTCGATATGCCGAACGAATTGTTCGGCACCATCGAGGCGCGGGCCGGGACTGTCAAGGCCCGAAATATGAGCGCTTGCTACTGGCTCGCTATCTCGCCCCCGTTTCCGCCGCCGGCGGGCGCATCAGCTCGAGAGCCGCGCCGAGCTGCGCGAGATCCTGCGGGCGCGACAGGCGGTGGTCGCCGTCGGCGACGAAGGTCAGCGTCACCGGATCGGCCGAGAGATGTTCGACGAGGGTCATCGCGTGACGCCAGGGCACGTCTGGGTCCGCCATGCCTTGCAAAATATGCACGGGCGCGTAGGCGCGAATGATGCCGCCGAGCAGGAGATGGTTGCGTCCATCTTCGATCAGCCGGCGTGTGATCGGCGTGGGGTCGGGCGCATATTCGGAGAGGCGGCGCCACGCCCCCTTCTCCATGATGTCGCGGCGCGCCGCCTCGTCGAGATTGGCCCAGATGAGCGCTTCCGTGAAATCGACGGCGGGGGCAATCAGGATCACGCCGGCAAGGCGGCCCTCCTCGCCTCTTTCAGCGAGACGACGCGCCAGAAGCAGCGCGAGCCATCCGCCCATGGAGCTGCCGACCACGATCTGGGGCCCTTGCGTCGATTGCAGGAAGACCGCGGCGGTCTGCTCCAGCCAATCGCCGATGCAGCCGTCCTCGAAGCGTCCGCCCGATTCGCCGTGGCCCGAATAATCGAATCGCAGAAAGGCGCGCCCCCTCTCGCACGCCCATGCGTCGAGATAGCTCGCCTTGGTGGAGGCCATATCGGACGCAAAGCCCCCGAGCCAGACGATTCCCGGCGCGGCGATCCCCGCGTGGGTCGGTTTTCGCAGCCGCCTTGCGATGCGCCAGGGCGGGCCGCCGGCGGGATTCGCCACATCGAGGAAGTCGGTTTGCGTCGGGGTCGGGATCAAGCTCATCTCTTCTTTTCGTCGATGCGGCGACGCGCGTTCTCGCTCCGCGCTTGTTTTGCCGCCATTTGCTCATAGTTGGTAAATAATCCCGTAAGAGAATGCGGCCTCACGAAGTTGGAACTGGTCGCCCGCCCCCTGATGCCGCAAACGCTCGCCCCTCCCAAAGCCCCCGCCGCCGACCAATCGCTGGTCGGGAGAACGGTGCTGCAGATTGTCCCCGACCTTCAATCGGGCGGCGCGGAGCGCGCCACGATCGATATGGCGGAAGCGCTCGCTCTCGCCGGGGGACGCTGTCTCGTCGCCTCGCGCGGCGGCCGCATGGTCAGCGAGCTGCAATCCAAGGGCGGAATCTGGATTCCCTTCCCGGCGGCGACGAAGAACCCATTCGCCATGGCGCTCAACTCCGTGCAGCTCGCCCGCATTCTCCGCGACGAGGGCGTCGACATCGTCCACGCGCGTTCGCGGGCCCCCGCCTGGGTCGCTTATTACGCCACGCGCCAGACCGGCGCCAAATTCGTTACGACATACCATAGCGCCTACTATGGAACCTCGCCGATCAAGCTGCGCTACAACGCGGTCATGGCGACAGGCGACACGGTCATCGCCATTTCCGAATTCGCGGCGCAGCGTATTCGCCAATTGCATCCGGACGCCAGCGAACGTGTCGTAGTCATTCCGCGCGGCGCCGACCTGCGCGTCTTTTCGCCGGACGCCGTATCGCCCTCACGCGTTCAGAGGCTGCGCGCGCAATGGAATGTGGCGGCGCATGAGCGCGTCGTGCTGCTGCCCGCGCGGCTGGCCGCGCGCAAAGGCCATGCAGTGATGATCGAGGCGGCCAAGCGCCTTGCAGCGAGCGATATGAGCGACATTCGCATTCTCTTCGTCGGCGATCCCCACAGTGAGAATTTCCGCCAGGCGATCGAAACGCAGATCCAGCGGGCCGGGGTTTCGGATCTGGTCCGCAACGCCGGCCATTGCGACGACATGCCCGCGGCCTATCTCGCCGCCGCCGCCGTCGTCGCGCCCTCCATCGAGCCCGAAGCCTTCGGCCGCGTCGCTATCGAAGCCCAGGCGATGGGCGCGCCGGTTATCGTTTCCGACATCGGCGCCTCTCCCGAGATCGTGCAAGCGCCGCCGCAGACGCCGCGCCATCAGGCGACGGGCTGGCGCGTGCCGCCGGGCGATCCCGTCGCCCTCGCGCGCGCGATCGGCGAAGCGCTGTCTTTGACGGCTTCGGCGCGCGACGAACTGATGCTGCGCGCCCGCGACAATGTGCAGAGCCGATTCTCGATCGAACAGATGCAGCGCGCGACTCTCGATGTCTATCGGCGCCTGCTCCAGCAATAGGAGCCGCTCAGGATCACGCCGAAGCGTGCGACGGACCGTCCAGTCCACGTCTCATTGCGGTCGAAGATTTGCCCATTTGAAGAGAGACGCTTCCCTCATCGCCACGAGTAAGGAGCGATCGACATGAAGCGTATCCCAGTCTTCGATCTCTTCACGCGTCTTGTGCCCGCAGCCGCCGCCTTGGCGCTTCTCGCCGCGCCGGCGGGAGCGGTCGCCCCCCATGATCCCAACGATCCGCACGGCGTCTGGCTGCGCCCGGAAGGGGGAGAGCAATTCAGCTTCTACGACTGCGGCGCGCAACTGTGCGCCAAGCTCATTTCCGTCGAGAAGGCCGAGGATCAGAAATCCATCGGCACGGTGATCTTGCGCGGCGCCACCAAGAGCGGGCCCAACGAATGGAAGGGCAAGCTTTATAATGCGCAGGACGGCAAGATCTACGATGGCTCGATCACCATCAAATCGGCAAATGAGTTGCGGCTGAAAGGTTGTCTCTGGGGCATTCTCTGCAGCGGCGAAACCTGGACCCGCGTCAGCGCTGCGCCCGCGACCAAGCCGCAGGCCGCGCTCGAGCCGCGCGCGAAGGAAGCAAGGGCCGCCAGCGCGGAATAATCGGCCAAGACGGGCGGCGCCGGTTCGCGGGTTAGATTCCGAGGCGGCCTCGTGCTTCGAGACGCGAGCTGCGCTCGCTCCTCAGGATGAGGCCTAAATGTCTTGCTTGCGCCGATGCAGAAGCCCCTCATGCTGAGGAGCCTGCGCAGCAGGCGTCTCGAAGCACGAGGGGCGTCATCGCCGTTTGTATGCACTCTTGCGCCGCCTTTTTGAAAGGCGGCGTTTTTTTGTGCACTCCAACAGCATAGTTTCTGCTTCATTCGTCTCGCAAAACGCGCCATCGCCTTTACATTCGCTTCATCGAATCATCGGGCGTCGGGAGGCTGCGTGGGCGAGAATCCGTTACATCTCGAATCCTACCGCGAGGCGCTCGTCTTTCTCACCACCGCGGGCGTGGTCGTCCCTTTGTTCCATCGGCTGCGAGTCAGCCCGGTGCTGGGCTTCCTCCTTGCCGGCGCGGCGCTCGGGCCGCATGGGCTCGGCAGCCTCGCCGAGCGCTATGGATGGCTCGGCTATTTCACCATCGCCGATGTCGAGGGCGTCGGGCGGCTCGCCGAATTCGGGCTCGTCTTCCTGCTCTTCATGATCGGGCTGGAGCTTTCCTGGGAGCGCCTCGTGCGCTTGCGGCGGCTCGTTTTCGGCCTGGGGCTTGCCCAGGTCGCCGTTTGCACGACGATACTGGCGCTTGTCGGGCGCTATTGGTTCGGCGTCGACGCCGCGCCCTCGATCCTGATGGGCGTCGCCCTCGCCATGTCCTCGACGGCGGTGGTGATGCCCGTGCTCTCCGAAGGACGACGCATCAACAAATCGCCGGGGCGCGTCGCTTTCTCGGTGCTGCTGCTGCAGGATTTGATGGTGGCGCCGGCGTTGTTCTTCGTCACCGTCCTGGCCGAAGCCAAAAATGGCTTCAACGCGCTTCAAGCCGTCTACACTCTCCTGCCCGCCTTCGTCGCGCTTGCCGGCCTCATCATTTTCGGCCGGCTGTTGCTGCGGCCGCTGTTCCGTCTCGTCGCCGCGGCGCAATTGGCGGAGCTTTTCGTCGCCGCCTGTCTGCTGGTGATCGTGGGCGAAGCGCTGGTGACCGCTGCGGCCGGCCTCTCCATGGGCCTTGGCGCCTTCGTCGCCGGCCTGCTGCTCGCGGAGACGGAGTTCCGCCGCGAGATCGAGGTGACGATCGAGCCGTTCAAAGGCTTGCTGCTCGGCCTTTTCTTCGTCTCCGTGGGCGCGGGGCTCGACATTGGCGCGGTCGTCGCCGACCCCGCGCCGACGATCATCCATACGCTGGGGCTCATTGCGGTGAAGGCGGCGATCATCTTCTCGCTCGCGCTCTTGTTCCGCATCGACTGGCGAACGTCGGCCGAAGCCGCCTTTTTGCTCGCCCCTGGCGGCGAATTCGCCTTCGCGCTTCTCACCTCGGCCATGCTCGCCGGCGTCCTGCCCGGCCATAACGGCGCCGAGACCATGGTCGTGGTGACGCTGAGCATCTTCTTCATTCCCTTCCTGGGGCGCCTCGGCGCACGGCTCTCGCAGTCCGCCGAGCGTGCGAGCGACGAGACGAAATTCGCGCATCTCGAGCCGGAAAACGCCGTCGCCGAAGGCCGCGTCCTGATCGTGGGCTATGGGCGCGTCGGCAGCCTGGTCGGCGACATGCTGTCGCGCCACAATGTGCCTTTCGTCGCGGTGGAAAATCTCGTCTCCATCGTCACCGACGCGCGCGCGAAGGGCGTCGAGATTTATTGGGGCAACGCCGCGCGCAAGGACTTCCTGATGCGCTGCGGCCTGGAGCAGGCGCGCGCCCTCGTCGTGACCATCGAGAACGCAGCGGCGGTCGAGGAGATCGTGCGTATCGCCGGCGAGATCAGGACCGATCTGATCATCGTCGCCCGCGCCCGCGACGCCCGCCACGCCACGACGCTCTATGCGCTCGGCGCCAGCGACGCCATCCCCGAGACGATCGAGGCGAGCCTGCAGCTTGCGGAGACGGTGCTCGTCGATGTCGGCGTGCCCATGGGCTATGTGATCGCCTCCATCCATGAAAAGCGCGACGAATACCGCAAGATCCTCCAGCCCACCGGCGAAGAAGCGCGCGCCCGTCAGACGGAAAGACGCAATAAGATAAAACGCGAGCAGGCGCGGCGCCGTATCTCCGGCCGACCGGCGAAAGAGGCGGAGGAGGAGGCGTAGGGCGGCCCCAAGCCGCCGTTCTTCCTGATAATTTTCCTATTTGCGGCGCGCAGAGACAAGGATATATTCCTATTAGAAGAACCATCCTTTCCCCAACCCGGTCGCGCCATGACGGATATTCTCTCCCACGCCCAGATCTGGGCGGCCATAGACGCGCTCGGCGAGCGCTACGGGCTCACGCCCTCCGGCCTCGCGCGCAAGGCGGGGCTCGATCCGACGACCTTCAACCGCTCCAAGCGCGAGACGGCTACGGGGCGCCAGCGCTGGCCCTCGACCGAATCGATCGCCAAGGTTCTGCAGGCGACGGGCGCGAGCCTCGACGACTTCATGGCGCTGGTCTCCGCGAGCGGCGAAGCGCGGCGCTACACCCGCCCGCTGATCGGCATGGCGCAGGCCGGCGCGGGCGGCTTTTTCGACGACTCAGGGTTCGCCGTGGGCGCCGGCTGGGACGAGATCGACATTCTCGCCGAGGCCGATGAGCACTCTTATGCGCTGGAGATTGCCGGCGACTCGATGGCGCCGCTCTATCGCGAGGGCGATATCGTCATCGTCTCGCCTGCAGCGCCGATTCGCCGCGGCGATCGCGTGGTGGTGAAGACGGCCGCCGGCGAGATCATGGCCAAGGAACTCAAACGCCAGACGGCGCGCTCGATCGAACTGCGTTCGATCAATCCGGCCTATCCCGACCGCGTCGTGCCGCGCGAGGACGTGAGCTGGATGGCGCGGATTTTATGGGCGAGCCAATAAGGCGCAAGGAAAGAGCTGTGCTATAGAGCGATTTCCTTTCCAAGGAGGTGGGCCCGAACATGCGTCATTCCCTCGTCGCCTCGATCTTTGCTCTTTTGTCGGTCGGCGCCGGCGCCGCTCATGCCGAGGGCGCCTTGCGCGATCAGGCAAAGGGCCTGTTCGAGCCGATTCCCAAGACCGCGCCGGCGTTCCCCAACAATCCGGCGACGCCGGAAAAGCTCGCGCTCGGCAAGATGCTTTACTTCGAGACGCGCCTGTCCGAGCACCGGGACATGGCCTGCGCCACCTGCCACAACCTCAGCATGAGCGGCGTCGATACGATCGCCAGCAGCCAGCTCGCGGGGCGCGACGTGCAGACGGTGCTCAACGCCGTCTTCAACAAATCCCTATATTGGGACGGCCGCGCGGCTGATCTGCAGGACCAGGTCGTCAATTCGGTCATGGCCAATCCCAAGGCCGTGCTGAAGACGCGCGGCGGGCCCATGGCGATCAATCCGGTCGAGCTCGCCGCCACCAAGCAGCATGAAATCGATCAGCTCAAGACCGTGCCCGCCTATGTCGAGGCGTTCAAGACGGCCTTCCCCGGCGAAGCCGACCCCTTGGTCTACAACAATATCGGCAAAGCGATCGCGGTCTTCGAAGCGACGCTGATCACCCCCGATTCGGCCTTCGATCGCTGGCTGACCGGAGACGACGCGGCGCTCGACGACACGCAAAAGGCCGGCCTCGAGCTCTTCATCAACAAGGGCTGCGCCGCTTGCCACAATGGCGTGAACATCGGCGGGGCGAGCTACGCCAAATTCGGCGTCGTCGCGAATCCCGGCCCCGAATATCTGCCGCCCGAGGACGCCGGCCGCTACGCAGTGACCAAGAACAACGCGGACCGTTACGTGTTCAAGGTTGCGTCGTTGCGCAACGTCGAAATGACCCCGCCCTATTTCCACACAGGCTCGACCTTCGATCTGAGGAAAGCGGTGGCGGTGATGGCGGAGGCGCAGCTCGGCGCGAAGCTCTCCGACGACGAGACGACGAAAATCGTGGCTTTCCTAAAGACGCTGACGGGGAAGCAGCCCGACATCGTTCTCCCGGTCCTGCCGCCGCGCGACCGCTGATACTATTTCCGTTTGAACAGCGCGCATTGGGGAATGTCATTCCCGGCGGGCTGAAAGCCCGACCGGGAATCCAGAGCCACAAAAGCGCTGGTTCTGCTCTGGATTCCCGATCGCTCGCTTCGCGAGCGTCGGGAATGACAGCGGGCCCAACCAACAGCGGCGGGCGCTATACTCAAAAAACAAGCGCCGCTCGCATGAGTCCATGCGAGCGGCGCTGCTGCTTTCGGAGGCTGATCAGTGAGCCTTTTTCAGCTTCAGCAGCTTGAATGGCGGCGGCGGCGTCACCGGCATATATTGCAGATTGAGATTGCCAATGCCGGCCGAGAGATTCAGCCCCGTATCGGCGGAAACGGAAATCGGTTGCAAGGAAATGGAATTGCTGGAGCCGCCGACCAGCACGGCGCCGCCGACCCCGGCGCCGACCGCCACTGATCCCTGCGCGCCCGCGTAATCGCCGGCCAAAGCGCCCGGACCGACCTTATTGGTCGCCGTCACAACTTCCCATATCATTTCACCAGGGCCGCTGATCCCTATATTCGCGCCCACGTTGGTGAGCCGGCCGATATAGTGCTGCGGCGGCGCAGATTGGCCTTTATAGACGCAGTCGGCCACCTGGTTTTCTACCAGGATCATGCCGACCCCGCCCGAGAGATGACATTGCAGCGTGCCGACAGTCGCCGTCTGCGCGAGCGCAGTGACCGGGGCGAGCGCCAGGCCCAAAAAGGCCAGGCCGGCGAGCGACAGTTTCTTGGACAAAATCATTGGCGCCTCATTCAGGAAGAATCGGAGCGAGATTAGGAGAGACCAGCTCAGGCTGGGCCCGGAAAGCTAACACGGCCGAGACGTCGTTCAACCTCGCTCTTCGCAATCGCGGTAAGGACAACGTAAACGATCTCGATCCTCGGCGCGCGTCAACGCGACGTTAACTCAGTCCGAACCCTTCTCCCGCGCGGCGCGCGAACCGATTGCCCACGCGATTGTCGTTGTCTTCCGCTTATGCTCGGATATGCGGGGTGACCGAGCTCGGTCACTCCTTCGCGTCGCAGTTTTCCTCAACGCTATTCCCGGAGCGTCTCATGAAGCTACGTTATTTCCTTCTCGCTTCCTGCGCCCTCGCCGCCCAGGCGGCGATCGCCGACACGAAAAAGCCGGTCGCTAAATGGACCTGCGAGGAGTTTCTCGCTGTCCAGGACGATTTCCAGCCCAAGGTCGTCTATTGGGCGACGGCCAAGGCCAAAAGCGGCAAGCCCGACTCCGTCGTCGACATCGAAGGCACGGAAAAAGTCGTGCCGATGATTATCGACGACTGCAAGAAAGCGCCGAGCGAGTCGTTCGTGACCAAGCTTCGGAACGCATGGCGCGCCGTGGAAGCGGACGCGAAAAAACTGAAGGACAAACTGTAACGGGCCTGCATTCAGCCGCGGCGAGAAAGCATGTCGCCGTCATTGCGAGCGAAGCGAAGCAATCCAGAGCCGCGGTCGCCGCCCTGGACTGCTTCGTCGCTTACGCTCCTCGCATGACGGCCGCGGCTACGCCGGGGGAGCGGCGTGTTCACGCAGACTCGAGAACTATCCGCCGAACAGCCGCCGCAAGAAGCCCTTGGGCTTCTCGGGCCGGGGCGGCGGCGCGATAGTGACCGTCGGCGGCGCCGCGGCTGCGGCGGTCATGCCGACGGCGACGCGGGTCTGCTCCTCCTCACGCGCCACATCGGCGCGCGCCAGAAGCGACGCGAGCGCCGGCGCCGAGGCCGCGGAGATCCAACGGCCGGCGCGGCGGGCGGCGAGATATTCCGAAAGCGCCGAGGCGCTCTCGACGTCCCGCGATTTCTCGAAATGGACGATGGCGCTTTCGACCGCCGCCAAATCCACAAGGCGCCGGGCGGCGACAGAAGCGGCGCGCCGGACAACCGAGTCTACAGACAAGCCGATACGCGCAGCGCGCAAAAACGGCATATCCTCTTCCCGGATCAAAACGCCGAGCGCGGCGACTTGCGACGAGGCGTCTAGGCCAGGGGGCGTCATTCCCTCGGCGCCGCAAGCAGCGGCGTAGCGCGCGGCGAGCGACGCGCCGCCACGTGGGTCCGCGACAACGCGCGCGCCCTGCGCCAGCGCTCCGCCGCGCATGAGCGCCGTCGCCAGCGCCGGATCGACGCCATAGGCGCCATAAGCGCCCATCTCTTGCAGCGCGGCCCGCGCCGGCGGCGGCGATTGCGTCGCGAGCGTCACGAAGCTCGCCAATTGTAGAGGCTCGAACACGTCCCACAGACCGGCCGCAGAGAAGCGCGTGGAAAAGCCCGCGCGCGTCAGCGCCTCGTTGAAACCGGCGACAAGCTTCTCCCGCCGGCTCTTCAATCCGGCCGCGCGCTCGGCGAAGGCGCGGGCGGCGGCGCTCGTATTGGTGCGGGTGACGGAATGGGCGGCGCGGCGCGTCAGCTCTTCGATGAGCGGATCATCCTCGTTGAGGCGCCGGGGAACGAGTCCATCGGCCTCGAAACGAAAGAGCCGCGCAACGAGCGGACCGCCGGGATCGACCGGCGCGATGGCGAGATCGCCCTGCCGCGCGGCCGGCGCCACAAGCCCCAGATCGTCGCCGCGCGCCGCCCCGTAGAAATCGATCTCGATCGTCTCTCCGGCGCCCGCGCCGTTTTTCTCGAGGCTGCGCCGCACGGCGACGCCGTCGGCCTCCGGCGAATCGGGATCGAGCAGAAGGTTGAGGAGGTTCGCGACGACGATGGCGTCACGGGCCTCCACCGCGTCGGGCGATTCGCCCGCGTCGCCCGTCGCCTCACGAATGTCGTCGAAGGTCAGCGGGTCGATGACCGGCTCGCCAGCCTGCTTTTGCTCATGCATCCAGCCACGCAGGCGGCGGCGTTGGTTGAGGACGAGCGCGACGCTGGCGCCGCCGAGCGTCGCCGCGCTCTCCTCCAGAGAATCGGGAATGCGCAGGCGCAGCATGGCGCGCGGCGCGCCATTTTCGTGCAGCCAGTGCTGCATGATGGCGAAGGGCGCCTCGCGGGTGTCGGCGGAAGCCTCGACGTCGAGCCCGCGCGCCTCCAGCAGCAGCCGGCTCTGATAGGCAGGAAAAATGCGCCGCGCCGGCGCAAGCCGCGCGACGAGGGCGCCGCCCGCGCTCTGCTCGAAGGCGCGGCGCTGCCCGAAGGCCCAGACAAGGCGCGGCCCGGCCGTCGTGGCCTGCTCCCGCGCGAGCCGCTCAATATCGCCGCGCGCCGGAAACGCAACGAGCCGGAAGGCGGCCGCATCTGGGCCGCCGCCCTCGGGCAAGAGGGTCATCAACAGGCGATAATCGCCCTCTGGAGGCTGGTCGCGCTCCGAGCCCAGAAACAGCGTCAGCTCCTCACCGTCGGCGGCGAGCAGGCGCACGAAACGATGTTCGAGCGAAATGTCGGCAATCACGACTCCGGCGCGCCAACGCGCCGTGTCGATCACATCGACGAGCGTGGGCTCGCTCTCGAAACCGGGGTCGCGCGCCGAAACGACGGTCAGCGCGGGGCGCGCCCCGAGCGGCGCGCGTTCGGCGCCGTCGAAGCACCCAATGACGAGCCGTCGCCGGCCGTCCCAGAAATAGTCCAACTGCTCACGCCACATTCGCCACAGCGCCCGGTTGAAAGCCCCAAGAAAAGCATGACGCCGCGGGCCATGCGCGGAAAAGGCGGCCAAAGAATAGCCGCGCTGCCCCTCGCCGCGCAAATGCGATCAAAAATGTCGCGCGCCCGCGTCTTGACGCAGTGCGGGAGGAAGCACATCTTTGTGGTCGTAACCTCTTTCGCGGGAGAGACCGGCTCGCGCCGGCGCCGAAGGCGAAACCGCCCCGGAAACGCTCAGGCAAAAGGACCGCGGAGAGGACAGACTCTGGAAAGCGGCGCGGCGCTCGAAAAGCGCTTCGCCCACCGAAGGGCGTAACTCGCTTGCCTATCGGCAAGCGGGGAAATCTCTCAGGTCACCGGACAGAGGGGGCGCGTCGCGAGCCTGATTCCGCCCGCTGCGCAAACGCCCGAAGCCGGAGAGTCTCTTGTGACCGCTCAGCCCAACCACGATGGCGCCCCGCTGGCGCATTTGCCGCTCGACGCCTTGCATCGCAGCCTGGGGGCGCGCATGGCGCCCTTTGCCGGCTATGACATGCCCCTGCAATATGCCTCGGGCATTGTCTCCGAGACGCTGCACACGCGCCAGAAGGCGGGAGTGTTCGACGTGTCGCATATGGGCCAGGCGATCCTTGCCGGCGCGGGCGCTGCGCGCGCGCTCGAAAGCCTTACGCCGGGCGATCTCGTCGGGCTCGCGCCCGGGCGCATGCGCTACACGCAGCTTTTGAACGAAAAAGGCGGCGTTTCCGACGATTTGATGGTGACGCGCCTGCCGGGCGTCGAGGAGCGGCTGCTCATTGTCGTCAACGCGTCACGGAAGGCGGATGATTTCGCGCTCATTCGCGAGCGCCTGCCGCAATTCGACTTCATCCCGTTGAACCGCGCGCTGATCGCCCTGCAAGGGCCGCGCGCGGCGGCCGTCCTCGGCGCCCTCCTCCCCGGCGCCGAGGACCTTCCTTTCATGAGCTGGCGCGCTTTCGAAGAGAGCGTGTCGAGCTTCTTCGTTTCGCGCTCCGGCTATACGGGCGAAGACGGTTTCGAGATTTCCATGCGCGCCGACCGCGCCGAGCTTTTCGTGAAGGCGCTTCTGGACAATGACGGCGTGGCGCCGGCGGGGCTGGGGGCGCGCGACGCGCTGCGGTTGGAGGCCGGATTGCCGCTCTATGGGCATGATCTCGACGAGACCACCGACCCAGTGGAAGCCGGCCTTTCCTGGTCGATCGGCAAAAGACGGCGCGCGGAAGGCGGCTTCCCCGGCTTCGAGCGCATCGACGCTGCTTTGCGCAATGGACCGCCGCGCCTGCGGGTCGGACTCCTGCCGCAGACCAAAGCGCCGGTGCGCGAGGGCGCCATCCTCGTTTCACAAAGCGGCGAAGTCGCCGGCCATGTCACCTCCGGCGGATTTTCGCCGACGCTGCAGCGGCCGATCGCCATGGGCTATGTCGCGCGCGAATATGCCGCGCCCGGCGTTTCGCTCGCCACGGAATTGCGCGGCAACCGCATCGGCGTCGATGTGGCGCCCCTGCCTTTCGTGGCGCATCGCTACTTCAAAGCCTGATGGGATGGGATGACCATGCTGCGTTTCACGAGGGACCATGAATATCTTCGGCTCGATGGCGACGTCGCGACCATCGGCATCTCCGACTATGCGCAGGCGCAGCTCGGCGACATTGTTTTCGTCGATCTGCCCAAGATCGGAAAGAAAGTCACCAAGGGCTCGGAGCTTGCCGTCGTCGAAAGCGTGAAAGCCGCGAGCGAAGTCTATGCGCCGGTTACGGGCGAAGTCGTCGAAGTCAACGCGGAACTCGGCGAAAAGCCCGCGCTCGTCAACGACGATCCGCTCGCCGGCGGCTGGCTCGTCAAGCTGCGCCTGGAGAATGCCGGCGAAGTTGAAACGCTGATGGACGAAGGCGCCTACGCCGGTTTCGTGAAGACCTTGTAGCGCCGGAAGGAACAAGAGATGCGCTATCTCCCGCTGTCAGACGCCGACCGGAAGGCCATGCTGGCGACGATCGGCGTAGATAGAATAGAAGACCTTTACGCGGACGCGCCGGCCTCGGCGCTGTTGAAAGAACCGCTCGATCTGCCGCGCCATAAATCGGAGTTGGAAGTCGAGCGCATCTTCTCGCAGCTTTCCGCACGCAACACGCCTGCGGGGCGCGTTCCTTTCTTTATTGGCGCCGGCGCCTATCGGCATCATGTGCCGGCGAGCGTCGATCATCTGATCCAGCGCTCGGAGTTTCTGACAAGCTACACGCCCTATCAGCCGGAGATTTCGCAGGGCACGCTGCAAACGCTCTTCGAGTTCCAGACCCAGGTCGCGCTCCTCACGGGCATGGATGTCGCCAACGCCTCCATGTATGACGGTTCGACGGCGACGGCGGAAGCCGTGCTGATGGCGCACCGGCTGACGAAGCGCCGCAAGGCGCTGCTCTCGGGCGGGCTGCATCCGCATTACGCCGAGGTCGTGCAAACGATCTCGCGCCTTGCCGAAGACGAAACGCTCGCCATGGCGCCCGACGTCTCGGGCGCAGAAGACATCATCGCGAAAATCGACGATACGATCTCCTGCGTCGTCGTGCAGACGCCTGACTTCTTCGGCAATTTACGCGATCTCACAAAGATCGCGGATGCTTGCCATCGCCACGGCGCTCTGCTCGTTGCGGTCTTCACCGAAGCCGTTTCGCTCGGCCTTTTAACGGCGCCGGGCGCCATGGGCGCCGATATCGTCGTCGGCGAAGGCCAATCGATCGGCAATGCGCTGAATTTCGGCGGCCCCTATGTCGGGCTCTTCGCCACACGGCACGATTATGTGCGGCAGATGCCGGGGCGTCTGGCGGGCGAAAGCGTCGACGCCGACGGGCGGCGCTCTTTCGTGCTCACGCTCTCGACGCGCGAGCAGCATATCCGCCGCGACAAGGCGACGTCGAACATCTGCACCAATTCGGGCCTCTGCGCGCTCGCCTTCACCATTCATCTGACGCTGCTCGGCGAAGCAGGGCTCACGCGTCTCGCGAAGCTCAACCACGCCAACGCCGTCGCGCTTGCGGAAATGCTGGAGCGCGTTCCAAACGTCGACGTGCTCAACAGGAACTTCTTCAACGAATTCACGCTGCGCGTGAAGGGTGACGCCGCCGCGCTCGTTGAGCGAATGGCGGCAAAGGGCGTGCTCGCAGGCGTCCCCGTCTCGCGGCTTCTGCCCAAGGCCGGCCTCGACGATCTGCTGCTCGTCGCCAGCTCCGAAACCAATACGCCGGAAGATCGCGCGGCCTTTGTCGCCGCTTTGGAAGGGTCTCTTTGAGATGCTCGACCGCCCCGCTCACATCGACGACGAAACGCCCGACACCTTCACCGGCAATCGCGCGCTCGATCAGGAAGAACCTCTGCTCTTCGAAATCGGCCGCACGGACGCCACCGGCGTCGACGTCGAAGAGCCGCCGCAATTCGCCGCACGCCTCGGCGGGATGGAGCGAAAGGACCAGATCGGCCTTCCCGGCCTCAGCGAGCCGGAGGCGATGCGCCATTATGTGCGCCTGTCACGCAAGAACTGTTCGATCGACGCCGGCCTTTATCCGCTCGGCTCCTGCACCATGAAGCATAATCCGCGCGCCAATGAGAAGCTCGCGCGGTTAGAAGGCCTCGCGGATCTTCATCCGCTGCAGCCCATCTCCTCCGTGCAGGGCGCGCTGGAGCTGATGGAGACGCTTGCGCATTGGCTGCTGACGCTGACGAATATGCAGGCGATCGCGCTTTCTCCGAAAGCGGGCGCGCATGGCGAACTCTGCGGCATGATGGCGATCAAATCCGCCGTCGCGGCGCGCGGCGAAGGCGCGACGCGAAACGTGGTTTTGATCCCGCAGTCGGCGCATGGCACCAATCCGGCGACGGCGGCGCTGCTTGGCTTTTCCGTGCGCGTCGTGCCGGGCGCCGATGATGGAACAGTCCGCGCGGCGGCGGTGAAAGAAGCGCTCGGCCCCGACGTTGCGGCGCTCATGCTGACGAACCCCAATACCTGCGGTCTCTTCGAGCGTGAGATCATCGAGATCGCCGACGCCGTTCACGAGGCGGGCGCTTATTTCTACTGCGACGGCGCCAACTTCAACGCCATCGCCGGCGTGGCGCGGCCGGGCGATTTCGGCGTCGACGCCATGCATATCAATCTGCACAAGACCTTCTCGACGCCGCATGGCGGCGGCGGTCCGGGCGCGGGTCCGGTCGTGCTGTCGGAAAGACTGGCGCCCTTCGCGCCCGTGCCGTTCCTTCGCCGCAACGGCGAAGCGCTCGAGCTTGTCGAGCACGCGGAGGGAACGCAAAGCTTCGGCCGCATGACGGCTTTCCATGGTCAGATGGGCATGTTCGTGCGCGCGCTCGCCTATCTTCTGGCGCATGGCGGCGATGGCGTGGCGCAGGCTTCCAAAGACGCGGTGCTGTCGGCCAATTACGTGCGCGCGTCATTGCGCGACGTCATGAGCCAGCCGTTCGGCGATCGCCTCTGCATGCATGAAGTTCTGTTCGACGACGCCTGGCTCAAGGGCACAGGCGTCTCGACGCTCGATTTCGCCAAGGCGATGATCGACGAGGGCTACCATCCGATGACGATCTATTTCCCGCTCGTCGCGCATGGCGCCATGCTGATCGAGCCGACGGAATCAGAATCGAAAGCCTCGCTCGATCTCTTCATTGCGACGCTGCGCGATCTGGCGAAGCGCGCGAAGGAAGGCGACGCCAAGCGCTTCACCCAGGCCCCGCGCTTCGCGCCGCGCCGGCGCGTCGACGAGACAGCAGCGGCGCGCAAGCCCGTGCTGAGGTGGAGCGCGGAGTCTCCGTCATTGCGAGGAGCGTAGCGACGAAGCAATCCAGAGGGTAATTGCCGCCCTGGATTGCTTCGCTGCGCTCGCAATGACGGGGCGTCTTCCCAGCGCTCAAAGGAGTGATCGGGAATCCAGAGCAAGGTTAGCGCTAGCTGCGCGATCTGGCGCGCCCGTGCTGAAGCGGTGCGCGCAGTCTCCGTCATTGCGAGGAGCGTAGCGACGAAGCAATCCAGAGCAACTATTGCAGCCCTGGATTGCTTCGCTGCGCTCGCAATGACGAGAGTGTCATTCCCGACGCTCGCAAAGCGAGCGATCGGGAATCCAGAGCGGAACCAGCGCTCTTGTGGCTCTGGATTCCCGGTCGGGCTTGCAGCCCGCCGGGAATGACAATCGCCAACGCGAGCAGTTCAAACTGGAACGGCGTCACTTCCGCCCGAAAAGCTTCTCTATGTCCGAGAGCTTCAGCTCCACATAAGTGGGCCTGCCATGATTGCATTGCGCCGCGCCCGGCGTCGTCTCCATCTCGCGTAACAGCGCGTTCATCTCGGTGGCGCTCAGGCGCCGGCCGGCGCGCACCGAATGATGACAGGCGCAGGTCGCGAGCACATGGTCGAGACGTCGGGAAAGGCCGCGCGCGTCGCCGTCTTCGGCCAGGAGATCGGCGATGTCTTCGACAAGCCGCTTGTGATTCACCTCGCCCAGAGCCGCCGGCGCCTCTCGCACCATGACGGCGCCGGGTCCGAAGGGTTCGATCACGAGACCGAGCGCGCCGAGTTCCTCGAAGGCGCCGGCGAGCGCATTCATGCGCCCCTCGTCGAGATCGACGACGACGGGAATAAGCAGCATCTGCCGCGCGACGCCCGTCTCCGCGCGTTGCTTCTTGAGCTTCTCATAGACGAGCCGCTCATGCGCCGCATGCTGGTCGACGATGACGAGCCCATCGCGCGTCTGCGCGATAATATAGGTTTCATGCAATTGCGCGCGCGCGGCGCCGAGCGGCGCGTCGTCGAGCGTCTCTGTCGGCGCCTCATGCACGCGCGCCATTGGCGCGCCGGTGTCGAAGGTCGCTTGCGGCGCTTCGGCAAAACCGCTCGGCGCATAGGGAGAGTCGGCCACGCGCCAGTCCGCGGGCGGCGGCGCGCGATAGGGCGGCGGCTCACGCGGGCCGTTGTAACGCGCGAGCATATCGATCGCCGTGCGGGCGTTGGTGTTGGCGCTGCGATGGCTCTTCTCGGCCAGCGCCTGTTTCAGCGCGCCCACCACAAGGCCGCGCACGAGGCCGGGATCGGCGAAGCGCACTTCCGCCTTGGCCGGATGCACGTTCACATCGACGATGCGCGGATCACAGTCGATGAAAAGCGCTGCGACAGGGTGACGGTCATGCGCGAGAAAATCGAGATAGGCGGCGCGAATGGCGCCGGCGAAGAGCTTGTCGCGCACGGGCCGCCCATTGATATAGACATATTGCGCCTGCGCATTGCCGCGATTGTAGGTGGGGAGGCTCGCGAGCCCGGTTAGCCGCACCCCCTCGCGCTCGGCGTCGATCGCAAAGGCGTTGGCGCGAAATTCTTCGCCCAGCACCTGCGCGATGCGGCGGGCGGCGTCTTCGCCGCAGGCAGGATAGTCGAAGAGCGCGCCGCTGTCGGCGGAGAGCGCGAAGCGCACCTCGGGATGCGCCATGGCGAGGCGCTTGACCACATCGACGACGGCCGCCGTCTCCGTGCGGTCGGTTTTCAGGAATTTCAGCCGCGCCGGCGTCGCGGCGAAAAGCGCGCGGGCTTCGATCCGCGTGCCGCGCGGCCAACTCGATGGACCAAGCCCGCGCTTCTCGCCCGCCTCCACGCGAATGGAAAAACCATGCGACGCCTCCTTGGCGCGCGTATCGATCGTGAGGTCGGCGACGGCCGCGATGGAGGGCAGCGCCTCGCCGCGAAAGCCGAGAGTCGCGATATGGGTGAGGTCGCCGTCCGGAATTTTGGAGGTGGCGTGGCGCTCGACGGCGAGCGCGAGATCGTGCTCATCCATGCCGCAACCGTCGTCGATGACGCGAATGAGCTTGCGGCCGCCGTCTTCGATGGCGACGTCGATGCGCGTCGCGCCGGCGTCGAGCGCATTCTCGACCAGTTCCTTCACCGCCGAAGCCGGCCGCTCGACCACTTCGCCGGCGGCGATGCGATCGACGAGGATGGGATCGAGACGACGGACGGCCATCAGCACGAAACTCCGAAGCGCCCTAGCATTCTGGCGCGTTAATGAATTCCGCTTGCTTGGCGCTTTGTCATCCTCAACGCTCGCAAAGTGAGCGATCGGGACTCCAGAGCAACATAACGAACGCGGCTCTGGATTCCCGGTCGGGCCGCAGGCCCGCCGGGAATGACAAGCCCCAATGCAAGCTGTTCAAACGAGAACGCTACCGCGTCGCGCCCGGCTTCCACAGCACGTCGCCCTTTTCGCGATTGGCGTAGCGCGAGGCGACGAACAGGAAGTCGGAGAGACGATTTACATAAGCAAGCGCTACGGCCGAAAGCTCCTCGCCTTCGGTCTGCATCAGCGTCACCATCACGCGCTCGGCGCGGCGGCAGATGGTGCGGGCAAGATGGAGATGCGCGGCGACGGGCGTTCCGGCTGGCAGCACGAAGGAGCGCAGCGGCGCGAGATCGGCGTTGAGCGCGTCGATCTCTTTTTCCAGCCGCGCCACCTGCGAGGGCAGGATGACGAGCCGCATCGACGGATCGACCGGCTTGGCGGGATCGTGCGGGGTGGCAAGCTCGGCGCCGAGATCGAAGAGATCGTTCTGAATGCGCTCCAGCATGGCGTCGAGCGCGGTGTCGTTAACCGCAAGACGCGCGACGCCAATCGCGGCGTTGGTCTCGTCGATTGCGCCATAAGCCTCGACGCGAATGTCGTCCTTGCGACGGCGGGCGCCGGTGGCGAGCGAGGTGGCGCCCTTGTCGCCGCCCCGCGTGTAAATCCTGTCGAGCTTGACCACGTCGATCAGCGTCCTTTGAAATATAGCGCCGCCAGCGCAATGGCGAGCGCGACGAATTGCAGGCCGACGCGCCAGCGCATCAGCGTCTGCGATCGTTGGGGCGCGCCTTCCCCGCCGCGAAACATATTGATGAAGCCGGCGAGGAGCACCGCGAAAACCGCCGCGGCGGCGACGAAGACCAGCGTATTGGACAAGGCGATCAACTCCCGGGCAGGTTAATCCGCAGCAAGTAGAGCTCCATACCTCCCCTTTACGGGGAGGTCGGCGGCCAAAGGCCGCCGGGTGGGGTTCACGCCGCTACGACCGTCGTTGGGGCTTTATCCCACCCGACCCCGCTTACGCGGGGCCACCCTCCCCGTAAAGGGGAGGGATGGACTCACGCCAGCTATGTCAATCGGGAGCCCCGGATTCGTCAGTTTCACCGCCGCAGCAGGCGTTGCAGATAATCCAGCTCCTCGGTCGGGCGCTCGGGCTGGCCGAGGCGGCGGCGCAGCTCCTCCTGCACGCGATGGGCGCGTTGCGCCGGCGGCAGGCCGAGCGGATCATATTTCTCGTGCGATGCGCGCTGGCCGCCCGACGAGCGCCCGAGCGGATCGCGCCCCTGGCCAAAGCGCCCGCGCGCCTTCCCATGGCCCTTGCCGCTCTGGCCCTCTTCGCCTTCCTCGCCCTGCTGGCCGTCGCCGCGCATCTGCTCGGCGAGCTTGTCGGCGCCCTTGCGCAGGGACTCCACCGCGCGGCCCTGGGCGTCGACGGCCTTTCCGCGCCCCTCGCCGCCGGGCTTCAACGCCTCTTCGGCTTCCTTCATCGACTTGCGGGCCTCGTCGAGCGCCTCGCCGGCCTCGCCCGCTTCACCCTTCATTGCATCCTGCTGATGCTCAAGCTTGTCGCGCAGGCCCTGTTGACGCTGGCGCTCCGGAGCGGCGTCGTCGCCCGCCTGCGCCTGGCCCTTCTTGCCCCCGCGCTGTTGCGGCCTGCGGGCGTCGTCATCCGACGGGTTCTTCATCCCCTGGAAGGTGTCGTCGCGCAGCCGCTGCTCCTCGCGCGCAAGCTGGTCGATCTCGGAGAGCGCCTGCTGCATTTCGCGGCGTTTCTTTTCGCGGGCGGCGTTCTGAGCGCCGCTGGCGTCGCCCGTCTGGGCGTTTTCCATAATGTCCTGCAATTCGTCGAGGAGCCGCTGCGCCTCGGCCATATCCCCGGACTTCATCGCCTTTTCGATGTCGTCGAGCATGGCCTGCAGATCATTGGGGGTGACGCTGTCGGGATCGCTCGCATTGTCGCTCTGCTGTTCCGGCGGCTGCGCGCGGGCGCCGAGCTGCTCCAGGAATTTATCGAGCGCGGCGCGCAAATCCTGCGTGCGTTTGGCGATCTCCTCCTCATTGGCGCCCCGCGCCAAGGCGTCGCGCAGCGCCTGTTCGGCGGCGCGCAGATCGCGCTCGGCTTGCGGCGTATTGCCGTCTTCGAGACTGAGCGCCATGGCCCAGAGCATGTCGGCGACGCCGCGCAATTCGTCATCGCCCGGCTTTCCCTCCAGGCTGCGGCGCGCGGCGCGCAGGCCGAGATGGATCGCGGAGGGCGTTTCAAAAACGTCTGGCGCGATCGACAGCGCCTCCAGCGCGGCGCGCACATCGGCGCGTCGATCGGGATCGAGCGCCAAAATGCGCCGCTGCTCGACGAGCGCCCTGGCGAGCGGTTTGGTGAAGCGGCGCTGTGGCAGCGTCACCTCGGTCGGATCGGAAGCGCCTTCATTGCCGGCGGCGTCCTTCGCGACGAGACGCATGGTCATCCTGGCGCCCGCATAGGGGCTGTCGGCGAGATCGAGCGTCGCGCGGCCCTCGCCCAATCCGCCGGCGCCCGCCGGAAGCTCCAATGGCAGGCGCGGCGGCTCGTAAAGCGCGCGGCCGGCGGCAGCCGGCTTGCTGAACTCGGCCTCGGCGCTCACGACGCCGTAATCGTCCTCGGCGCGGTAGGAGAGCGTCATCGTGCCGCGCGCATTGTTGCGCGGCTTGCCGACAAGCTCGATCGTGGGGACGAGGTCGGGAATGGCGGCGATGGTGAAGCTGCGGCCATCCGGGAGATCGATCCGCGCGTCCCCGGCGAGACCAAAGCCCCGCTCCTTCTTCTCCGCGGAGTCGATTGGCGTCAGCGCGCCTTCGACAGAGACGCTGGCGCCCGCCGGCCGCAGCCGCAACGTCGAATTCACGGGCGCCTGAACCGTCCCGCTCTCCTGCGCGAGCACGATGGGCGGGCGCCCCATGTAAGCCGGCGGATCGAACCAGGCGTCGATGCGTTGCGCGGGCTCCAGCAGATGAATGGCGCGCCAGTCGAAAGCGGCGGCGAGCCGGGCGCGCTTTTCATCCCCGGCGACGAAGGCGGCGGCGACCGCGGCGACAAGCGCGAAAGCGCGCAGCGCATAAGGATCGCGCTCGGGCAGGCGCGGGCGCGGGGCCGCGACGGGCGTCTGCGCCAGCGCCGTCTCCAGCCGCTTGCGGTGCAGAGCCCAGAGGGCGGCGGTGGCGGGATCGGCGTCTTGCGCCGCAAGCGTATCGTCGAGCGAGGCGGCGGGCTTCAGCGGGCCATCTGCGGCGGCGTCCAGGCGCGCGGCGGCGGCCTTGCGCTTGGGCAGGCCGCGGGCGATTTCGCGCGCCGCGAGGTAGAGCGCCAGAAAGCCGAAGAGAGACACGCCGAGCATACGCGCTTCGACCGGGACCGCGCGCCAAAAGCCGAGCCACGACAGCGCCACGAAAAACAAGGCCAGCGTGACGAGCGCCGCGCCGAGCCTCAGCAGCCGCTCGGCCAGGATCGCCGTCGCAGAACGGCGCAGCGCATATTCCAACGCGCCCGCGCTGTCCAGCCGGCCGTTTTCGTTCTTCGAGGAAAGATCCATTCGCGCTCCGGCGAGACGAGGTCTCGGTAGAGATGGCGGTCTGCCGCCGACTATACAATCCATGCGGCCCGAAGGCTAAGCAGAAGAAGGAAGAATTCGCCTTTTGCGGGGCGGCGCGGTTAACATGCGGCATGAAAACGAAAAAAGCCCCGAAGGACGTCGTGTCCGAGCCTTCGACGGATCTCGCCGCTTTGCCGGCGCCGGTGCGGGCGATCCGGGACAAGATATTGGCGGCGCTGGACAAGAACGACGTCGAGGCGTTGCGGATTCCGATAGACTGGAACGAGGTTCGCCCGCTCTTTGCAAAAAGCGGAACCTTCAAGGCGGGAACCAATCCAATCGAAATTCTAAAAGCGCTGTCCTTCGACAAAAAGGGACGCGAGACGGTCGCCGTCGCGCGGGCCGTTCTCGCGCAGCCCTTTGTGACGATCACGCGCGGTCCGGTGACGCTCTATGAGTGGCCGGCTTTCGCCAGCCGGCCGACGCCTCCCGCCATTGAGGACGAAGCTCGCGCGCGCTGGGCCTGCGTGCGCTTCGCCGATCTCGCCCGCTCCAACGCCGAGGGCAAGCCGCGTCCAGCGCGCATCGCCATCGCGTCGGATGGCGTGTGGCATTATTTCTGGAGCGAGGACTAAAAAGCGCTCGGACATTTTCCGTTTGAATGGCTCGCGTTCACGCTTGTCATTCCCGACGGGCCAAAGGCCCGATCGGGAATCCAGAGCCAAAATAGCGCTGTTTTGCTCTGGATTCCCGATCGCTCGCTGCGCGAGCGTCGGGAATGACACCCGAACCAATCAAGCGGATCGGTATCATATCTCCCGCTTCTCCTCATGCGGTTTGGCGTGCGCGCGGCCTTTTTCTTCGGCGCGCTTCAGCTCCTCGGCCTCCTCGGTTTCGAGCGCATGTTCGGCGTCTTTCGCCGCCTGCTCGACCTTGCCGCTCTCGACGAATTTACGCTGCGCCTCATTATATTGCCTGGCGGCCGTGCGGTTGCCTTCGCCTTCGTTGCGCGGAGTCGTTTCATTCTGTTTGGTCATTGCCGTCTCCTTGCGAGAGAACAATGAGCTAGCGCCTGCGGCGCGAGCGGAAATAGCCGACGTTCGAAATGGCGGGGCCAAATCCTGTTCAAAAGCTGAAGGAACAACAAAACCGGGTTCGCGTTGCAGGGAGTGGCGTTGGGGCTTTGGCGGACAAGGACCCAGGAGAAGGCGATGAGGAACCTGAGTAAGACGTTTACCGCGGCGCTCGCGGCCACCATGCTGGTCGGCGCGCTTTCCGTCGCGACGCCCGCCGACGCGGCCTGGGGTCGCTGGGGCGGCGGCGGTTGGGGCCATGGCTTCGGTGGCTGGGGGCATGGCGGCTGGGGCCGTGGTTGGGGATATGGCGGCTGGGGTCGCGGCTGGGGCAGCGGCTGGGGATATGGCGGCGCGGCGGCGGCCGGCCTGCTCGGCGGTCTGGCGCTCGGCGCGGCGGCTTCCTCGCCCTATTACGGCGGCTACTACGGCTATGGCGGCTATCCCTACGGCTATTCCGCGGCTCCCTATTATCCGGCTACCTACGGCTACGGCGGCGGCTGCGCCTGCTGGTGACGCGCGGCGAGCTGATCTAAGATCGCGGTCTGACACGCAAAAAATTGCAACCGCGCAGCAGCGCGGTTGCAGTCAGGATGATCGATGCTGAACGATCGGCGCCAGCGTTTCGCCGGCTTTGCGCTTCTCTTACCGTTACTTTCGTCGCCCGCCCTCGCGGGCTCGGTCGCTTCCCCCAATTGGATGGTTCCCAATAAGGACGTTGCGCTGCATTGCGCGCCGCTGCCCTATGAGATCCATTGCTCGATTTCGCGCCTGGCGAACCCCGAATATAGCTCCCACTGCTTCTACGTCGGGCCCGACGGAAGCTCCTATCCGATGAAGCGCGACTATCGCTTCGGCTTTTACAACGGCATCGTGAGCATCAAAGTCCACGACGGACTGCGCATCTCCGGTCAGCTCACCGAGGAGAGGACCGGCCGGCGCGCGGTCTGTTCGGAATAGGCCCTGGACTGCACTTCGAGCGTGAGGCATTTGGCGCCGCCGCCGGATTTCAGGAATTCGGATAGCGGCGTCACCACCGGTTGAAAGCCTGCCGCCGCAAGACGCCCCTGGAGGGAAGGCGAGCAGGCGTTCATGAAGACTCGGCCGCCCGCCTCGACGGCGTTGCAGGCGAAGCCCATGGCGTCGGCCTCGTCGACTTCGATCCGCCGCTGCGCAGGAACGCGCGCCGCGATCTCTTCGCGCGCGGCCTCGTCGAAGGCGCCCGGATAATACATTAGCCAGCCGCCGGAGAGCGGGCAGAGGCACGTGTCGAGGTGATAGAAGCGGGGATCGACCAGCTTTAACCCGACGGCTTCGCGGTCGAAAATGTCGGCCAGATGCTCGGCCGCCCGCGCATGCGAGCGCCAGCCATGCCCGCACCAGATCAGAGGCTGCGCACGATCGGGCAAAGCGTCTCCGGCGCCCTCGAAGGCGATGTCCTCGGGCCAGGGCGCGATCGTGAAGCCCCGCGCTTCGAACCAGTCGCGAAACAAATCTTCCTCGGGCCGACGCTCCTTGGCGTGGAAGCGCGCGACCGCGACCGTGTCGCCGATCGCCAGTCCGGCGTTCGCCGTGAACACCATATCGGGCAGGCCCTCGGCAGGCGCGACAAAATCGAGGGAGACATTGGCCCCGAGGTGGCGGCGTAAATTTTCCCACTGCTCGCGCGCGCGTTTGAGATCGGCGCGGCCGACCTGGTTCTCCATCCAAGGGTTGATGACGTAATCGACGCCGAAATGGTCGGGCGCGCACATGAGGATGCGCGCGCCTGGCTGCGCTGCGCGGAGGTGCGGCTCGTGCATGGTTTCGGCTTTGAGATGGACGTTCACGTCTTGGGGGCTCCTGGAGAGAGGGAAGTTAGTCGGAGAGTTTCATCGGCTCGGGAAGCGCGTCGCCGCGCGCCTGCCCCGTTTCGAGAGGATGCAACAGGGAGAAGAGGTCTTTCGGATTCGCCGGCGCGGCCGTCAGCTCCAAACCAGCGCCAACGCCGGTTTCACGCGCGAGGTCGCGCAAGAGTCGCAGCGCCGAAAAATCCTCGACCGCGAAGCCGACGCTGTCGAATAGTGTGATGGCGTCTTTGGACGCCCTGCCCGGCTTGCGGCCGGCGAGAAGCTCGTGCAGCTCAGTGGCCGGATGATCGGCGGGGAGCTGCTGGAGCTCGCCCTCGAGCCGCGTCTGCGGCGCATATTCGACATAGATGTCCGAGCGTAGGAGCAGTGCGCGCGATAGTTCCGTCTTGCCGGGGCAGTCGCCGCCGACGGCGTTGATATGCGTTCCGGGCGCAATCATGTCCTCGGACAGAATCGTGGCGCGCTTCTTATCGGCCGTGATTGTCGTGACGATATCCGCGCGGTGCGCCGCGTGACGCGCATTGTCGCAACGCGTTATGCCGAGACCAAACCCCGCGACGTTGGATACGAACTTGTCGGCGGCCTCTTCGTCGACGTCGAAAATACGCAGCCGGTCGATGCCGAGAACCTCGTGGAAAGCCCAGGCCTGGAATTCCGATTGCGCGCCGAGGCCGATGAGCGCCATCGTGCGGCTTCCCGGCCGCGCCAGATGGCGCGCCGCCAGAACGGACGTCGCCGCCGTGCGAAAGGCCGTCGCGAGCGTCATATCCGACATGAAGACCGGATAGCCGGTCGCGACGTCGGCCAGCGCCCCAAAGGCCACGACGGTCTGCAGGCAAAGCTGGGTGTTGCCGGGATGGCCGTTGACGAATTTGAAAGCGAAAACCTCGCCGTCGCTCACCGGCATAAGCTCGATGACGCCGCCGGGCGAATGGCTGGCGAAGCGCGCGCATTTGTCGAAACGATCCCAGCGCAGGAAGTCGTCGCGAAGCCCCTCGACCAGACGCTCCCAAAAACGCCGCGGGCCGACGCGGCGCACAATCTTGGCCACGTCTGAGGCGTTCAGAAAAGTGACCATACGCAAGCCTCCAACATCCTTGGCGTGCGCCTGATGTTAAGGAGGGCCGGCGTCGATAAAAATCACAAACATATGCATAATATCGTAGCTTATTGAGCAAATTGACATAAGCTATCTGCAATTCGACAGGGGCGCAGGCATGGACGATCTCGACCGCCGCTTGATCGCCGAGCTGAGGGCGGACGGCAGAGCCTCGCTGTCCGAGCTGGCGAAGCGGCTCGGCGTCTCGCGCGGCACGGTGCAGAACAGGCTCGACCGCTTGATCGAGTCCGAGGTCATTCTGGGATTTACCGTGCGGTTGAAAAGCGTCGCCGACGACGACCGCATCCGCGCGATCATGATGATCGAGGTCGCCGGAAAGAGCACCCGCCGCGTGGTGCAAGCGCTTCGCGGCCTGCCTGAGATTCACGCGCTCTACAGCACCAATGGCGCTTACGATCTCATTGCGGAGATCGAGGTCGCCAATCTGGGGGAATTCGACAGGGTGCTGTCGACGGTAAGGTCAATCGAGGGTGTCGCGCGAAGCGAAACCAGTCTTCTTCTTGCGCCAGCGTGAGCAAGGGCGCGCCTGAAGGCGCGCGGTCCGGGCGCCGCTTTGGACCGCGCGCCTTCAGGCGCGCTTCAGCTCGTCACAACGCCTGCTGAAACCGTATCGGCTTGCCACGCGACGGCGTCACCAGCTCGCCCTCCCACATCACCCGCGCGCCGCGCACGAAAGTCCCAACGGGCCAGCCCGTGACTTCCGCGCCGTCGAAGGGCGTCCAGCAGGCGCGTGAGGCGATCCATTCATTGCGGATGACCTCACGCCGCTTCATGTCCACGACAGTGAAATCCGCGTCGTAGCCTTTGGCGATGCGGCCTTTGCCGGCCATGCCGAAAACGCGCAGCGGACCGGCGCTCGTCAAATCGACGAAGCGCGCCAGCGTCAGCTTGCCATTGTTCACGGCGTTGAGCAGCAGCGGCACGAGCGTCTGCACGCCGGTCATGCCCGAGGGGCTTTTGGGGTAGGGCTGCGCCTTTTCTTCGAGCGTATGCGGCGCGTGATCCGAGCCGATAACGTCGACGACGCCCTGCCGCAAGCCTTCCCACAGCGCGTCGCGGTGATGCGCCTCGCGCACCGGCGGATTCATCTGCGCCAGCGTGCCGATCCGCTCATAAGCGCTGGCGTCGAGCGTCAAATGATTGGGCGTGACCTCCACGCTCGCCAGATCTTTGTGATGCGAGAGAAGCTCGATCTCTTCCGCCGTCGTCACATGCAGCACATGGATCAGCGCGCGCTTCTCGCGTGCGATCTTCAACAGGCGCTGCGTTGAGCGCAGCGCGGTCTCGACGTCGCGCCAGACAGGATGCGAACGCGGATCGCCTTCGACGCGCAACTCCTTGCGCTCGTTCAAGCGATATTCGTCCTCGCTGTGGAAGGCCGCGCGCCGGCGCGTATGCGCGAGCACCTGCGCAATGCCCTCATCGTCGGCGACGAGCAGCGAACCCGTCGACGAGCCCATGAAAACCTTAATGCCCGCCGCGCCCGGCAGCCTTTCGAGCTCTGCGGCGTGCTTGGCGTTCTGATGCGTGCCGCCGACCCAGAACGCGAAATCGCAATGCATGCGGTCCGTCGCGCGCGCCACCTTGTCCGCAAGCTCGGCTTCGCCCGTCGTGAGCGGCGTGGTGTTGGGCATTTCGAAAACGCCGGTCACGCCGCCGAGAACGGCGCTGCGCGAGCCTG